>DATBGE010000231.1:0-22695 GCA_036558125.1 Gemmatimonadales bacterium | reverse complement strand
GTGGTGAACTACACTGCCTCGTTCCTGTCCGTTCTCGTCCTCCGGCGCAAGGAACCGGATCTGCCGCGACCCTATCGGGCCATCGGCTATCCGTGGGTGACCTGGTTCCTGGTGCTGGGATCGCTGGCGTTTCTGGTGAGTAATGTTCTCGCCGACCGCAGGAACAGCGTCGTGTCACTCGCTCTGCTGATCGCGAGTTATCCGGTCTATCGACTCATGCGACGTGGGGACGTGAGGACGTGAGGACGTATCACGTCCTACTCGCCGCAACCAGCTTCTGTATCCTCCGCACGCCCTCTTCCACGACCTTCAACTCTGGTCCGAAGCTGAACCGCACGTGATTCCGGAAGCGTGAAGGTCGTCCGCTCCGACGCTTGCCCGGATTGATGTCGAAGAACTCGCCCGGAACACAGATGACCTTTTCCTTGAGCGCCGCGCGGAAGAACGACATCCCCTCATTGAGCCCTGTCGGCAGGACCGACACGTCAGCCCAGCAGTAGAACGTGCCCTGAGGATCGAGATCGAAGCGCATCCCAGCTTTCCGGAGTCCCTCGAGCAACAGCGTGCGCTTCGGGATAAAGGCCTGACGGATCGCGTCGGTTTCCGCCTCGACCACCGCCGGATCCAGGAGTGACACGGCGGAGCGCTGCATCGGCTTGCTCCCGCCCCCATCGAGGAATGATCCGGTGCTGGACACCGCATCGATCACCGCGCGCGGGCCCGCGATCCAGGTGCAGCGCCAGCCGGGATAGCGCCAGTTCTTGGTGAGTCCGTCGAAAAGAATCACGGGATCCCGATCCACGTCCTCCACGTATCGCGCCGCAGAAACGCCCGCCCCGACCGCTCCCTCGCTGACGCTCGGGACAAGCTTGTCCGCCCTGCCCGCCCTGTTCGCCGCGTCCGCCCAGATATACCTCGAGTAGAACTCATCAATCAGCAGCGTGCACTGGAGTTCACGGGACAGACTCACCCATCCTTTGAGCTCGTTCCCCTGGATGACCCGGCCGGTAGGATTGCACGGATTCGACAAGAGCACCGCCGACAGGCCACGGCCGGTGATCTCTCGCCGCAGGTCCTCTACCGAGAAGCGGTATCCGGCGCCTCCATCAAGCAGGATCGGAATCGCCGTGAAGAGCTTGAAGATGTCCAACAGCTCTTCATACGCGGTGTAATCGGGAAGGAAGTGGCCGAGGTTGATCTGGCCCAGTGCGGCGACCGCGCGCGTGAGCCCCATGCGGCCGCCACCAGAGATGCACACGTTCTTCTCGGTGTACTGCGACTTGAGCCCGCGACGATACTGGTGGTTGTAGAGCTCGGCCACGGCTGCTCGAAGCTCGGAGATGCCTTGGACCGGGGCGTACTCCTGGTCGCCCGGGTCGATCGACACCGCGGTGACCCGCGGCGGCGCACCGGGCAACGGTCCAGTCTCGGGCTGTCCCTGGCCGAGGTTACACCAGTCGGCGTGATTCGGCTTATAACCGTGCTTCGCAGCCTCGGCCATGACGTAGATGACGCCCGTGAATGGCACGGGGCGGAAACCCGGGATGGCGGGTGTGTGCATTGTTCGGTTCAGTCTGCGAGCAATTGGTCCATGATGGACAGCAATCTACAACACCATCCCTGATTGCTACGCGTTCTCTCCGGACGAAAATTTCTGCCCTCGATTTCTGAAGGGTTCTAATCGAATCTACTTGTTCGAAGGCATCGACAGTGCCCACCCTTATCCGTTTTATTTCTCCGACCTGTTGCACCGCGCTCCCTCAAGATACGGAACACCAGATGCCTCCAACGGCCGCAAAAGGCCTTGGTCTGTTGATGGCTACACTCTCAATGGCTGTGTTGCTATCGTGCGGAAGTCAGGATACTTCAGATGCATTGGGCGTTTGGGGCGGTGGAGATTTGCCCAGCCTCGTTTCATGCACTGCAGGTACCGCCACTGTTACTCCGCCCGACACATCGTCGGTCGGTCTTTGCGACTTTGGTCCGGATTACGTTCTGGTCGAATTGGCATTCAGCGGCGTCATCACCGTCACGCCTCCCGGTGGCCAAGCGTACCAAACCGATGGGCGGGGTCGTGTATGGAACTGGCATTGTGTCGAAGGAGTCTAAGCATACTCCCTCACCGACGGGCCGTGGAACGCTGGACCATGCACGCAAAGCGGGCAACAGTCCGCTCCCGCGTACGAACTACTCGTTGGGTCAGTAAGCGCACGTTGGATGGGGCCCATTTCAAACGATCCCGAGAATCAAAGCTCGTACTCGGGTTCATTCACGGTCTCTTACACACGGGTAAGCGGGTCTGGGTCCGCTAGAGCTGATAAGTATGTGCTCCAGGGCCCTGAGGAAGTCACCTTCACGGCCTCCATTAGTCCGATCATGGTCGGCGGGGTTCAGGTACCGCACAGCATTCGTTGGCGCTGGGTGGCCGACGAAGCCGGCGGCGGTAACCCTGCGCAGGACTGCGGGCCGTGGCTCGTGTGTACGACGACTATTTCTGTATCCGGCACTATGTTTGCTGATTTCGTCATTAACGGTGAATCGTCCTCTGTACCTGTGAGGATTGTGGTCAATCATTGTCCTCCGACGGGGGACCCATGGTTGGACAATCCCAACTTCCGCAATCAGCTTGATGCTGACATGACGCAATCACATAGCGAGGCTTCCCCGAGTGGTCGCACCGAAGTCCCAGGGGCGTGGTATACCAACGACACAACAGGAGAGCCGCTTTACCGCCCCCTGACTACGATTTCGCCTACGGACAATTGCCAGAATACAGCGTCATACCCGGCGATCCCAGGTTACACGTTTCGGCGTGCCACGCACACGCATCCGAATGCGATCGGTGATACTACGACTCCTTGCAACGGCTTCGGCCCGAGCGGCGCGGATTTTGATGCGCTGGAACAACTCGCTGCCTTCCACAATCATCCAATCAGCATGTGTGAACCTCATACAGACGGACGATTAACGTGCCACCCTTCCGGGGTGCCTGTAGATGCTCGACCAGCTAGTGTTCAGAAGTACGCGAAACAGACAAATGGCTGCTTCATCAAGGACTCGACGCCATGACTAAGCGAGGACACGCTAGGCCTGCACTGAGTTCAGGCGTCGCAGCATGCATAGCTCTTTTCTGGGCATTCCCGAGCGCGCTGGCAGCACAGTTGCCGGCCTGTCGTCCTGCCGACAGCAACACGGTTGCCTTCCTGGGGGACCTGACGTATTTCGCTACCGCACCGTCCTCGAATTCCTATGCTGCGGAAAACCGCGCTCTTAAAGGCCTACCAGCGACCGACAGCGCACAGATAGTTGCCGTTTCCGACTCAACCACCTGTTCTCAAGCGCGAGCCGCCTACGCAACGGTTCTGGGACTCAACCCCAGCTCCGTCTCGGTGATCGTCATCCGAATTGCCAACCGTTACGCAGTGGTCGATCCAACTGCGCATGTCGGAGAGTGGAAATTAGCGAAGACCTTCGATAGTGCCTTTGTGAAGGTCAAGGACTTCGCGTGGTGAGGTGCTTCCCTCCTGCTCACTACGAATATCTATCTATCCAATTGCCGATTGCTGATTGCCGATTAGCAACGGCTGGCGGCTGACGGCTGACAGCCTGCGTCCGACAGCGACCATTCCGCCATTCCGCCATTCATCATTCCGCCATTCCTGCTCCGGCTATATTCTGTCACCCACACCCCTAGCCTGGAGCCCGGCTTGACGCCGATTCTCCCCAAGCGACACCAACTCGGGTTACCCCTGGACCAATTGATTCTCGATCAGCCACCGAGCGCCGAGGCGATCGAGATGGATGTGCTGTTCGTCGGGGCGGGTCCTGCCGGACTGGCCGGTGCGATCGAGCTCGCTCGGCTCGCCAAGAAAGACCAGGAGCAGGGCGGGGGACTTCCCGATCTCAACATTGGTGTACTCGAAAAAGCTGGTGCTCTCGGTGAGCACAGCTTATCTGGCGCGGTGGTCAACCCGCGTGCCTTCCGGGAGTTATTCCCCGAACTGTCCGACAGCGATTTCCCGTTCAAGGATCCGATTAAGCAGGAGGCGGTGCAGCTGCTCACCTCGAGCAGCGCAATCCGCCTGCCGACCCCGCCCACGATGCGCAATCATGGGTTCTACGCCGCGTCTCTGTGCGAAATCGTCCGCTGGCTCGGCGCCAAGGCCGAGGAGCTTGGGGTGAATGTGTTCACCGGCTTCCCCGCCGGTGCACTGCTCGTTGAGGGGCGGACGGTCAAAGGAGTACGCACGACGCCCTCCGGTCTCGACCGCAACGGAGAACCGGGAAGTTCTTACCAGGAGCCCACCGACCTAACCGCGAAGGTCACGGTGCTCTCCGAGGGCACTCGCGGTACGCTCTCCCAGGCCTACCTGCAGTGGCAGGACATCCGGTCCCTCAACCCGCAGATTTTCGCGCTGGGAGTGAAAGAGCTTTGGGAGACGAAGAAACCCCTCGACCGGGTCATTCACACTCTCGGCTGGCCGCTGCCCAGGGATGCGTTCGGCGGCAGTTTCATGTATCCCATGGGGCCGGGGATGATTGCCGTGGGCATGGTCGTGGGACTCGACTATCACGAAGCGGACCTCGACGTCCACGTCCTGGTGCAGAGGCTCAAGCTCCATCCGTTCTTCAAGCCGTACTTCGAGGGCGGCCAGCTGGTCGAGTGGGGAGCAAAGACGATCCCCGAAGGGGGATACTACGCACTCCCGGAACGGCGATCCGGTAATGGGATCCTGATCGTGGGCGACGCTGCCGGATTCGTGGATGTGCCCTCTCTCAAGGGCATTCACTACGCGATGCAGTCCGGGATCTATGCCGCTCGCGCCGCGTTCGCCGCACTCAAGTCGGGGGATGCCTCTGCCTCGGCGCTTTCGGTTTATGACCGCAAGGTGGACGAGAGCTTCATCGCCAAAGATCTCTACCGCACCCGCAACATGAGATTGGCCTTCAAGGACGGCTTCTACGTGGGCGGCCTCAAGGCGGGACTCATGACGGTCACCGGTGGCAAGCTGATGGGGGGCCGGATCGCGATGCCGGAGGACGCCGAGGCCCCAAGAACCGAGCCGCCGAGCCGCCAATCCGCCGAGCCGCCTTTTGTTCCCGACAACGTGCTCACCTTCAGCAAGGTGGACGCAGTTTTCAAATCGGGAAACGCGACCCGAGATACGATCCCAACCCATCTTCTGGTAGGTCCAGACATCGGACCCGACGTGGCCGACTTCTACTCCCACGTCTGTCCTGCCGGCGTGTATGAACGCTCGGGAGACGAGCTCCGGATCAACGCGCCAAACTGTGTGGACTGCAAAGCCACGGACGTGCTGGGCCCGCGTTGGACCCCGCGCGAGGGGGGGAGTGGGCCGAAGTACCGGGGGATGTAGGGCTGGCACCGAGTGCGGGGCAAGCGGCCTCAAGCCATATGCCTTAATCTTCAAGCTGATGGCTACGGCTCACGGCTAATGGCCTATGGCTTACGGCTCATCACTCCGACGGCTGACGGCTAATGGCTAAATGACAACCCCTTACCGCCACACGAGACGGACCTCGCGTGCGATGGCCATTCCCGGGCTAGGGGCGCCGCCTCCGCCCGAACCGGGGATTCTCAAACGACTCCTCTCTCCCCCCGATCCGCTCCAGGTAGACGCCGGCGCGCAAGGCGAGCTTGTCGTTGCCCGGGTCCGCTTGCTGCTGATCCTTCTGCTCCTCCCGATCCCGCTCAGCAGCATTGCGTTCGGCAACAACGTCGCCGAATCGGCGGTGGGGATTTCGACCAATCTCTCGGCTCTCCTCTTCGCGGCAATCCTCTACTACGTCCTGCAGAAGGGCTTCTACCGCCCCTGGCTGGGCTTTGCCAGCAGCCTGATGGACGTGACCTTCGTCAGTGCCGCACTAGGCGTTTTCCTCTTGCTGGGCGAGCCGCACACTACCGTCAACAGCCGGCCCACTTTCGAGGTGTATTTCCTCGCCATTGGGGCTACCAGTCTCCGTTACGACTCGAGAGTCTCCTTGGCCGCCGGATTCCTGGCGATCGTCGAGTACACCGCACTGGTCTTCGTCGCTACTTCGCTCTGGGATCTCAATGATCCGCGTTTTGCCCCGTTCCCCTACGGGCTGTTCGACTGGTCAACCCAGATCTCCCGTCTCATCCTTCTCGGGGTGGCCTCGCTTCTCGCCGCGGCGATCGTGCTCCGCTCCCAAAGCCTGCGGAGGCTGTCCCGCAGCGACCGTCTCACCGGGCTTCCCAACCGGAGCTATTTCGATGAGCGGGTCATCATCGAGTTGAGCCGGGCACGCCGCTACGGTCTGCCGCTGACCATGGCGATGATCGACGTGGACTTCTTCAAGAAGTTCAATGACTCCTACGGGCATGCCGCAGGGGACGTCGCCCTTTGTATGGTGGCCCGATCGATTCTGGAGTCGATTCGCCAGAGTGATCTCATCGTCCGCTACGGGGGCGAGGAATTCGTCGCGGTGTTCCCCGGCATGGACCCGGCGGCGGCATTCGAGCGGGTCGAGGGGATTCGCAATCGGATAGCCGGAGTCCCCATTCTCCTGCCGCGAAGGCTCGAGGCTCTCCACCTCACCATCAGCGCCGGAATCGCGGTCTATGGGGCCGACGGGACCAGCGCCGAAGAACTGCTCGACACGGCCGACGACCGGCTTTTCGCCGCCAAAGAAGCGGGCCGAAACCGGGTTGTCGGACCCCCTCCTGGACTGGTCGCCAGCGCCTGATTTTTCCGCTGTCAAACTTCTCATCTGTATGATTTCTACCGCCTTGTAGGCGGCAGGAGTCCTGCAGATAGTCCACCTACCCAAGGAGGGTGGGGTGGGGAGGGCACGGTTGGGGCGGTGCGGGGCGCGAGGTGCCAATGGCAGGTGCTACGGCACGTTACGGGGCCTTGCTGGGGATCGTATCCATCGCGGGCGGGCTCTGGGCGGCCTGCACCGACGGGGGCGCTTCCTCGTCCAGCCTGGGCCCGACTACGGCGTTAAGCCACGCCTACGGCCAGTGGACCCCAAGCCATTGGGACACTTGCTCCAGGGAGATCCACGACCGCTATTCGGTGGTCGGCCCCGACGGCAAGTTGTATCCCACCTGGCATCCTCCGATCGATCCCCAAACCGGTTGCCGGTTCGGCCACGAACACGGCCGTGACCCGAGCGGCAGCAATCTCTATTCGACAATCGGTCCCATCCCTTTCGGCCTCGCCAACGAGGCGCTCGATACCTGGGATCCGAATGGCCAGCGGCATGAGGACCATGTCGGTCACAAGATCGAGTGGGAAAATGGCGTCCACCTGCAGAAGATCGTGGGCAACAACCGGGTGGATGTGGGAGTCACCTGCGACTTCCTCACCAAGATCCATCAGGGCACCCACTCGAAGGATGCCTTCACCAACAATCTCCACGAGCTGGCGTACCACGTCCGCTGCGACGACGGGACCGAAATTCACGCGACCCTCATGGTGGCCTTCGGCGCGCCCGGCGAGTTCGTCCGCTCCTGCGACAAGAGCACCCATATCCATGCCGGCCCCGCGACACCCGCGAATTCACCGGTGGGGAACGGGGTACGGTTCATTCCCGACCGGAGCTGCGTAGACCAGTTCATCCTGGTTCCGAACGGCCAGTTCTCCCAGTTCAGCCAGGGACTCTACGAAGACTGGGTGAGCGGCAATTACATCCGGGAGGCAGATGGGACTCAGCTCGCCTACTTCGATCCTCACTTCGCGGTGTTCGCGCCGAGCCGGTTCTTTGACGGCAACCACAGTGATCTGACCGGCCGCTCGCTTGCGGCGTGCTACGAGAAACAAGCCAACGGCGATCAGGCCCATGGCGGAGCCTGCGACGCATCCACCTCGAATGGGCAGGTGCAGGATGTGACCTGGGACGATCCCCGCTCCCAGCTCAACGGGCTCACTCGCGAGGTCTATTTCAACCAGACGGTGATCAACAACGCCGCGGGGCCCAGGGTCTGGTACACCGATCCCTTCGGCGGCCACGCGAGCACGTCGCCATTCCCCGGTTCGGTGAAGCAGTTCCTGGCCAAGGTGGACAACACTCGGCCGTTTCCCTTGGAGTCGCAGGCGTTTGGGGCAGACCGGAATTACGGAGGGAGTGGGGTCCATGCGCCTAACTAAGACCGCCCCGGACTACAGATGACCGCCCCGCCTCGCGGTTTCTTCGGCTCCCATCCGCTCACCCGGGGGACCGCCCACGCCTTCAAGGTTGCGGCAACCACACTCTCCGCAGGTGCGGCAACGATTTCAATTCTGACCTTTGCTCGAGCGACGGGGATCCTGAAGGACACCAGGCCTCCCAGGCCGACTCATGCAAACGTGATCTGGGTCGGGATCGTGCCGCAGTCGGACACCGCGCGATCGATCGGCGACACGATTCAGCTCACCGCGACCCTCAAAGACGATCACGGCTCCCTCGTCTCCGGTGCCCCGTCCTGGAGCGTCGATGATCCGACGGTGGCGAGTGTGGACAGCGCGGGAATGGTGGTCGCGCTCAAGGAGGGGATCACTACGGTTGTCGCTGCGGCCGGGGAGAAGGTCGCCCGTGCGCGAGTGGCCGTGCGTCCCGTGGTAGCCGCGGTACAAATCCAGTTCGACAGCAGCTTCCGGGTTCCCGAGGGCGAGCGTCGCCCGGCGGCGGCGGTGACTCTCGACGCGCGCGGTCACCCGCTCGCGGGATGGCCGGTACAGTGGTCATCCAGTGACTCGAGTATCGCCCGAATAGACAGCTCCGGTGCTGTTACCGGCGGCACTCCAGGCCGCACGATGCTCGAGGCCCGGGTCCAGGGCATCTCTACCCGAATCGAGATCGCCGTGGTCCCGGTTGCCGGCTCGGTCGCGGTTGTGGCGGGTAAGGGCCAGCGCGCTCAAGCGGGTCGCGCGCTCGCGCAGCCGGTGATGGTCCAGGTTCTCTCCCGCGGCGGGCGTCCGATGGATGGCGTCCCGGTGCGGTTTGCCGCGGAACCGGCTTCGACCGAAGAGACCGCGCTCACCGATGCAGCCGGCCGAGCCCGGTCCACCTGGACCCTGGCTGAGCGGCCGGGCCGGCAGCGACTAATGATCGTGGTCTCCGGTCTGGATAGCGTAGTCGCGGTCACCGCCGAAGCCGATCCGGTTCCGGCCAATACCCGTCTCGTGCTTTCCAGTCCGGTGGGTGGTGCTCCCGCGGGAGACACGCTCGCGACTCCGGTCGTTGTCGGCGTGACCGATTCTACGGGCGCACCGCTGGCTGATATTCCGGTAAACTGGCTGGCGCTCGATGGCGGCAAGATCACCGCCATCGCGGAACGAACCGACTCACTCGGTCACGCTCGCGCGACGTGGAGGCTCGGATCCAAGGCGGGGAGCCAGCGGATCCGGGTCCAGGTGGGAGACTCGCGCGAGATCCCGGCTCTCACGATCAAGAGCAAGGCTGAGCCCGGCAGTCCCTACGCACTTACGCTGGTGAGTGGCGGCACCCAGTCGGGCGGAGTCAGCAGTGCGCTCAAAGCCCCGATCGCGGTCCGAGTTTCCGATCGGTTCGGCAACCGGATCTCCGGGGTTCCCGTTGTGCTGCGCGCCGAAGCCGGTAGCGTGAGTGACAGCACGGTCACCACCGATTCCGCCGGTGTCGCCTACGGTCGCTGGACGTTAGGGAACACGGCGGGGACGCAACGGCTCACGGTGCATGCGTCGCCGATCGAGAAGGCCCTTGTCGTCACCGCCAAGGGCCTTCCCCGCAGCCCCGCCAGCCTTGGCTTCTCCAGTCCGCCCGCTCAGGGATCGGTGGGTCGCTCGCTACCGCAGCTCAAGGTGGTTCTCAAGGACGCTTACGGGAATCCGATCTCCAATCGCACCGTCACCTTCGCCCCCGTGGGCGGTAAGGTGAGTCCTGCGCGCGTAGTAACCGACGCACACGGTGTCGCGGCAACCCGGTGGACTCTGGGAGAGAAGCCAGGGGTTCAGACCCTTGCGGCAGCGGTGAAAGACAGCGAAGTGAAGGCCAAAGTGACGGTGAAGGCGGTCAAGCCTCCCCCAACACCTTGATGATCACGCGCTTGCGGCGCTGCCCGTCCCATTCTCCGTAGAACACCCGCTGCCAGGGCCCCAGGTCGAGTTTCCCGGCCGTAATCGGCACGATCACTTCGTGGCCTATCGTCAGGCTCCTCAGATGTGCGGCGGCGTTGTCCTCCCCAGTCTCATTGTGCCGGTAACGCTTGGGATCCCATGGCGCCACGGTGTGCTCCAGCCAGTGCAGGATGTCGTGCCACAGTCCTGACTCGTGGTCGTTGACGAATACCGACGCGCTGATGTGCATCGCGGAGACGAGGACCATGCCTTCCTTAACCCCGCTTTCCCCGACCTGCTCCGCGACCTCGTCGGTGATGTCGACGATCTCCTGCCGCTGCCGGGTCTGGAACCAGAGGTAATGGGTATGGAACATTGCGGAGATCCTCACCAGTCAAAGAGTTAGGTCAAGAGATCTAGTCCCCCCGGGTTCTGTTTCGGGGGCCGTTATGTAGATTGATCCCAGGGCGCCGCTTCGGTGCCTGTTTGAGCCCAGCAAGTATCGCAGGACCGTATGCGCCGGACCGTCACCGCCTCATGACCACGGAAGCCGCCTGCCGCAACTGCGGCCGGCCCATAACCCCGGATGCCCGGTTCTGTCAGCACTGTGGCATAGACGTCTCGCAGGGGGCGTTGGCCACCGGCTTTGCCTCATCCGCGGTAATCCCCAAGTCGATCCAGGACGCGCTGCTCGAGCGACTCAAGGCCGAGACCTTGGGCGACTACGAGATTCTGACCGAGGTCGGCCGCGGCGGCATGGCCACGGTCTACCTGGCGCACGACATTGCCCTCGATCGTAAAGTTGCCATCAAGGTGATGTCCTCGGCCATCGTGGACGAGGGCATGGCGGAGCGGTTCCGGCGCGAGGCCAGGACCGCCGCGGCCCTGAACCATCCGCACATCATCCCGATCTATGCGGTGCGGGATCGCTACCCGCTCCTGTTCTTCGCGATGAAGTTCATCGCCGGCCAGTCGTTGGATCCCATCCTCAAGACCGCCGGCGGCCTGCCGATCCCGATGGTGCAGACCATCCTGTCGCAGGCAGGCAGCGCGCTCGGTTACGCGCACCGCCGGGGGGTGATTCACCGGGACGTGAAGCCGGCCAACGTCATGATCGACGATGAAGGCTGGGTGGTCGTAACGGATTTTGGTATTGCCAAGGTATCTTCCGCGACCGGTCTCACGGTGACCGGCGTGACCGTCGGCACACCGGCCTACATGAGTCCGGAACAGTGTCTCGGGAAAGAAGTGACCGGCGCATCGGACCAGTACTCACTCGGCGTCGTCGCCTACGAGATGCTGACCGGTGCTCCGCCCTTCAGCGCCGACTCCGCGATGGCGGTCATGTTCGCCCAGTTCCAGGAAACGCCCAAGCCGATCCTGGAATCGCGTCCCGATTGCCCGACCAAGTTGGCGGACATCGTGATGCGGATGTTGGAGAAGGATCCCGAGAAGCGGTGGCCCACCATCGACGATGCGGTCGCTGCCATAGGCGCTTCTCCGCTGCCGCACGAC
This sequence comes from Gemmatimonadales bacterium, assembly GCA_036558125.1. GTDB lineage: Bacteria > Gemmatimonadota > Gemmatimonadetes > Gemmatimonadales > GWC2-71-9 > DATBGE01. The sequence continues at coordinate 11,119 of DATBGE010000231.1, read as the reverse complement.
GATCCCACCCGGAAAAAGCTCATCTCGATGGCGGTGAGCAGTGAGAACGCCCAGCTCACGAGGCGGATCAGCACCCCGACCAGCCCGGCACCGGCGGTCCGTCGTTCCGGACGCACTATCGTGCCTGGCGAGGTGACGCCTGATGCGCCGCCGCCAGTCGCCCCGGGGCCGCTGGGCGAGACCATTCAGCATCCCATGATGGCCCAGCCGGCCCCGGCGGATACTCCGGCGACTCCACCGCGTGTGGCGGTTCAGACGCCGGCGGTTCAACTCCCGAGCCGCGCTCCTGCCAAGCCGTCCCGCCTGCCCTGGATTGCCGCTGCCGCCGTCCTTGCGGGAGTCGTGACCTTCGCGGTCGTGCGCAGCAACGGGGACCGAGGAGACTCGATCTCTCCACCCGTCGCCCCGGCCGAATCAACCGTAGCGGAGACACCGACTCCGGCGCCTCCTGCCGCAGTCAACACGCCGATTACGGATTCGGCAGCCACGGCGCCCGCGCCCAAGGCGGTAGATCGGGTGACACTCGCGCTGTCCCGCACGTCGTTCCAAGTCGGTGAGAACCTGAAGCTCTCGGTGGTGGCCGAAGCGGCAGACGGCACTCCGCTCGCCGACCGCAAGATCGAATGGTCGAGCTCCTCGCCCGGTATCGCGAGGGTGACCGAGAACGGCACTCTCCGGGCGCTGCGGCCGGGACAGGCAACCATCATCGCCACAGTCGAGGGACGGAGTACCACGACCAGGATCGAGGTCGTTTCTCCCGCGGCCCAGCCTCCGGCACGCGAGGCGATCGCCGCGATGTCAGTCGTTCCCGACGCCGCACCGCTCACGGTGGGCAGCACGATGACGCTCTCCGCCGTTCTGCGAGACGGAAGCGGGAAGCGGCTCGAGGATCGCACCATCGTATGGACGTCGAGCTCTTCTGCGGTCTCGGTTTTCCCCAACGGGCAAGTCCTGGCGGTGGGACCGGGAACTGCGGTAGTGACGGCGAGCAGCGAGGGAAGGTCGGCCAGTGCCACGATTACGGTGAGCCCGGTGCCTGTTGCCTCGTTGAACCTGACGGGAGCGCCCAGTGATCTCAATGTGGGAGACAGCGTTCGATTGAACGTCGCCGCGCACGATGCGAAGGGCGGTGTGCTGGCCAACCGGCAAACGAGTTGGGAGTCGAGCGATCCTTCCGTCGCAACGGTCTCGGGCGGGCTGGTGATCGCACGGAGTCCGGGGACCGCAACGATCTCGGCCGCCAGCGAGGGAAAATCGGCCTCGACGAAGATCAAGGTGACGGTACCCACCCCGCCGGTGGATCCCGCGGCGGAGAAGGCACGTGCGGTCGATCAGGTGGGGAAGGGCATCGCCGCATTCGTCGCGGCGCTCAACAGCCGGGACATGGGGCGGCTCAAGCAGGCGTATCCGGGAATGTCGTCCTCGGAGGAGAGCGACTGGAGCAAACTGCTCAACGAAAAGAGTCTCTCCAAGTTCGAGGCGGTTCTCGAGGATGTGCAGGCGCCGACCATTGAGGCGACCTCGGCCGAAGAGTTCTTTCAGGTCCGAATGGCGCTTACTTATGCAGGCCTTGCTACCGAGACCCAGCGGATTCGCTATCAGGGCGTGTTCCGTCCCGACGGCGGAACCTGGAAGTTGATGAGACTCATTCAGCGTTAGTACCCCAGGGCTTCATTCCGTTTGACAAGCCGCCCTACCGGCCTACATTGGCTCGGGTCACCCCCAGGAACACTGCATGCGAAGCCCCGCCGTCCTGCGCCTCGTCGGCGCCGTTCTGATCTCTGGCCTGATGGGTTCGGCGTGCAGCGATGACTGCCCCAACTGCCCAGGACCTCCGGCGACAGTGGTCATTTCGCCCGGAACCAGCTCGGTACTGCTGGACCGGGAGCTGCAACTCGTCGCGTTAGTCTATGACAAGAACGGGACCCTGCTGAGCGGGCACATGGCGACCTGGTCATCGGACGACGACAACGTCGCTACTGTGGATGCGGACGGGAAAGTTTCGGGCGTTACGCTTGGAACGGCGACCATCACGGCCAACGTATCGGGTCTCGACGGAGACGGGACGGTTCAGGTGGTGAATACCTCGACGTTGTCAGGACAAGTCCAGCCGATTCTGCAGGGCTCCTGTGCCCTGGCGTTCTGTCACGTCGTTCCTGGCCCGCCTCCGACGATGACGAGCGCGGCAGCGAGCTACGCCTCGCTCGTGACCAGCGGTAACTACCTCGTTCCCGGCGACACGACGACCGGTCTCCTGCTTCAGCGTCTCCACGGGGTTCCTACTCCCATGCCGCCGGATGCTCCCCTGGTCCAGCTGCAGCCGGGAAACTACGACCTCATCGCCCTGTGGATCCAGGAGGGCGCGCTCAACAACTGACCGCTAGAAGGTCCGTTCGATCCCTATGGTACCGGCCCAATTGGCCCGCATCCCGCCGCTGTTCAGCGGCACCAGCGCGTTGGTGACGAGGATCAGCTGGTTCCCAATCAGAAACTTGAATCCCACCGAGCCGTCGATCAGATCGTCATCGCGATCCGGGATATTGGTCGGCTGCACGTGCCGGAGGTAGGGTGTCGTAAACGTCACGGTACCGGGCAATACCAGCGGGTTGGTGCCCACCTGCCATTGGGTAATCAAATCGACGGCCAAGGTGGCCCACGGGGCCATCAGCTGATCGAACCCCGCCGTAGCGAGCACGGCATCGGTCAGCGATTTCCCCGAGCGCCAGAGGTACCCGGCGTTGAGGTGGGGAGAAAAGTTGCCAAACCTGCCGGAGACGATGCCGAGCCCTCGTACCGCGTATTCTCCGGATCCCTGAAAATCGTCCTCGTTCCCAGTAGGGAATCTGCCGTCAACCAGGATGCCAAAGGCGCCGCGGTCGCTGCCTCCCAGGTTCACCTTGAGGCGTGCGCCTACGTCTCCAATTCCCGTGGCTGATCCGTCAATAGATGAGCCCGCGAGTAAGGATGGATTGGCCGAGGTGCCGAAGAAGTGGGGCGTCGGGTTGGTGAATGGCGTTACATGGGCGATGCTGCCGCCGTTCAGATCGGAGTGGACGAGGGGCAGCTCCACGCCAAGGTCGATCCGATCGCTGAGGCCATAGGTGAGAAAGACCAGCGCCGTCTGGAGGTTGAAGTTGATGGAGGTGTTGACCGCGATGACGTCGTTCTCGAATGCTGGACTTCCCAGTGCGCTGTCTTGGGGGAAGAACGAACCCCGGCTCGTATTCTGGTGAGTGAAGTTGAAGGTCACATTGTCGAGGGGCACGCCGCGCACCGAATTGAAACTGATAGCCGTCAGGTTGACGCCGAGCAGCAGCCTCCCCTTCCCAAGTGTTTGCACCCTTTCACCGAAGATGGGCCCGGCGGAGCGGATTTCACGCACTGGGCGTCCACCCTCGAACCTGAAGGTGACCGCACTGGTCGCGGTACTGACCGGGAAGCTCGACACGGCCGCGGCGATAGCACCGGAAAGGAATCCGATGAGATTGTCGGTTCCCTGCACGGTCGAGCCGATGTAGTGGCTGCCGTGGCCGGTCGCTGCGTTGACGTTGGAGTTGAGGCAGAGCGGCTCGCCGCAATCACCGAACTGGAACAGCTCGGGAATCAGATCACGGAGCCCGCCACCGCTGCTCATATGGCTCTGGGCGTGGAGCGGGAAGGTGGCCAGCCCGCTGACAAGGAGGGCGGCGACGAAGCGCGAGACTGACATGGGGCTCCTGCGGCTCGGGAAGCGGCGTCTATCATATGGGCCCCGAGTGCGAGGCGCAACACGGTTTAGCGCAGTAACTCCTCCAATCGTGTCGAAAGGTCGGTCTTCTCGTCCCGGTATTTCACGATGACCGGCGCGTAGAGCTGCAGTCCCTGCCGCAATCCCGCGCCGGACAGGAGCGTACGGCTCCCCGGCACGACAACCGCCCCCGCCGGGACTTCGAGTGGTCGATCTCCCGCTCGCCGATAGGTACGGTCGCGCACCAGATCGTACAGGACCATCGAGGCCGTGAGGATGGTTCCGGCTCCGAGCACCGCTCCTTCGCGAACGATGGTGCCTTCGTAGACCCCGCAGTTACCACCTACCATGACGTCGTCCTCCACGATCACCGGCAGCGCGCCGACCGGCTCCAACACCCCTCCCAGCTGGGCTCCCGCCGAGAGATGGACTCGCTTGCCGACCTGGGCGCAGGAACCGACCAGGGCGTGGGAATCAATCATGGTCCCCTCGTCCACGTACGCACCGACGTTCACGTACATGGGAGGCATGCAGACCACTCCGCGGCCCAGATAACAGCCGTCGCGAATCGCTGAGCCTCCGGGCACCACGCGCACGCCCGCGTCCACGGTCAGCCGTTGGACCGGGTAGGTGTCCTTATCGAAAAATGGCATCGGGCCGTCGGAGGCGACCGGGACGACCTTCCCCAGCCGGAAGCCGAGGAGAATCCCGGCTTTGACCCATTGATTGACCTGCCAGGTGCCCTGCTCGTCGCGCTCCGCCGCGCGAATGGTGCCGGCGTTGAGACCCGCTTTCAGCCGGTCGAAGGCCGCACGCGCTGCTCCGTCTTCCCCGGCGGGCACTCCGTGGGCAAACCGCTCGATGATCTTCCGGAGATCGGTGAAGTGATCAGGCTTCATAGCCCGGCAGGTTCACGCCGGCGGCTTTAAGCGCCTTATAGAGCGGGCCTCGACGGGACTCGGAAAGCGGGACCAGAGGGAGGCGCAACACATCCTGGATCAGGCCCATTGCAGCCAGCGCGGCCTTCACCGGTCCGGGATTGGTCTCGAGGAAGTTGGCTTCGAGCAGGGGAAGAACCCGGTAGAGCAGCTGCCGCGCCTCCTCGAGGTTTCCCTGGGCGACCATGTGCACCATGGCGCGCATGTGATGGGGGATTTCGTTCGATGCCACCGAAATAAGCCCATCCCCTCCGGCGGCCATGATGGCGAGAGTCATCCAGTCTTCGCCGGAGAGGACCGCGAAGCCTTCCAGCCGTCCCGCGAGAATGTGCTGAACCTGAGCGAGGTCGCCGCTGGACTCCTTGATCCCGGCCACGTTCCCGTGCTGGGCCAGTCGCAGCGCCGTTTCGGGCTTGAGATTCACCGCCGTCCGGCCCGGAACATTGTAGAGACAGATGGGTACCGCGGAAGCGTCGGCCACGGCGACGAAATGCCGGTAGAGGCCGTCCGGTGTGGGTTTGTTGTAATACGGGGTCGCGACCAGCAGCCATTGCACGCCCAGCGCGCTCATCCGGCGTGCTTCCTCGACCGCCTGGCGGGTGTCGTTGTGGGAGGCGCCCGCCATCACCGGGACGCGCCCTTTGGAGGTTTCAACCACAAGAGCTACGACCCGCTCCCGTTCGGCGGCGGACAAGGTCTGCGCTTCACCGGTGCTGCCGCAAGGGACCAGGAAGTCGATCCCGCTCTCGATCTGCCACTCGACGAGACCGCGCAGCGCCGGCTCGTCCACCGCGCCACTGGCGGTAAACGGTGTCACCAGCGCCGTTCCACACCCGGCGAGTCCGCTCATCGTGTGCCTCCGAACAGCATTTCATCGAAGGTGTATACCCCTTTGCGGCCCTGCAGCCATTCTGCTGCCATGAGCGCTCCCGCGGCGAAGCTCTGCCGGCTCCGGGCCGTGTGCTCGAGCCGAATGACCTCGAAGGGAGAATCATAGGCCAGGAGGTGAGAGCCCGGCGAGAGCCCGGCACGCACCGAGCTTATCGGAAAGGGCCGGTCGGGATCCGCCGCGCTCACGGCCGCTTTGAGCTGCAGCGCCGTGCCTGACGGCGCATCCCGCTTGGCGGCGTGATGCTGCTCCAGGATGAACCCGTCGAAATCCCGGCCCCGGAAATGTCGTGCGAGATCGGCCGCTGCGCGGAGAAAGAGATGGACTCCAAGAGAGAAATTCGGACTGTGCAGCAACGCGCCGCCGCTGGCGTTGACCTCGCGCTCGATGGCGGGAAGACTGGATGACCATCCCGTCGTTCCGCTCACCGTCGGCAAGCCGAGTCTCGCCATCCGCATCAGATTTCCCGGTGCCGCCTCCGGTCTCGTGAACTCGAGCGCCACCTCGGCACCCCCCAGCCGTTCGGCGGTCAGCGCCGCTCCTTGGTGATTCTCCTCTCCCCTCACGATCGTGCAGACCTCATGGCCCCGCTCGATGGCGAGTGCCGCGAGCGCGTGGCCCATCTTTCCGTAGCCGATGAGGGCGAGACGCATTGTTGAGTCTGGAGTCGATAGTCTGGAGTCGAGAGTCCTAAGTCCGAGGATTCCTACAAAGCCCGATCAGTGGGCCTCTAGACTCCAGACTTCTGACTCTAGACTCCTGACTCCTTCACCCACCCTTCCGACACAAGCAACTCCGCATTCTGAATCGCCGCCCCCGCCGCCCCGCGAACAGTGTTGTGACTCAGCAGAACCAGACGCAGGTCGAGCAGTGGGCAGGGACGAATCCGGCCAATCGTCACGCTCATGCCGGTGCCCCGATCCACGTCCAGCCGGGGCTGGGGACGGTCGGGCCGAGAGTCCACTTCGATCGGACGGGCGGGAGTGGACGGGAGATTCGCCACGGAGGCCGGAGTCTCGAAGGTCCGGTACGCTTCAAGCGCCTCAGCCGGCCTCACTCTACGGGCGAATCCGGCGGAAACCACTTCGGTGTGGCCGTCGACCACTGGGACACGGTTGGTGTGGGCACTCACCGCGATCGCGGCCTGCTCGACTACGGAACCGGCAAGGTCGCCGAGGATCTTGCGGGTCTCCGCCTCGATCTTCTCCTCTTCCCCGCCGATGAAGGGAATGACGTTTCCCAGCAGATCGAGCGAAGGAACGCCGGGATAGCCTGCTCCCGACGACGCCTGCATGGTCGCGACGAAGAGCTTTTCGAGCCGGAACGCGGCGTGGAGTGGTGCCATTGCCATCACGAGCCCGGCAGTCGAGCAATTCGGATTCGCGACGATACCGCCCTTCCAGCCTCGCTCCTTTTGCTGGCGCTCGAGGAGCGACAGGTGATCCGGGTTCACCTCCGGTACCAGCAGCGGCACGTCGGTCGCCATGCGGTGGATACGGGTATTGGTGACGACGAAGGCTCCGCACTGGGCGAAGGACTGTTCCAGGGGTCCCGCCACATCGGCGTCGAGCGCCGAGAACACTATGCGTCCGGGGAGGGGCGGCTCGCTGCGTTGTACCACCAGCCGGGCGACCGACTCCGGTATCGGGGTGCTCTCGCGCCAGCGTACCACTTCGCCGTACGGCTTCCCGGCGCTCTGCTCCGACGCTGCCACGGCCACAATCTCGAACCAGGGGTGCCCGTCGAGCAGCTTCACGAACTTCTGCCCAACGGTGCCGGTCGCGCCCAGGACTGAGACAGGAATCCTGTCCATCATTCCTCCGAACCCAGGCGGATCAGGTCCTCCGCCAGCTTCACGTAGAGCTCGACGCCCCGCAGCAGTTCCGATTTCGAAATGCGCTCTTCCGCGGTGTGTGCCACCCGGATCGTGCCTGGCCCCAGCTGATAGCCGGCACCCCAACTGTCGTGGAACGGCAGGTCGCTCGCATAGCTCACAACGGTGGTTTCCCACCCTTTCGGCGCGGGCGCGGTGTTCTTGCAGTAGGGCAGCTCGACGGGGAAGCTCGCCTGTACCTCCGATCCGGCACACTCGGCGAGCTCCTTCTGGAGCTGAAGGGTCGGGCCGATGGTGCGCACCAGGATCTCCGCGCGCGCCTTAGGTGGGATGACATTCGGGGCAACTCCCCCCTCCAGCACGCCGATGTTGAGGGTGCTTTGGCCCAGCATGGGATCGCTGGGCAGCTGGAAGTGCCTCAGTCGCTCCAGCGCATCCAGCAACGGAAGAATGGCGGAACGGCCGTCCTGGGGATACGCGGAATGCGCCGGTCTTCCCTCGCACTCGATCACCATTTTCAGCGATCCCTTCTGTCCCATGCTCAGCCGGTTCTCGGTCGGCTCTCCGTTGACCACGAATCGGCCTTTCGGTTCCAATGAGGCAGCGACCCGAGCCCCGTCGGAACCATTCTCCTCTCCCACGACGAACAGCAACCCGATCCGCCGCTCACCCTTTTCGGCGAGTCGTTCGGCCGCACTCACCATCGCTGCTGCCAGGCCCTTGGCGTCGCAGGTGCCCCGGCCGTGCAGGTGGGTTTCGTCCTCCCGAAGAGCTACATACGGGGGAACGCAGTCCAGGTGGGTACTGAAGACCAGCTCCGGTGGTTCCCGGTAGGCGTACAGATTCTCCCGTCCCGGGGAGACCGGCTGCCGCGCGACGTTGTATCCCAACCCGACCAGAAGGTCCGCGAGGAGCCGGACGGCCGGACCTTCATGGCCGGTCGGCGTCTCCAGGCTCACCAGCTCCCTCGTCAGCTCAATGGTGTCAACCACAACCCTCTCACCGGGTCAGAGTCATGAAAAAACCCGCCGGACTGATTGTACGGCGGGTCGGTGGTCAGGGGGCAGAACAGCGCTCTAGACCAGCCGTCCCTCGCCGCAGGTGAGGGTGGTCGTGATGGTCTGGCCGCACATAAGCAGCCCCAAGGTCTCAGTCATGTACGGGAAGCTAGGAATCCCTCCACCCCGCCACAAGTGCTCGCGCTCACTGGCCCCAAGGCCAGCTGATTCATACAATGGAGGATCCACTCCACCGGAGGATCGCCTTGGTCCGGACCAGCGGATGGTGCCTGCTCGTAGCGGTGCTGGCGGGATGTGATGCCCGAAAGGAACCACCGGCCGACCCCCAGGTGGTCGATTCCCCGGCTCCAGTTCCTCAGGATGTTGGCCTGATCGCGCGAGGCCTGCTCGCGGTGCAGGGAGCGGACACGACGTTCGTGGGCTGCGATGAGGATCTCGCCCGCCCGGTCATTGACCAGACGAACGGCGAGCTCAAGCGAGCCTGGGCCGGCCTGGGCGCCGGGGGAGAGCGGATCTACCTCGTTGTTCGCGGGGTGGACGTTCGCTCGCCGGCCCAGGGACCCAACGCCCGATATCGTGATGCCCTGCGCATTACCCGAATTCTGAGAGCGGCCCGTCCCGGTGAAGGCGGCGGGTGTCACGTGCCCACACCGACCTGGCAGTTCAAGGCTCGCGGCAACGAGCCGTTCTGGGCCGTCATGGTCTATCCCGACTCTCTTGTGCTCAAACGACCCGAAGGGCCCGAGGTAGTCTTTGAGGGCGCCGCGGCGAGCACGGAAGACAAAGTTCAGCTGTGGAACACGACCACGACCGATAAGGTCCACCGCATGTCGCTACGGCTGGAGGACGTGGGCTGCGTGGACAACATGTCGGGGGAATATTTCAGCCTCGAGGCAACCGCCACGGTGGACGGCGAGAAGCTCAAGGGCTGCGCCGAGGAAGCGGTTCCTACGCCTTAGACTCGGCCGAACGCGCTCTTGATGTCGGGTCTCGTCAGGTAGTAGAGGATCGCCCCGGCCAGAAGGATGGTCCACATCTGGCCCCGAAGGGTGCCCGGGCCGATCGCAACCAGGCAGGCCCAGATCAGTGTCGCGACCTCGGTGCCGACGCCAAGGGTCCAGGCCCACGATTTGAGATTCCAGGCGCCGAGGCCGAAACCAAGCGAGAAGCAGCCGAGGATCAGGGCCACGACGCCGTAGGCGACGGCGAGCACCCCGACGACCGCTCCGGCGACAGGATAGCTGGTCGCCATCCAACTCGCGGCAACTCCCCCCAGTCCCAGCGCCACCAGTCCCTTCAATATCCCCAACGCACCCGAGATGAGCGCGAGAACCGCGAGGATCGTCACACCGACGGGTCGCTCCATTGTTCCCTCCGATGGCTTCTCAGGCCGACAATGCCGCCTCTGCTTCCCGGGCGGCTCGCTGACCCTGCTCAACGTCTACGAAGTGCAGCAACACTCCTCCTACCACGAAGAAAGCTATAATGGAGAGAATCGCTCCGCGGCTTGACCCCGTCAGCGCGATCACCTGCGCGAACAGCGCCGGCCCGAAGATCCCCGCGAACTTCTCCACCACGGCGAAGAAACCGAAGAATTCCGCCGACTGTTGCCGCGGAATGAGACTGGCGAAAAGCGAGCGGCTCAGCGCCTGAGTGCCGCCCTGCACCATTCCGACCATCAGGGCCAGGATGAGGAAGTGGGTGCCGGTCCGCATGTAGTAGCCGAAGATGCTGATGACCCCGTAGACCACGAGTCCCACCATCACAGCCCGTTTGTTACCGATCCACTTGGCGAACGCGCCGAAGAGGAAAGCGAACGGTATCCCCACGAACTGCACGATCATGATCGACGCGATCAGCGCGCCCCGGCCGATGCCCAGCTCGGTCCCGTAGATCGTCGCCATGCGGATGATGGTTCCGATCCCGTCGTTGTAGATCAGGAACGCCACCAGCATGATGACCGCCTGGCGGTAGCGACCCAGGTGACGGAAGGTCTCGCGCAGGGTGCGGAGCGCATCCATCACCGAGACCCGTCCGCCGCGGCGCGCTCCTCCCGGCTCCGGCACATCCCGGAAGAGCGGGATCGAGAAGAGCAGCCACCATACCGCCACCGACAGGAAGGCGAGCCTGGTGGGAAGAGTCTGTTGGGCGGGAGTGAGATCCGGCCCGTGGGGCAGGCCAAACCATTCCGGCTTCTGAATCCAGGCGAGGTTGAGCGCCAGGAGAATCCCGCCGCCCACGTACCCGAGGGCGTATCCCGCGGTGGAGACCCGGTCCATTTCCTCCCGCGAGGCGATGTGCGGGAGGAACGAATCGTAGAAGACGAAACTGCCGTTGACCGCGATGTTGGCCACGACAAAGAGGATCGCGGCGTAGAGCCACTCGCCTCGTTCGATGAAGAACATGAGGCCGACGGCGACCACTCCGATCAGCATGAACCCGCCCAACAACCGCTTCTTGATCCCCGCCTGGTCGGCGAGCGTCCCGAGGATCGGCGAGAGCACCGCGATGATGACGAGCGCGATTGTTGTCGCGATGGCCAGGCGGTAGGTGGCTTGTGCGGTGCCAAGGTCGGCCCCGGCAACGGCGGAGAAATAGATCGGGAAAACCGCGGTGACGATGGTGGTCACCATCGCCGAGTTGGCCCAGTCATACATCGCCCAGGCCCGAAGCTCTTTCCGGTGGAGTCCCAGCCGGTCCAACAGAGAGACG
>DATBGE010000230.1:0-5797 GCA_036558125.1 Gemmatimonadales bacterium | reverse complement strand
GCGGCGTCGGTGTGCTGAGGTGGTCGACACTTAGAACGAAAGCGAATGGAGAGAATTGCAGATTGCAGATTGCAGATTGAAGATTGAACAGCTGTGCCTCAAAATCTTCAAACTTCAATCTGCAATCTTCAATTCTTCCTTCCCCCTTCCCTGTTCCCCGTTCCCCGCATTTCCCGTCTCCCATCTCCCGTCTTCCGTCTCCCGATTGCCCCGGCCTCGACGTACCCCTATCCTTCCCGCCTCTCGCGAACCCGCTGAAGAAGGATTCTCGCTTTGCCGTTCACCCCGCTGAAGCTCCACCCGAGTCTCCTAAAGGGCATCAAGGAGCTGGGATTCATTCGTCCGACCCAAATTCAGAGCGACGCCATTCCCCCTGCCCTGGCCGGACGAGACGTTCTCGCCTGTGCAACCACCGGGAGCGGCAAGACCGCGGCGTTTCTGCTGCCCATCCTGCATCGCCTGATCGAACGACCTCGTGGTACAACTCGCGCGCTCGTGATCACCCCGACTCGCGAGCTGGCGGCCCAGATCCTCGAAGACCTGAACGACCTGGCGGTACACACGCCCGTCAGCGCCGCCGCGGTATTCGGCGGAGTGGGAATGGCGCCACAGGAGCACGCGTTCCGCACCGGGGTCGACGTGCTGATCGCGACGCCGGGCCGTCTGCTCGACCATCTCAGGTCGCCCTACGCCAGGCTCGCGGCACTCGAGGTGCTGGTGTTGGACGAAGCGGACCGGATGCTCGACATGGGTTTCCTGCCTGAGATCCGGAAGATCATTCGCCATCTACCGACCAAGCGGCAAACGCTCTTCTTCAGCGCCACGATGCCCGATCCGATCGCGGCTCTCACCCGGGACATGCTGCGCGATCCAGTGACCATCAACCTGGGTCGGAAGGCGGCGCCTGCGGTCGGGATCACCCAGGCGGTCTATCCTGTGCCGCAGGAGCTCAAGTCCGCGCTCTTCCTGACGTTGCTCCAGCGAAGTGAGCTGCAGGAGGCGCTGGTCTTTACCCGCACCAAGCATCGCGCGGACCGGCTGTGGAAGTTCCTGGTTCGAAACGGGATCGAGGCAGAGCGGATTCACGGGAACCGGTCCCAGCCGCAGCGGACCAACGCGCTGGCCGGATTCAAGAGCGGGAAATATCGGGTATTGGTTGCGACGGACATCGCCCAGCGCGGGATCGACATCGAAGAGCTGGGTCACGTCGTGAATTTCGATGTACCCAAAGTGGCCGAGGACTACATCCATCGGGTGGGACGCACGGCAAGGGCGGAGGCGGTGGGCGATGCCTTTACCTTCGTGGCGCCGGACGAAGAAGGGGATCTGCGGAACATCGAGCGGGCGATCGGCCGGCGGCTACCGAGGGTGATGGTTCCCGATTTCGATTACAAGGCCCGGCCTGAAGCGCGCCTGGAAGTGCCATTGGAAGAGCGGCTCGCCGCGATGCGTGCGCGAAAGAAGGAAGAGCGTGGGCGCTCCGAAGCCAAGGCGGCCCGCGCAGGACACCAGCCCGCAAAGCAGACCCACCGCAAACCATCGGGGCACGGACATCGGGGATTCGGGAGCAGGCCATAGGCCGGGAGAATGGCGGAATGGCGGAATGGCGGAATGGCGGAATGGCGCAGCAGCGAGGGTAACACCTCATCCCGAGCGCAGCGAGGGATCTAGTGTCCCTGCCTTGGCGTCCAGGCGGGGATGGTAGATCCCTCGCTGCGCTCGGGATGAGGTAGTCTCGCTCCAGCCTCGTTCCCGCCCGTCTTCCGTCTCCCGTCTCCCGTCTTCGTCTACTCGTACTGCAGCGCCTGCACCGGATCGGCTACCTGCCAACGAACCAGGCGAGCGCCGCCCGCATCTGGTCCGCCTTTACTGTGTGCGGCCCTTCGAACTCGTGATACGTCACGTTGTACCCGGCTTTCTTCAGCATCGGTACGATCCGCCGGCTGGTGGTAGCAATCGGAAGGATCTGGTCGCTGGTTCCGTGGGCGATGAAGACGCGCGGCATGCCCACCGCTCCGGCAGGCGCGAAGATCCCCGGGGAAAACGCGATGAGGAAGCCGAAGAGATCTCCATTGCTCACTCCGAGGGAAAGGGCATAGCTCGCCCCGTCCGAAAAGCCCCCTAACGCGACATGTTTCCGATCGATGTTACAGCGGTGGAAAACCACGGTGAGGGCTGAATCGAGGAGGCGTACATCGGGGCCGAACCCACCGATCATCAAGTCCCAGGTCCGGTCCTGCGAATTCGGCATCAAGAGGACGAGTCCCATACTATCGGCCATCGCGAGCAGCGCGGCCGACCCGGTCCACAACTCGGCGCTCTGCGTTGCGCCATGCAGCAGGACCAGGAGGGGCGCGGGATGGCTGGGACTATAGCGTCGGGGAATGTACAGATAGGCGTCCCGAGCAGCAGAAATGTCCAGCGCGCTGAGTCCAGGGGTGGCGGTGTCCGACACCGCCTTTGGCCGGGCGCGAAGATGGTCGGTGACCTTGGTCTGAGCCCGCGCGCCGTTCACGAGAACCGTGCTCGTGAGCAAAACCGCGACTCCGACGGTGAGTCCAACGGGCGACCTGGCAGTTCGGTGCCTTTTCATCCCCTGTTCCCCCTTCCCCGCTTCCCCGTCTCCCGTCTTCCGTCTCCCGTCTCCCGTCTCCCGTCTACTCGTACCTCAACGCCTGGATCGGATTCACCCTTGATGCCCGTCGAGCCGGGATGTATCCCGCTCCCAGTGCGACCAGCATCAGCACCAGTACCGAGAGGGTGAACACCACCGGGTCGTGCCCCTTGAGGCCGTACAACAGGCTGCTCGCGGCGCGACCCAGGCCGACCGCGGCGGCGATCCCGATCACGCTACCGACGACCATCATCACGCCGACCTGGCGCATGACGAGGGCGCGAACGTTTCGAGCATCGGCGCCCAGCGCCATGCGGACTCCGATCTCCCGAGTGCGCTGCGCCACAGTGTAAGCCAACACGCCGTAGAGTCCCACCGCGGCCAGCAGCGTCGCCAGGACCGCGAATGCGCTCGACAGGATGCTGATCATCCGGTCGAGGAAGACGTTCTCCCGGATCTGCTGCGGCATGGTCTTTAATCCCTCGAGAGGGAGACCCGCGTCGATCTTCTTCATCAGGGCAGGAATGATGCGGAGCAACTGCTCTGGCGGCAGCGAAGTCTTGACGTAGAAATTGATGAATCCCACGCCAGCGTCCTGTCGCCACGGCGTGTAGAAGACCGGCGGGATGGTGTCCTTCACTTCGCTGTACTTGGCGTCTTCGATCAGCCCCACGATCTGGATGTTCATGGAGTCGGGGCCCCGGTTGGACATGAACTTGCCCACCGCATCGTCATTCAGCTTGAACTTCCTGGCAAACGTCTGATTCACTACCGCAACATTGCCAGAGCCTACCCGATCGGCCTCGGTGAACTCCCGTCCCTTGAGCAGCTTGATGCCCAGGGTCTGGAAGTAGCCAGGTCCCACCTCATTGAAGCGAGAGTTGTTATCCACGTCGGGCCCGGAGGGGAACCCCTGCACGTCGACGTCGTTGCCCCAGTTGTCTCCGGCCAGGAGGGGGACCAGGGACGCCGTCACCGCCGTGACCCCCGGAATCGACTTGAGCTCCTGCTCGACCCGGTCGAACAGCAAGGCCGACCGCGTGCTGTCGTAGCCGCTCCGCTCCGGGGAGATGCCGAAGGTGACCACCTGGTCCACCTTCACTCCCAGCTCCACATGAGTCACGTTCACCAGGCTCTTGAGAAAGAGTCCGGCGGAGATCAGCAGCCCGGTCGCCAGTGCGATCTGAGCGGTGACGAGGCTGGCCCGGAACCGTGCGGCGCCGCGGTGGCCCTGAATCGAGCCGGCGTTGGCCCGGATCGAGGTGACGAGATCGGACCGGGTGCTGTGCAACGCGGGGAAGAGGCCAAACAAGATGCCGGTCGCCAGCGAAACCAGGGCGGTGAAGACCAGTACCGGCGGCTGCAGCTCGAAGCGCAGCGTCGCTATCGCCTCCGGAGGAAGCAGCGACGAGATGAGCGAGAGGGTCCACTGCGCCACGATCAGGCTGGCGACGCCACCCATCAAGGCGAGCAGCACCGACTCGGTCAGGAGCTGAGCCAGAAGCTGGCGGCGGCTGGCTCCGAGCGCGAGACGAACTCCCATCTCCATCGCTCGACCCGCTCCACGGGCCAGCAGCAGGTTGGCGATGTTGGCGCAGGCGATGATGAGCACGATCGCCGTGATGCCGAACAGCATGAAGAGCGGTGTCCGGGCTTCCTTGTGGATCGAGCTCTGACCCATCGGGCCGGCGGCGAGGGTGACTTCCTTGGCTTTGAACTTCGCCATCGTGGCATCGCTCATGTTCTCCTGGAGCGCCGCCTCGACGTCGGTGATGATGGGATGGTAGACCCCGTTCAGCGCCGACTTGGCCTTCTCCATCGTCACGCCCGGCTTGAGTCGCCCGAAGAGATAGACCCAATAGGCCCGGCGATTGTCGAACTCAGGAGTCCCGATGGAGAGGATCCTACGCATGGTGATCGGCACATACACCAGCGGCCGGGTTCCCATCGTGGTCCCGTCAAAGCCCTTGGGCGCCACGCCCACGATCTCCATCGATTGGCCATTCACCGTGACGGCCTGGCCAATCACACTGGGATCGCCGCCGAAGTGGGCCTGCCAGTAGCTGTATCCCAGGACGGCGACGAAGTGGGACCCGATGGCATCATCATCGCTCGGTCCCAGTAATCGGCCGAGTGCGGGAGTCAGCCCCAAGGTCGGGAAATAGGAGCCGGAGACAAACATTCCATCCCCAGTGACCGGCTCGTTCTTGAAGGAGAGATTGACCCCGAAACCCCGATGGGCCACAATCGCGAGCACTGTCTGGCCACCCTTTTCCAGGTCACGAAACATCGGGTAGCTGAAGGTGTCGTCGCAGTCGCCGGCCTGATTGCAGGTCTGCCAGCCCGGCTTGGGCCCGGGGGAGGACAGGTTGACGAGCTGCTCGGGGTGGCTCACCGGCAGCGGCCGGAGCAGCATCTGATCGAAGAGCGAGAAGATCGCGGCGTTGGCTCCGATTCCGAGCGCCAGGGAGAGCACGGCAATCGCGGTAACGAATGGGGTCTTGAACAGCGTCCGGAAGGCGAGCTTCAGGTGGCGCATCGGAAGACTCGGTGTTGGGTGCGGGTGACCGGTTATGTGGTAGAGCGGCTTAGCTGGGCCGGACGGGCTGGGCGGAGCAATTGTTTCGGAATGGGACAGGTGGGTAGTAGGGTGTAGGGAGTAGGTGGTAGGGGTTGCTAGGAAGCCCCGTTCCGACCTGACCGCGCCGTTTGCCCTGACCCGCCCCGTTCGCCCTGACCGCCTGACCGACCCTCCGCCCTACCGCGCCCTATCGCCACCTCGGACACCCCGAATCGCCGGAAGGTTGGACCATCACCCCTTTTCCCTTCCCTTCTCCCTTCTCCCGTCTCCCGTCTCCCGCTACCGGAACATCGTCGGACTGATCTCCAACGTCACCTCGATGATCCGGTCCGCCGGAAGACCGGCGCGGCGGGCGTGTTCCCGGATGGACTCGGGATCGGGAGCGTCGTACTCGCAGTAGATCTTTCCCTCGGTATCGGACACGTAACTCCGGATCCACACTACTCCCGGCATCTCGGAGATTACCGCATTGGACAACCTACCTGCGGCATCCAGTTCTTCGCGGGACAGGGCGGGCACGGTTCGTTCGATGATGTAGCGAGGCATTAGTTACTCCGTTAGAGAGGGCGTCCACCGAGCGCCCGGGGTACTTCCTGGCAGGC
>DATBGE010000229.1:0-5454 GCA_036558125.1 Gemmatimonadales bacterium | reverse complement strand
TTCTCCCGCCATGCCGGTCAACCGAAACTACGAGATCAAGGAGGTCGCCGAGCTCACGGGCCTGGCTCCCGCTCGGCTCCGTGCCTGGGAGCGGCGATACAAGGTCGTGAGGCCTCGGCGGCTGGCGAATCGCTACCGGGTGTACAGCTCGGAGCAGGTGGCATTGCTGCGGGCGTTTGCCCGGCTGATCGCTGGGGGAGAGCGAATCGGCGAACTGATTCAGGAACCGGTCGAGTCGGTGCTGAGTCGGGCCGAAGGTTCGGTGGATGACGGTTCCCCTCTGCCGGGCATGCTGGACGCGCTCCGTCATCTGGACCGGGAACGCCTCGCCGCACTGCTGGAGCAAGAGCGTCGAAGTCGGCCGCTCGAGAGTTTCGTTCGCGAGGTGATTCTCCCTCTCGCCGAGTTGATCGGCGATCAGTGGGCGCTGGGCAAACTCTCCGTCGCGGTAGAGCACCTGGCGAGCGATGTGGTGATCACCACCCTCAAGCGAGAGCTGGAACTCGAGCGCGGCAAGGGACCGGTTCTCCTCGCGGCGTGCCTCCAGGGCGAGCGTCACGAGTGGGGCCTGCTCTGTCACCTCGTGCTCCTCGCCCGGTCCGGCTGGAGAGTCCGCTACCTCGGCGCTGACCTGCCCCTTCACGATCTGGTGGATGCGTCGTGGACCGTTCATCCCGCCTGTCTCGCGATCAGCGCCGCGGACCCCGCCAACGTCGAGGCGCGGCTCGCCGATTTGCGCCGGCTGCCGAGGCTGGTCGCACCGGGATTGGTGATTGTGATGGGGGGACAAGGCGCCGATGCGTTGGGTTCGCGGCTGAGGCGGTATGGATTCAGGGTGGGCGACGGAGCGATACCACCCGTCTCGTAGCCACGCGCTCTCCAGATTAGGGAGGGCTTCTCAACTGCTCACCGCCCGCATGTCAAAGCCCCTTTCGCGTTCTTCCGCGGGGTTCGCGTCATCCGCGGTAAGTTTTTCGATCCTTTCCTGGAACCCTTCCCTCTGGCCGGGCCGTTCTCCCCTTGCTGCTCCTCCCGGTGTATCTTCTCCCCCGAACCTGTCCCACCGCAGTCTGGAGCTGTTACCGTGTCTGACGAACCCGAATACCTGAAAGCGCTTCGCAAGAGTCGCGAGCAGAAGAAGCCCGGCGCCGGCGCAACCGAGGCCTCCAACTCAGGCAAGAACGCGCCATCACCGGCCGAGCGTGAGGCCGCTCGCTGGGCCCGCGAGGTTGGAGGCCGCGATGTGCGGCTGGGTCCCACGCTTAGAGGGGCCAAGATCGCCATCCTGGTACAGCCGATTACTCCATTCGGCACTCCCCCTGTAAGCCTGGAAGGGCTGCCACACCGTGAAGCGTTGGCCGAGCGAGTAAAGGCGGCACAGGGCGCGGGAGAAAACGTGCTGGGGGTCTTCGAGCTGACCACCGGCCGGCCCCTCACAGTCGAGACGGTCGAGGGCAAGGTGAACATCGTGCCCGGAAAACCGCGCACTATCATGAAGGCAGAGAGCCCGGAGCGGATGATCCGAAAGGCAGCCGCCGAGGCCGCGCTGTTGGCCAAAACCCGCAAGCCCGATGAGGGAAGGGGCGGGGGTGGTGGCGGGCGGGGTCGTCGGTAGGAGTCGCTGGCCTTAAGCCACTCGGTCGAGCAAAAAGCCGTAAGCCTCGAGCTGTAAGCCATAGGCAAATCGCCTGTTGCTTAGAGCTTAGGGCTTACGGCTTAATGCTTGCGGCTTGGGTGCCCCTGTCTCCTCCAAGATTTCACGACATGAGCACAGGGAAGCGCTTCACCAAACGGACCGTCGTCCTGCTCGTTCTTGCGGCACTGGTCCTCATTGGTCTGTTCTGGGATGGGAGTCCCCTCGGCTCCGTGGTATTGCGTCAGGCGGTGAAGGCCAGGTTCTCATCGGTTCGCTCGGTGACTCCGGCCGAGCTGGTGGCGTGGCGGGCGGATCCCAACCGGCCGCCGGCGCTCCTGGTTGATGCGCGGCCCGAGGCCGACTTCACCATGAGCCACATAGACGGAGCGGTCTGGATCGATCCGGCAGAGCCTGATCTCGCTGTCATCGCGAACGTTCCCAAGAGCAATCCGGTGGTGGTCTACGATGCCGCGGGCACCATGGCCGCGGCGATGGCGCTGGCGCTTCAGGGGGCAGGGTACAGCCGGGTCTCGTACCTGGAGGGAGGCGTGTTCGCCTGGGCCAACAGTGGCCAGCAGCTGGTGGATGCCGGAGGGCCAGCCAGGACCGTTTACCCGATCAACTGGAAGTGGGGGCGACTGCTAAAGTCCCGCTACCATCCTTGAGGCCGTCTGGCCGGGGTCTTGCTGAATTCATCCCCAGTGCGGGCTCGCTAAGCCTGTTGTCTGGGCGGAGTTGCGGGCCCGGGGAGAGGGCGAGGCCGCGGGAGAGGTAGGGGGTCGGGGACCGGCAGGATACCGTTTCGGACCCTGACTCGTTACATTAAGTCCGTTCCTGCGGCCAAGTTAGGCCGCCTGATCATAACCTGAACAGAAAAAGTAGAAAAAGTTTTGACGGATCTTCACAACGTGCCACGTAACTCCCGCAGACGTTCCTCTTCGAATTCGCATCGTCCGGCTCGCAATCTTGGCCGTCGCTCCATGGACAGTCACCGTCAGTGGCTGATCCAGCAATACGGATCGATCTGTGCCTATTGCGGGATTGAAATCGCCGAAGACCGAACCACTCTCGACCACGTCTATCCCCGCAAAGGCCAGACGGCCTACGACCGGCCCGACAACCTGGTCCTCGCCTGTCGACCCTGCAACGCAGCCAAAGCCGACGTCCCCTTCATCTCCTTCATCGCCCAGCGCCGTTCCCGCGGAGTCTTCCTGCTCCACTACGGGGACCATCTGTCCGATTGGGTGAAGACGATGATCCGCCAGGCCAGCGAGCGTGAATTCCTTCCCTCGAACCGGCCCCGCTTCGTGGAGCACACGAACGGGAACGGGAATGGGAATGGGGCTAACGGGATAGTCGCGAGTTAAAGGACTGAGGACTGCGGTAGGAAGACCATAGGCTGCCGCGCAGTTCACCCCAAAGCTTCCTCCACGATTCGCTTCTGCTCCGCCGAGTGCGCCGCAGGGTACCCCTCTGCGGGACTCGCCCGTTCGGGCCGACCGACGTAGCGGAGCGGAATCCCGGGTTTGAGGGCGTGGCGTATCCGCTGCTCCAGGAAGTGCCACGCTCCCATGTTGCGCGGCTCCTCCTGAACCCAGGTGACCTCGCGGACCGACGGATACTGCGCCAGCAGCGCCGTCAGTTCCGGGGCGGGGAAAGTGTAGAGCTGCTCGACCCGCGCCACCGCCACCCGGCTCCGGTCCTTGTTGGCCGCCTCGGCCATGATGTCGTAGTAGAGCTTCCCGGAACACAACACCAGCTTCTCGACCTGGTCCCGATGCCCGGCCGCCACCGGATCATCCAGAATCGCCTGGAAAGTTCCGCTGGCCAGCTCTTCCAGCCGAGAAGAGGCCTGCGGCAAACGTAGGAGACTCTTTGGTGTCATGATGATGAGCGGACGCTGTCGAGACCGGCGCGCCTGCCGGCGCAGCAGATGGAAATACTGCGCGGGCGTCGTTGGGTTCACGACCCGGATATTTCCCTCCGCGGCGAGCTGGAGGAATCGCTCCAGCCGGGCGCTCGAATGCTCTGGGCCCTGTCCTTCGTATCCGTGAGGCAGCAACAGGGTGAGCCGGGTAGTGAGCCCCCACTTGGACAGGCCTGAGACGATGAACTGGTCCAGGATGACCTGGGCCGCGTTCACGAAGTCTCCGAACTGAGCTTCCCAGAGCACCAGAGTCTCTGGCGCTGCGGCACTGTACCCGTACTCGAAGCCCAGCGGAGCCAATTCCGATAGCGGGCTGTTGTGCAGCTCGATCGTTGCAAGGGCGCCCGGCAGGTGTGCGATAGGCGCGTAGGTCGCGTCGCGCTCCGCGTCATGCAGCACCAGGTGACGCTGGCTGAAGGTGCCCCGCTCGGTATCCTGACCGGTGAGGCGGACCGGAATGCCCTCCACGAGCAACGTGGAGAGGGCGAGCGCTTCGGCGTGGGCCCAGTCGATTCCGCCCTCGGCGCCCAGCACCGACCGGCGACGCTCCAGCTGTTTCTTGAGCTTCGGATTGACGGTGAAATCACCGGGCCAGGTCAGAAGCTGCTCGTTTATCGCAGTCAGCAACTCGGCCGGTACCGCGGTCTCGACTTCCATGCCGCTCGAGCGTTCCGGCGGCATCGACTCGGCCGGAACTGCCTTGCCCATCCCCGCTTTGAACTTCTGCTGCACGTCCACCAGCCGCTGGTAGGCCGCCTCGGCGGCTCCCTTCGCGGCTTCGGCCGAAACCACGCCGCGTTCGGCGAGGCTTGTGGCGTAGAGCTCCCGCACTGTCGGCAGCGCGCGTATCCGCTCGTACATCTGGGGCTGAGTGTAGGTCGGTTCGTCCCCTTCGTTGTGACCGTGTCTCCGGTACCCCACCAGGTCGATCAGCACGTCCTCGCGGAATTTCTCCCGGTAGGACATTGCCAGCTTGACCGCCGCGACACAGGCCTCGGGATCGTTCGCGTTCACGTGGATGATCGGCACATCGAACCCCTTGGCGAGGTCGCTGGCGTGCCGGGTGGAGCGTGCGTCAACCATGTCGGTCGTGAACCCGACCTGATTGTTGGTGATCAGGTGAATCGTGCCGCCGGTTCGATATCCTTCCAGCGCTCCCAGGTTGAACGTCTCCGCGACGACGCCCTGACCTGCGAAAGCCGCATCGCCATGGATGATGACCGGCAACGCCGCCGTGGGATCGTGGTGCGCTTCGCGCCCGCGGCGGGAGGTCTGCTTGGCGCGAGCCCGCCCGTCCACCACCGGACCCACGAACTCGAGATGGCTGGGATTGGGCGACAGGGTGACCGTGAGACTCTTCCCGCCTCGGGTGCGGTATGAGCCCTCGGCGCCGTGATGGTACTTCACGTCTCCGGTTCCACCTTCAGGCGTGAGCTTGCCGGCCTCGACGTGGCGGCCGCCCTCGAACTCGGCGAAGATCGACTCGTAAGGGCGTCCCACCGTGTGGGCCAGCACGTTGAGCCGGCCGCGGTGTGCCATGCCGATCACGACCTCGCGCGTCGCGTGCTGGGCCGACAGCTCGATGATCAGGTCGAGCATCGGGACCAGCATATCCACGCCTTCGATCGAGAATCGCTTCTGGCCGAGGTAGGCCTTGTGGAGGAACTTCTCGAGCGTCTCAACCTCGGTAAGGCGCTGCAATAACCATTTCTGCTCTTCGACCGGCAGCGGCGTACGATGGGCGCCCGATTCGATCATCTGTCGCAGCCAGGTCCGCTCGTTGTGCACCGCGATGTGTTCGAGCTCGTAGGCGATGGTACCGGTGTACGCGTCCTGCAGCGCGGGCAGCGCTTCGGCCAGCGTCTCGCCCGGTGTGGCAACGCGCAGAACC
>DATBGE010000228.1:0-8511 GCA_036558125.1 Gemmatimonadales bacterium | reverse complement strand
CCGGGCTGGTCGGCCGGCTTGATGATGACGATCAGGGACCGACGCCGGCGCTGGAGTGGATCGGCCCATATCGGCTGATCCGCCGGATCGGGGAAGGCGGAATGGGGACCGTTTTCCTCGCCGAGCGTGCCGGCGAGGGATTTTCTCAGGTCGTGGCCCTGAAGTTGATTCGCGCAGGCTACGTCGACCCGCGGCTCCAGGAGCGTCTGGCCGAGGAGCGGCGTCTGCTCGCCCGGCTCGAGCATCCCGGCATCGCGCGGCTGATTGACGGCGGCTCGACACCGGGCGGGCAGCCCTACTACGCGATGGAGTTCGTCGAAGGCACCGATCTGCTGCAATACTGTGACGACCACAAACTCCCGCTTCACTCCCGGCTCGAGCTGTTTATCCAGATCTGCGATGCGGTGCATTATGCCCACCAGCAGCTGATCGTCCACCGCGACCTCAAGCCCGGCAACGTTCGGGTCACCTCGGAAGGCCGGCCCAAACTACTTGACTTCGGTCTCGCCAAGACCCTCGAAAACGAAGAGGCAGGCGATGCCACCCAGACGGCGTCGTGGCTCACTCCGGCCTATGCCGGCCCGGAGCAGTTGAAGCACGGGCGAGTCTCGATCCTCACCGACGTCTACGCCCTGGGTGTCGTGCTCTACGAGCTGGTGACGGGAGTGCGACCCTATCAGGTCGATGGTCTGAACCCGGCGGAGCTAACGCACGTGGTGTGTGAGGTTGTTCCGAAGGCGCCCAGCGCGGCGCTGATCGACGCAACCAACTTCGGAGCGCCGACCGGCAGCTTGCGACGGATGATTGCCGGAGATGTGGACGTCATCGTGCTCAAGGCGTTGGCCAAGGAGCCCGAGCGTCGCTATCGCTCTGTCGCCGAGTTGGCCGAGGACATTCGCCGCTACCTGCTGGGTCAGCCGGTGCTGGCTCGTCCCGATAGCTGGGCCTATCGCACGTCCAAGCTGGTGCGGCGGCACAAGACGACGGTTACCGCCGCGATCGCGGTGCTGGTCTTCCTTATAGTGGGACTCGGCGCGGCATTGTGGCAGGCCAAGGTGGCGAGTGCCGCTCGAAGCCGGGCCGAAGATGCGCTGAGACAGTCCCAGGACGTGAGCGAATTTCTGGTGGGACTGTTCCAGGCCAGCGATCCCGAGGCCGCCTTCGGCGACACGGTCGCTGCACGCGAGTTGCTGCGCCGTGGTGTGGCCGAGGCGGACCGTCTCGAAGACCAGCCGGTCATTCAGGCACGCCTGCTCGTGACCCTCGGCCGGGTGTACGAAAACCTCGCCCGGTACCAGGATGCGGAACGCCTCTACCAGAGGGCGCTGGATCAGCGCCGCGCCGCGTTAGGGCCACAGCACATTGAGGTGGCCGAGAACCTCGAGCGTCTGGGAACCTTGTATCGGCGGATGGGTCGCTACCGCGATGCAGATTCCCTCTATCGCGTCGCCCTCGAGATGAAGACCGCGCTCCTGGGGCCCAACGATCCGGCCGTCGCTCAGACCCTCTACCTGCTCAGCTTCCTCATGCCCTATCTCTCGCGCATGGAGGAGAGCGAGACGCTCTACAAGCGGGCCCTGGCGATTCAGCAAGGTGCCAACCCGCCGGATCCCCGGCGAACCGAGACGATGATCCAGCTCGCCACGATTCTGACGCGGCTGGGTAAACCCGACGAGGCCGAACCTTACCTCCGTCAAGCGCTTGCCTTGCGCCTCGCGTCGGATGGGGCAGACGCGACCACCACGGCAGAAGCCAAGGTCTACCTGGCCGATTTTCTCAACGGCGTACGCGAAGACCACGCCGGTGCCGAGCGCCTCTATCGGGAAGCTATGGGGATCTTCCGGGCATCTCCCGATGCCGGCCTCGGCAGCCTCATTCACGCCACCAGCGGACTGGCTAACGCTACCGAGGCGCTCGGCAGGCCGCAGGAAGCCGAAGACCTTCTCCGAGGTCTACTGCAGCTGCGACGCGATCGGCTCGGCGCCGCTCATCCTGCGGTAGCAGGCTCCATGGGTGATCTGGCGGACTTTCTCCATCGACACGGTCGGCTGGCGGAGTCCGAGTCGCTTCGGCGCCAGGAGATTGCTCTGCTGCTGCAGTCATCTGGCCCTGAGAGCGGCGGGATGTCTCACGCGCTCGACAGACTCGCGGCGCTCCTTACGGACCGTGGCCAGTATCGCGAGGCCGACTCCCTTTTCAAAATGTCGATCTCGATGTGGGAGCGGGTAGCGGGTTCTCGGCACGCTCTCTTAGCCAGAACCCTGGCCGATTACGCGGTACTCCTTACCAGGCAAAGGCGCTTCGCCGAGGCGGAAACGAACCTTACCCGCGCGCTCGACATTCTTGAAAGCCAGTTTCCCGATGCGCATCCCGACACTCAGCAAGTGATTCGGGGATTCGTCTCGTTGTATGAGAGTTGGAAGCGCCCGGAGGATGCCGCACGCTACAAGGCGCGGATCCAGAAGGTGGGTCCGGGGGTCTGAGGCAGTGAGGATATCGTCATGGACGCGGGCCAGTGGCGTATCGGAAGACGGCCGCGTAGTGGCAGGCACTCCCGGCCACCACGCAGACATGCCACAAGGCGTGCCGGTAGGGCAGGTGGTCCCGGACGAACAGGACGACTCCCACGGTATAGCAGAGCCCCCCGGCGAACAGCAGGGCGAGGCCGGCCGTCGGCAGCGCCTGCGCCAGCGGCCCGATGGCCACGACCGCAAGCCAGCCCATTCCCAGATACATCAGCGTGGAAAGCCGGGGGAAGCGAAAGCCAAGGAAAGTCTTGTAGAGGATTCCGACGGCGGCCAGGCCCCAGACCAGGCCGAAGGCGAAGCGATGGTGATCAGCTTGGTCAAACTGGCCAGGTGGCATCGGACAAATTGACCTTCATTTGGATAAAAGATGATAAGGTGCCGATTCTCGCAATCATTAGGAGCGATTCATGAACTGAGCAGGAGCAGAGCTTGACAGCGCGGCGGGTAACTGGTATGTCAAGGCTCGTGTTTACTCCAATGAATGCAGTCCTCCGGCCAATCCCCAGGGCGGAGCGTGAGTTCGCAACCGCCTCAAGTGCTGGCCTGCTCCCATCGGAGCAGGGCTCAGGTAGCAGTCTTGCCGGCACCCCCCGGCTTCGCCCCGGCCATTCTGTCGGATTCTCCCCTTGTCCCGTCAGCCTCACTTTTCAGGTGAGATATCGTCCTTTGTATACGCTGCGGTTTGAAGGCCCTTCCGGTATCGCACGACCCAGGAGGCCGTATGCATCACTCGTGCACAGAGCGTGGGAGCGAGAAAGTTCGGTTCAGGTCGTTACTGATCGCAGGTAGTCTGGCCCTGGGGATAGCCCCCGGAGGTTGGGCAAGCGTGGTCGCGTCCGCCCCCGGGTTCGACGGGGCAACGGCCGGTGCACTCCGGCCGAACTACGAATCCTACATCACTGCTCGGAACGGAGTTGCGGCGGGGGACTCCAGGATCGCCCATCTCTCGGCGTTCACTCTGGCCTCCCACTCGGCGGCCGCGATTCCAGCCTTCGCCCGGAAGTACCACCTCGCCTGCTCAGCCTGCCACACGGCTTGGCCCGAACTGAATGCGTTCGGCCAGGCGTTCAAGGACCGGGGTTATCAACTGGGCAACGATCGCGACTCGCCGATCTGGGTCAATCCATCGTATTGGCCGATCGCGATCCGTACCACGCCAGGCTGGCACCTGGAAGAGACCACGGATCAGCCCGTCGATGACGGTGCCGGTGGCACGGAGGAGAAGACGATCACCCAGGCGGGGTTCGACATCTCCGGCGCCGATCTGCTGATGCTGGGTACGCTCTACAAGGACATCAGCTTCGGCTTCGTGCCCACCTTCGAGGATGGCGAAGGGGTGGGGATCGAGGCCGCCTTCGTCCGCTTCGACAACCTGTTCAAGTCCTCCTGGGCCAATCTCAAGATCGGCAAGTTCGAGCTGGACAACATGCTCTCGGAGAAGCGCATCATTACGCTCTCCAATAACGGCTCGTTCTACCAGAGCTATCACTTCGTGCCGGTGGGAGACGGGACGACCTTCGGTCTGGGGGACAACCAGATCGGCGTGGAATGGCTGGGCCACAACACGAACAGCTATAGTCGCGCGAGCGTCGCGATCCTGAGCGGAGTCGATGGTTCGCCGGGGCTGCCCCAGGGGAAGGGTTACGATGGCTCGGTGACTCTGAGCCAGGCCTTCGACGTCGGCAAGCTCGGGATCCAGCGCATCGGGGTCTTCGGGTACCTCGGGTACCGCCCCACGACCTTCGAGACCGTGAACGGAGGCGACCCGGTGCCCGGCACCGGCACCGATAACAAGTCGTTCTATCGGGTCGGCGCGACCGGCGACTTCTTCCTAGGAAACCTCGAGTTGCTGCCGCTCTACATGCATGGATCCGACGACCAAGTGTTGGCGGGAGGTACCCGGGATCCGTCGTGGAATGGTTACCTCCTGGAACTGCACTACTACCTCAATCCCCAGTTCATGTTCGTGCAGCGCAGCGAGCTGGTTCGGATGCAGCAACAGGCAGATCCGGCCACGCCGAGCGACCTGGGCAACGTCGATGCGTTCACCTTCGGGTATCGCTGGTACCCGATCATGTTCAGCCGTGCCGGACTCGCGTTCCTGGGCGAGCTGTCCATCAGCAAGACCACCGGTACTGTGCCCTTGAGCGGCGACGGGGTGGGCATCCCCCCGCTCTCCACCAACACCGTCGTGCGGAGCACCAGCGTGCTCTTTGCACTCGACTTCGACTTCTGAGCAGGAGGCCTCCCATGCGGATCAGGATCGGATGGATGGCGTTCACCTCGGGCCTAGGCCTGCTCCTGGTTGGATCGGGGGCGGTATCGCTCGCGGCTCAGGAGACCCAGGTCGACGGGGTGCACGGCAACGCCGCGGCGGGCAAGAAGCAGTTCCGTCGCTATTGCATCGTTTGTCATGGGCCGGCCGGAGACGGAGCCGGGGAGAACGCGATGTGGATCGACCCCAAGCCGCGGGACTTCACGGCGGCCGTCTTCAAGTGCCGCTCGACTCCAACCGGCACCCTGCCGACCGACGACGACCTGTTCCGGGCAGTGAGCCGTGGGTTCGTGACGACCAACATGCCGTCCTGGCGGCCACTGTCCAAGCAGGCCCGGGTGGATCTGGTGGCCTATATCAAGACGTTCTCCCCCCGGTGGACCACCGAGTCCCCCGGGACCCCGATCACCATACCGCCGGAGTCACCGGCCACTATCGAGAGCATTCTGCATGGACGCGAGCTGTTCCAGAAGATGGAATGCTGGAAGTGCCACGGGCCGGCCGGGCACGGTGATGGCCCGTCGGCTTCGACTCTGACCGACAGCAAGGACAACCCGATCCGGCCTTACAACTTCACCAGCGGCTCGCGGTTCAAATGTGGGGAAACCAATGAGGATCTCTACCGGATCTTCATGACCGGTCTGGATGGCACTCCTATGCCGTCATTCGCCGACAACATCCAGCCGCAAGACGCGTGGGACCTGGTGCACTTTCTCCGCACCATGCAGCCGCTCAACACCCCCGAGGCGACCCTGTGGAAGGCCTGGTTGCCGGAGCATGGCAAGGAGCTCACTCCGATCGGGCAGCCCCTGGGGCAGTAGGGAGACTCTTTCACCTTTGCAGGACGAAGTCACAATGCGTACCAAGCACCTTGTTTCCCTCGGGCTGATCGCTCTCACCACGACCGTTTCCGGCGCGACTGGCGCACCGGAGCGGAGCGCCGGCACAATCAGCGGGACCGTGACCTTTACCGGAACGCCGCCCAAGATGCGGCCCATCGATATGGCCAAGGAGCCCAGCTGCGCCAGTCAGCACCCGACCCCGGTGATGACGGAGAGTGCCGTCACCGGGCCCGGCAACACGGTCCAATGGGTGGTGGTCTATGTCTCGGCTGGGGATCAGCCGGCCCCCGCGCCCGCCACGCCGGTGCGTTACGACCAGAAGGGCTGCGAGTACCTTCCGCACGTCGCCGCGCTGCAGGTGGGCCAGCCTCTGGAGATCTATAACGACGACCAGACATCCCACAACATTCATCCGCTGGCCAAGGTCAATCCCGAGTGGAACAAGTCGCAACCACCGGGCTCGCCGGCAATCAAGGCGACGTACGAGAAGCCGGAGTTCATCGCCGTGAAGTGCAACGTGCATCCGTGGATGCACGGTTATTTCGCGGTCATGGCTACTTCCAACTACGCCGTGACGGGGAACGACGGCACCTTCAGCCTGAAGGGGCTGCCACCGGGGAAATACACCGTGACCGCGTGGCACGAGCGGTTCGGGACCCAGAGTCAGGAGGTCACCCTGTCCGGAACGGAGTCGGCGACCGCCAACTTCGTCCTCAAGGCGACGCCCTACTAAGCAGAGGCGCGCTCGGCACCGTAGTCACCGAAGGCAGGCGTCATGGGAAAACTGTTCGCCGGCGTTGTAGCGGTTATTACGCTGGTGTCGACCGCCATCTTCCTCTCCAGGCGGTGGTGGCTTCCTCCCGACATCTCGGTGCTTGGGGCGGGGATCGATCACCAGCTCACTGAAACCATGATCGCGTCCGGGGTTCTCTTCGTGACGTCGCAGCTGGCGCTGGCCCTGTTCGTCTGGCAGTCCGGGAGCGCGGGAGCGATCAAGATCTTCCCCGGCGGGGCCACTCCGATGGTGGTCCTGGCCTCGGTCCTGGTCGGCATCGAGATCCTGGTCCTGTCGCTGGTCGGAACCCGGGTCTGGGCCCAGATCTACCTGTCTCCTCCGGGTGCCGATGCACTCCGGATCGACGTGCAGGCGGAGCAGTTCGCGTACTATTTCCGCTATCCGGGACCCGACGGCAAGTTCGGTGCGGTCCACCCCGACCTGATCGATGAAGCCAACTACAACTTCTTCGGGCTGGATCCGGCGAACGATACCACCGCCCGGGACGATATCGTCTCGGCGAGCCTCGCCGTCCCGCTCAACCGGGAGGTGCTGCTCACGCTGCACGCGAAGGACGTGGGGCACGCCTTCTACGTCCCGGGGTTGCGGCTGCAGCAGGATTTCGTCCCCGGCCTGGTGATTCCCATTCATTTCACCGCGACGCAGGCGGTCAAGCAGGAGATCGTCTGCACCCAGTTGTGCGGACTGGGGCACTACAATATGCGGGCCTACCTGGAGGTGATGCCGCAGGAACAATTCGAGCAGTGGCTCACGGACCAGGCGGCGCAACAGTGAGTCGCGGGGCACCAGTGAGTCGATGAGAGGCCTATCCCATGGCTGAAACGCCGGTGCACGCCCCATCCGGGCGCCGCCTCACTTCGGACCGGATTGCCGAGCTGAAGCATGTGCCGCCGCAGGGTTTCCTGCGGACCCATGTTTTCAGTCTGGATCACAAGGTCATCGGCAAACAGTATCTCGACCTGGCGCTGGTGGCGGTGCTGACCGGCATGGTGCTGTCGTGGCTGATGCGGTTTCACCTTGGGTTCCCGACCGCGCCGCTGCCAGGGCTCGGGGCAATTGCGCCGACTCGAGCTCCGGGGGGTGTCATGACGCCGGAGCTGTACCTGTCGCTCATGACGATGCACGGCACGATCATGGTGTTCTTCGTCCTCACCACCGCGCCGTTCGCCGGATTCGGTAATTTCGTCCTGCCGATTCAAGTCGGCGCCGAGGACATGGCCTTCCCCCGCTTCAACATGATGTCGTTCTGGGTCACCTTCCTGGCCTTCGTGGTGCTGATCGCCTCCTTCTTCGTGCCGGACGGGCCGGCGCTCTCGGGATGGACCGCCTATGCCCCGCTCAGCGCGGTGGGCAAGGACGCCGGCCCGGGACAGGGGCTGGGGCAAACCCTCTGGGCGGTATCGATCGCGATCTTCTGTGTGGGTCAGCTGCTGGGCGCGCTCAACTTCATCGCGACGACCCTGGACCTGCGGACGAAGGGGATGACGCTATCCCGGATGCCGGTCGTAACCTGGGCCTGGTTCATCACCGCGGTCATCGGGCTGATTGCATTCTCCGTGCTGTTGCCGGCGTGCGTTCTCCTGATCCTCGATCGGGTAGCCGGCACCAGCTTCTTCATCCCCGCCGGGCTGGTAATCAGCGATCGGCTGCAACCGCACGCCGGCGGGTCACCCCTCTTATGGCAGCACTTGTTCTGGTTCTTCGGGCATCCGGAGGTGTACATCGCGATCCTGCCCGGTTTCGGCATCATTTCCCATATCCTGCCCGCCGTGGCGCGCAAGCCGCTCCTGGGAGCGAAGATCGTAGTGGCCTGCATGGGCGCCATCGGATTTCTCAGCTACACCGTGTGGGGTCACCACATGTTCCTGAGCGGGATGAACCCGGTCTCGGCGACCCTGTTCTCGGTGCCCACCCTGATCATCACGATTCCGGCGACCATCGTCACTCTGTTGTGGATCGGGACGGTCTATGGCAGCCGGTTCCGTTTCACGTCGGCGGGCCTCTTCTGCCTCGGGTTCATCTCGGTGTTCGTGAGCGGAGGGATCAGCGGCTTCTTCCTGGCTCAGCCCT
>DATBGE010000227.1:0-35439 GCA_036558125.1 Gemmatimonadales bacterium | reverse complement strand
GTGGCGATGCGCAAAGTGAACTACCACATCGATGACGACATCGTCCTCGAGCTGCGCTACCTGAAGGGTGAGTTTATCCCGCAGAAGAAACCGCCGGTCTTCGAAGACCCTGCGACCTACGACCTCCAGATTCGTTCGGCCGTCATCGCGATTGATACCCTCAGCCTCAGCCGCTTGCTCAATCGCCACGTCCTGGGATACAAGGGTGCCCCCATCCGCGATGTGCACCTTCAGGTCGACAAAGACGAAATCGTTCAGCGGGGGAAAATGGGGGCTGTCTCGTTCACGATCCGGTCCAAGCCGTCGGTCAATGAGGATGGGAGGATCCGGCTCCATCCGACCGACGTGAAGGTGCTGGGCCTGAGTGTCGAGGGGCTGATGAAGACCTTCGGTATGACCCTCGAGAAGTCCCTGCACCTGAAGGAGGACCGGGGGCTGGAGATCGATAAGAATGATTTGCTGCTCGATCCCGCAAAGATGCTCCCGCCGCCCCGCATTCAGGGTCGCCTTCGGGCGGTCGAATTGGAGCCGGATCGCTTGGTGCAGGACTTTGGGGAGCCGGATTCTCTGGCTCGCCTGACCTACTTCGGTGGCGACCATCCGGCTCCCAACTACATGCACTATCAGGGCGGGACTATGCGGTTTGGGCGGCTCACCATGACCCCGCTCGATCTCCTCCTGGTGGATGCCGACCCGTCCGATCCCTTCGAATTTTCCCTGGCCCATTACCACGAGCAGCTGGTTGCCGGGAGCCACCGGACCACCCCGGATGATGCTCTTGTCGTCTCCATGCCTGACTACCCAGCCCCTAGCATTTCAACACCTTAGCCCATACATTTGCCGGCTTCCCCGCCCGGGCAATTCGGCCTGGAACGGGGCGTTAACCCCAACCCGTGGCCACTCCGGCACGGCCAGAGACTGAGGCTCCTCCGTTGCTGATGACCGACCGCGAAACCGCTCCCTCCACCAACGACCAGTTCATCTCTCCCACCGGACTCCGGGTCCGGGCCGATCTCTACGACGAAGATTACTCCGACGCCGAATACGAGACGATGCTCTCGATGTACGAGGGCACCATGTCGCAGATCGTCGAGGGGGAAATCGTCAAGTCAAAGGTCCTTCGGGTCACCGAGAGTGCTGTCATCCTCGATGTCGGCTTCAAGTCCGAAGGCTCCGTTCCACTCGATGAATTCAAGGAACCGCCCCAGCCCGGTGAAGAGGTCGAGGTCTTCCTCGAGCACCTCGAGGACCAGGAAGGGGCCGTCGTCCTTTCGAAGAAGAAGGCCGATTTCATGCGGGTCTGGGAGAAGATTCGCCAGGCCTACGAGACCGACCAGCCGGTGCAGGGCACCCTGGTCAAGAAGATCAAGGGCGGGGTGGTGGTGAACCTGATGGGTGTCGATGCCTTCCTCCCCGGCAGCCAGATCGCGCTGCGCCGGGTGCCGAACATCGACGAGCTGCTGGGTCACAGCTACGAATTCAAAATCATCAAGCTCAACAAGCGGCGCCGGAACATCGTGGTGAGCCGCCGGGTGATCCTGGAGAACGAGCGGGCCCACAAGCGCGAGCACCTGATGAAGGAGCTGGCGGTGGGGCAGGTGCGGAAGGGTGTCGTCAAGAACATCACCGACTTCGGCGCCTTCATCGACCTGGGCGGTGTCGACGGCCTGCTTCACATCACCGACATGTCCTACGGCCGGGTGTCTCACCCGACCGAGATGGTCCAGATCGGTAAGGAAGTCGAGGTCAAGATCCTCGATATCGACTGGCAACGGGAGCGGATCAGCCTGGGGATGAAGCAGCTTCAGGCCTACCCGTGGCAGAACGTCGCCGCCAAGTATCCCGTGGGCACCCGGGTGCAGGGCAAGGTCGTCTCGATCACCAACTACGGCGCGTTTGTCGAGCTGGAGCCGGGGATCGAAGGCCTGGTGCACATCTCCGAGATGAGCTGGACCCGGAACGTGCGCCATCCGTCCAAGATCGTGAGCATCGGCGAGACGATCGAAGCCGTGGTGCTCAAGGTGGACGAGAGCGAGGAGAAGATCTCGCTCGGCATGAAGCAGACGGAGCAGGACCCCTGGACGGTGCTGCCGCTCAAGTACCCGGTCGGCACCCGGATCAGCGGCAAGGTGCGGAACCTCACCAGCTTCGGCGCCTTCGTCGAAATCGAGCCGGGCATCGACGGTCTGATCCACATCTCCGACATGTCGTGGACCAAGCGGGTCCAGCATCCCTCCGAGGTGGTGAAGAAGGGGGACGGGGTGAATGTCGTCATTCTCAATATCGACGGAGACAACAAGCGAATCTCGCTGGGTCTCAAGCAGGCGGAAGAGGATCCCTGGCTCAAGATCGGCGAGACGTTCCCGATCGGCACCGAGATGCGGGGCCGCGCGATTCGCCTGATGGACAAGGGCGTGGTCGTGGACCTGGGCAACGACATCGAGGGCTTCGTGCCGATGTCACAGCTCGGCGTCGCGAACCTGGAGAATCCGGGCGATGCGGTGAAGGAAGGACAGCCGGTCGATCTCAAGGTGCTCGAGGTGGATCCGATTCATCACCGGATCGTGCTCGCGGTAATCGGATATCCCGACGAGCCCATCATTCCTCCGGTTCGCCCGGTGATCGACGAGAGCCCGGCGGACGAGTAAATCGGGCGCGCTTGCGCTTGTTCAGACGGCGGCCGGGCACCATGCCCCGCCGCCGTTTGCGTTCCCTGAGTCCCCAAATGAAATAGGTGCCGCAGTTTACCCCCTCTACCCCCTCTTCACGACTCCTGGTGACAGACAGTAAATCATTGTGGCACAACGTATTACCTCGCTCGCCCGCTCCTTGCTCATAAGCCCCCTGCTGTAGGCATTTGCGGGCCCCGCCGGGTGGCGATGGCCGACCACTTTCGGGGCACCTCTTTCCGAAAACCCTGAACGCTGGCGGTCATGAGGACCCCCCAATCCATGAGCACGCCGGAACATCCCGAAGAGCCGGTTCCAGAGCAGCACCGATCGCTTGCCGACGGTGATCTCCATACTGCCTGGAACATGATGGATTTTTTCGGTTCGCTGAACAATGTGATGCGGTTGCCGGACAAAGTCATGGCCCGCGCTGCGGCCAAGCGGAAAGACGCCCAGGCTGGCGAACCGCCGCCCCTCAGCATTCCCAAGCCGGCGGTTTTCGCGATGCTGGTGGTGAGCTTTTGCGTTCTGGTTGGCGGTCCTTTGCTCGGAGCGCTCAATCACGGCGAGGGCGGGGATCAGCTCGCGCCGGCAGTCGGGGTGTGGAATGCAGGGAGTGGGCGCTACGATGGCCGCATTTTCGAGTTGACCGACTCGACCGTGGCGTTCAGCACCAGCGCCAACGGGGACCTGCAGAGATACCGGATTGATCTGGTCCGCACAGTAGGGGCCGGCGATTCCACCCTGTACATCGTCACCTACAACGCGGAAAAGGGAACCTCCGATTTCGCGTTCTGGCTGCTTCCTCCCGGCGGCCTTATCCGGTTTAAGAACTCGCCCGAGACAATCTGGACCCGGACCGCCCTCTCCCTTCCCCGGGCGGTCAAGCAATGATGAAATCTCGGGACGCGAGGGACCGCCTCCCGCGGCGCAGCGTGCGAGGAATGACGCTGGTGGAAATCCTCGCCGTGACGGCCATCATCGGCTCACTCGCGGCGATTGGGATTCCCCGTTATCGGACCGTGGTCGAGCGAGCCAGGGTGGCGAAGGCGATCGGTGATATTCAGGCGCTAGGCCTGTCTCTCAAGGCCCAGGACAGCCTGCCCGACAACATGGCTTCAATCGGAACGATCCCGCCTGATCCCTGGGGCCGCGCTTATGTCTACAACAAGTTCGACCCGACGCGGAACGTGCCTCAGGGTGCCCGGCGCGACCGCTTCCTGGTCCC
Source organism: Gemmatimonadales bacterium (assembly GCA_036558125.1). GTDB lineage: Bacteria > Gemmatimonadota > Gemmatimonadetes > Gemmatimonadales > GWC2-71-9 > DATBGE01. Next base: position 31,542 of record DATBGE010000227.1, on the reverse strand, counting down.
GATCAACTCCGATTTTGACCTGTACTCCGTCGGCCCCGACGGAGCGAGCAGCCCGCCGCTGAACGCCGGCCCCAGCCGCGATGACGTGGTCTGGGCTAATGATGGCGGTTTTATCGGCCTGGCCAGCCAGTATTAGGCGACGCCCCATGCCCCAGATTTCTCTCGCGCGCACCAGGGTAGCCAGAAGGGTTCTCACCCTCTTCGTGCTGGTCGCCGTCCTCCCGACAGTCGCGCTCTCGATCTATGTGCTGCAGAGGACGTCCGCCGACCTGGAGCGGCAAAGCATCCTGCGCCAGCATCAGAATACCAAAGTTCTCGCCATGAGCATCGCCGCGCGGCTCGACGAGTTCGATCGCCGCCTCGATGATGTCCGGTGGAGTCTTACTGAAGCCGGTGGAGGATGGGCAGACAGTGAGGCCTTTCTCTGGGTGGCGCGCTCCGGGCTGGACGGCTCGGGCGTTATCGCGATGTCCGGTACCGCGCCGACTACGCTTCCCGAGCTGAACGCGCGGGACCGGGACCGGCTGAGCTCGGACCATGCCACCCTCCGAGTCCTCGCGAAGCAAGACAAGCCGTCAGTACTCATGGCTCGTGCGCTTGATCCCAAGCACATCGAGCGCGGTGTCATGTGGGCCGAGGTAGACGGGCAAACATTCTGGAGCGGTGGATGGACCGAGGCGGCCGCGCCGACCCAAGGCGGGTATTGCGTGACGGCGGAGCAGGGGAGAGTTCACCTCTACTGCAGCTGGCCGGCGCTCGGCGAGTTCGCGGTGCAGAATCTGGGCTCGCCCCCCGAGAGCTCGAATCGCCTGGAATGGACTCATGAGGGCGAGGAATATCTGGGTAGCGCGTGGCCGCTCTTCCTCGGCTTTGAGTTCGGGACCGAGTCCTGGCAAGTCGTCATGATGGAATCGCGGGCCCAGGTGCTCGCTTCGGTGAATGAGGCGCGGACGCTGCTCTGGCCCGCCGTCGTCTTCGGGCTTCTCGTGATTTTCACCCTGGTGCACCGGTTGCTCGGACGCAGTCTGGAGCCCCTGGCTGAGCTCAAGAGCGGGACGCTTCGTCTCGCGCGGCGCGAGTTCGACCACCCGATTGAGGTCAAGAGCGCGGACGAGTTTGGCGAGCTCGCCACCTCGTTCAACCAGATGGCGGGAGACCTCGGCCGCCACTTCGGCCTGCTCTCCGCAATCGGCGACATTCAGGGTGTTGCCCTCGCCGGCGCTGATCTCGAAGAAATCGTCCGCACCGTCAGGCAGTCGCTTTCGAAGACCATCCCGGCGGGCGACGCCGGTCTCGCCGTCCCGGACAAGTCCGGATCAAGGACGTGGACGGTTCATACCGGCAGCGGGATCGTGCAGACTTGCCAGCTCTCGGCTCACGAGTTGGAGGAGCTGGCTTCCTCGCCTCACCATCTTCTGCTGCGATCGGGGAACGACGGGCGCAGCTACACCGGGTTCGCGAGTCTCGGCCAATCAGACTTCCTGATTCTCCCCCTGTTCGAGCGGTCCGAGCTGGCCGGAGCGCTCGTGATCCGGTTGCCGGCTGGAATGGCGATCGATGAGGCGGGGGTGGATCACCTGCGGCGGCTAGCCGACAGCGCGGCCGTCTCGCTTGGCTCGAACCGCCTGCTGGTCCGGCTCAAGGATCTGAGCATGGGCGCCTTGAGCGCGCTGGCCAGAACGGTGGACGCCAACTCCCCTTGGACGGCGGGCCACTCCGAGCGGGTGACCTCTTTCGGCCTGGCGCTGGGCCGGAAGCTGGGACTGAGCGAGAACGAGCTGGAGCAACTGCATCGGGGTGGCTTACTGCACGACATCGGGAAGATCAGCGTGCCTTCAACCATTCTGGACAAGCCCGCTCCGCTGACACCGGAGGAGCGCCAGCGGATCAACTCTCATCCCGCGATCGGGGCGAGCATTCTCGCCCCGATGGAGGCGTTCGCGGATATTCTGCCGATCGTCCGGCACCACCACGAATGGTTCAATGGGAAGGGATATCCCGATCGCCTGGCGGGAGAGGACATTCCCTGGTTGGTGAGGATCACGTCGGTCGCCGATGTATTCGACGCGCTGGTCTCCGATCGTCCCTACCGCCGGGGCATGTCCGTGGCGGATGCCACGAGAATCATATATCGGGGGGCCGGCACCCAATTCGATCCCCGCGTGATCCAGGGATTTGCCGAGGTCATCTCGGATCAGACAACCATGGCGGCGATCGGCCTTCCACCCCGAGCGGCCTGATACTCGAGAGGACTGCTCGACGATTCAGACCAACCGCTGCTCCACTGCGTAGCGCATGAGCCCCGCGCTGCTCTGGACCGACAGCACGCGCATGATCCGGTATTTATGGAATGCCACGGTTCGAGGCGTGATTCCCAGGAGCAACGCCGCCTCCTTCATAGTGTGTCCCTGAGCCAATAGCCGAAGGACCTCCCGCTCGCGAAGGGAAAGAGTGCTGGAAGGTTCCCGTACCAAGGGACGCGCGCCTGCCTCTATCGAGGCACGAACTGCCGCAACCAGTCGTTCTGGTGCGGCGGTCTTCAACACGTAGGCCGAAGCGCCGAGTCGAAACGCTTCCTCCCGAAGGGCAGGGTCGTCGTACATGCTGAGGATCACGAGGCGGGTCTTGGGGAGCCGCTCAAGAATTTCTCGTCCGGCCTTGAGTCCGCTCAGCCCCGGCATCGAGATGTCCGAGACGACGACATCGGGCTTGAGCAGCACCGCGGCTTCGACCAGCTCGCGTCCCGTCGTCACACCCGCCAGGATCGTAAAGTCCGGCTCCAGCAACCGGCGCAAGGCTTCCAGCAGGATCACGTGATCGTCTGCCAGCAGCAGCCGCAGGGGCGCGTGCGGGCCCTTGCCACGGTGAGGTCGCTTGGCGGGATCCCGGATGATCTTGGGGCGCTCGGCCACCGTCCGGCTCATGATGCTGTCCTCGCCGCGAAGGGTATCCGCGCCGAAACTGTCGTCCCCCGGCCGGGGGCCGAGGTCAGCGCGACCACGCCGCCGACCAATCGGACCCGTTCATCGATGCTCAAGAGGCCGAGTCCTCCTTTCCGCCGGGCCGCGCCAAGATCGAACCCACAGCCGTCGTCCCGTACCGAGAGCTCCAATTCGCCGTCGCGAGCGACGAGGCTCACCAGAACGTGACGGGCCCGGGCGTGGGTCGCGGCATTGTGCAGGGTCTCCTGGGCGACGCGATAAAGACACAGTGCGATCTCTGCGGGAACCTCCTCCAGATGGTCGGGCGCCTCGAAGCTCACTGCCAGGCCGCGCTTCCGTTCCACTTCACCGCAGATGCTTTTCAAAGCGGCCACCAGTCCCGCGTGCCGGAGCACACCGGGGTGGAGTTCGTGCGAGAGGTTTCGGATCTCGTCGGCCAGCTCCACGGCCCAGTCCTGGCACTGTTGAAGTTCGTCTCCCAGGTGGGCACAGGTGGGCGGTAATTCTCGCTTGAGGCTGCTCAAGCCGATAGCGAGTGTCGCGAGGCGCTGGCTCATGTCGTCGTGCAGCTCGCGCGCGATCCGGGTCCGTTCGGTCTCCTGCGCTGTGATCAACCGGCCGGCCAGGCTCCGGGTGCGGGCATGGCTGTGGCGCAGGGCTGCCTCGCTCGCCGCCAGCGCCTCCTGGGCACGGACCCGGTCGGTGATCTCCTCCATTACGCAGTTCACACCGGTGACCTCGCCGGGCTCTTCCCGAATCGGATAGCAGCGGACCAGCCAGTGGCGGGCGGCCTGGACTCCTATGCCGGTTTCCCGGATCGGGAGGTCGATCGCCGAATGGCCGGTGGAGAGGACGCGGCGGAGGATCGGCTCGAGCTCTCGGGCCAGGTGCGGCACGATTTCATGCAGCGGCCGGCCCTGGTGCTGGGCCGGTGAAAGCCCCTGGGCGCTGGCCAGCCACTCGTTGATCTCGAGGTAGCGGAGGTCTGAATCAAGGGACGCGAGCCCGATGCCGAGGGTGCTGAGCGCGGCGGCGCCGTCGGTGAGCGCGTGATCTCGGCCACGCGCCCGCCGGGGCGACTCACCGAGGAGAGTCACGCTATTCAGGGGGGATTTCACGAAGACCTCAGCCATCGCTTTGCCAAATGCCACGAGTCGCGAGGAGTCCGCGACCGGATTGGGTTCAGTGTACCGCTCCAGCCGGGCCGGTCAAGGCCCGGAGGAGCGTCGTTTGCCTGGTCGTTTCGCTACTGGACCAGCGGGATCGAGGTCGCCGCTTCGTACTGGACCGCGATATCCAGCTTGTTCTCGATCTGGTAGTAGCGTGCCACTTTCTTGGCGGGTAGCACCTTCTCGAACTTGCCCATGTATGACTTGCGCAGCTTCTGACGGTCTTCCTCGAGCTGTAGCTGTTGCTTGAGCAGGTCTCGCGCCTTGTCGTCCGTCATGCTGTCGTAGTTGGCCGCGTAATCCTTGATCAGGGAGACGGCGCGGTCGCTCAGCTTACCCGCCTCCGCACGATATTCGTTGTACAGTGGCCAGAACTTGGCGCTCTCTTCCTCGGTCAGCGGCAGATTGGCCGCGACCAGCTTGGTGCGCTCCGCCTGGACCTCCGCCCGCGCCGCCTGGATTTTGGCGTCATCCTGGGCCAGGAGCGGCGTCGCCGCGAGAGAAAGAGCAATGATAGCTGCAACGGTGCGCATGAGAACTCCCATCTGAAAGGAAGCAGGTGATTAGAACGCGTACGAAATCGCATAGAGCATTGTGAAGGTGCTGACCTTGATCTTGGTATCGCCCGCCAGACCGCCCAGCGAGGGGCCGATGGCACGATTGTCGGTCGTACCCCACGAGCCCGCGACTCCCAGCGAACCCGAGAGGTGAGTCCAGCTGAAGGACACTCCTGCCGATGCACCGACGAGATCCACCGTACGAAAGTCGCTCGAGTCGGCATCGGCGACAGGCGAGTTGTCGGTAAAGAACCCGGCATGGAGGCGGAAGCGCTTGCTGAGCAGATAGTGGCCACCGATGGCCACGTTCACGACCGGGTCGGCCTTTTCCTGGACCGGCACGAACGACAAGGTCGATTCGGTCGGCACTCCGTTGGCATCGGTCGTGACAAGCTGAGCCAGCTGGGTGCTGGAGAGCAGGGTATAGGTACTGGCGCTGCCGTGATAGCGGACGTCTCCCTCGAGTTGGAAGCGGTCGAAGAGAAACGCGATTCCACCGACTGCTTCCAGGGGAATCTTGTAATCCAGCTTGGCGTCTTCGTCCCGGAACCCGATTTCACGCGAGCCGGCTCCGGAGAAGATGATCTGGGAGTAGAGCAGTTTGCTGCTACCGCTCATTCGGATCCCCGGGGTCGTGATCTTTCCTCCGATTTTGACCGTGGAGCTCGCGTCCCATTGGACGCCGCCCGCGAGCAGGAACTGATAGACGGTACCGTCGCTCGACACGCTGCGGGTCGCGGTGGTGGATGAGACCCCCGGGACGATCAACCGATCTCCGATCGACTGGACTTGGTGCACGTTCGTCATGCCCAGCCCCGCGCTGGTTCCCACCCGAAGTCCCTTCCCGATGCGGAAGCCCGCTGCCAGTCCGGGAATGATCATGCTGAAGTTCGAGGTCGAGGTGTAGGTAAACTGCTCCTCGTTTCCACCCGCGGCGGTGGCGAAGGCTCCGTCCAAAGTCCCAGGCGTCCAGGATACCGGTTTGGCGTAGAAGAAGGCGAGCCGCACGTTGGGACTCTTGATGATGGGCGCGCCGAGGACGGCGCCGAAATAGGTGCCGCTGGGGCTGAATCGCGTACTCCCCTTGGCCTGGCCGATGCCCTCCAGAGTAACCGTGGTCAGCTCGTAGGCATTGGAGCTCGCGTTGAGCCCGCTCTTTTCGCTCAACGCGAGTCCCGCAGGATTGTACCATCCTGCCCCGGCATCGTCGGTCCGGGCTACGAAGGCGCCTCCCTCCAGACCCTCACGCTGGCCGATGGTGACCCGATCGTAGTTCGGGAGAATGCCGCTCGGTGGAATAGTGAAATCCGCGATCTGGGCCATCAGCCAGGGTGCCCGGAGGAGGGAAACCAGCGCCAGCAGCGCTGCCCGGTTGGTGAATTTCCTCGTTGCGCTCCTCATGGTACCCCTCCGGCACGGCATCGGGTCCACTCCCTATTGCATCCCAGCCCGGACGTTTACCAGAAGTTGGTCGAAGGCATCCAATCGAATCAATCCCATTCTGGGATACTCGAGATCCACGATGACATACACCGCCAGCCCGAGGATCAACGCGAACCCCAGCATGTGGACCCAGCTCCGTGTTATCTCTGCTCCCATGTCGTACCCGGCGAGGAAGGAACAGATCAGCGTCAGGACGAAGAGCATGAGATAAATGATGGTCGGCGGATGCATCCGGGTGGTCGCGATTCGCGTGGAAGCGATATCGAACATCTCGTTCAGCGCCGGCATGAGAAGCATGGCTGCTTGAGGGCCTGGGACCTCGTGGGCTGCGGTGACCGACAGGGTCCAGATTTCCTGTTGCAGCCGGGACGCCCGGGCCAGCGCCGCGTTCAGCCGGGTGGTATCGGGGATGGCGCGGTAAGTCTCGATTCTCGCGTCAACGTACTGCCGAAACTTGTCCTGTATCACCGTGCGGGCCTCGGGCGCGAGCAGATCCAGCCGGAGCCATGCCGTGCCGATGTTGTTGGCCTCATCGATGATCTGATGGCGCCGCAAATCGAAGCGGGCCGCAGCGCCGGAAAAAGTGAACGCCAGCAGCAGACCCATCAGGCCGAAGACCGCCCCCTCGACGGCCCCCAAGCCTCGGGCCATCTCGTCTCCGTGCCTGGCTTGTTGCACCAGCCGAATCCGGCGACCCACCTCGAGCATGAGCACGATGCCGAGAGTAAGACCTCCGGCAAACAGTGCTCCGATCACCGCAGGATTCACTAGTCCCACAACACCTCGTCTGGAAGATTGGCCACGGGGGTGGGTCTGACCCGCTGGCGGGGAAGTTACCCGCGCCAACCGTCGGCGCTACACCCCGGATGGGTCGCGATCGCATGCGTGGAGGTGCCATCCGATGTCTCAGGCCCCGGCCGGCGTCGATCGCGACATCCACCACTTCGCGATGTGCTGGGCGATACCCCGCACGAGGAAGTAGGGCACGACAGCCAGCAGCACTGCGATCAGCGCCGCCTCGACCGGATAGAAGGTCTTGAGCACCTTGATCTGGTAGACGGTATCCATCACGATGCCGAGGAGGATGATCTGGCCGATCGCTCCGAGGGCCTCACGGATGCGGCGCTTCCGCCGCTCCGGGTCGTGCAAAATGCTCCAGAGGAAGCCCGGCCGTCCGATGCGGGCGTCCTGGATGCCGGCGTGGATCGCGGCTATCGAGGCCATGATCGGCTGGAGGATGAAACGGAACGTCATCGGGCCGCCCGGCCGCTCCGCTATGTCGTGCCAGAACCGCTGGCGGACCTCGGCGGAGAAGCCGTACTTCGCGCTGCCGTACACACACAAAACGGCGAGGGCTGCGACCGCTATCCGGGCGACCCAGACGGAGATCTTCGAAGGTTCCTCAGTCACGCATCCTCAATGGCCCCCGCCGCCGGCCGCCTCACCCATCTTCCCGATCGCGTCGTCGATGGTGAACGTATTCGGCTTCTGGATGATGGGAAATTCCTTGAAGGTCTCTGTGAACCGCCCGGCGATCGTTTGAGAAGCCTGAATGATGTAGGCGTGATAAAAGTACCAGTCCCAATAGGTGTTCGACGTCACATCGGCAAACTCGTACGGATCGGTCCGGAGATTGAACAGCTTCGGCAGGCGCAACCTGGTAAACGGCTCGGCCCACACCTGCAGGGTTCCAGCGCACCGCTGTTCCATGAACACAATCTTCCAATTGTCGAATCGGATGCCGATGATATCGCCGTCATCGCTGATGTAGAAGAACAGCTGGCGCGGGCTTTCCTTGTCTTGGCCGGTCAGGTACGGCACCAGGTTGTAGCCATCAATGTGGTTCTTGTAGGTCCGGCCGATCGCCTTGTAGCCCTTCTTCACCTTGTCGACGATGTTCGGCTCACCGGCTATCGCAAGAAAAGTTGGCAGCCAGTCATGATGCTGGACGATGCCATTGGAAATGGAGCCGGGTTTGATGCGGCCTGGCCAGCGCACTAGCATCGGTATCCGGAAGGCCCCTTCCCAATTGGTGTTCTTTTCGCTGCGGAACGGAGTCATTCCGCCGTCGGGCCACGAGTTCCGGTGCGGGCCGTTATCGGTCGAGTACTGCACGAAGGTGTTGTCCGCGATCCCGAGCTCGTCCAACAGGTCGAGCATTTGCCCCACGTTCTTGTCGTGATCGATCATCGTATCGTGATACGGTGACTGCCAACGGCCGGCCTGCCCCAGGCTCCGCTTCTTGGGGTGGGTGAAGAGATGCATGTGAGTGGTGCTCAGCCACACGAACCACGGCTTCCTCGCCTTGGTCTGCCGCTTGATGAAGTCCGATGCGGCAGCGACGAACTCGTCGTCGCACGTCTCCATCCGCTTCCGGGTCAGGGGCCCGGTATCTTCGATTTTCTGCTTGCCGATCTTGCCCCAGCGCGGCTCTTCCTTGGGATTATCCTTCTCGGTGGCCCAGCAGTGAACGACCCCACGCGGCCCCATTTTTTTCCGGAAGTCGGGGAAGTCTTTTTCCGGAGGGTAGTCATACATCTCCGGCTCTTCTTCCGCGTTCAGGTGGTAAAGATTGCCGAAGAATTCGTCGAACCCATGATTGGTCGGGAGCATGCTGTTGAGATCGCCGAGGTGGTTCTTCCCGAACTGACCGGTGGCGTATCCCTGCTCCTTCAGTAACGCGGCGATGGTGACGATTTTCTCCGACATCCCGACTGGGGCGCCTGGAACTCCAACCTTCGAGAGGCCGGTGCGCAACACGCTCTGCCCGGTGATAAACGACGATCGCCCGGCTGTGCACGACTGCTCACCGTAGGAGTCGGTGAACATCATCCCTTCCTTCGCAAGCCGATCGATATTGGGCGTTTGATACCCCATCACCCCGTGGGAATAGCAGCTGAGGTTGGAAATTCCAATGTCGTCGCCCCAGATGACCAGGATGTTCGGCTTCCCGCCGTTGTCGCCGTTCTTCATTGTGGACTTTATTGTGGACTTTGCCATGCCCCCTCCGGTCTTACTCAGGTGAAGTAAAGTGAATTTCTGATTCGCTAACTCTGCGATCACTGCCGACCGGCCTTGCTCCGCTGAGTCGCCGCTGAGGACCCGATGCCCTCCCGAAGACCCGCTTCCAATCGTCCCGCATACTCACCACCGTCCATCCCTTGGCACTGGCCTCCTGCAGCGCCCGCTCGGCGCCGCTGGTATAGGCGAATTCGCGCTCCTTGTCGTCGTGCAGCAGGAGGAGCCGCATCGCCGGGCGATCGCCGCCCGCGAACTGCAGCATCTGGAGGTCGCCGTTCGAATTGCCGCAGGCGAGGATGGGTCGCCGTCCGATCCGGCTCCAGATCCGGACCGGTTTGACCGGACCATCGTCGAAGACGTCGGGCACCGCCTGGTACACCAGGACCCCGCAACGGTCGTTCGCTTGATAGGACAGCGCGGCGGAGCTGCCGACCACGCGCTCGCCGGGAATGCCGTACACTTGCGCGGTGATCAGGCGCATGAAGTCCCGGTCGCCGCCCGAGACGATAAACGTGCTGAATCCATGTGACTCGAGGTAGCGCAGCAACTCGATCATCGGCCGGTAGCTGCAGTCGGTGAACCGGCGATGCAGGGTTGGATGATCGGCGTCGTGGAGATACTTCCCCGCCTCCGCCTGGTAGGCATCCATGCTCATCCCGGCGAACGATTTGAGAATGCCGCCGAGGAGCAGCCTTACGTCCGAATCGTCACCGTGATAGTGCTTATCCACTACCGTTCCCAGCCAGGCGTAGTCCCTCTCCTTCGCGGCCTTCCAGGGCTGGTGGTCCGCGAGCGAAGGATCCCCCCGCGCCACCGCCGCCAACTGCTCCAGGATGAAGCCAAGTTCGACCGGCATCGGCTTTTCACACCAGAGCGTGCCGTCGTTGTCGAAGACCGCAATGCGCGCTTCGGCCGGGACAAACTCGGGCCCGCCCCGCCTCGTCACCCGGGCAACGAAGTCGGTGATGGCCGCCTTGCTGGCGCTGTCATTCCACGAGGCAAGAGGTTCAGCCGTCTTGGACATCATCATTGCGCTGCTGCCTGCTGCTGGCCGGTCGGCGGATCGATCGTCTTCCAGTCGTCTTTCATGCTCACCACGGTCCAGCCTTAGACGACCGCATCGTCTGTCGAGAGTCTGCCCCTCGTCGCCACGGTCGCAGGCGAGCTCGCGCTGCAGCGTCGTCCCGCATCTCGAGCTTGAGGTTCCCGCTGCTGTCCACGACCCCACTCTCACCCGCCGCAGCGAGGTGGGTGGCGCGTACCGATCGCCAAATCTTGCCTTACTTCATGCCTTCCGTTTTAGGGGGGGCTGGGAGAGGACGCAAGTGTCCCTTGGGGAGGGGGACAGGTGCCGGAAAGCGGCGCAGGCCGTGGCTACCGATCGGGTCTCTTGGGTGCTTTCGACGAGGGGGCGGCCTCCGGCATTTCGTACTTCTCGAGGTCTTGTTCCAGGAAGTAGTTCAGGAAGGTGCGGATCACGGCGATGGCGCCGAGCTGACCGATGTCGGTCCAGCTGGGGGAGATGACGCTCCGGACGATGTCCGCGGCGAGCTCGAACTCGAGGCCCAACAGCAGCCAGACGCCGAAGTCGAGCCAGACCTGCTTTCGCCGCGGCTTTGCTTCAGCTTTGCGGACCGGTCGAACCAGCAGCTTGATGGCTGCCTCCGCCGCGCCGTAGGTGATAACCAAAACCGCTACAGCTTCGACGGTCAGCGCAACTTTCAGTGCGACTTCTTTGAGGATCTCCTCCATTAGTCACCCAGCTCCGTCTCGAAAGGCCGAGTCGCCAGACAGTCGGAATCGACAGGTAAGGTAGGCTAGACCGTACCGGCCGACGAGGAAACTGTCAATTGGAACAAGAGGTCGAAACGAAACGGGACCGCGGATTCGCGGCCCCGTTTCGCAAGCAACACTCGGCGGGCGACGTTACCCGCCCGTTACTGGTCCACCTAGAAGAGACTCTTGAAGGCTCCCCCCACCTCGGGGCCGGCCACCTTCGAGACATAATCGCCAACCTGGGGAATCAGCTGCTGCTGCACCTCCGGGCTGATCCCCAACTTGGACAACGAGGAGCTGAGACCGGCCGCATCGGAGATCGGGGCGGCGTCGCTCACCGCGCCGGCGTCCTTAGCCGATTGGAGCATGTCGGCTGAACCCGGAATCGAGCTCGACAACTTGTCGAACTGGTCCGCCGGCAGCTTGTTCTTCGCGTACGCCAAGACGGTCCCTACTCCCGCGCTTGTCTGCGCCGGAGTCAGTCCGAGCTTGCTGCTCAGCTGATCCGTGAGCGCGCCCGGTGCCTCCATCCCGGCCGCCATAGCCGAGTCGGAAGCCTTGTCAGCCATGCCCATCGCCGTGTCCTTGGCCATGCCAGCCATCGCCGTGTCCTTGGCATTGGGGACCTGCGCGGTCTGCGGTGATGGCTGTGGTGCAGCGGGTGTCGCCTTAGGGGTCGCGGTTGGCTCGGGCTCCGGCGCCTTGTGGCAACCGGCGAGCGCCAAAGCCCCCATAAGCAGGCATGTATTGAAAGTCGAATTGGTCATCGTGTTTGCCTCCCGGCGGTCGGTCCTTCCCATTCAATGAAGAGTCACACGCGAGCGAAATAGAGCGGAAGTCTTACAACGCGAAACTGTCAGTTCTGACAGTTTGTACCAATCGGAGAGCCGTTTGTGCCATAAGCACCAGTTCGAGGATCCGTCCGATCTTCTGAACCGGGTGAGGAAGCCGCCTACTCACTCGTTTGCCAAGGCCGCCCGGATCGCCGGCGCCAGGTCGCTCCCGGCGCGCGACTTCAGGACGTACCCCCGGGCGCCCGCTTGAGAAGCGTCGAGGACCAAGGCAGGATCGTCGAGGACTGACAGCATAACTACCGCGCTATGCCCTTCTGACGCGGTGATCTTCCGCACGGTCGCGATCCCGCCCTCCCCCGGCATGGCCACGTCGAGCACCACCACGTCGGGGTGGAGCTCGCGGACCAGCTCCATTGCCTCCTCCCCATCCGACGCCTCCCCGATCACGGCAAACTCGGGGCTGAGCAGGCGCCGAACGGCGTCGCGGAGCGGGCGAAAGTCGTCAACCAGCAGTACTCGTGGCGGGGACATGCACCGTCCCGTTGAGGAACCCGGCGACGATATCACCAGGTTCTCCCCCGGGAAACTGTCACTAGTGACAGCTCAGGACATGCGGCCGTCAGTGCAGGGGTCCAACCCGGAACACCATGCTGAGGATGGCGATCAGGCCGAGCAGAAGGACGACGATGGCGGAGAGAAAGGTGACCGACACCTGAAACGGCTCCTCGCCATGGAGATACCCCTGTTCCACGAGAAGCCTCCGCTCCTTGCGAAGGGCGGTCATGAATCGGGCATCCTGAATGATTCCCAAGGTGAGCAATCCCACCCCGATCAACACCATCGCCAGGCCGAAACGAAGGGCTGCCCGGGCAGGCATTGACGGATTGGACTGAGCCATAGAACGGAAGAACTGAAAAATCGTGAAGCCGAATCCGATCAGCGAAAGGCAGGTCCGGAGGATGGACATGAGCGTCCGGTCAGCGCTCATTCTGGTCCGCTGAAAAGAAAGCCCGGTGCGACGGGATGAAAGCTCCGCCGACATCACCTCGACATCGTGTCCTTCCATCTTTGCGAAATTTGAGGGTCCGGCCGGGCCGGGTTTCGACTCATCCATGTGCACACCCCTGCGCGGGAAATCTGTCCAGCGTCCGGTTGTTCTGACTTCCAGCCCTTGAGAGGAACTGGGGACCGAGTATTCTCTCCCCATGCGTTTCCTTCATCGCGCGCTTCTGCTTGCGCCGATACTGGTTGCACTGCTCTGCGGTGTGATGACCGCACAAGAGCCCGGCGTGGCGGTCGACTCGCTTCCCCAGCGCGACCTGATGGATGTGTTCAGCCGGATCATCAAGGGCAAGCCCAAGCTCTCAGACACGCTTGCCGGGGCCGAGAAGCCCAAGGTCGCCTTGTCAATTCTTCCGGCGTTGTCCGCTAACCCCGCGGTCGGCATCCTGGTCGGAGTTTCAGGGAACGCGGTCACTCGGTTTGGCCCGGAACCAGAGACCAGCCTGTCCACGATCTCCGCATCAGTCAACTACACCACTAAAAAACAGTTCAACGTCCTGCTCCGCTCCAACGTGTTCACCGCGGGCAACCGCTGGAAGTTCGAGGGCGACTGGCGCTACCTCGATACCAACCAGCCCACCTATGGGCTTGGCGAGGCCCAACCCAGTTCTCTCGAATCGCCAATGGATTTCCGGCTGTTGCGCTTCTACGAGACGGTGTACCGGGAAACGGCCGAAGGCCTCCTGGTGGGACTGGGCTACCATATGAACGATTATTTCGACATCATCGATCACCATGCCAAGCCAGGAGTGACGACTCCCTTCCTCGACTACAACGGAGGGCGAACCGTTACCCAGACGCTCGCCTCCGGTGTCTCGCTCAATCTCCTCAGCGAAACCCGGGACAATCCCATCAACGCGACTTCCGGGTACTATGCCCGCCTGAGCCTCCGGATGTTCCCCACCTGGCTCGGCAGCGACGACGACTGGCAATCCATCGAAGCCGAGGGCCGGATCTATCCCCGGCTATTTGGGGGAGTGCACAGCAATCTCGCCCTTTGGGGACTGGCCTGGCTCACGTTCGGTAACCCACCCTATCTCGATCTTCCCTCGATCGGCTGGGATTACAACAACCGCTCGGGTCGTGGCTTCGCCCAAGGGCGGATCCGGAGCAGTGACATGCTCTATGCGGAGGCGGAGTATCGCGTCACCCTTTCGCGCGACGGCTTCTGGGGCGCGGTCGCGTTCCTCAACCTCACCTCCACGACCGACCCGGAGCTCAATCGATGGGAGTCTCCCGACGCGGGATGGGGCCTAGGTCTCCGGGTCAAGCTCAATAAGCATTCGCGCAGCAACATCACCATCGACCTCGGCTTCGGCGCAGAGGGGTCTGCCGGTTTCTTCCTCGGCACCGGTGAGGCGTTCTAGAGGTCGAGAGCCGTCACAACCAGCGCCACGACTCCGAGCCCTCCTACCACAATGGCTACGACCGCCGCGACGGAGAAGGGACCTGGCCCGTACTGCCGGTCGAGGTCTCGCCGGTGGAAATAGTCCTGCACTTGCGCGGCTACCAGAGAGAGGATGCCGATCACGATCATCACCATGCCGAAGCGCCGGGGGCCAAAGACGCTGGTGACTCGAGTGGTCTGCTCCTTCGAGATCTCGAATTGAAAGAACTTGTAGATCGTGAAGCCGAAAGAGATCAGCGAGGTGGCCGTACGGACCCACGCCATCAGGGTCCGCTCGTGCGCGAGGCGGGTTCGGTCTACCGCGAGACGGGTGGAGGCATCCAGCTGAGGCGCTGCGGGTTTGGACATGGCAGCCTCTCGCCAAGTGGGAACCGGGATATAACGCAGGTCGGAAGCCGCGGCCAAATAGTCCTTTGGTGCAGCGAGTCGAGGTCCAGACCACTCTGTGCTTGCGGGCGGCGTTATCGGTCACCAACTTAGCAAGGTCCCGCCGGTCACCAGCGCCACTTCCATCGGGTTCGCCATGTCTCTGCTCACGCGTGCTCTAGGAGCCCTGGCCCTCTTCGCCTCTATCCCCGCCGCGGGAGGCCTGCTCGCCCAGGACGACCGGAATCATCTCTACGACAAATGGCAGTTTACCGCCGCCGGCGCCGTCGTCTTCTTCGGCTCGGAGATGAGGGTCGAGGGGCCGAATGGCGGTGGCACAACGATTAAAAACGAGGACGACCTGGGTCTCGCTAAGGAAAAGTTCCAGGGCCGGCTCGCCGCCAGATGGCGGATGGGGCATCGGCACGAGCTTGAGCTGGGTTACCTGTTCGCCCGGCGGACAGGAGAAAGGACCATCACCCGGGACATCGTGTTTGCTGACACGTCCTTCACTGCAGGGATGCACATCAAGTCGGTCTTCAACGCCGACAACGCCTTCCTCAATTATCGCTACGCCTTCATGGCCCGCGAGAGCACCCAGCTCGGCGCCGCCATCGGCCTGGGCGCCATTCTCTTCAAGACCAGCCTCGATGCCGAAGCGGGAATCGGAGGCGCTACCGCCGAGTATTCCAAAGAACGGAGTCTAACCGGACCGATCGGCTCCGTCGGTCTCTATGGTCGGTTCCGCAGCGGAAACGCGTGGTATTTCGAAGCGGACGCCCGGGCCATCTGGATCGGCATCGATCGCTTCGACGCGTACGTCGCGGATTTGGGAGGGGCACTTCGATACTTCCCATGGCGCGACTGGGGTTTCGAGCTTGGATACCAGTACAACGGCGTTCGGGTGGACGTGTCACAGGCCTCCGGCAGGCCCAACAGTCTGTCGGGGCGAATCAAATACCATTTTCAGAACCTTCGGTTCGGAGTGGTCTACACGCCTTAGCGCAGTGCAGGGAGAGAAGCCCGCCTTCTCGCCTTCTCTGTTTACGCGCTCTGTCCCACCGGTTTTGCGGCGACCCTCCGTCGTGCCAGCAGGTACGGCACCGACGCCAGGCATGACCAGCGCCATCGACCCGAAAGACCTGAACAACAACCCGGACGCTTCAGCAGGTCCAACAGATCGGCGCTCTTCGCCTCGAGCCTGGAACTGAATACCGTCAGGACTGTGCTGGCCTTGAGCGCGAGGACTATCAGTGCGCGGACGTCCATCGTGGTATGCCTCTAGTGCCCTTGATCCTGGTGCTACATCGATGCAGTAGCTGCCAAGGCGTCGGGCCTGGTCTATGGCGGTTCTTCGTCGGACCGGCGCAAGTCTCCCGACACCGCAATACCCCGGGCCAGCCACCGCAGGCCCGAACCGGGACGGTTATATTGGCGCGCGATGCCTGATCCCCGCTCCCTCCTCGCAGATCTGCATCACCGCCAGGCGCTCGCCGAGCAGGGCGGGGGACCGGAGCGCGTTACACAGCAGCACAAGAAGGGGAAGCTCTCCGCCCGGGAACGGCTCGACCTCCTGCTCGACCCCGGTAGTTTCGTCGAGCTGGACCGCTTCGTGACCCACCGCGCGACTGATTTCGGATTGGACAAACAGAAGTATTTGGGGGACGGCGTCGTCACCGGCTACGGCCGAATCGATGGCCGCCTGGTCTACGTCTTCTCCCAGGACTTCACCGTTTTCGGCGGCTCCCTCTCCGAAACCTTCGCCGAGAAGATCTGCAAGGTGATGGACCTGGCGATGCGGAACGGCGCGCCGATCATCGGGCTCAACGATTCCGGCGGGGCCCGCATTCAGGAGGGAGTCGCTTCCCTCGGCGGCTACGCCGACATCTTCCTTCGCAACACCCTCGCCTCGGGTGTCATCCCCCAGATCTCGGTGATCCTCGGCCCCTGCGCGGGGGGCGCGGTCTACAGTCCCGCGATCACCGATTTCGTCTTCATGGTCCGGGGCGTGAGCTACATGTTCGTCACCGGCCCCAACGTGGTGAAGACGGTCACCCACGAGGACGTGAGCTTCGAACAACTGGGTGGCGCCGAGGTCCACGGCGCAGTTTCCGGCGTGGCCCATTTCGTTCACGCGACCGAACCCGAGTCACTCGCGGCGGTGCGCGAGCTCATGGGCTACTTGCCGGCGAACAATCTGGACGAGCCGCCTCGCCGCCCCTTCGCGTCGCCCGGGACAGGCGGAGCTGCGGATGGGGGCGACCCGGCGGACCGGCGCGAGGAACGGTTGCTCGACATCATTCCCGACAGCGCCAACAAGCCTTATGACATGCACGAGGTGATCGGCGCCGTCGTCGACCGCGAGTCGTTCTTCGAGGTGCAGCCCCAGTACGCCGGGAACCTGATCGTGGGTTTCGCGCGGCTGGCGGGGCAGCCGGTGGGCATTGTCGCCAACCAGCCCGCGGTCCTGGCGGGAGTCCTCGACATCAGCGCGTCACTCAAAGGCGCCCGCTTCATCCGTTTCTGCGACTGCTTCAACATCCCCCTCGTCACTTTCGAAGACGTTCCAGGCTTTCTCCCCGGCGTGGCTCAGGAGCACGGGGGCATCATCAAGCACGGCGCCAAGCTGCTCTACGCCTTCTGCGAGGCGACGGTCCCCAAAGTCACGGTGATCACTCGCAAGGCCTACGGGGGCGCGTACGACGTCATGAGCTCCAAGCACATCAGGGGCGATATCAACCTGGCATGGCCCACGGCCGAGATCGCCGTGATGGGCCCCAAGGGCGCGGTCGAGATTCTGTTCAAGAAGGAGATCGAGCAGGCAGCGGATCGGGAGGCGGAGACGGCGCGACGGATCGCTGAGTACACCGCGACCTTTGCCAATCCCTACACAGCTGCGGCGCGCGGGTTCGTGGATGACGTGATCGACCCTCGCGATACCCGACCCCGTCTGATCGATGCGCTCGCGATGCTCACTACCAAGCGCGACAAGAATCCGCCCAAGAAGCACGGGAACATTCCGCTCTAGCCCATTCCAGCGACCGGTCATTCCTCCCGGCTGCCGGAAGCCCGGCGACACTGGCGCAACCTTGGGCCGGGTCGTACTTTACGCTGCTGATGGGCAGCTTTCTGTTCCGCCTCGCTCCCGCGCTCGTCGCGGCCGGCTTCGCCGGGGCACCAGGGCTTGCCGCACAGGCCCCGGTAGACCCGAGCGCCGCCCCACGCGCTGTGGCGATGGACCGGAGCGGGCAACGGAACGCCGCGACCGAATTCCTCGGTCACTATCTCGCCACCGCGCCCGAAGACGGCCGAGCCTGGTTTGAGCTCGGCCGTTTTTATTGGCTCGATAGCCGGGGTTGGCATCTGGCCGGGCATACCGGCGATCCCCCGGGCAGCCTCTATCTCGACTTCGCCGCGACCGCCCTCGATCAGGCCATCCGCCTTGGTTCCGATTCCGCGTTGGTCTTCCGAGCCCTGGTCGAGATGGGTCGCTCTGTGATCCAGATCGAGGATTCGGGTTGGGAGAACACCCGGGCCAGCGCCCCGGTATCCGGCTACCCGGTGCTGCCCGGCTACGTCTCCGAGCTTGGCATCAACCTGGTCAATTCCTGTCCCATGAACGGGGTCGTCGTCACCGGGTCCGACCTCGAAGCCGTGGGAGTCTGGTATGCGGTCCTCGGCAGTGGCCGCCGCACCACGGTCGTCCCGATACTGCCCGAGCTGTATGCCGCCGATGCGAACTACCGGCGCGGCATGGCCCAGTCGCTCGGCATCGATCCGGAGACCCCGGTGGTGGGCATGCTTACCGAAGTCGCTCGCCATCGTCCCCTCTGCCTCACGCCGAGCGCGGATTCCAGCGTTGCGGTAGGCGTACCCTGGCGCGCGGTTCGCCTCATGCGGGTGGCTGGTCCGGTGGGCGACCTCGCTCCCGACGGCCTGGTCGTCACTGAGCTGCTGATCGCGGGGAAGGGCACTGCCAGCCCCTGGGCCGAGGAAACCCGGGCCGTGTACGAAGCAGCCGGTCGCAGAAACGCCCTCCTCTGCAGCAGCATCCTCGCCCAGCTCGGAGACCGCCCGCGCGACGCCTGCGGTCGGTGAGCTGCCCCTCGTTTCCGTGAAGCGTGTTCTGGTCGCCAATCGGGGCGAAATCGCCCTGAGAATCATCCGCGCCTGCCATGAGGAAGGACTCGAAGCAGTCGCGGTATTCTCCGACGCCGATCGTCTAAGCCCGCACGTTCGCGCGGCCGATCACGCCATCCCGATCGGTCCGCCGCTCCCCTCCGAGAGTTACCTCCGAATCGACAAACTGCTGGACGCCGCGCGAGCGAGCGGCTCCGAAGCGGTACACCCGGGGTACGGATTTCTGGCGGAACGTCCGGCCTTTGCGCAGGCGGTGAGTGACGCGGGGTTGATCTTCGTGGGACCTTCCGCAGATGCGATTCGCGCGATGGGAGACAAAACCGAGGCGCGGCGGAGAATGGCTGCGGCCGGGGTTCCGATTGTACCGGGTCTGACCGTAGCGGTGAGCGGCGCGGAAGCCGGAAAGGCCGCCAGGGAAATCGGGTTCCCGGTTCTCGTCAAAGCCTCCGCCGGTGGAGGAGGGCGGGGCATGCGAGTAGTGCGTGAGGCGACGGCACTGGATGGAGCGCTCGAAGCCGCCGCGTCCGAGGCGCTGAAGGCCTTCGGCGATGCGAGCGTCTACCTCGAGAAATACGTGGAGCGGCCTCGCCACATCGAAATCCAGGTGCTCGCTGATCACCGGCGCACTGCCCATCTGGGGGAGCGGGAGTGCTCGGTGCAGCGCCGCCACCAGAAGCTGGTGGAGGAGGCCCCCTCGGTCGCTGTGTCGCAGCAGCTGCGAGAGCGGATGGGGGCTGCGGCGGTCGCGGCGGCCAGGGCGGTCGGATACCGGGGCGCTGGTACCTGCGAGTTCCTTCTCGCTCCTGACGGCGCCTTCTACTTCCTGGAGATGAACACCCGGATCCAGGTCGAGCACCCGGTAACTGAGCTGGTCTACGGAGTGGACCTGGTGCGGGAGCAACTGCGGATCGCCCAGGGTCTCCCGATGCGACTCCCGGAAAGCGAGCTCGCCCCCCGCGGGTGGTCGCTCGAATGTCGCATCACCAGCGAGGATCCCGCGAACGGGTTCCTGCCTTCAACTGGGCGCCTCGATTACCTGAGACCACCCGGGGGTCCTGGAGTCCGCTGGGACGGCGGGTTCGAGACCGGAAACGACATCACGCTCTTCTACGACTCCCTGCTCGGGAAGATCATCGTGTGGGGGCCCGATCGCGGTGAAGCGATCGATCGGATGCGCCGCGCGCTGCAGGAGCTGGTCGTCGTCGGCGTCGCGACCAACCAGTCCTTCCACCTGCGGCTCCTCGGCGATCGTGCGTTCCTGGAAGGCGACATCGACAGTCAATTTCTCGACCGTCGGACCGACCTCATGCAGCCGAGTGGAGAACCGGCTCAGTTGATCGCCCTCGCGGTGGCGGCGGCACTCGCGGAGGAAGGCGCTCGCCAGTCCCGGAAGCCGATCCCGGCGGATGGTGCGAGCAATGCCGGAGGGTGGGCGAGGATCGCACGCCTGGAAGGTCTGAGGTGAGCGCGGTCGAATCGGTGCGCGAAACGGTGAGTATCGCCCGCATCGCGGCCGGAGGAGATGGAGTGGGCAAGCTGGGCGACGGCCGCACGGTGTTTGTCCCTCGCACGGCGCCGGGAGATCGGGTCGAGCTCGACAATCTTCAGCTCCACGGACGATTCGCCCGGGCACGGCTGCTCCGGGTGGTGGAACCGGGACCAGGGCGAACCCAGCCGCGTTGCCCGCACTATGAACAAGATGAGTGCGGCGGCTGCCAGCTCCAGCACCTGACTACCGAACACCAGCTGGCGGCGAAACGATCGATCGTGGGTGATGCGCTCCGCCGGATCGGCCGTCTCGAAGCCGATGACCCCGAAGTCGAGCCTTCGGATCGGGAATGGGGCTATCGCACCAAGTTGACGCTCGCGGTCGCGGCTGCGGGACGGCGAATCGGATTGCATCGCTACGACCGGCCGGGGGAGCTGTTTGATCTCGCCTACTGCCACATCACCGCTCCCGCCCTGATGGAAGTGTGGCAGGGCGTGAGCCGCCATCGCTCCTTACTGCCGGCGGCGGCCAAGTCAGTGGTGCTGCGTCTGGATCGGGACGGTGGCCGCCACCTCATCGTTCAGGTCATGGGGCAGCGCAGCTGGAGCGAGGCGCAGGCACTGCACGACCGGCTGGCGGCTCAGGGACAGCTGACGACCATCTGGTGGTCGCCCGAAGGTGGCGCGCCCCGGGTCGTGGCCGGAGCCCCGACCGCCTATCCCGCCACCGTTTTCGAGCAGGTTCATCCGGGCTTGGGCGACCAGATCCGCCGGTTCGCGGTTGACCAGCTCGGCGAGCTTGCCAACCGGCAGGTGTGGGATCTCTATGCGGGTATCGGCGAGACCAGCGAGCTGTTGACCACCCGTGGCGCCAACGTCGAGAGCGTCGAGGTAGATGGCCGTGCCGTGGCGGCGGCGGAGCGCCGGCACAGTGTGCCCGCCGACAGGGTACACCGCCATGTGGGCCGCGCCGAGCACCTGGTTGATCGGCTCCGGAAACCCGACATGGTGATTACCAATCCACCCCGCACCGGAATGGACGCCCGTGTGGTTGACGCGATTCGAGCGGCCGGGCCCAGACGAGTGGTCTACGTCTCCTGCGATCCAGCGACCCTGGCGCGGGATCTGGCCCGGCTGACCGCGCTGTCCGCCTCGTCCGCCCTGTCCGCCTCGTCCCCCTTCCCGTCTTTCCGCCTGTCCGCCCTCCACGCCTTCGACCTCTTCCCCCAGACCGCGCACGTCGAGTCGGTGGCACTGTTGGAGGCGGCGATATGAAGTACTTCGTCACCCTGGGCGGCCGAACCCTCGAGGTCGTAGTCGATGGTGAGCGGGTGGAAGTGGAAGGAAGGGTCTTTGAGGCTCACCTGTCGCCGATTCCCGGAACGCCACTGCGCCACCTGCTGCTCGGCCCCGAGTCCTACACCTTGGCTATGGAACGGGTGAGCAGTGGATGGGCAGCAGCCTTCCGCGGAGAACGGCACGCAATGGAGGTGGTCGACGAGAGGACACGCCACATCCGGAGCCTGACTGGCGAGGGTGCAAAGGCGACTGGAGCCAGCCAGCTCAAAGCCCCCATGCCTGGTCTCGTCCTCCGTATCCAGGTTCAACAGGGACAGGCAGTTGTGGCGGGACAACCGATCGTGGCCCTGGAAGCCATGAAGATGGAAAACGAGCTGCGAGCGACCGCGCCCGGGGTGGTTCAGACCATCGCCGTGGTGCCCGGTCAGGCGGTTGAAAAGGGGGCGGTTCTGGTGGAATTTGCCGCTCCCGCCACTTGACCCAAACCCTTACTGCTGGCTAGCTTTCAAGTCTGTGCGATTTTTGGCCATCCACGCGACAGCAGGACTGATGAACACCTTTTCCGCTAGACCAAGGGACATCGCCCACCAGTGGCACCTGGTCGATGCTACCGATGTGCCGCTCGGCCGCCTTGCCTCCCGGGTCGCGCAGCTCATCCGGGGCAAGCATAAGCCGACCTTCACTCCGCATATGGACGGCGGTGATTTCGTCATCGTGGTCAACGCCGAGAAAGTGAAGCTCACCGGGCGCAAACTCGAGCAGAAGCGACACTTCCGCCACACCGGTTACATGGGTCATGAGCGCTACACCCCGGTCAAGAAGCTGATCGAGGGTGGTCGTCCGGATCGGGTGATCGAGCACGCCGTCTTCGGCATGCTGCCCAAGAATTCGCTGTCCAAGCAGAAGCTGCGGGGCAAGCTCAAGGTTTACGCGGGAGCGAATCACCCGCACGCGGCGCAGCAGCCCGCGGCTTATTCAGTCACGCCTCTCCCGAGGAATGCATGACCGCCCAGCCTGAATTCCGTTGGCAGGCGGTGGGTCGCCGCAAGACGAGTGTCGCGCGGGTGTACCTCACCCCCGGCACCGGCAAGTGGGATGTGAATGGACGGACGCTCGGTGACTACTTCCCCCGTCCCTCGCTGGTGCAGCACATTCAGCAGTCCTTTACCGCGACCGACACGCTCGGCGCCTTCGACGTTCGGGCGCTGGTCAACGGCGGCGGGCAGTCGGGCCAGGCCGGCGCGCTGCGGCTCGCCATCGCGCGGGCGCTGATGTCTGCCGATGGCCAGCACCGGCTCAAGCTGCGCACCTCCGGCCTGTTGACCCGGGATCCGCGGGCGGTGGAGCGGAAGAAGCCGGGTCGCGCTGGCGCACGGAAGCGGTTCCAGTTCAGCAAGAGATAGGAATCTCAAAACCCACGCCGCGGGATTTCCGCCCGGGTGCCCTCCGGGGTCAGGCGGGAAGCTGAACGCGGCGGACGACTAACCCCAATTGAAAGACGGCATCATCCGCATGGCACAGCCTCAGTTGCAGGACCTCCTCGAAGCGGGCGTTCACTTCGGGCACCAGACCCGGCGGTGGAACCCCAAGATGCGGCGCTTCATCTTCGCCGAGCGCTCGGGCATCTACATCATCGACCTCCAGAAGACGCTCAGGCAGATCATCCAGGCCCAGGAGCTCCTGAAGGGTGTGGTGCTCAAGGGGGAGGGAGTCCTCTTCGTCTGCACTAAGAAACAGCTCAAGGGTATCGTGCAGGCCGAGGCGGAGACCTGCGGCTCGTACTACGTGACCGAGCGCTGGCTGGGCGGGATGCTCACCAACTTCCAGACCATCAAGAAGCAGCTGCGCCGCCTGCGGGAGCTGGAGCAGGGCGCGGCGGATGGTGAGTTCGAGAATTACACCAAGAAGGAAAAGCTGCTCTTCGAGCGGGAGCGGGAGAAGCTGAGCCGCAACCTGGAAGGCATCAAACAGATGGGTCGGCTTCCGGGCGCGCTCTTCGTGGTGGATGCGAAGAAGGAAAAGATCGCGGTGCAGGAGGCCAACAAGCTTGGTATCCCGGTCGTGGCGATCGTGGACACCAACGCGGACCCCGACGTGATCACGGTTCCGATTCCGGGGAACGACGATGCGATCCGCGCGGTCTCCCTGATCACCGGTGCGCTGAGCGAGATCATTAAAGAGGCGAGAGCCCAGAGTCCGATCCGGGAAGCGGCTGAGGACGCCGAGGCCGAGACCTACAGCACGGATGGCGGCAGCGAGGGCGACGTGGATGCCGAGCGGCGCAAGCGCCGGCCCCGCCGCAAGCGGCGGCCCAAGCCCGAAGCGATCGCGGCTCGCTTGAAGCACGAGGAGCAGGCGCCCAGCCCGGCGGGCGAGACGGAAGCGTAACCCCGGCGGTGTTGGACCGCATACGAGTCGCCGCCGTCCGGCCCTCGGGGCCCAGGACGGCGGTTTCACTATCACATCTGGAAAGCATGACATGAGCACGATGGCGATCTCAGCGAAGGATGTAGCCCAGCTCCGCGCCCGGACCGGCGCGGGCATGCTGGATTGCAAGAAGGCCCTCGAGGAAGCGCAGGGCGACATGGACAAGGCCGTCGAAATCCTGCGCAAGAAGGGCATCGCGAAGGCCGAGACCCGGATGGAGCGGAGCGCTTCGCAGGGGCTGGTGGCGATCGAAGCTTCCGCGGATGGTGAGTCAGCCGCGATGATCGAGTTGGACTGCGAGACCGACTTCGTGGCGCGGACTGCTGAATTCGTTGCTCTTGCCCGTGATCTCGCCAAGCACGCCGTGCAGCATGCTCCTATCGGCGTCCATGCGGGGAGCGTTTTGGACGACCAACAGTTCCGCGGCACTACTGTACGTGAGGCGGTGAAGGCGTTCTCCGGCAAGACCGGAGAGGCAATGGCTCTCAAGCGGGTGGCTCGGTTTACCGAGCAAGGAGGGATCGTCGCCGGCTACGAGCACTTCACCGGTCAGGTGGGCGTGCTGCTTCAGTTGGAAGGCCCCAGGGGCGAGCCGCTTGCGGCGCTGGCCAAGGAGATGATGCACCACATTGCCTCGGCTGATCCTACGCCAATCGGAATCGTGGAATCCGATCTCCCCGCCGAGACTATCGCGCGGGAGCGGCGCATCGCCGAGGATCAGGTGGCGCAGGAAGGGAAGCCCGAGAATATTCGCGGCAAGATCGTCGAGGGAAAGGTCAAGAAGTTTGTGAACGACCGGACCCTGCTGGGGCAGACTTTCGTGAAGGACGACAAGAAGACCGTCGGTGACCTTGTGAAGGAGGGCTCCAAACAGGTCGGCGCCCAGGTAACCGCGAAGGGCTTCGCGCGGTTCAAGGTGGGAGAGGGCTGATGCGACGGGCCTACGCCCGCGCGCTGCTCAAACTTTCCGGGGAGGCGCTCGCCGGCGAGAAGGGATATGGACTCGACTTCAAAGTGGTCGAATCCTTCGCCGACGAGCTCCTCACTGTGCATTCCCGGGGAATCCAGCTGAGCCTCGTCGTGGGTGGGGGCAACATCCTGCGAGGAACCACGGCGAGCCGGCAGGGGCTGGACCGGGTCTCCGCCGACTACATGGGGATGCTGGCCACGGTCATCAACGCTCTGGCGGTGCAGGACATCCTCGAGCGCAAAGGGGTTCAGACCCGGGTGATGACCGCGATCCGGATGGAATCGCTGGCCGAGCCGTACATCCGCCGCCGGGCCCTCCGCCACATGGAGAAGGGGCGCCTCGTTATCTTTGCTGGTGGAACCGGAAACCCCTATTTCTCGACTGATACGGCCGCCGTTCTCCGGGCATTGGAGATCGAAGCGGACGCGATACTCAAAGGGACCAACGTGGACGGGGTGTTTACTGCGGACCCCAAGAAGGATCCCGCAGCGCGGCTCATTCCGGATCTATCCTTCCAGGATGCTCTGGTGAACGGATACGAGGTCATGGACCGAAGCGCCTTCGGTCTCTGCCAGACCAACAAGCTTCCGATCATCGTCTTCAACATGAACCAGGCCGGTAATCTCGACCGCGTCCTGCGCGGCGAGCCGGTGGGGACGATCGTCCAATGAGCACACCGAACAGCATTCCCGAGCTGGTCAAGCACGCCCGTGAACTGATGCACAAGGCGGTGGAGAACACTCGCCGCGAATTCTCCGGAATTCGGAGCGGCAAGGCGACGACGTCGCTGCTCGACATCATCCGGGTGGAGGCCTACGGCAGCGAGGTCCCGCTCAATCAGGTCGGCCTGGTGGCGGCTCCCGAGGCGCGGCTGCTCACCGTGCAGCCGTTCGACAAGTCCCTTGCTCCGGCCATCGAGAAGGCGATCCGCGAATCCGATCTGGGCCTGAACCCCGCCAGTCAGGGCGGGCTCATCCGGATTCCGATTCCGTCGCTCACCGAAGAGCGGCGCAAGGATCTGGTAAAGGTGATCCACAAGCTGGCCGAAGAAGGCCGGGTCGCGGTGCGTCACGCGCGTGGCGAAGCGCACAGCAAAGTGAAGAAGCTGGAGAAGATCGCCGAGGACGAGCGGTCACGCGGGGAGAAGGAGATCCAGAAGCTTACCGACGATCACATCCGGCAGATCGATCAGCTGATCTCCGCCAAGGAAGCGGAGATCATGGAAGTCTGAACCGATGGGTGAGGATCTGCTGTCGCAGGTGAAGGTGAACGGCGCGGTACCGGCTCACATCGCCATCATCATGGATGGCAATGGCCGCTGGGCGGGTAAGCGGGCTCTCCCTCGCCCCCTCGGCCACAAGGCGGGCATGAAGTCGGTGCGGGAGGCGGTGGAAGGAGCGCTTGCCGCCGGAGTGGAGGTCCTCACCCTGTTCGCTTTCAGCCAGGAAAACTGGAGCCGTCCGGCGCCGGAAATCGACGCGCTGATGAGCCTGCTCCAGGAGTACATCGCGAAGGAAATGGCCGAGCTGCGGCAGCAGGGTGTCGCGGTCCGCTTTCTGGGGGACCTGACCCGGTTGAGTCCCTCGGCACGACAGGCGGTAGATCGCCTGACCTCCGAGACCGCGACCGGCGAAGCCCTCGCGCTCAACATCTGCATCTCCTACGGCTCCCGCGCCGAAATCACCCGCGCCGCCCGGATGCTGGCCGAGGATGTCGCCGCCGGGCGGATCAAACCGAGCGAAATCGACGAAGAAGCGGTGAGCCGCCGGCTCTATACCGCGCCCTGGCCCGACCCCGACCTGCTGATCCGGACCTCGGGCGAGCTCCGGATTTCCAACTTCCTGCTCTGGCAGCTGGCCTACGCCGAGTTGTATGTGACGCCGGTGCTGTGGCCCGATTTCACCCGCCGTCATCTGTTCGAGGCGATTCTCGACTTTCAGAAGCGGGACCGGCGATTCGGCAAGGTGTCGGTTTGAGGAAAGCGGCCGTCAGCCGTCAGCCTCCAGCCGTCAGCTCCCGATGATTGATTCGGTTGTCGTGCGTCTGACGGCTGACGGCTGACGGCTCAACATGGCCTCCAATCTCTTCCAGCGCGTCTCCTTCGCCGTCATCGCCATTCCCGTGGCGCTCGGCGTCGTCTGGTTCGGCGGGTGGCCTCTCGTCGGACTGCTCGCGATTATCGGTGCGCTCGGCTCGAGGGAGTTGTTCGATTTCGCCCGACGGCAGGAGATCGCCCCGCTTTCACGCTGGGGAATGGCCTCTGCCGCCCTGCTGCCGGTTCTGGTCTACCTCTCGATAACCACGCCGGGCGGCTGGCTGGCCTTCCTGCTGGGAAATTCCTGGTTCCTCGCCGCTCTTTGGCTGGTCGCGACACTCACGCTGGCGTTGGCTCGTCGCACTCCCAGCGGTCGGCCCCTCGCCGCGACCGCCATTACCGTTTTCGCGGTGGGCTACACCTCCGGTCTTCCCGCCACTCTGCTTGCGATTCGGCATTTTACCGAACCGGGACGTTCCTGGGCCGGGGCCTGGCTGGTGTTCACTCCGCTGGTCATCACCTGGGTTTGTGATACCGCCGCGATGTTCGCCGGAAAGCTGATTGGCGGTCCCAAGCTCTGGCCGGCGATCAGTCCGGGAAAGACCTGGTCGGGCAGTGTCGCCGGGGTCCTTGCCGCGCTCGCGACCGTCCCACTGCTCAATGGTCTGGTTCTGGAAAAGCAGGGTGTCGCGCTCCCGATCACCCAGGGATTGATCTTCGCGCTGATCCTCGGAATCATCGGCCAAATCGGCGATCTTGTGGAGTCGCTCTTCAAGCGTGAAGTGGGTCTCAAGGATTCCTCGGCGATCATTCCGGGACACGGCGGTATTCTCGACCGGTTTGATTCGCTCTATTTCGTGCTGCCGGTCTCGGCGGCGTTCTATCGCCTGGTCGGGATCATCTGATGCGTCATCAGCCGAAGAACAGCCCGCCCGCCAAGACCCGAGGAGTCGCGATCCTCGGGTCCACCGGCTCGATCGGAAAGAGCGCGCTCGCGGTGATCGGGAGACAGCGCGATCACTTCCGGGTCGTGGCGCTGACGGCCCGGAGCAACGACGCGGCATTGGGCCGCCAGGTGGCCCAGTGGCAACCGGCTTATTCCGCGCTGATCAGCAAGACGGGGCCCGAGGCTCTGGTCGAAGCAGCGACCCACCCCGACGTTGACATCGTACTCAACGCGGTGGTCGGTTCGGCCGGACTGGACGCGACTCTGGCGGCGCTGCGCGCCGGTAAGCGCGTCGCCTTGGCCAACAAGGAAACGCTGGTCATGGCCGGCGACCTGGTGCGGGCTGCCGCCTGTGGCGGTGGCGGTGAGCTGGTCCCGGTGGATTCGGAGCACAGTGCGGTGCTGCAATGTCTCCAGGGGCGGGACAGCGGACTCGCCCGGGTAATCCTGACAGCCTCGGGCGGTCCTTTCCGCGAGTGGGAGCCGGAACGGATCCGGGCGGCGACGGTAAAGGAAGCGCTTAACCATCCGACCTGGAGCATGGGAAACAAGGTCACTGTGGACAGCGCGACACTGGCGAACAAGGCGCTCGAGCTGATCGAGGCTCACCATTTCTTCGGGCTGGGCTACGACACCCTCGATGTGGTGGTCCATCCCCAGAGCATCGTCCACGCGCTGGTCGAGTATTGTGACGGAAGCGTCATTGCCCAGATCGCATTTCCTTCGATGGAATTGCCCATTCTCTACGCTTTGACTTACCCGGCGCGACTCCCCGATCAGGGCGTGCCTCGCTTCGATCCGGTGCAGGCTGGTGTCCTCACCTTCGAGCCCGTCCGGAGCGACGTCTTCCGGGCGTATTCTGCCGGGCTTTCGGCGGGACGGGCCGGCGGGACTGCTCCCGCGGTGTTCAACGCCGCCAATGAAACGGCGGTGGCGGCATTCCTCGATGGACGGGTGCCGTTTGGTCGCATTTCCGACACGATTGAACGAGTTCTCGATGAGCATGAGCCGGCCCCCGCCGGTGATCTCGATACCGTGCGCGCCGCGGATCGTTGGTCCCGGGCCCGCGCCACTGAGGTGTTGAAGTGAGCGTCTTTGATTACCTGTGGCCCCTGGTCGTCACTCTCGGCGTCCTGATCTTCGTGCACGAGGCGGGGCATTTCATCGCCGCAAAGTGGGCGGGGATCTACGTGCACCGCTTCTCCCTCGGCCTGGGTTCACCGATCAAGTGGCTCACCCGGAAGATCGGAGAGACCGAGTATTCCATCTCCTGGCTGCCGCTCGGCGGCTACGTGAAGATGGCCACGGCGGAAGAAGGGGCCGACAGCTCCGCGCTCGAGGGCGGTTCGTCGGATATCGCGAACATTCCGCCTGACCGGATGTTCGAGGCCAAGCCGGTGTGGAAGCGGATGGTGGTCATCCTGGCCGGCGTCACCATGAACGTGCTGTTCGCCTGGTCCGCCTTTGTGTTTCTCGCGGCCAAGAACGGCGAGCAAATCGATCCGGTCACCAGGGTTGGGGCCGTTACCGCGGACAGCCTGCCACCGGGCGCCGAAGCGCTCGCCGCGATGCATCCGGGAGACAGCATCGTCGCCATCGATGACAAGCCGGTCCACTCCTGGAACGAGGTCCAGGAGCTGATCGGTGCCGGCTCCGGCGATTCGGTCGTCGTGCACCTGGCCGATGGGCGGGCGCTGCCGATTCACATTCATCCGGCGGCGCTGGTTGATCGGGCCCGGGTCTTGAATGCCATCGCGCCGGCCCATTTGCCGCTGGTCGAGACGGTGGAGAGCGGCCGGCCGGGCCACAAAGGTGGCCTGTTGCCCGGCGACACGATCCTGGCGCTCAACGATTCCCCCGTCGAGTCCCGCGACGTGGTCGTACCTGCGATCCGCAGCAGCATCGGAACTCCTCTGAAGTTCCGGGTTGGACGTGCCGGTGGACCAGTCGATCTCACGATCACGCCGGAGGCTGTGGCCGAGGCGGGGAAGCAAGTCGGGAAGATCGGTGTCGCGTTCCGCGAGGCGGTCAACTGGGAACGCCGTCCCTACTCGCTGACTGAGGCCTTCGGCGCGGGTACCCGGGCCACACTCGCTGCGTCTACCCAGATCGTGCGCACCGTGCAGGGACTGCTCTCTGCCCGAATTTCGAGTCGTGAAGTCGGCGGCCCTATTCTGATCGGCCAGCTGGCAGCGCAGAGTGCGAAGCTTGGCTTCGACACTTTTCTCGCCTTCATGGGGCTGATCTCTGTCAACCTCGCCATCCTCAACCTGCTGCCTATTCCGGTGCTCGATGGCGGGCAGTTCCTTTTTCTCCTGGCCGAGGTTGTGCTGCGTCGTCCGCCGTCCCTCAAGCTCCGGGAGCGGCTGACGTTGGTCGGGCTGGTGCTCATCGTCTCACTGATGGTCCTGGCGTTCTCAAACGACATTCGCCGGCTGATCGGCATCTAGTCGGGGAGGTAACGCTGCTATGGATCGGTGGAACGTCGCCGCCAAGGTAGCTGCGGCCTCGAGCGCGGTGGTGGCAGTCGGCCTGTTGCTTACGGGGTATTTCGCCTGGCGGGCCGCGGACCGCAGAGTGCTCACGCTGCAGCTGCAACAGGCGAGCGCCCAGCTCGATGGAAATCTGGCTCTGGCCCGGGCCATGTTCGACCAGCGCTTCCCCGGTCCATGGCGGCTGGTGGACGCGACCGGTGTAGAGCCACTGGTCGAGCTGTTCAACGGCAACGGCCGCGTCGACGCCTGGAAAACGCGCGAACGGTTGAGCGCCCATCTCTACAAAGGGACGGTACCGATCCTGGGCAATCCCGACGTCGAGCGGATGCTGGTCGAATTGGACAGCCTCACCGGAATGGAGATGACGGTAGCGCAGCGCATTCGCTCGCTGCCTTCTCCCGATTCCACCGTGGGCGATGCCCCGAATGGACGGGCGCTCCGGCTGGTGACCACGGTGACCCGCGCCGACAGCATGGGCGTGATGCGTCGCGCCAATCTCACCATCATGCCGACCCGCAGCCCCGTCACCGGCCGCAACGCCGGCGCCGGCGCGGTCTTCGCCTCGGGTGTAGCCTATGGCGGAAGGGCGCTGGTCGCGGGACAGGATCGCTGGACCCGCTACGAGCCGATCGTGAGTCAGGACAAAGGGGTCGTGGGAATCCTCTACGGCGGGCTGCGGTTCGATCCCTTCGCCAAGGCGGCGCATAGCGCCTCGTGGGCACTCGCGCGGACCTTCCTCTTGATTGGCCTGGCGTCTGCGCTGGTCGCGATCGCGGGCCTCTATCTGATCACCCGGAGGTTGCTGCGGCCGCTCAGCGGGATCGAGCAGGCGGCGGCGCGAATCTCGGCGGGCGATCTCTCCTGTCGCAGCGGAATTCGGCAGGACGATGAAATCGGTGTACTGGCCCGCACCTTCGACGAGATGGCGAGCCAACTCCAGGCTCTGCACCGCGGGATCCTCGCCACCACCGACCGCCTTTACCAGTCGGCCCGCGGAGTAGACGAAGCCGCCACCGCCGCCGCGCACGCGACGAATCAGGTCTCCGATGCGGCGAATGAGGTGTCGCGCGGATCAACCGAGATGAGTCAGAAGGCGGCCGAGGTAAATGAGCAGGTGACTGCGGTGCGACGCTACATCGAGGCGATTGGTGAGAGAGTCACCGCCGCCGCCGAGAAATCCCGCAGCGCTCGCACCGCGGCCCAG
>DATBGE010000226.1:0-7262 GCA_036558125.1 Gemmatimonadales bacterium | reverse complement strand
GGGTCACGGATGGTCCAGACGATGGCGATCGCCACTCCGAGCAGGACGAACAACGGAAGGGCATTGACCGGCGCCTCGAGCCAGGGCAGGTATTGTTTTGACGTCTTCCCCAGAACCGTAAGCCAGGGCAGCTGGAACCCCGCCACGAAGACCTGCACCATGTTGTCCATCACGCTTCCCTGGCTGCGGACCATCGAGATAGACCAGTTGATGACGAATGACACCAGAGCGAAGCTGTACGCGAGCCAACGAGGCATTCGAAGCAACACGGCCGCGGCCGGCAAAAACAGGAAGGGGATCACCGGCGCGAGGTAGCGAATCCCCGTGACATACTGGAGCCGGGTGTATTGCACGCAGCCGAAGAAGAGAATGAATGCTACCGCGTACGCCAGGCAGAACCAGGTTTCGCGCGATGGGAGAAGTGAGGTCCCCCGCCGGTTGAGCCACGGCGCAGCGAAGGCGAGGAGCGTAATCGGAGCCACGACGAACACGCCGTAGCGCGGCTCGATCAGAAGCAGACGTACCAGCTCGCCGGACAGTCCGCCCACGCCCTTGTAGCCCACATCAATCCATTCGACCGGCGGCATCCAGTGCTGTGGCGGATGGAACCAGTCGCCAAACGAAGCCCACTGGTAGTAGAACAGCATCAGCACCGGAGGAATGGCCCCGGCGGCATACCACAAGGAGTCCCGGAATCCCTGGGCGAAATTGGTCTCGTCTCGCCGGACCCAGAGCGAATACAAACCCAGGAGCCCCAGCGAGAGTCCTCCGCTGTAGTCGGAGAGAAGACAGAACCCGCCCAGGAACCCTGCGAGGAGGTATCGGGTTCGAAGCGACCAACGGAGATGGCCACCAGGATTCCAGATCATTACGAAGGCAAGAAGGGACGCGATGCCGATGCCCAGATTCTGATTCAGATATCCCGTGCGGAAGAACACCGGGGTACCGAAAGCGTACAGCAGGCTCAGGCCCATCGCCGTCGCACGGCTGAGTCCCAGCTGCCCGAGCAGGCTGAAGATCAGGACCGCCGAATAGGCGGTGAGTGGTGCCATGCATAGGGCCTGGGTGACTGCGCCGACCAACCCGAACCGCACGTCCAGTCCGAGGCGTCGCACCTTATGGTAGAACTCCACCCGGCGCCAGCGCGGATCGTTGTACTGGGTCGTTGTGTCCGCCGGCCCTCTCGCCGCCAGCGTCTTCTTCACGACCAGGTCAATCGCCGGCTTGGTGATGAAGTAGGGAATCGCCCCGACAAACGAGATGCCCGGGTTGGCGCCGTGATGAGCACCTCCATGCGGCGCGTTGGGCGGATTCTGGAAGATGTCGACATGCATCCCCAGATATGGATCCAGTCGGAAGGTGTGGTTCTCTACGATGCTCAACACCAGATAGTGCTCACGCACGAAATCGGTGGCAAAGTGAAGGACGTACACCATCCAGCAGGTGAGGAACAGCCGGATCTTCACCGAGCGGAGAGAAAGGTCGGCGAGGCTCATGGCTTGGGACTCAGCACTATGGCCCTGGACTCGGCACTGCTCTGGTAGACCGCGTTGGCGATCTCCACCGCGCGAAACCCGGCGAATCCGTCCGCGAGCGGCACTGTCTCCCCGTTGATCATGCGGAGGAAATCGGCCAGCTCCTCCTGGAAGGAGAGCAAGGCGGTCGAAGTCCAGCTCTTGAGCTTCTCCCGCACCATGATTTCCGGATACAGTTTGCGAATCTTTCGCCGAGCGCCACCCGGCTTGTCCTGGGTAACCAGGAGATTGAACATCGGGGCGTAGTAGCCCTTCACCATCCCGCGATCGCCGTAGGCTTCGACGTAGAACCGATATCCCTTCCATTCGGTCCAGGTGGCCTCATAGGTCGCCGGCACGCCGGCGGGACTCCGGAACACCGCCACCGCGTTGTCCTCCGAGCCAGGGACCTTCCAGATGTGATTGCTGGAAACGCCGTACACCTCGACGACGTCGCCCAGGATGTACCGTGCGAGGTCGGTCATGTGAATGCCGACGTCCATCATTGCGCCGCCGCCCGATTCCGGAGCCTTGTATTGCCAGTCGGCTCTGAAGTTGTGGAGACCGTCGTGTCCGCCGAAGACGCGGACGTGGTCCAGGGTTCCGATCTGGCCTTCGTCGATTGCCCGCTTGAGAAACTTCATCGACGGGTAGTAGCGGTGATTGAAGCCCGTCGCGAGCCGCTTGCCGCTTGCCCGGGCCGCCTCGAGCATGCGCTTGCAGGAGTCCACCGTATTGCCCAGCGGCTTCTCACACAGTACGTGTTTCCCCGCGCGAAGAGCAGTCACGACCGCCTGCTCGTGGAACTGGAGCGGTGATGACACGATGACGGCCTCGAGTCCCGGCAGCCCCAGCAGCTGATCCAGGGACTGGCACACTTGGGCTCCAGTGCCGGCCGCCGCCCTGGCGGCGTTGGCTTGAGCTACGTCGAGCACGCCGGCCAGCTCGGTGGCGGGATTCTCACGGATCGTCTGGGCGCGGAGCTGGCCAATCGTGCCGGCTCCCACAACGGCAAAGCGCATTGCGTTCAATCCTCCACTACGTGGGTGGCGAAGACCTTCCGATATTCCGTCCACTTGTTCTCGTTGAACCCCGACGGCTCGAGACAGTCTACCGCCGCGCGAGCCATGTACAGCGCGTGATGCGTGTTGTCGTGGGCGAAGAGGCCCTGCCTGCCGTAGGTCAGCAAACGCGGTAGACTCTCGGCCCACTGATCCAGAGTCCCGAACGGTGCTTCATAGCCCCTGGTGTAGACCGGGTAAGCCTGTCGCAGGCGCCGGGTGTGGACTGCAAGCGGTAGTGCCGGAAGCGGAACGCCCGCTCTGGCCAGATCGTCGCCCACCTGGCGGCCCAGGTCCGCATCGTCCATCCGCCATACTTCATCGTCGGCCTCGCAGGGAAGCTCGGCACACAGGGTTGTGCGTCCGCGGGGTTCCGCGACGACCGCATAGTTCTTGGGCTCGGAGAGCCGGGTGATGCTCACGTCAGCGGACGGGAAATAATGGGCGTCGAACTCGGTGAACTGATCCACCGGCAGCTCGAGGTAGACCAGAATCATGGCGCGATACTCGATAGCGGCACTCGCGTCTCTCACCTCGGCGGGCACTCGTCCGCTCAGGGATCTGGCCAGAGCGGTAATCGGGATGGTGGACCAGACGTAGTCCGCGGTCAGCTCTGTGGTCTTACCGTTGCGATCGAGCTCAACAATCCAGGGAGCCTGGGCGCTGGCCGGGCCATGTAGCTTGGCAACCCGCGCCCCCAACCGAAAATCCGCTCCGTTCTTCTGCGCCGCAGCGGCGAACGCTTCGGATATCTGTCCGTAACCCTTCTTCGGGTAGAAGAATCGTCCCGCGCCCGGTGGCTTGAGCCCGGGAACCTGGGAGAGGACTTTCCGCACCAGCTTCCCGAACGATCCGGCCGAGACTCGGCGCCGGGCCTGGATCGCCGAGAGGGTTTCCGGATCTCTGCCCCAGATTTTCCTGGCGTAGGGAAAATAGAAATCGCGGCAGATGGTAGGTCCGAGGTTGGCCAGCAGGACACTCGCGAAGCTCTCTCCCTCGTCGCGCTTGCCGCCCAGCGCCTTTCTCCCCATGTCGCGGAGCGAGCCGAGGGCAAACTGAGGATCCAGCCGCAGCATCAGATCGACTGGCTTGAGCGGGAAGTGGACGAACTTGCCTCGCAGATGGATTCGGCCATGTCGCGGGCGGTCCAGCAGGTCTTCCCCTAGCAGCTCGCGAATTTCTGCCAGGATCTCCGGGTCGCACGCTGGATGTAACCGGTGGCTGCCGTAGTCCAGCCGTTGGCCTCCACCCTCGAAGCTCCCGGCGTTCCCACCGACCACAGTGTTCTGCTCAACGACAGTGACCTGGGCCTTGCGGGTCTTGCGCAGCCAGTGAGCAGCGCCGACCCCGGCAGGGCCGGCGCCGAGGATCACGATCCTGGGTTCAGGCATGTGACGAATGCGTCTCCACGGCGGGACGGATTGCCGCGCCAAATGGTGCGCCGCGCCGGCGTCCCAGCAGCAGCCATACGAGACCGCCGATGAGGCCGCCTGCGATCAACACGGTCTGCCAGAGAAGGGAACACACGACGCCGACGGCAAACGGTACTCCGAACGGTGCGAGCAGTGCGGCAAGGGTGGTCTCCCGCACCGCGAGGCCGCCAAGGCTGATCGGCATGAGTCCGGCGATCTTGGCGAGGGGCCAGACCAGGAACCACACCGTCAGGGGCACGCGAATCCCAAGCTGCCAACCCAGCCAGGCGTTGAGCAGGACGAAACTGCCCTGAATCGTGAGCGAGAGGCCCAGCGTTTTGGCGGCATTGCGGGGATTCCGCGCGAGACGGCGCAGTGCTACGAGGGCGCGGCCGATCGGTCTGCGCAGGCGACGGGGCCAACGCTCAAGCCTGCGACGCAGCATCAAGGGGAAAAAGATCAGGAGCAGTACGCTGCCCAGGATCAGGGAGACCGTGATCAGGTTCCCGCCCACACCGGGAAGGACGTCGTGCGACAGCATCCCACCGGCAGCGACCAGGATCGTCATGGCGATCATGTCGGTGACCCGATCGAGCACACCGCCCAGGAAGGCCGCTTCCGGTCGCCGCGTGAAGCGGCTCGCCAGCGCCGCCCGCAGCACATCGCCGCCAACGATGCTGGGCAGGCACAGATTGGCGAAAAGGCCGGCGCCATAACAGAGCGCCGCGTCGGCGAAGCCGAGGTCGTGACGGCCGGCGTTCACGAAGGTCCGCCACTTCACGACGCCGAGCGTGTGCCCGAGGACGAAGCCAACCAGGACGCCCACCCAGACGACCGCCGAGAGGCGCAACAGCGCGTCCCGCACCTGATGCCACGGGAGCAGGAGGAACAGCGCCGTGAGCAGGCCCACGCTGACGGCGACCTTGATCCAGACCTTCATCGTCTCAGTCCCAGCCGCACATTCTGGTCGGCGAGAAGACCAACGGCCCAGACGATCAGGGCGCCCAGGAGTGCCAGGACGGCGCTTTCAGAGAGGTTGTCCTTGTACACGTCATAGCCGAACTTCGCCAAACCGAGGACGGCCAGAAAAGCGCCCAGCGGAACGAATATCTTCAACGGATTGAAATAGACGATCGTTCGCAGGATGAGCAGCGTGAAATCGTATGCGTGTCGCGGCCGGATCTTCGATTCACCCAGCCTCGCACGGTAGTTGATTGGCAGGTACTCCACCGCGTGGCCGTTGCAGATGGCCGCGAGCGTGATCGTCGTCGTGAAGGAGAAGCCCGCCGGCAGCAGGTGCTCGTAGCGCAGCACCAGGCTCTTCCGCATGAGCCGCATGCCGGAATTGATGTCCGGGATGTCCCGCTCCGAGAGATAGCTGGCGAGCCACCGCAGAAAAGCCTTCGCGGGACGCCGGGCAAACGGCACCCGCACCGATTCACCGGTCCGAGCCCCAACCACCATCTCATTGAAGCCCGTCGCCGCCAGCAGCTCGGGGATCGCCTCGACCGGATAGGTGCCGTCGGCGTCGGTGATCAGGATCCATTCGTGCTGGGCCCGGTGAATCCCCAGTTTCAGCGCCGCGCCGTATCCCAGGTTCTGCCGCCGCCTCAGAACCCGCACTCCGTTGACATCCGCCGCCTGTGCCGTGCCGTCCTTCGAGCCATCATCCACGACGATGATCTCGTAGTTCCATCCCGAGTCGCGCATGACGGCATCCACCGCGCGGACCTGCTCCGCAACGTGGGCAGCCTCGTTGTAGGCGGGGATGACGACCGACACCGCGCGCACGCGGGGGCCCGACTCGTCTGCAACGATCTCTTCGATCACGCGAGGCGCCTCACGTCGGGGAATTGGAGGAACGGGACACCAGCACCACGATGGCGCCGCCGCCCACACTGCCGGGGAAGACCGCGGCGGTGTCGTAGCGGCTCTCGAGTCGGGACCAGATCTCCGGCTGGACCGCCGCTAACCGGATCGGGAACGTGTAGAGCACCCAGGTACGAGCGTGCCGACCTTCCGCTGCTTCGAGCGCCGCGAGGTTGTCCACCTCGTCCCAGGCCTTGCCGAAGTATCGGGCGTAAGGATAGCGAGTCAGATCCACGGTGACGATCACGTCGTCCGGCGCGCGCCGGGACTCGACGAATCCCGCAGCACCGGCGTAATCCTGCTTCGGCTGCCAGGCCCGCGGCACCGTGAGCCCGCTGCCCACCGCGACCAGCACCATTGCGGCGGTAGCGAGCAGCTCCCCACGGCTCTTGAACAGCAGACCGGAGATCGTGAAGACACCGCGCACCGCGATCATCACCGCGAAGCCGGCGCTGAAGAAGAAAAACCTCGGCCAGAGGTTGTGCGACATCACCAGCACCGCAAACATCGTAATCACGCCGGGGAGAATAAACAGCGACACGACGGTGAGGCTCTGACGGGCATAACTCCAGAGACCCGCCCCGGCGACGACCAGCCCCCCCACGAGCGCAATCCATCCTCCGGGAAGTCCTCGCGCCAATCCACCCAGCGTCTCGGTCAAGAGCCACAGCGGATCCTTCCACGCGGTGTCGGTCCCGGCCATCGTCGGAGTGAGCAGTGTGTTGAAGAACTGGGGCAATACCAGCGCATACAGCTGCAGCGAGAAGGTGCCGGTGAGGAGGATCCCGACCAGGGCGCGGCGTACCGGTATCGTCAGGGTTCGACCCTGACGCCACCAGATCACGACAGCGATGAGAGCGTGTGCGACGACGACGAACGCGGCGGTAACATGGGTGTAGATCGCCAACGCCATGCATGCGGCGTAGAACACCGCCGTCTTCCACCCAGCCCGGGACGAGCCGATCAGCCGCAGAAATGCCTCGGTCCCCAGCAGTGAAAACAGCAGGAGCCCGGAATAGCCGCGGGCATTCTGAGAGAACCAGACGTGATGGTAGGAGAACGTGAGCAGGAGAGTCGCGAGCAGCGCCTCACGCTCGGAGGTCACTCGCGACGCGAGGCGATAGGTCGCCCAGAGGCTGGCCGTCCCCATCAGGGCCGCCGGCAGCCGAAGACTCCAGCCGCTGTCGCCAAAGAGATCGACCGACAGGCGCGCGAGAACCGAATACAGCATGTGTTGATTCTGGCTGTCGTAGGTCGTCAGGATTTGACCCAGCGGCAACCGGACATAGTCCACCATGGTCTGGATCTCGTCGAACCAGAGTCCGACACCGAGATCGTGTAGCCGCAATGCCAGACCGGCGACCAACAAGCCCGCCAGCACCATTCGAGTCGCAGAGCTCGGCATT
>DATBGE010000225.1:0-6186 GCA_036558125.1 Gemmatimonadales bacterium | reverse complement strand
TGCTCCTGCCTGGCGCAAGAGGTGGCCGAACCGGTTGGCCAGAGTTTCCACCTCGCCATAGCTCAGCCGTCCCTCGTCGGTGATAAGTGCGGTCCGCTCGCCGCGGCCCTCGCGGACTCGCGCATCGAGGAAGTAGTCGGCGATGTTGAACTGCTCGGGCGGATGGAAGGGCATGATCATCCCGGGTTGGTTCCGGCGCTCTCCAAGGACACAATAATCGTGCGCGAACTCGCCGCAATGACGTGGGAGGAGGTGCGCGACTTGGGCGGCCAGGGCCTGGTCGCCATTCTTCCCGCCGGAGCGGTCGAGGCCCACGGCCCTCATCTCCCACTCGATACCGACGTCGTCATCGCCAGTGCCATGGCTCGCGCGGGAGCTCGGCGGCTTTCGGCGCGGCAATATTCCGTGGTGATCCTTCCGCCACTGGTCTACACCGCAGCCGAGTTCGCGGCCGGTTTCCCCGGGACCTTGTCACTCCGGCCCCAGACGGTCACTGCCACGGTAGTGGACATCGCGCACAGTCTGGCGAATCCCGCCGTCGCAGTGCTCGCTATCGCCAACGCGCACCTCGATCCGGCGCATCTGGGTTCACTCGAAGCAGCCGCGGTAGCCATCCGGAAAGAGGGTCGGCTCCGGGTCGCGTTTCCCAATCTCGCCTCCCGCCCCTGGGCGCTCCGTCTCTCGGACGAGTTCCGGAGTGGAGCCTGTCACGCGGGCCAGTTCGAGACCTCGATCGTGCTCGCCGAGCGACCCGAAGCGGTCCGGGAACGGCTGCGCATAGGTTTGAGACCCAATCCGTCGTCGCTCTCCGTCGCGATTCGGGAAGGGAAACAGACCTTCGAAGCTGCCGGCGGTCCTCGGGCCTACTTTGGCGCGCCGGCCGACGCGACGCCGGAGGAAGGCGCGGCGACGATCGAAACTTTGGGAGCCATCCTCGAGGAGGCGGTGCTCGCGGAGCTTGCTCGCCCCACGGACTCGGCGTGATTGCCCTGGCGGGAAAAACCGCCGTGGTGACCGGTGCCGGCCGGGGCATCGGCGCCGCCTGTGCCCGCGCATTGGCCGGAGCAGGCGCCAGGGTGGTACTGGGGGCACGGACCCGCGAATCGGTGGAACGGGTGGCCGCCGATCTTCAGAAACTCGGCCATGAAGCAGCGGCGACGGCCTGCGACGTGACCGATCCCGCGAGCGTTGCCGGTCTCGCCCGGTTCTCGGCCGAACGATTCGGGGAGGTGACAATCCTGGTCAACAATGCCGGTGTCGGTCACGCGGCCCCTATCGATCGCCTCACGCTCGAAGATTGGAATCGGGTCATGGCGGTGAACGCGACCGGTACCTTCCTTTGTACCAAGGCCTTCCTTCCTGCCATGCTCAAGCAGGGATGGGGACGGATAGTGAATGTGGCGTCGGTTGCCGGGCTTGGCGGAGGCCGCTATATCGCCGCTTATGCCGCCTCGAAACACGCCGTGGTTGGATTTACCCGTTGTGTGGCGGCGGAAGTTGAGAATGCTGGCGTCACTGTGAACGCGGTCTGCCCCGGCTACGTCGATACCGAGATGACCCGAGAATCGCTCGAACGCATTGCGACGAAGACCGGCCGGAACCGGGAGCAGGCCCTGGAGGCCATTCTTACGGGAACACCGCAAAGACGGCTGATTACCGCGGACGAGGTCGCTGTCGAGGTGCTGAAGCTCTGTGCAGAGGAGGCGCGTGGGATCAACGGCCAGACGATCGTTCTGGACGGCGCTGGCCTCGCCTGAACCCGAGTCTCTCATCCATGTCCCGTTACCAGATCTTCAATCCCGACTCTCTCGGAGTTCCCCGCGGCTGGAACAACGGCCTCCTGGCCCCGACAGGTGGACGGCTACTCTTCATCGCCGGTCAAACCGCACGCGATGAGTCCGGGGCGGTGGCGGAGACGGGCTTCGTCGAGCAGTTCGATCGGGCTCTGGGGAATGCGCTGGAAGTCCTGCGCGCCGCGGGCGGCAGTCCGGACGACGTGGGCCGGTTCACGATCTACGTGACGAGTCTCGACGAGTATCGCGGCAGCCTCAAGCCGCTCGGAGAGGTGTACCGCCGCCGGATGGGTCGCCATTACCCGGCGATGGCCGTAGTCGAGGTTCGGGGCCTGGTGGACCCGGGGGCCAAGGTAGAGATCGAAACGACGGCTGTGCTCGGTCGGGAGTAACTTCGCCGATCCATTCAACGACTGGAGCCCTACGGCAACCATGTCTTTCGCCGCCCGTTCCTTTCAGTACCGGCTCGACGGCACAACCGGCGTCGCCACCATCACGCTGAACCGGCCTGACCGGCTCAACGCCCTCACCTTCGAGGTCTATGCCGAGCTGCGTGATGCGTTCCGGGCGCTCGATACCGAGGAGGGTGTCCGCGCCATCGTAATCACCGGAAACGGGCGGGCGTTTTGTTCCGGGGGAGACGTTGAAGACATCATTGGAGCCCTCTTCGCTCGGGACCATGAGGGTCTGCTCGAGTTCACCCGGCTCACCTGCGATCTCATCCTGGCCATCCGCCGTTGCCGCCGTCCCGTCGTCGCCGCCTTGAACGGCACTGTGGCCGGAGCCGGCGCCGTGATCGCCTCGGCGTGCGACGTTCGCATCGCGGCCGAGACGGCCAAGATCGCTTTTCTCTTCACCAAGGTCGGCCTCTCCGGCGCCGACATGGGATCCGCCTGGCTGCTCCCCCGGATCGTGGGCTTGGGCCTCGCGACCGAGCTGCTCATGACGGGAGACTTCATCACCGCGGAGCGCGCTTTCGCCATTGGCCTCTACAACAAGGTGGTGCCGGTCGATCGGGTGCTGGTCGAGGCGACCGAGGTCGCCACCCGTCTTGCCAAAGGACCATCCCTTGCGCTGGGCGTTACCAAGGACTCCCTCGATCGGGAGGCCACAATGGATCTGGCTTCAGCACTTGAGGCCGAGGCCCAGGCCCAGGCCGCCTGCATGCTGAATCCGAATTTCAAGGAGGCCTACGAGGCATTCCGCGCCAAGCGGGAGCCGAAGTTTCAGTAGGCTATCATGCCCGATACCGATGCGGTCCGCG
Source organism: Gemmatimonadales bacterium (assembly GCA_036558125.1). Taxonomy (GTDB): domain Bacteria; phylum Gemmatimonadota; class Gemmatimonadetes; order Gemmatimonadales; family GWC2-71-9; genus DATBGE01. The sequence continues at coordinate 3,129 of DATBGE010000225.1, read as the reverse complement.
CCTTCCTGAGCCAGGGCCACCTCACCCTGGCGGAGGAAGTCGCAGCTTTCGCCAGGCATGACATCGCTTCCCGGCCGGAGCTGCGCGACGATCGTTCGGCTCGAGCCGAAGCCCGCGAACTGCTTGGCATCCTCGGCAAGGGCGGCTGGCTCCGCCCGATTCTCGCGCAAGATCTCCGTGGTTGCTGTCTGGTGCGCGAAGCGCTGGCGGCGGCCTCTCCGCTGGCGGACGCTGTCTTTGCGCTCCAGGCGCTCGGTTCAACTCCTCTCCTCATCGCAGACGCTCCGGCGCTTCGGGATCGCTGGATTCCGGGAGCGGTTGAGGGTCGGCTGATGTCCGCCTTCGCGATGACCGAGCCGGAAGCCGGTTCGGACGTTGCCTCGATGGCCACGACGGCCACCAGAGACGGCGATCACTACGTGCTTAATGGGACCAAGACGTTCATCTCCAACGCGGGCATCGCCGACTGGTACACCGTCTTTGCGGTTACCGACCCGAGCCGCGGGCACCGGGGAATTTCCTGTTTTGCGGTTCCGGCCCAATCCAAGGGTCTCCGCTTCGTGCGCCCGCTCGAGTTGAGCGCACCGCATCCGTTGGGTGAAATTGCGTTCGAAGACTGCCGACTTCCCCTAGACACTCGCGTCGGCGCCGAGGGAGAGGGCTTCAAGCTCGGTCTCGCCACACTCGACCGGCTCCGGCCCACTGTGGCCGCCGCTGCCTGCGGGATGGCGACTCGTGCCCTTGCGGAGGCGCTGGCTCACGTGAGGCAACGCCGCCAGTTCGGAAAGCATCTTGCCGAATTCCAGCTGGTTCAGGAGAAACTCGCCACGATGGCGACCGATCTGACCGCGGCCCGTCTTCTCGTCTATCGGGCTGCTTGGGAAAAAGACGGAGGCCGCGACCGGATCACGGTTGAGGCGGCAATGGCCAAAGCCTTCGCCACCGAGGCGGCCCAGCGTGTGGTCGATGCGGCAGTTCAGCTACTGGGAGGCCGCGGGGTACTCGCCGACCATCCGGTAGACCGGTTGTACCGTTCGGTAAGGGCGCTCCGCATCTATGAGGGGACCACCGAAGTTCAGCATTTGATCATCGCTGGAGAGCTGCTCAAGGCCGCAGGACCGAAGACCTCTGATGCCCACTGATCGGCTCGCGCATGTGGCATCCCGATCCACCCATCAAGCATGACATCCCGGCCGCTCGCTGGCCCAGTGAAGCCGAGGCGGCAGGCTCGCGCTGGTTCAGTCCCGTGCGCATCGGGCCACTCACGCTGGAGCAGCGGACCTGGGTGCCCGCCATGGTGCCTTGGCGCGCCACCGAAGAGGGAGACGTCACGCCGGAGGTGTTGGCCTGGTATGACCGCTTCGCTCGGGGCTGCCCGGGCGCCATCGTCGTTGAGGCGACAGGAGTCAGGGATATCCGAAGCGGTCCACTGCTTCGGATTGGCCACGACCGATTCATTCCGGGCCTCACCAAACTGGTGGAGACGGTGCGGCAGGCGAGCGGGGGTCACACCCGACTTTTCATCCAGATCATCGATTTCCTGAGGATCCGCCGCCGCCCGGAGCCGGAGCGCTACCTGGGCGAATTTCTGGCCCTCACCGACCGCCACCGCGCATTGGTACCAGGCACCGACCGTGAAATCCGTTCAGCCCTTCACGCGATGTCGGAAAGCGACCTGCGCGACGTACTCACGCCCCGCGAGTTCGACGCGCTGATGTACGGCGAGCGCGAGCTGGTAACCGATCTCGACGTCCCTCATATCAGGGATCTCCCGCAGGTACTCCCCGACGTCTTTGCCGCTGCCGCGCGCCGGGCCGAGCAGGCTGGGTTCGACGGCGTCGAGCTGCATTATGCCCACGCCTACACCCTCGCCTCCTTCCTCTCGGCCCTCAACAACCGCGAGGACGGTTACGGCGGTTCGCCAGCGAACCGGCTACGGCTCCCGATCGAGGTGTATCAGGCGGTGCGCGGCGCGGTCACCAGCGGTTTTGTCGTCGGCTGCAGATTTCTCACAGAGGAATGCATTCCCGGCGGCAACTCGGCGGAGGATTCAGCCTGGTTCGGAGCGGAATTCGCCCGGGCCGGGATGGACTACCTTTCGCTCTCTCGGGGTGGAAAGTTCGAGGACGCGAAGCAGCCCCGGATCGGCTGGGCGCGCTACCCCTACACCGGACTCAGCGGCTACGAATGCATGCCCACGGTGCGCTCCGATGCGGTGGGACCCTTCGGGCGCAACGTCTCGGCTACCGCTCTGGTTCGGCAGGCGGTGCGTGCGGCAGGCCTCGAGACTCCCGTGGTTTTGTGCGGCGGGATTTCCACCTTCGAGCAGGCCGAGGAGATTCTCCAGCGGGGTGAGGCCGACATTGTGGCGTCCGCCCGGCAGTCGCTGGCGGATCCGGATTGGTTCCGGAAAGTCCGGTTGGGGCAGGGGACACTGGTCCGGCGATGTGTGTTCACCAACTACTGCGAGGGACTGGATCAGGTGCACAAGCCGGTGACCTGCAAACTCTGGGATCACAAAGGGCTCGACGAACCCGGGCTGGCGCTGACCGCCGACGGCCGTCGCCGTTTGGTGGCGCCTCCGTGGCAGCCGGGAGATCCAGCGTGAAGGTTCACATCGTCGGTGGCGGCCCGGCTGGCCTCTACCTAGCCATCCTGATGAAGCGGGCCGACCCGAGCCACGAGGTGGTCGTCGTCGAGCGGAACCGAATCGACGATACCTTCGGCTTCGGCGTGGTCTTTTCGGAGGCTACCCAGGAAAATCTGGCGCAGGCCGATCCCGAGTCGGCCCGGGAAATGACCAGCTCTCTGGCCACCTGGGACGACATCGACATCCATTATCGCGGTTCGGTCATCACCTCGACCGGTCATGGCTTTGCTGGAATCGAGCGACGGGCCCTGCTGGGGATCCTGGCTCGCCGCGCCTGTGATTTGAAAGTTGATCTTCGTTTCAGTGTTGAGGTGACCGACCCCGCGGCACTCGGCTCCGCGGATCTGGTCGTTGCCGCGGACGGCATGAGCAGCATCGTGCGGGACAAGTACGCCGCGGAGTTCGTTCCTCGCCTCGAGTGGCGGCCCAATCGGTTCGTCTGGCTTGGTACCACCCGGCCGTTTCCCGCTTTCACCTTC
>DATBGE010000224.1:0-21856 GCA_036558125.1 Gemmatimonadales bacterium | reverse complement strand
GCTCGGGATGACGATGAGCCGGCGTTACCTCGGCGAGGCCGATCTCATCCTGGCCTGTGAGGACGGCCGGTCGGGCAATTTCGAGATCACAGGCTCCAACGTCCTCCTCGTTTCCACCAAGAGCGATCTGCGGGACTCCTCCGGTCCCGGAGTCGCCGTCTCTGCCGTAACCGGTGCGGGCCTCGGCACCCTTCGCCTTCGCGTCGCGCAGCGAATCTTCGGCGACCAGGTCTCACTCATGGACCTGGAGCCGGCCCTGACTCGCGCGAGGCATCGCGAGGCGCTCTCCAAGGCGCGTGACGCTCTGGTGGCGGCCGCTCCGCATCTGACACTTACCGGCGATCCTGTCCTCGCCGCGCACCATGTGCGGGAGGCGACGCAGGCGCTCGACGAATTGATCGGGACGGTGGATCTGGAGCAGGTGCTGGACCGGTTGTTTGCGGGGTTCTGCGTGGGGAAGTGAGGAGTAAGGAGTGAGGAGTAAGGATTACATTTGGGGCGTGCACCTTTCCGCCATCCACGTCTATCCGATCAAATCCTGCCGAGGACTGAGTCCAGAGTCCTGGCCGGTGGACAGGTTCGGCTTCCAGTTTGATCGGCGCTGGATGTTGATCGATGAGCAAGGCGTGTTTTTGAGCCAGCGGACGCACCGGCGCCTCGCCCTGGTCAGGATCACGATGAGTGACGACTACTTCACGGTCGACACCGAGGGGAAGTCCACGATCCAGGTGAACCTGCATCCACCGGAAACGCGCCCAGTTCGAGTCGTGGTATGGCGGGACGTGATGGACGCTTGTTGCCCCGAACCGGAGGCTGATCGCTGGTTCAGCGAATTCCTGGGCGAAGAAGTGAGACTCGCCCATATGCCGGACCGGGTAACGCGCCCGCTGAATCCTTTCTACGCCAGGAATGGCGGCCAGGCGAGCTTTGCCGACGCCTATCCTTTCCTGGTGATCGGCCAGTCGTCACTCGACGATCTGAATCGCCGGATGGTGACGCCGTTGCCGATGAATCGGTTCCGCCCCAACCTCGTGGTGAGCGGGGCAGAGCCCTTCGCTGAAGACAAGTGGCAACACGTCCGAATCGGATCGCTCGAGTTGGAGGTGGTGAAGCCCTGCGAGCGATGCGTCGTCACGACGACCGATCAGGAGACGGCGATGATCGGCAAGGAGCCGCTCCGCACCCTCGCGACTTTCCGCCGAGTCGGGAACCAGGTGATGTTCGGCATGAACGCCGTCCACTCCGGCCCCGGCCGACTCGCGATCGGCGATCCGGTGCTCCTGGCCTGAAAATGACCGTCGCCCTCCTCGGCGTCCCGTACGATGCCGCTTCATCCTACCAGCGCGGCGCCGCCAAGGCTCCGCCCGCGATCCGTGCCGCGCTGCGCCACGAATCCAGCAACAGCTGGAGCGAATCACTGGTTGACACTGCGGCACCTGGCTTCATCACCGATGCCAACGATCTGGTGCTCGATCGCTCGCCCGACCCGTTTGGCGCGATCCAAACCGCGGTCAGTCACCTTCTGGACCTGGGCCATGCGCCGATCGTGCTGGGAGGCGACCATTCGATCACTCTTCCGGTGCTTCGGGCCTTCCGCCCCCACTACCGCCCGCTCACGATCCTCCACGTAGATGCCCATCCCGATCTGTACGACGAGTTCGAGGGCGACAAGTACTCCCACGCCTGTCCCTTTGCTCGCATCATGGAAGAAGGCCTCGCCGATCGGCTGGTACAGGTAGGAATCCGTACCATGAACCGGCATCAGCGGGAGCAGGCCGACCGTTTCGGAGCCGAGATTATTGAAATGAAGGACTGGAGGGACGGATGGCGGCTTGAATCCGAGGGTGCGGTCTACATCTCCTTTGACATGGACGGACTGGATCCCGCTTCGGCGCCCGGCGTTTCACATCCGGAACCGGGCGGCTTCACCACTCGCCAGGCGCTGAGCCTGATTCAATCGGTCGAGGGGCTGATCGGGGCGGACATCGTGGAATACAACCCGGACAACGACCTGCGGGATCTTACGGCTCGGGTGGCGGCGAAGCTGGTGAAGGAACTCGCTTGTGCGATCCATCGCAGAAAGGGCGATTCCCCGACCGGCCGCAGCCGCACAGCTTGACCAGTGAGGGGTCCTTCCTGGGCGGCAGAGGAAGTTCGTTCCCGTCCGCATCCTGGATGATCACCGGTCCTGGTATGACGATGCTGCCGAGCGGTTTGCAGGTGATACGAAGCGGACCTGATCCTTCCACTACTTGCCTCCCAGACGCAATCGGCCGATCCGCTCGTTGAGCTGCTGGAGGACGATCTGAAGCTCCGAGTGTTCGGGGTGGAGCGTCTTCATCTGGCCACCATCGATCTCTCCGATGAGCCCTTTGGTGATTTCGAGGGCCCGGCGTAGCCGGAACCGTTCGACATTCACGTGGTAATTACTGGTTCGCGAAGCGGAGAGGATGGCCCATACATTGTTGCGCAGGCTGTCCACCGCCGCCTTGAGATCCTCGAGGCCTTCGGGGGCGTCACCGACTTTATTGAGCTGGCTGTCGATGGTGCCGAGGCGATTGCGAAGGTCTACGATCTGCTGACTGAGTTGCTGGTCCGCCATTGGGTGCTCGGGCTCCAGGGAAAGTGACCGGTTCCGGCCTCAAAGCTAAGCCTATTTGGGTGGGTGGGGGAGGAGACCGGCTCCGCTCGGATGCAGCGGTTGGTGTTTCGATATCCGGCGGGGAACTGCTCGACGGGTACTTGAGGCCGTGTCAGGCGGTCTGGATGCCGCGCGAGGCGTCCTCCGCGGACTGAAAATCCTGGGCCGGCGCCCGGACTGCCGCGGCGATGCCCCGCTCCGCCACCAGTGCCTCTGTCATCCGATAGCCGAGGTAGTAGCCAGAGCGTTCGGGGAGCACCCGGCCACCCACAAGTCGGGCAGAGGGGCTCATGCCCCCGGAGAGGTAGCGAAGCCGGAGACCGATCCCGGTCCCCTCGAGTTCCGGCTCTACCACTCGCCGCAGGAAAGCCTCGAGCTCCCGAAGCCGGCGGTACTGCCGTCGCGGGTAACCGAAATAATTGGCCGGGTCGAATCCCGGGGCCACTGCTTCGGCGGCGTGTACCGCGAGACCCTCGTTCACCAGGAGCTCCCTCAGCGTCGCTCGGCTTCCCGTCGCCCAGTAGTCGTAATACCCACCCTGCTCGGCGATCAGCCGCTTGAGCTCGCTCCCGCTGGTCGGTGAAGTGTAGCGAACCGTGTGGGCCATCTCGTGCGCCACCCAGAGAGGCAGCAGCTCCGGCGGCAGTCCCATCCCGTAGGTCTCCGGGTTGGCCCGTCCGGTGAAATGCTCCAGGCAGATGAACACGGCCCCGCGCCCACCGACCACCAGTTCCCCCGCGTTGGCGGCGCCCATTCCCACCATCAAGTACACATCGGTAGGGCGGTCTACCTGGAGCAGGTCCTCGGATTGCGCGATCGCATCTTCTACAATCCCTTCCACGTCGGTTGACGCGAGCAGCTCGTGCAGATCGCTCCGGTCGGCATGGAGCGCGTGGGTGATGATTGCAGAAGCTTGGGGGCTGTCCAGATCGAGGACGTAGTTGTGCCAGTAAGCGCTCAGGACCGAGCGATGAGCGTTGAGGTAGTCCTGGAAGGCCGCTTCGCGGTCGGCGGTTTGCAGTACTGCGAGGAATTCTGGGAGGAGATTGATCAGCACGGAGCGGAAATATCGGAAGTTCGTGCGGAGATGCAAGAGGCTGAGCGACGACCTGAAGAGGCGCTTGACATTGTCAGAGTGACTCGAGCACGGCTGATCGGCTCGACGGCCGAAAAGATTTCTAGCGCGAGGCCTCGAGCGCCTGGATCCGCTCCTCCACGTGACGGCGCCGCTCCGCAAAAATCGGATCAGCATGTTGCCAGGCCTCCGCGACCCGGCGAAAACAGGTGAGCGCGCTGTCTCGTTTCCCCGCCGCATCCCAGGCGTGGCCGGCCAGTTCGAAGAGCTCGGCCCGTGTCACGTAGGTATTTGGACCATCGAAAGGCCCTCGCAACGCCGATTCTGCCAGAGCGGCAGCGCCGAGTGGCCGTTTGAGCTGAATCAGAACGTGGGCGAGCTCGGTGTTAGTGCGGGTGTAGCCATTCACTCGTGAGAAGATGGCTGCACGAAACTCGTCTTCCGCCTCGATGAACCGGCCTCGGGCCGCCAGCAGGAGGCCCCGGACATGATGGTGGAGCCGACGGTCCCTCCCATAGCCGCTCAGCTGACCCCAGACCTCGACACTGTCGGCTATTGTCTCCAGCAACGCGGTGTCACCCGCTGTCGCGAGCGCCTCGGCACGCAACGTCTGGGTCCAGGCCCGGTGCCGCGCCTTTCGTGAAGGAGTTTCTCCCCCGCCCGACTTGCTGATCGAGTCGAAGAGCGCCGCTGCCTGCGGGTAGCGCCCTAACTCGAAGTTGACCTGCGCTTCCCACAGCGCGCTGTATGGCGCGGATCCAGCCGGAAGCTTCTCCGGCTCTCACGCCTCGTTGGGTCCGTGGGCGCGTCGCAAGAGCGCGGCGGTCTCCACCGCCTCGCCGAGGCGGCCCTGGATCCGGGCCTGGTAGGCCCCGGCAGTTGGAGTGTCCGGTTCAGCGATTGGAAGGGCCCGGGGGAAGGACTCCGAAGCCTGCAACTCGTGATCCCCCAGTCGGCCGATACCGGACAGTTCTACCTGGGCCTCGTGTTCGGCACGCTGAGCGACGGTGGGGTCTACGAAATCGACACGAGGCAAGGATCGGCCAGCGAAGCCGGTTCGGGATCGGTTCAGATCGGAGAAGAAGCAGGTGGGACCACTCTGACCGTCGTCGGTCAGACCGACAAAGGCACTAAGGTCACCGCTGTCGTTCGCTGCAAGTAACCAGGCCGGGCTCTCGGAGCCCCTCAAGGCTCAATGATTCGTGATGCCGCCAAGCCTGTGGTTGTGCTTCTGCTCGCCGGATTGGTCGGGTTTGCCAAGTCCCCTTCCAACTTCTACGATCCAACCAGCGGGCACTGGGATGGATCCTACGGCGACGGGTTGTTCTACAGCCTTACCGCGGATGGCCACTACTCCTTCGGCTACCGGCTGTACACCTCGGCCTACGGTTGTACCAACGTGGTGTTCTTCTGGAAAACGGGGACGGTATCGGTCGACCCGGTGACCCAGTCGTTCACCCTCTACCCGCACGAAGCACGCATGAAGAGCGAGGACAACTGCCGGTCAGAGTGGAACTACGAGAAGAACATCGGGAAAGACGCGGAGACGATCTACTGGGAATTCGGAAAGGACGACTGGGGCGGTGACGCCCTGCTGTTGAAGTACGCCAATACCGACGCTTCGGCATTTTATCCCTGGGACATGGACTGAAAGGACGCAACCGATGGCAACCATACGACAGGCACTACTGGCGGGCGTCCTTCTGGCCGCGGCATGCGGCGGTGGCGATAATGGCGGCACCAACCCGCCGCCGGGTGGCGGCAACCGCGAGTGGACCGTCATGGTGTACATGGCGGCCGACAACAGCCTCGCGGCGCAGGGCGTCTTCGACATGGACGAGATGGAAGCCGCCGGCGTCACGGCGAGTGTCACCACTGTGGTGCAGGCCGAGTTCAGCCCAGACGTCATCGCGCAGTACAACAACTGCGATGCCTCGTGCTTCAACCGCCCCAACTTCAACACTTTCCGTTACGAGATCACGGGGCAGGGCAACGATGTGAACGGGCCCAACGGTCCGGCGACGGATATCGGAAACGTCGATATGACGAGTCCCACCACTCTTAAGAATTTCATCAACTACGCCAAGGCGACCTATCCGGCGAACCACTATCTCCTGGTGTTATGGAATCACGGTGGCGGTTACACCGGCCTGATCCAGGACCAGACGTCATCGGGCAGCGGGCTCATGTCGGTGGATGAGCTCAAGACCGCCCTCACCGGCAGCGGCATCGATGTGCTCGATTTCGACATGTGCCTCATGGCGGGTTACGAGACGCTGGTGAAGGTGGGAGACCTGGTCAGTCAGGTGGTATTCTCGGAGGAGGTCGTCCCTGGAGCGGGGAATCCGTATACTTCGATCATCGACGGGCTTCAGGCCGATCCCACGATGACTCCGCGTGAGGCATCACAGCTGATCGTGGACCGGTTCGATGCCTCCTATCAGGGGGACAAGGCCTCAACCACGATCTCGGCCTATGACATGGCGCAGCTCCCCGCCTTTCTTTCCGCGGTGAATGACGTGGGAGCCGAACTGTCGGCTGGACTGCCCGCAGTCGGTACCGAGGTGAGCCAGGCGGCAGCGGCGAGCCAGAAGTACACTATCACAGAGCTCACCGACATCGGCAGCTTCGTTGATCATCTCACTCCTCTGGTGGCGGGTCAGACTCAGTTGCTGAACAAGCTTGCGGCACTCAAAACCGCCGCGACTGCTCCTGCCTTCAGGATTGCGAGCAAGGCCCGGAATGGTGTCGGCGGCCAGGGGGAGCCGGACGTCAGTGGATCTACCGGCATCAACATCGTGCTGCCCAGCGGTGTTGCTCCTGATGTTTTCAACGCCACTGGTTCGAGGAGTCTCACCGCCTACCATGCGGCCTATAATGGATTGGCGTGGGAGGCGTTCATCTCGTCGTACGTCAACGGAGGAGGTCAGACTCCAACCGCGACGTTTGACCAGGGCGATGGAACCCAGTTCGAGGCCTATCTGGTCTGGGACAACAACGCCATCGCGGCGGGAGCGGACCTCGACTTCTGGGTCCTGGAGCCGGACGGCAACCTCTACATTCCGTATCTTGGGAGTGTGTCGCCCAACGGGACCTTCTCGAGCGATTCGCGTGACGCGGGCGTCAATTTCGAGGGGTATCTCACCAACCGCTACGTGCAGGTTGGTGACTACAAAGTCTACGCCCACTTGTGGACCGATCCGCAGGACTTCGAGCCGGAGTTCGATCTGGCCTATCGGTACGATCAGACTGCTCAGTTCAGCCTGTTCTACAATCCGAACTTCCCTCGGCTCTCGATGGTCGTTCCGGTAGAGAATGATCCGAGCCCGACTCTGGCGGAGGCTGAGGCAGGCGACTACACGAATGTGAAATACATCGGGTTCCAGACGTTCCCCGCGCCGCCGGCACCGATGGGAGTGGCGAGAGGTTTCTCTCGCGGCCCGAGCACCAACCATCACGATCTTACCGTGGCGCAGGTTGCGACGATTAAGAAGTTGCGGGCGATGCGCGGGGAAGATCAGGCGCAATCCGCCCCGCGTCCGTCGACTCAGCTCGGTCCCTGGCAGCTGACTTTCCCCACCAGGAGAGGTGCGCAATGAAAACGGCAATCCTGGGCCTTGCACTGATAGTCGCGGGTTCCTGTCGCTCGGCGAATGGGGGGGGCGCTCAAACGCCCGCCCCCGGGCCACCGACCAGCACCACCGTTCACGAGCTGTTGACGAGCAATGCGCTGGTGGGACGAATGGTGGAAGTCACCGGTCGCTGTCTGGGGTATTCGTCGCCGACGGTGGCGCAGGGATCGCCGCCGGTGACGAGGAGCGACTGGCAGTTGGAAGATGGCGGCGAGGCAATCTGGGTTACCGGGCCGATGCCTGATGGCTGCACCGCTACCGAACCAGCGGCCGAGCCAAGCACGATTCAGGCGACAGTAGCTCAGGACGAGCTACCGGATCTCGGAGGGTACGGGAAGACGGCCCGCCGGTACCTCGTCCGGAAGTAGGCAGGGGAGACCTAACACGAAACCCTCCGGAGACTTCCCCGGAGGGTTTCGATTTCAGCGATCTGCGTCTGTGGCTAGTTCACTTCCCTCTGCTTCCGCTTCGATACCTCATCCAGGAAACGGCGCTCCTCCGGGGTCAGGCTCGCGATGCCCTTCGCGCTGATCTTATCCAGCACCCGGTCCATCTCGGCCGCGACCGGATCGGATCCTGGACGGGGGACTTGTCGAATTGGAGCGGCACCTCTTGAATCGGCGTCTCGGGACGCGGTCTGTACCATCACGACCCGCTCGACCTGCCGGGGCTGAGGGCCGGGATGCCGCTGGCGCAGCGCGGCGAGCCGGAAGTAGAGCCAGCCGAATAGAAGGCCGCCCAGGTGTGCTTCGTGAGCGATGCCGTCGACCGTGATCCTGGCGAGCACCAGGTCGATCAGTGCCAGCACGATGATCAGGGTCCGAGCCTTTATGGGGATCGGGATCGGGAAGACCATCACGTCGGCATCCGGCCAGTAGGCCGCGAACGCCAGCGCCACACCCATCACCGCACCCGAGGCGCCGATGAACGGGACCAGTGGGGTCAGCTGATTGAGGCCCAGCGCGAAAAACGCAGCGCCCACGCCGCAGTAGAGATAGAAAATGAGGAACTGCCGGGAGCCCATCCGGGCTTCGACCGCGGTGCCGAAGAGGTAGAGTACCAACATGTTCGCGGCCAGATGCAGAAGGCCTGCGTGGACGAACATGTAGGTGAAGAGGGTCCACGGAGCGCGAAGGCCGCGAGCCGGATCCAGTCGCAAGCCAGCGACGACCGCGTCGGAAGTGAAAAGCGTGGCCAGCAGCAGTTGCACGACTACACACGCCGCGATGAGTCGAGCCACCACGGGCGTCGGTCTGGGCAGGGAAGGGTTGCTGAGGGCCATTGCTCTTAACTACTTAAACCCGATGAGGTTACCTTTTGTTCCGGCGGGAAGCCAGCTCGTGCCGCCCGACAGATCCTTTCACAGAGGTCCGCAAACTCAATGCCCGCTGCCTTCGCCGCTTTGGGGAAGAGGCTGGCCGAGGTGAGCCCCGGAAGGGTGTTGACCTCTAAACAGAACAATCCCCCACTGGGTGTCAAGCGAAAATCGACTCGGGAGTAGCCTCCCAACTTGAGGACTCGATGGGAGATAATGCTCAGCCTGGCGGTCTCGGCGGCAACCGATTCGGAGACGTCCGCCGGAAAGATTTCCTCGGACATCCCCGCGGTGTACTTGCACTCGTAGTCGAAGATCTCGTGCTTGGGAATGATTTCCCCAACCGGCAGGGCCTGATCTTCGAGGATGCCGACCGTTAGCTCTCTCCCGGGAACGAATTGTTCGATCATCACCTCATCGTCGAACTCACTCGCGTACCAGATTGCTGCTTCCAAGTCTTCAGGCCGTTTCACCACTGTCAATCCTACAGTAGACCCCTGTTTCGAAGGCTTCACGACTACCGGCCAGCCGAGTTCCTTGGTCACGTCTCCCGCAGAAACCGGAGCCATCAGCCAGGGTGCGGTCGGCACGCCCGCGTCGCGGAATAGCCGTTTGGAGACGTCCTTATCCATGGCTAGCGCACTGCCCAGCGAACGGCTACCGGTATAAGGGACTCCAATGGTATCGAGCAGGGCCTGAATGGTTCCGTCCTCCCCTCGACCTCCGTGCAGAGCGAGGAAGAGCACGTCGGCCTCCTGGACTTCCCGCAGGGCACCCAGCCCTGATAGAAGGAACCCGCGTTCCCGGGCGACCAGTTCTCGAGTCGATGGCGGTGTGGTGCCGACGCTTCCCCTGAGCACCTCGCGCTCCTCCTGGGGGGAGAGCACTCCGGCTACCGTATCCACCACTGTGACCTGATGTCCCCGCTCGCGCAGCCCACCTACGATCTGCACCGCGCTGGCGAAGGCGACGTCCCGCTCCTCGGAGGAGCCGCCGGTCAGGACGGTGATTTTCACGATTGAGCCGCGGATGAACGCGGATTATGCAGAATCTGCTTTCTGGTGTTGGCGAAGGCCATTCTCTTGAACTCCGCTTTTGGTCCGAAGTTGAGTAGAAGACCGACCTCAATTTCGGTCGCCCTGAGTGCATTCAGAAGCTGAGCAATGTGGGAGGCCTCAAGCGTTCGGGCAGCCTTTAGCTCTACAATAACTCGGTCCTCCACCATAAGGTCAGCTCGAAACTTCCCGACTCGCTGACCCTGAAACCAGACCTGGAGCTCTGCCTGCCTGCACACTCGGAGTCCCGTTCTCTCGAGTGCAATCGTCAGCGCAGCTTCGTAGACTGACTCCAGGAATCCATAACCCAGCTCGTTGTAAACCAGATAGAAGGCCGAAAGGATTTCACCGGTCAGTTCTTCGTGGGCCAAGCCGATCCTGGTGTGGTGGGTCATCCAATCGACCTTGGGGTTTGGCCCTACGGTGCCGCAACAATTCCCCGAGGTCAAAACCACTCCACTGCGCTGGGGGCCAAAAATCCGCGTTCATCCGCGGCCCTTCTGGACTGCTTCCTACCGCGTCCCGATCAACTGCTGCAAGACATCGTAACGGCTCACGATCCCGATCAGTTTCCCGTCCTTCTGCACCAGCGCCGCGGGACTCTCCCGCGTGAGTAACGGGGCCAGGCGGTCGGTAGACAGCTGGGCATCCACGACCGGGAAAGGTGGATCCATTGCTTCACGCACCGGCCGATCCAGCAGTGAAGGCTGGGCCAGGGCCTGCGTCATCAATGAGCTCTCCACCAGTCCTCCGATGCATTTGCCATCCTCGACGACCGGGATCTGACTCACTTCCCAGGTGCTCATCAGGTTGAGTGCCTGGCGAACTGCGGCCGCCGGTGCAAGGCTCACGAGGGCCGGCGCATTGCCGTGCCGTCGAGTAAGCAGCTCTTCGACGGTGATGCGGGGAACCTCCAGCAGCTGGTTCTCCTGCATCCACTCGTCGTTGAACACTTTGGAGAGATAGCGCTCGCCGGTGTCGCAGAGCAGCGTCACCACGACGGCTTCCGGATCGTCCAGTTCGCGCGCGACCTCGAGAGCAACCGCAACATTCAAACCGGATGATCCGCCGGTCAGCATGCCCTCTTCACGGGCGAGTCGGCGCGCCATGGCCATCGAGGCCCGGTCCGACACCTGGCGAAACTCGTCAATGACGTCGAACCAGAGGGTTGAGGGAATCTTGTCTCCCCCGATCCCTTCCACCTTGTAGGGGTGACCCTCGCCCATGGTCCGGGTCTTCGAATACCCGGTATAGAGCGAACCCTGGGGATCTCCGGCGATCACCCGAATCCTGGGATTCTTTTCCTTAAGGAATTTTCCGGCGCCGCTCACAGTTCCGCCTGTCCCCGGAGCGGCCACCAGGTGGGTGACCTTTCCTTCGGTTTGGGCCCAGATCTCAGGCCCTGTCGTCCGGTAGTGAGCCTCGGGATTGACCTGGTTGTAGAACTGGTTGGCGAGGATGGCGCCCGGAGTCTCGGTGACGATCTGCTTGGCCTTCATTACGTAGTTGTCGGGGTGATCGGGTGGGACAGCTGTCGGGGTGATCACCACCTCCGCACCATAGGCCTTGAGCAACCGCACTTTTTCTTGCGACATCTTGTCCGGCATGGTGAAGATGCAGCGATAGCCTTTGAGCGCTGCCGCGATCGCAAGGCCGACGCCGGTATTGCCCGACGTCCCCTCCACGATAGTCCCGCCCTGCTTCAACTCTCCTCTGCGCTCCGCGTCATCGATGATCGCGAGACCAATGCGATCCTTCACTGACCCGCCGGGGTTGGCGTATTCCGCCTTGCCGTAGATCGGGGTGCGAATTCCGCCCCCGATCCGGGCCAGGCGGATGAGCGGGGTCCATCCAATGGTCTCGAGCACCGAGTCGTAGGCTCGGAGATGTGGCGGGGTCACGGCGTCAGCCCTCCGGATTCCGGATGGCGGAAATGTACTGGTTGCAGAAAGAGTGTGGCCACCGGTTCCCCGTTCCGGAGTGCCGGCGCGAAGCGAAAGTTCGGCGCGGCGCGTATGGCGGCGGAATCCAGCAACGGATAACCGCTCGATTCGGCGATCCTGGTGGATTCGGGGACCACGGTGCCGGCGGTATCAACGAACATCCGAAGGATCACTTTCCCCTCGATCTGCTGGGCGAACAATGCCGGAGGGTATTCGACCGGCGACTCCGGGCTTACCATCACCGGCGGCTCATCTCCGCTCACTGCCGGAGTCTGAGCGGGAAGCTTCACCGTTCCGTTGTCCGGCTTGGAGCAGGCCAGTGCCACAGCGGCGATGGCCATCCATTGAGCAATTCTTGTTCTCATGGCCGGAATCCGAAGGCGAGTAAAGCCGCGACTCCGGCGGCGGTGATGAGAAGCCACATGGCCATGCTCTTGGCCACTTTCAGCAGGAAGAACATCAGGGCCGCGGCGCCGAAAGCCAACGCGGCGTGCAGTGCCGCCGTCTTGGGAGTGTTGCCCTGGCTGAAGGAGGCGCCTCCGGCGATCGCCCCGAAGATTGCGGCCATCAGGAGGATCCGGCCGATCTTGATCACGATCGCCACCAGTACGATCAGCGTGACAGCGCTCAGGACGGTGGGGCCCTTCAACTGGGCGAGCAACTCGCTGGGGCCAGGCATGCCTACCCCTCTCCGCTGCGGCGCTTGAGATCGGCCAGCCGGTTCAACGCCTCGAGCGGGGTGAGCCGGTCGAGATCAATGCCGCGGAGCTCTTCCATCACCGGATGCTCGCGCGGGGATTCAGAGAAGAGCGCCAGCTGACCCGGATCCAAAGGCGGCGCCGGCGCTCCCGGCACGACGCGATGCTTCCCTTCGAGAGTGCGAAGCAGGTCCTGGGCCCGGCGGACAACTCCGCCGGGCAAGCCGGCGAGTTGCGCCACGTGAATGCCGTAAGAGCGGTCGGTGCCACCGGGCTCCAGGTGATAAAGGAAAATCACCCGGTCTCCCGATTCCTTCACCGCGACATTGAGGTTTCGGGCGTGGGCCAGTTCCTCGGGAAGTTGCATCAGCTCGTGGTAGTGAGTCGCGAACATGGTGCGGCAGCCGACCTTGTCGTGCAGGTATTCCGTCACTGCCCAGGCGATGGCGACTCCGTCATAGGTCGAAGTTCCCCGGCCGATCTCATCCAGCAACACGAGGCTTCGCTCCGTCGCGCTGTGAAGGATCGCGCTGGTCTCACTCATTTCCACCATGAAGGTCGACTGACCCCGGGCCAGGTTGTCGCTGGCGCCGACTCGGGTAAAGAGGCGGTCCGCGACGCCGACCTCCGCGGCCGAGGCGGGCACGAATGACCCGAGTTGGGCCATCACTACCGAGAGGCCGATTTGCCGCAGGATGGTGGACTTACCGGCCATGTTCGGCCCGGTGACCAGCAGAACCCGTTCCGCCGGCTCGAAGTGCACGTCGTTGGGAATGAACGATTCCCGCGGCATCAGCCGCTCGATCACCGGGTGACGGCACCCCCGGAGCGACAGGTTCGGGCCGTCGTCCACCTCGGGCCGGACATAACGGCTATTGATCGCAACCTCGGCCAGAGCGGCCCAGCCGTCGAGATGAGCCAGGGCCTTCGCGGTCCGATGGACTCGCTGCGCGGCAGAGCCAACCCGGTCTCGCAGAGCGGCGAACAGCTCCGCTTCCCGGGCGGCCATTTTCTCTTCCGCGCCCAGGACCCTGGCTTCGTAGTCCTTGAGCTCCGGCGTCACGTAGCGCTCGGCGCCCGACAGAGTCTGCCGGCGCTCGTAGTCGCTGGGGACTCGCGCCGTGTGTGCGTTGGTGATCTCCAGGAAATACCCGAAGACCTTGTTGTACCCAACCTTGAGCGAGGGTATGCCGGTGCGCTCGCGTTCCCGCTGTTGCAATGTCGCGATGTACTGTTTCCCCCCGTCCCGCAATTGCCGCAGTTCATCGAGGCTCGGGTCGAATCCCGGCCTGATGACGTTGCCATCAGCCAGGGTGACGGGTGGCCGTTCGGAGAGTGCGGCCTGGAGTTCCTTCGCCAGATCTCCCAGCAGATCGAAGGAATCGATCAGCGCGCCCAGCTCCGCGCTCCGATCCCGCTCGGCCAGGCCGGTGAGAGCTTCCAGCGCGTCGGGAAGTCGCAGGAATGAATCGCGTAAGGCGCCCATCTCCCGCGGCGTTGCACGGCCGGCGGCGGCGCGGGCCGAAAGGCGTTCCACGTCCCGCACGCCGTCCAGCGCTTCACGCACCCGGGCTCTCCCACGGTGGTCTTTCGCCGCGACTTCCACCGCATCCAGTCTGGCGTTGATCGCGATGGGATCCGCCAACGGCGAAAGCACCCACTGGCGGAGGAGGCGCGCTCCCATCGGTGTCATCGTCAGGTCGAGCGCCTCGAGCAGCGTCACGCCTCGCGCTCCGGCGCGAAGCGGTTCTACCAGCTCGAGATTTCGCCGGGTCATCTCGTCGATCCACAGGTAGCGCGCGGGTCGCCGGATCGAAGGACGATCCAGGTGCGGCAAGCCGCCCGGCTGAAGCTCTCCGATGTAGCGCAGCAGTGCGCCGGCCGCTCCCACTGCGGGCGCGTCATCGGGACCGACGCCCAGGCCGTCCAGCCCCTTTAGGTCAAAGCGCCGCGCCAGCTCTTCTCGTGCGAGTTCGGGATCGAATTCCCAACGTTCCCGTGGCGTGCGCAGGATTCCGTCTCCCAATGGCAGCTCCCAGTCGCCGGGGAGCACGACTTCGCTGGGCGCAATCCGATCGAGGGTATCTCGGAGCGAATCGGAGGGGACGGTTTCCAGAAGGAATTCGCCGGTGCTGAGATCGATCGCCGCGATACCGACCGACTGGCCACCGGACCCATTGAGCGAGGCGAGATAGTTGTTCCGGCTTCCCGGCAGGGTGCTTTCATCGAGAATGGCGCCGGGGGTCACCGTTTCGACCACTTCCCGCCGGACGATTCCCTTCGCCAGTCTCGGGTCCTCGACCTGTTCACAGATCGCGACCCGATGCCCCGCGGCGATCAACTGGCGCAGATAGTCCGCCGCCGCTTTGACCGGTACGCCGGCGAGGGGAACTCCATCACCCCGCGAAGTGAGCGTGATGCTCAGTATCCGGGAGGCCAGATGGGCGTCCTCGAAAAACATCTCGTAGAAGTCGCCCATGCGAAAAAACAGGATCGCGTTCCGGTGGCGGGACTTGATCTCGCGATACTGCTGCATCAGTGGAGTGCCGGCGGCATCCGCCACGCGTTCTGTCACTGCTCCTTCACCACGAATGGGGAGCCGCCCACCGCTCCGCGCACTTTCGGTATGGCCGCCTGCGCCTGATCGCGATCGGGGTACGGGCCAGCCCGCACCTTCAGAAGATTTCCGTCCTTCACCGCGTATCCCTGCAGGCCCGCGGCCTTGAGCGAAGCCAACAATTTGTCGGCGGCGGCCTGAGTGGTGACCGCACCGACCTGAATGCCATACCCCTGTCGGGTCGCGGTTGCGGGCGGTGGAGGTTTCGCGGTATCCGCTGCCTGCGCGCTCTCCGCCGCCACACCATTGGCACAGCGCCCGTTGTAAAAGTCGAGCTGGTTCTTCAACTCCAGGTCGGTACCCGAGGCGGCCAGGCCGGTCGCGACCCATTTGCACCCCACAGCCGGCTGCCGGGTTTCGAACGCGGCCCGCGCCGCCCAGAACGCAGCGGTGGGAATAAGCGGGCTCTGGGGATAGTCGGTCGCGACTTTTTCCATCTGCTTCAAAGTTCCCTGGGGATTCCCTCCCGCATAGTCCAGCATGCCAAGACGGACCAGCGCGTCGTCGGCCCAGTCCGAGTAGGTGTATTCGACCGCGACGCGAGTGTACTGCTTGCGCATCTCGTCTACACTGCGCGATACGAGGCCCAGCGTATAGAGCGCCTGGGGATAGAGACTATCCCCGGGCGTCAGCTGGTTGAGAACGCGATTCACCGATGCGCGGGCTGAATCGCCCAGACCCTCCTGGGCCAGTCGTACCGCCTCGGCGAGGCGGGGCTCGGTTTGGGCATCGAGCCGGCTCGTCGAGGCAAGTGAGAGGAACAGGATGCTACAGGCTACTCGGTTGAACAGCTGGTGCTGCCGGTGGGCAACGATCATTCGTCAGACTCCCGCGGGTTCGGTTCGAGTGGAGCCTCGGATTTCCTTCACCAGCCGTCCAGCCTTGCCGCCGCCCAGCTGCAGAACCAGTCCGGTCATCACCCCGGCTTCGTCCGATACGCGACTGTCTTTGAGGGCCCGATCGGCAGCGAGGGCCGCAGCGATCGCCGCCTTGAGCCGATCGGCCGGCCATGCTTCGGCCCAGCGGCTCCAGTTCTTTGCCTCTTCCTTCCAGTTGCCCAGCCCAAAGAGTCTCAACCGGCGGATCACCTCGAACACGGCTCTTTCCAGTGCGCCGCCCCGCTGCTGCCGGTCGTAATGACTCCGTGCGATGGAGACGCCCAGAAGCGAAGTGCCGAGTAGCGTGACCAGCTTGACTCCGGACATGCCCGACTGATTCAGCACCGGTTGCAGCAGGCGGATCGCCCGCGGCGTATCGTCGCTCAGCAGCGCGTCGCGCCAATCCAACGCGGTCTCACCGTGGCGCACCCCGACCAGCTCCCCCACTCGCTCAGCCGTCAGCGGTTCAGAGGTTTCCGGCAGCGACGCGAGCTTTTCCAATTCGGTTCGCAACGCGCCGAGATCGTTATCGCACGCTGCGGCCAGATGTTCCGCTGCCCCAGGCTCGAGACGAACCTTGAGCCGCTCGGCCCGATAGGTCACCCACCGGACCACTCGTTCGGGTGGCAGTGGCTGGAAGTCCACCGCGTACGTCCGCGCGACCAGTTCGCCATCCGCCTCCCATTCGCGAAGCTTCTCTTCACTGGGAGCGTTTTCCACCAGGATGACTACGGTCTCTGAAGCGGGGTTCTCAAGATACTTGAGGAGAACCGGACGGGGAGCGGTTTTCCGTTTCCAGATCTCGGTGTCGCGCAACACGAGCACTCGCCGGGCGCCGAACATCGGCAGCGCGTTGAGCGAGGCGTGCAGCTCGTCAGGGTCGAGACCGGTCGCGGACCTCTGCTCCAGACCGAAGGATCGGTCCGCCGCGGGGAGCGCGAGATCGAGGATTGTCTGAAGCGCCTCTTCCCGGAGCACCACCTCCGTGCCGTACAGATAGTAGACCGGCGACAGCTCGCTCCGGGAAAGGGCCCGGAGCAGATCATCGGAGGAATGGCGCGGCATGCCCGAATTGTAGGGGTGGAGACAGGTGACAGGCTAGGCGGAACGGCTACTTTTTTCGACCTCCTAGGGCGCCTTCCGGAACGCCACGAAGGGAATACCAGGAATCATCTGAGGACGGGCGAGCACCGCGGGTTTTTCGGCGGCAGCCACCGGGGGGACGTCGGTAGACTGGCGGATGGTAAATACCACGAGGGTCGCCAAGACAAGCGCGGCCGCGGTGGCGGCCCAGGGAGAAACTCGCGGCGGAATGGGTTCGGGCACGACTTCGCCCGATGCTATGCGGGCATTAAGTCGGTTCCTGAAGTCAGGGGACGGGTCGAGCCGGGCGCCCCGGAGCATGTCCACCCCATGACTCACCGCCTTGTCGTAGGCGAGGCAGTCGGGGCAGGCCGCGAGGTGATCCTCCATTTCCGCCACCAAGGCGGGGTCCGTCCCATCACGGTAGCTCGAATACAGACGGCGGAAGTCTCGGCAGCGCATGGAGATCCGGGAGCTGAAGGGGGTCCTCCCAACACCAGCCTGGATACGTCGGCCCGACGCATCCTTTTCTGTATACAAGCAAGCCCAGCGAAAGTTCCTAAGTGACTGAAATCAATCGAGGTACGGCCCTATGAGCTCGGCAAATGCCTGCCGGGCGCGGTTGAGCCGGCTCTTCACCGTTCCCAGGTTGCAATGGGTGATCTCGGCGATCTCTTCGTAGCTCTTCCCTTCCAGTTCCCGCAGCACGAACACCTCGCGATGCCGAGCCGCCAGCTTAACCACTGTCCGGTCCACCAACTCCCGCAACTGGCGGCGAGAATAGAGATCGTCTGGCCGGGTCGCCGGATCCTCGTACTCGTAGGGGCGGGATTCGTTTTCGTTCTGGCGTTGACGGAAGTACTGAAAGAGGACTAGCGGGGAACGGCTTCGGTTGCGCAGCTCGTTCTTGGCGAGATTGGAAGCGATGGTGTAGAGCCAGGTGGAGAACTTTCGGGCCGGATCGAATCGATCGAGGTGACGGTACACCCGGAGGAAGGCTTCCTGCACCAGATCCTCCGCCCGCTCCCGGTCCCCGATCATCCGGTAGACGAAGTTGAGCAGGCGGACCTGATAGCGGTCAACCAGTACTTCGAAAGCCCGGGCATCTCCGTCCAGATGCGCGGCGATCAACTCGTTCACCTCGGCGGCGGCGGCCGCTCCCGGCGCATTTGCCGGAGGAGGCTTTGGCGCTGGAACTACGCCTTTGATCAGCCGAGTGAGAGTTGCCACCCCGCGCTCCTACCGGCCTGGTCGGCCAACCTGCGTGACGCAGCGCACATAGAGCAGCGCCGCAACTGTCTTTCCGTCGTTGATTTCACCCTTCGAGATGAGAGTCATGACGTCCGACCATGGAGTCGGGTGCACGTCCATGAACTCATCGGCTTCTCTACGGTGCTGCCCTTCTATCAATCCGTCTGCCAGGAACAGATGGATTCGTTCATCGGTAAAGCCCGGGGTGGTCCAGATCGAGGTCAGGTGTCTGAGGCGACCTGCCTGCATCCCGGTTTCCTCTCTCAGCTCTCTGCGAGCGCACTCCTCGGGAGACTCGCCCGGGTCTAGCCGGCCAGCGGGAATCTCCCAGACGTACCCGTCGGCGGCGTGGCGGAACTGCCGGAGCAACAGTACCCGAGCATCGGCCGAGTCCGGAGGATCGAGCAGCGGCACGATGGCGCTGGCTCCGGGGTGGCGAACCATTTCGAGCTGTCCCTGGGACCCATCGGGGAATTCGACCGTATCAACATCGAGGCTTATTACCCGCCCTTGGTACTTCCGCTCCGAGGAGATCAGGCTCATCTGAGCCAACATGGGGTTGGTCCCCGGCCCGCACAAGGGCCTAGAGCACAGACCTGAGCCAGACTACCGGGATCTTCGCGGATTCGGCGAGGAGGTAGGGGAGCTCGCTGCTGAACTGGCGGGAGATGGGACTGGTAGTAGTGGGCGAGGTGTATGCGTCGATGGAGACTCGGTGAGCCTCGAGCCTCAAGCGGAGGGAATGGAACGGGTCGCTCACCAGCAACGCGCGATGGAGGGATCGTTCTCCCAACCACTGTGCTACCGAGGCCATGGAGGCGCCGGTTGAGCGCCCTTCCGGCCGAACGACGATGTCACTCTCTCGCACCCGATTGAGGATCAGATAGCTCTGGCCGACCGCAGCCTCACTGACGCGGTCTCCTTCGCCGATCCCGCCGGTCACCACAATCTTCGGAGCCAGGCCGGCTCGGTACAGAAGAATTGCCTGGTCCAACCGAGCGCGAAGTACCGGCGAGGGCTTGCCGTTGTACTGCGCCGCGCCGAGCACCACAATGACATCGGCGCGCTGGCGCTGGTCCTGCCGGCTGGCGATGAGTACCGCTATGAAGCAGATGAGGTAGATGCTCAGGAGAGCGGCGATCACATAAATCGCCGCTCGGCGATGGCTGGTCGTCAAAGATCGAACCCCTCGCCTTGGCGGGGGATGTCCACCTGCCGGACGCCTTCTTCGCGCAGGATCTTGGCCATGGCCTGTGCGGCCGCCACCTCACCATGCACCACGAAAGCTCGGCGGATCGGTCCGCCGAGGCTCCGCACCCAGGCTCGCAGCTCATCCCGATCGGCGTGAGCCGAGTAGCCAGCCAGCGTCTCTATCTCCGCCTGCACCGCGACTTCCTCTCCCAGCACCTTGATGGTGCGGGCGCCCTCCTGGATCCGCCGTCCGAGCGTGTGCTCGGCCTGGAACCCGACGAACAGCACCATTGTGCGATGGTCGCTGACGTGATTAGCGATGTGATGCAGGATCCGGCCGGCCTCCACCATTCCCGATGCGGCGATGATGATCGCAGGGCCGGGCAGCTGGTTCAGCTTTTTTGACTCCTCGACCGAGCGGATGTATCGGACTAGGGAGAAATCGAACAGCCGGGCGGAACGGAGCAGCAGATCTTCGCCGCGATCGAACAGGTCGGGGTGGAGGCGGAAGACATCGGTGGCGTCCACCGCAAGCGGGCTGTCGATATAAACCGGGATATCGGGAATCTGTCCGTCGCGATGCAGCCGGTGGAGGCTGTAGACCAGCTCTTGAATTCTGCCAATCGCGAAGGCGGGGATCAGGATCTTCCCCCCGCGCGCGGCTGCCCGCTTCACCAACTCGCCAAGCCTGGTCTCCGACTGGCTCACTGATTCGTGAACTCTATCGGCGTAGGTGGATTCGATGATAAGGGTGTCCACCGGTCCTGCCGGCGGATCAGGATCGCGAATGATTGGGAGACCACGCCGTCCGATATCGCCCGAGAAGACGACGCGGTGTGCTCCCGCTTCGGTCACCCGGAGATCGATACTGGCCGAGCCCAGGATGTGACCCGCATCAGTGAACTCGAAGGTGAGGAACTTCCGGAGGTGATGGGCGCGCCGGTACGGCAGGCCGACCATGAGATCCTGTACCGCGAACGCATCGGCCATCTCGTACAACGGCTCCGACTCGGGTCCGCCTTTACCATGCCGGCGGAGATACTCGGCATCCTTTTGCTGAATGTGCGCAGCATCGGGCAGCATCACGGCGGTGAGATCGCGCGTTGCAGGCGTCGCGAAGATGGGCCCGTGAAAGCCTCGGTTCACCAGGAGAGGCAGCCGTCCGGAATGGTCGATGTGGGCGTGACTCAGGATGACGGCATCGATGCGTCGTGGGTCAACCGGGAGGTTTGCGTTGAGGCTGCGGGTCTCGCTTCGCCGTCCCTGAAAGAGCCCGGCATCGAGGAGAATGCGAGCACCGGCGGCCTCGAGCAGGTGCATCGAGCCGGTGACCTGACAGGCGCCGCCGTAGAAGGTGATGCGGGTCATGTTAATGGGAGAATGGCGGAATGGCGGAATGGCGGAGTGGTCGAGCGGAAGCACCCATCACTCGATCATTCCGCCATTCGATCATTCCGCCATTATTCAGCATTCTGCCACTCCTCCATTCCGCCATTGAATTACCTCGTTCCGAACAGCCGATCCCCGGCATCACCGAGACCGGGGAGAATGTACCCGTGTGGGTTGAGTCCCCGATCCAGGGCCGCGGCGAAGATGGGCACATCGGGGTGACCGTCCAGCATGCGCTTGACGCCTTCGGGCGCAGCGACCAGACAGAGCAGACGGATGCGCCGGGCCCCCGCCGTCTTGAGTGTCGTGACCGCCGCGGTGGCGGAGCCCCCGGTGGCGAGCATGGGATCGAGTACAAAGTAGTCCCGTTCGCCCTCGTCCCGGGGGAGCTTGGCGTAGTAGTGGACCGGTTGGAGCGAGTCCTCGTCGCGATACACCCCGATATGTCCCACCCGCGCGGTCGGGATCAGCTGCGAGATTCCCTCCGCCATGCCGAGACCGGCACGGAGAATCGGCACCAGGGTCAACTTCTTGCCGGCGACGACACGCCCCGTCATCCGCTCGAGTGGGGTTTCGATCTCCACCGGCTCGGTGGCCAGGTCCTTGGTCACCTCGTAGGCCATCAGCATCGCGATCTCATTGACCAGCTGCTTGAAGTCTCGGGTGCTGGTGGTCCGATCGCGCAGCAGCGTGAGCTTATGCTGAATCAGAGGATGATCGAGAACGGTCAGATTGGAGAACCGGGGGCGGCCCATGGCGGGGAATATGACGGTGGGGCGGAAGGGCGGGAAGGCGGTGGGGGCGGACGAGACGAACAAGGCGGACAGGGCGAACGAGGCGGACGGAGAAAGGGATCAGGGGTCAGGTATAAGGTGTTAGGGACGATGGGCCGATGAGGGGGCGGGGCACCCTGACACCTGACACCTGATACCTCGTTCCCCGTTCCCTGGCGCCCGCCCTCCCCGCTATATTCCCGCCCCCCAAAGGGCTAGGTAGCTCAGTTGGTAGAGCAGCGGACTGAAAATCCGCGTGTCGGGGGTTCGATTCCCTCCCTAGCCACTGCGTTGCTCTTGTTGCACCTGCGCGGT
>DATBGE010000223.1:0-10587 GCA_036558125.1 Gemmatimonadales bacterium | reverse complement strand
AATGAGCTGGTTCGGCTGCTTCGCGGGACGGCCAAGCCGGTACTGGGCAGCCTGAACGGGCCCGCGGTGGGTGGCGGTGCGGGGATCGCGCTGGCCTGCGATCTTCGGATCGCATCAGATCAGGCGTCGCTCGGCTTCGTCTTTCACAAGCTCGGCCTGCATCCCGATATCGGCTCGACCCATTTCCTGGCGCGCCAAGTCGGAACCGCGCGAGCGCTGGAATTGTTCTGGTCCGGCCGGTTGATCCCGGCGGCCGAATGCCTGGGACTGGGCTTGGTAAACAAGGTGGTCCCAGCCGCTGAGCTGGAGTCGGCGACCGCCGAATGGGCGGCGGGGCTGGCCAGTCTCCCTGCCCCGGCGGTGGGGCTCTCCAAGTTGGCGGTCTACGCCGGCGAGTCGCGCGACTTCTCGACCATGCTCGAGCTGGAGCGAGCCAACCAGCTCTCCTGTTTTCAAAGCAGCGACGCGGCGGAAGGACTCGCCGCATACCTGGGCAAACGCCCTCCCCGTTTCGCTACTGAATGAGGCCCTCATGCGCCGCGTGAACAATTTCGACGACTGGATCGACTACTTCCACTACTGGCAGGACTCCATCGGCGTCGCCGCCAAGGAGTTCAAGGGCTCGGCCGTGAGCGAAGAATTCCGGGGCAAGAGCTTCGCGACCTTCAGCTTCGACGCGAAGTTCGGTGAGCCCGAGGCCGAAATGATCGAGTTCGGTCACTACAAGGGCCGCAACAAGTGGCCCACCCTCATGCATATCCCGGATCAGCGGATCCGCGACGCCTTGCTCAACCTGATCGTCTATCAGGGCGACACTGAATTCGCCTCGGTGGAACAGCAGAGGGCCCTGCTGCAGAACGCGCCCAGCGACTACGACCTCTTCGCGCTGATGCGGGTCATGAGCGAGGAGATGCGGCACGGCTGGCAGATGTCTTACCTGTTGTGCCAGCACTTCGGCGACGAGGGGAAACGCGAGGCCCAGAAGCTACTCGAGCGGCGGGCCGAGGAGGGCCAGCGTCTGCTCGGCTCCTTCAATGAAATCGTGGAGAACTGGCTGGACTTCTTCACCTATACCCAGTACATCGACCGGGACGGGAAGTTCCAGCTCAAGATGCTGTCCACGTCCGCCTTCCATCCGCTGGCCCGTTCCATGGGGCCGATGCTCAAGGAGGAAAGCTTCCACCTGGGCACCGGGAACAACGGCCTGCTCCGGATCGTGAAAGCCGGGCGCATTCCACCCGAAATTATCCAGCGCTACTTCAACAAGTGGATTCCGACGGCGTTCGACCTCTTTGGCACCGACAACTCGTCGAGCGCGCACTGGGCCTACGTCTGGGGTCTCAAGGGCCGGTTCAACGAACGGGAGACCAGCGATCCGGCCGATGTTGCCCACCTGAACGAGGCCAGCCGCGAGCTGTACCGACAGGAAATCGTCCGGCTCGTGGCTCGGCTCAACACGGCGATCGCCGACCGGGACCGGCACCTCTACGTCCCGGAGCTCAAGTTCAACCGCCGGATCGGAGTCTACGCCCGGAAGCCCTGCGACGTGAAGGGCAATGAAATGTCACCTGAGGCCTTCCCGGCCTATCTCGCGTCGGTGACGCCGACCAAGGAGGACCGGGAGACGTTGCGGGAGATCTTCAAGGACAATGACTGGATCGAACCGAAGAAGGCCGATGACAATTAGGCAATTGGTAATTTGCAATTGGTAATTGGTAATTGGGCGTTCCAGGTATCGCGCGTCGGACGTTACGGGACTCGTGTCTGAGGGCCGATGGCTGACGGCTGATGGCCGCCGACCGTCGTGCATAGCCCACAGAGGCGCGTCGGGCATTGCTTACGAGAACTCGCCCAGTGCCTTCCGGCTCGCGAAGCAGCTCGGCGCGGATGGGGTGGAGCTGGATGTCCATGCGACCGGTGACGGCGCCCTGATCGTGCATCACGACTACGCGATCGATGTGGCTGGATTGATCTCGGGGCTGTCCGCGGCCGACATCGCTCACCACCCGCTTCCGAACGGGGAGCAGATCCCTACCCTTGCCCACGCGCTAGATCTGCTCGACGGGCTCGATGTCTGGATCGAAGTGAAATCTCTTCCCCAATCATTCGATGATCACCTGCTCCAGGTTCTGGATCGCGGCCCTACCCCCAAGCGTTACGCCGTGCACAGCTTCGATCACCGGATCGTGGCTCGACTCGGCCAGAAGAGGCCCAGTCTTTCACGAGGAGTGTTGCTCGCGTCCTACCTGCTCGATCCGATTGGCGTGATGAGGAGTGCGGGCGCGGATGTGTTGTGGCAGGAGGCCCAGCTGATCGATCGGGACCTGGTTCAGCTCGTGCACCAGGCTGGATGCCGGATCATCGGCTGGACGGCGAATAGCGAAGAGCAGATCTCCCGTCTGGCGAAGCTGGGGGTGGATGGGATCTGCGGGAACTTTCCGGACCGTATCCACGCGGTCGTCACCGGAGGGATGTCATGAGCGGGATTGAACGCGTCACGGTGATCGGGGCCGGAACGATGGGCCACGGCATCGCCCAGGCCGCCGCCAGCGCGGGCTGGGAGGTCTGGCTTACCGACGAGCGCCCCGATGCACTGCCCGCGGCGCAGGCCAGCATTGCGCGGAACCTGGATGGCGCGGTGAGCCGCGGCAAGATGGAGCGAGGCGTGGCAGAGGCGATTCAGCGACGGATTCATCCGACCACGAGCATTGTGGAAGCGGCACGGGGCTCGGATCTCGTGATTGAAGCGGTGGTCGAGGACCTCGCCATCAAACAGGCCGTCCTCAAGACGGCGGCGAGCAGCGCCAAGTCTCGGGCGCTGCTGGCGAGCAATACGTCGTCCCTCTCAATAGCCGATCTCTCCAGGGCGGTGCCCTGCTCCAGCCGATTCCTGGGGCTGCATTTCTTCAACCCAGTACACCTGATGAAGCTGGTGGAGATCGTGGTGCACGAGCGGACGACCGACGAAGTGAAAGGTGAAGCACTGGACATCGTGAAGGCGTTGGGCAAGGAAGCGATCGTCGTCCGCGACTCTCCCGGCTTCGCGTCGAGCCGGCTCGGTGTCGTCCTGGGACTCGAGGCGATGCGGATGGTCGGGGACAACGTGGCGAGTGCGGCGGACATCGACCGGGCAATGGAGCTGGGCTATAACCATCCCATGGGACCGCTCAAGCTGACCGACCTGGTGGGGCTCGACGTGCGGCTCAAGATCGCAGAGTATCTCCATCAGACCCTCGGCGGAGCGCAATACGAACCGCCGGAGATCCTGCGGAGGCTGGTGGCGGAGGGGAAGCTGGGGAAGAAGACGGGTGAGGGGTTCTATAAGTGGTAGGTGAAGCCAATTGAAAATTGCAAATTGATAATTGAAAATTGGCAATCAGTTCTGTTGCCAGTCAGCTGTCAGCATCAGCCACTAACAAATCAGCAATCAGCAATCGGCAATCAGCAATTATGCCCAATTTCAGCAATGTCCTCGTCGAAACGAATGCCCACGTCGCGCTGCTCACCATCAACCGCGCGGAGAAGCGGAACGCGCTGGATCAGGCGACGCGAAGAGAGTTCATCGAGGCGCTCGACGCCCTGCGGCACGATGAGGGGGTCCGCGTCGTCGTCGTGACCGGCGCGGGCGACAAGGCCTTCGTGGCAGGGGCCGATATCACCGAGTTCGAGGGCCGGACGCCGGTTGAGCAGTACCGGGTCATGAACGAGCCCACGATCTTCGAGGCGGTGGACCGGTTTCCCAAGCCGGTGATCGCGATGATCAATGGCTTCGCCCTGGGAGGTGGCTGCGAGCTGGCCATGGCCTGCGACATCCGGATCGCGGCCGACTCGGCGAAACTGGGACAGCCGGAGATCAACCTGGGCATCATTCCGGGCGGCGGCGGGACCCAACGGCTGCCGAGGCTGGTCGGCACCGGGACAGCGCTCAAGCTGCTCTTCAGCGGTGCACTGATCGACGCGGCGGAGGCGTTGAGGATCGGCCTGGTGGACGAGGTGGTGCCCGCGGCAGCTCTCCGGGAACACACGATCGCCCTGGCCTCGGGAATCGCCGAGAAGAGCCCGGTCGCCCTGAGGCTTATTAAGGAAGCGGTTCGGGCGTCCGTGCGTGGGTCGCTGGACGAGAGTCTACGGCAGGAGACGGCGCTCTTTGGTCTCGCCTTCTCGAGCGAGGATAAGGCCGAGGGGGTCAAGGCGTTTCTGGAGAAGAGGAAGGCCGAGTTCAAAGGTCGGTAAACAGCGGGAACAGGGAACAGGGAACGGGTGAACAGGAATAAGGGATGCTGTCATTCCGAGCGCAGCGACCCTTCGCTGACTCTAAGGCAACGAGATTCCTCTCTCGCTTCGCTCGCTCGGAATGACACCCTTTGCCTCTCCGGTGCTCCCTTTTGCCGTTCCCTGTTCCCTGTTCCCTGTTCCCGCTTTTTTTCACGACTAACCAGTAACGTCCACCCATGCCACTCGACTATCCCATCTCCGACCTGCACATCCACATCCAGCCCTGGCGGCAGCTCAAGCCGTCGGTGATGGAGGTGATGCGCAAGGGAAAAGAGGATCACTGGGAGCGGCTGATCCAATTGATGGAGAATCCGGCGGCCTTGCTCGAGGTCCTGGACGCCTCGGGCATCGACCGGGTGGGGCTGATCAACTATCCGAGCCCCGATCTCATGGGGTTCGACGATTCCACCAACGATTTTGCCGCGGAGTATGCCTCCGCCAATCCGCGGCGCCTGCTCCCCTTCGGCGGCGTGCATCCCCGGTTCACCAGGGATCCCGAAGGAGACGTGGACCGGCTGATCGGCATGGGGATTCGCTGTCTCAAGATCCATCCGCCGCACCAGCTGTTTCCGGCCAACGCCTACACCCAGGGACTGGAGGAGCTGGGCCGGGTCTATCGTCGAGCGGAGGATCGAGGCCTGCCGGTTCTGGTCCACACCGGGACCAGTATCTTCCCCGGCGCTCGCTCAAAGTATGGGAATCCGCTCGAGCTGGACGACGTGGCGATCGATTTCCCCGACCTCCAGATCGTAATGGCCCATGGGGGCCGCCCGCTCTGGGGTGAGGAGGCGTTTTTCGTCCTCCGGCGGCACGCCAACGTCTGGCTCGAGGTCTCGGGTATCCCGCCGGCGAAGCTGCTCGACTACTTTCCTCGCCTCGGTGAAATCGCCCACAAGACTGTGTGGGGCACCGACTGGCCCAGCCCGGGCGTCAAGGACCTGCGTCAAAATCTCGATCAGTTTCTCGCCCTGCCACTCTCGCCGGCAGTTCAGCGACAGATTCTGAGTGAGAACGGTCTGCGCCTCTATCCTGACCGTACCGGGTGAATCTCCCACTTTCTGACCGTCGTACATCCCTGGTGCCTCAAAACAACTCCTGCCTGACAATTCGGCGGTTGCTGAGCGGCCTCCTGCTGGCCGTGGCTGTGCCACAGTCCGGCGCCGCTCAGACCAAGCTCCCCGGAGCGGTGCCGCTCGAGCAGTACAAGCTACCCAACGGACTCGAGGTCATTCTGTCACCCGACCACAACGCTCAGGTCGTCGCGGTGAGCATGTGGTATGACGTGGGTGTCCGGGACGAAGGTCCGAACCAGGCCGGCTACGCGCACCTCGCCGAAAACCTGATGTTCGACGGTTCGGCCAACGTGCAGCCCGGCAGCCATCTCCGAATGGTCAGCCAGGTCGGTGGCGATGCGAGCAGCGACACCGAGGACGACATCACCCGGTTCTACGAGGTGCTTCCGTCCAACCAGCTGGCACTCGGACTCTGGCTCGAGGCGGACCGGCTCCGTTCACTGACTCTGAACGACACGGCAGTGATAGTCGAACGGAAAGTGATGCGGGACGAGCGGCGCTACCGGGTAGACCAGCAGGCCTACGCCGGCCCCTTCCTGGTCGGTACCGAGGCGCTCTTCGATTCGAGCACCTGCTACGGTTACGCCCACGCGCCACTGCCGCCGGGCGGGACCCTCGACAGCGCAACGGTAGCGACTGTCAAGCCGTTCTTCTCGACCTACTACACTCCGCGCAACGCCCGCCTCACGCTGACCGGGGACTTCGAC
Source organism: Gemmatimonadales bacterium (assembly GCA_036558125.1). Taxonomy (GTDB): domain Bacteria; phylum Gemmatimonadota; class Gemmatimonadetes; order Gemmatimonadales; family GWC2-71-9; genus DATBGE01. The sequence goes on along the minus strand of DATBGE010000223.1, from coordinate 4,532 downwards.
CCCGCCGCGGCTAAGGATCTGATCACCAAGTACTACGGAGACATTCCCGGCGGCGCCGAGCGGCCCAAGTTCTCCTGCACCCCCGGAAGCGGTGCCGCAGGAACGCGAAAAGAGATCAAAGACGAAGCCGCGCAACTGGGGGGGGCGGGTCTCTTCTACCGGGTTCCCGCACACGACCACGCCGACACCCCCGCACTCGAGCTGCTCGGCCTGATACTCGGCCAGGGACAGCGATCTCGACTGGCGCTGGCTTTGTCTGGTGAGGCGAATCTCGTCGCAGGTATCCAGGCCGACCTGGTAAGCCGGCGGAGAGGCCCATCGGTCTTCGCGGTCTTCGCTGTCGCCAACACCGGGGTGAGTGGAGACTCGGTGGCGACAGTGCTTCGGGCCCAGACCGCCGCGATCGGCGACAAGGGCGTCACCGATCAGGAGCTGGCTCGGGCCAAGAATTTCTTTCTCGCCGGTGCCGTCAACAGCCGTCAGCGAGTGCAGGACATCGCCGAGGCATTGCAGCACGCCGCAACCTTCCTGGGATCGGCGGACGCGGTCAACAAGGACGTCGGGCGCTACATGGCGGTGACGGCGGATGACGTGAAGCGAGTCGCGGCGAGCTATCTGACTCCGCAGAACGGTCTCACGCTCATCGTTCAGCCGGGGAGAGCCTCGTCATGAAGAGTCTCACTCTCCTGCTGGGCCTGTCGCTGGTCGCGGGCAACGCGGCCGCCCAATTTCCCACCTCACCCCCGCCGGCCGCTCCGGTTACCGCGGCACCCGCCCTTCCCCTCCAGCCGTTCGTGCTGGCTAACGGGCTCAAGGTGAACGTGCTGGAAAACCACCGGCAGCCGGTCGTCTCGATGGCACTCTCGCTGCCCGCGGGAAGCGCGTACGATCCCCCCACGCAGTCCGGCACCGCCGATCTGCTCGCCTCCCTGCTCACTCGAGGTGCGGGGAGCCGTGACGCCGATAGCGTGTCCTCGGCAATCGAACAGGTGGGCGGTTCACTGAGCGCCACAGTCGATCCCGATTTCCTGACCCTGACCGCCGATGCCCTCTCCGAGCACGTCGATGTCGCGATGGGCCTCCTGGCCGACGCGGTGCTGCGGCCCCATCTCGATCCACAGGAAGTCGACAAGGCCCGCGCCCAGGCCATCGCGAGCGTTCAGGCCGACAACACCCAGTCGGGCAATGTCGCCTCGCGAATCTTCCTGGCCGGGCTCTACGGCGACCATCCGTACGCAATCAGGTCAACGCCGGCCACACTCAACAACATTGGGCGAAAGGATCTCGAAGCCTTCCGCCTGGCGCGCTTCCGTCCCTCGGCCGCGCAACTGGTGATTGCAGGCGACATCACTCTGGCCGACGCGCGCAAGCTGGTGACCGCTGCGTTCGGGGAGTGGAAGGGCGTCGCGCCGGCACCGCTGCCGGCCAAGTCTCCGGTTCGCGCCAAGACCCGGATCATCCTGGTGCACATCCCGAGTGCCGAGACTTCCAGCATCCTGATGGGCAACACGACGATGCGCGGGGGAGACTCGACTTACTATGCGGCCACGGTGGTGGACCGGGTGTTTGGTGGCGGCACCAACAACCGCCTGGTGCGGGTGCTGCGTGATGAGAAGCGCTGGACCGAGTCGCCCGCGTCGGCGCTGACCCAGCCCAATGGGATGGGGATGTTCCAGATCGGCGCCGAAGTGCGGAGCGCGGTGACCGATTCGGCGGTGCGTGAGTTGCTGGCTCAGATGCGCAAGATTCGGAGCGATACGGTAGCACCGGACGAATTGAAGCGCGCCCAGGCCGAGCTGGCGGGGAGCTATCCGGCGGACATCCAGTCGATGAACCAGCAGGCCGGCGCCGTGCTCAAGGCTCGCCGCATGGGCCGGCCGGCCAGCTCGGTCACCAGCTATCCCAAGCAGGTCGCGTCGCTGACCGCCACACGGTTCCGCACTGCTGCGAAGTCCGTGGTACGCCCCGACTCGTGCCTCATCGTGGTGGTGGGAAATGCCGCGCCGCTCTACAAAGGATTGAGCGCCATCGCGCCGATCGCGCTGATCGCCCCCGACGGAACCCAGCTCACCCCGGCGGATCTCGAGCCCAAGACCGCCGTGCTGCAGCTGGACTCGACACTGCTGGTACCGCGGAAGGACAGCCTGCTGGTGGTAGCACAGGGTCGCACGGTCGGGGTCCAGGTCTCGACACTGGAGCGGACCGGAGACGGCCTGCTCTACACCGAGACGACCAACATCGGCAACGTGATCAGTCAGACCAGCAAGGTCTCGATGGATCTCGGCGGGCGGATGCGAAGCCTGGCTCAAACCGGGAAGATGCGAGGCCAGGACACCAAGATCGATCTCGCCTACGGCCCCGGCAAAGTGAAAGGCTCGGCGCATGTCCTCGGGCCCAAGGGACCGATCAACCTGGCGGTGGACACGATCGTCCCCGCGGGTATTCTCGACGACAACGCCCTCCAGGCTCTGTTCCCGGCTCTCAACTGGGCGCCGAATGTCCGGTGGACCATCCCGGTATTCGCCTCGGGACAGAATCGGGTCCGGACGCTCACCCTCACCGTTCGGGCCATGGGAACGGTTTCGGTTCCCGCCGGCTCCTTCCAGGCCTACATGGCCGACCTCGAGGGAGACGATCAGAAGGTGACCTTCTACATCTCGGTTGATCCTCCGCATCGCTTGCTGCGTTTGACCGTCGCCGGCACTCCGCTGGAATTCGTTGCCGTTCCTACGGGAGGTGATCGCGCCCCATGAGAGTTTCCCCGTTTCCCAACGCCCTCACCGGGCTGGTCGTGTTGCTGAGCGCCTGCTCGTCCGCGACGTCCAGCACGAGCACCAGCCCCAAGCCCGCCGAGGGCGACGAGAGCGAGTTCCGCAGTCAGTACGCGTCCACCTACCAGAGAAAACCGAATCCTCCGGTCTTCATCCGTAACGCGACGGTCATGACCGCCGCAGGGCCCGAGATGCAGCACGCCTCGGTGTATTTCAAAGACGGACGGATCGTTTCAGTGGGGACCGACACTACTCCGCCGGCCGATGCGACGGTCGTGGACGGAACCGGGAAATACGTCACTCCCGGGATCATCGACGACCACAGTCACCTTGGCGTGTATGCTGCTCCGGGGACCTGGGCGGAGAGCGACGGGAACGAAGCGACCAATCCGGTCACCGCGAATGTCTGGGCCGAGCACAGCTTCTGGCCTCAGGACCCGGAGATCCCGCTGGCGATTGCCGGCGGCATCACGGTGATCCAGGCGCTCCCCGGCTCGGCCAATCTGATCGGCGGACGCTCGGCAACGCTGCGGCTGATTCCCTCGAGGAGCGTCCAGGAGATGAAGTATCCCGGCGCGCCCTACGGATTGAAGATGGCCTGCGGCGAGAATCCGAAGCGGGTCTACCAGCGGAGCGGCCCTTCGACGCGCATGGGGAACATGGCGGGGTATCGTGCGGCCTTCATTGAAGCCGAGCAGTATCGCCGCAAGTGGGACAACTGGCTCAAGAACAAGAGCGGCAATCCTCCCGACCGCGATCTCAAGCTGGAAACCCTGGCCGATGTACTCCGGGGCAAGATCCTGGTGCACAACCACTGCTACCGGGCCGACGAGATGATGCAGATGATCGACCTTGGCAAGGAATTCGGATTCAAGATCCGGTCGTTCCATCACGTGGTCGAGGGCTACAAGATCGCCGACGTGCTGGCCAGGGAAGACATCGGCGCCTCGGTCTGGGCCGACTGGTGGGGCTTCAAGATGGAATCGTTCGACGGTGTCAGGGAGAACGCGGCGCTGCTTCAGAAGGCCGGCGTCCGCGCCATCATCCACTCCGATTCCGAAGATGGAATTCAGCGTTTGAACCAGGAGGCCGGGAAGGCGATGTACAGCGGGATCCGCGCCGGCCTGGGCACTACTCGCGAGGAAGCGATCCGCTGGCTCACCGCCAACCCCGCCTGGGCACTCGGCATCGACAGCACGACCGGGACCCTCGAAGCCGGCAAACACGCCGATGTGGTGATCTGGTCGGGCGATCCCTTCTCGGTCTACAGCAAGGCGGAAAGAGTCTACAACGACGGCTGGCTGGTGTATGACCGGAACGATCCGGCGCACCAGCCCAAGACCGACTTCAACCTGGGCACTGGGGATCCGGGGGTGGGCCGATGAGAAACTTTCTGCTGGCCCCTGCCCTTCTCTCGCTCACCGTCGGCGCCGCTCCGCTCGAGCTGAGCGCGCAAACGATCGCGATTCAGGACGGCACGGTGTATCCGGTCTCGGGGCCCAAGATCGAAAACGGAACCGTCGTCATTAAGGATGGGCGCATCCTTCAAGTCGGAACCAATATCACGGTCCCTCCGGACGCCACGATCATTGATGCCAAGGGCAAATGGGTGACGCCGGGGCTGTTCCACGCCTGGACCGACCTCGGTTTGAACGAAGTCGGCTCGGTTCCCCAAACTTCGGAAGACACCAAGTCGGGTGACATCAACGCCGCGTTCAACGTGGCGGAGGGGATCAACCCGCAATCGGTGTTCATTCCGGT
>DATBGE010000222.1:0-24820 GCA_036558125.1 Gemmatimonadales bacterium | reverse complement strand
AGCGGTCGCGATGAACGGAGACGGCGTCTTCGACACCCTCAAGGCGGTCAGCAAGCTGGTGCTGAAGACTCTTGGGCAATAGTACCGGGTACCGAGTACGGGGTACCGAGTAACAACCTGTTCGCTCGACCGGCTACTGGGTACTCGGTACTATTTTGAAAGCATGTGGAACCTCCCAAACATCCTCACTCTGATCCGAATCGGGCTCACCCCCGTCATAGCGCTGCTGCCGTTCATTGACGGTTACTGGCCCAAGCTGGTCTGCTTCGCAATTTTCATCTTCGCCGCCGTCACCGACGTCATCGACGGCTACCTCGCCCGCAGCCGAAATCTGGTCACCGACCTCGGCAAACTGCTGGATCCGATCGCCGACAAGCTGCTCCTCTTCGCCACGATCATTCCGATTTACTGGATCTCCCGCACCCGCCACGACCTGTACGACATCCCGGTCTGGGGCAGCATCCCCCTGTGGGTCTGCGTTCTGCTCATCGGCCGCGAGGTTGCGATGACCGGGTTCCGCTGGTGGGCCCAGCGAAAGGGCGTTGTGATTCCCGCCGGCACCGCCGGGAAGGTCAAGGCCACAATCCAGAACATCTACATCGGCGCCACCTTTCTCTGGTTCACCTTCCGCGATGCTCGCAAGCCGTTGGGTTGGGAGCACAACCGGATTGCCGAGTACTGGAACGAATTCCACGGTGGCGTAGTGGCCCTCACGCTGGCTCTCGCCACGGTGCTGACGATCTATTCGTTCGTCGATTACATGTTCCAGTATCGGACCCTCTTCCACGGCCGTAAGCCTTAAGCCATCAGCCGGAGGCTGTGCGGCTTTGCCTAAGGCCTACGGCTTATGGCTTATGGCATCCATCGAACTCGTCACCGTCGGCACCGAGCTCCTCCTTGGCTTCACCGTTGACACCAACTCGGCGGAGATTGGTCGTACTCTCGCCGCGGCTGGAGTCAGCGTGGTTCGTCGTACGACGGTGGGAGACGATGGCGCAGCGATCCGGGATGCCGTTTCGGCGGCGCTCAACCGGGCTGGCGTCGTGCTGGTGACCGGTGGCCTGGGTCCCACGGCTGACGATGTCACCAAGAAGGCGGTGGCCCAGCTGTTCCAGGCTCCCCTCGAGTTCCAGCAACCGGTCTGGGACGCGCTGGTCGCGCGGTTCGCGCGGATGGGGAGGGTGCCCTCGCCAGTCAATCGCTGTCAGGCCGAGGTGCCTCGCGGCGCGACGGTCCTTCCCAATCGGTGGGGAACCGCTCCCGGACTGTGGCTCGAGGGATCGCCTGGAATCGTGATAATGCTCCCCGGTGTCCCTCACGAGATGCGCAACCTGCTCACTCATGAGGTACTCCCCCGGCTCTCCTCGCGTGCCGGCGGTGGAGTAGTCCGATCGCGGGCCGTGCGCACCTGGGGCGTGCCGGAGTCCAGCCTCGCCGAGAAATTGACCGACGTCGAGAGCGAGGTCGCCCCGCTTTCGCTTGCCTACCTGCCGGGAATCCACGGCGTTGATCTGAGACTCACCGCATGGGACCTTCCCGCGGCCGAAGCCGATGAACGGCTGGAGGCCGGCGTCAAGCGATTGCGTTCGCGGATTGGCGACCCGGTCTACGGAGAGGACGAAGACGACCTGGCCGCGTTGCTGCTCGAGCAGGCCCGGCGAATCGGGCTTTCGATCGCCACAGCCGAATCATGTACCGGAGGGCTGGTGGGCGCTCGGCTGACCGAGGTGCCCGGAAGCTCCCAAGTGTACCTGGGTGGAATCGTTGCCTACAGCAATGCCACGAAGGTAGCGGAGTTGAATGTTTCGGCGCAGCTTATCGTCGATCATGGTGCGGTGAGCGAGCAGGTAGCACGCGCGATGGCCGCCGGAGCGGTGCACATCATGGGTGCCGAGGCCTCGATGGCTGTTACCGGAATCGCGGGCCCCGGCGGCGGAACTCCCGATAAGCCGGTCGGACTGGTTTATGTGGCAGCGGCGGTGGGCGGCGAGAGCACCTGCCTTCGCTATCAGTTTCCCGGTGGTCGAGACGACGTGAGGGGCCGCGCCGCCCAGGCAGCGCTCTTCCAACTCTGGCGTTTGCTTCAGGGAATCAGCCCGGCACCGGCCTGACAACTCCAACCCCGGTCATCATGCACCACATCCAACACGTAGCCTCGCATACCGCGCTGGAACCGTCCGACCGGATCGCGGAGGTGCTGTTTGGCGTGATCATGGTGCTGACCTTCACCGGATCGCTCAGCGTCGCGGAGGCGGGCCAGGGCGAAGTTACGGAAATGCTGCGCGGAGCCCTCGGCTGCAACATCGCCTGGGGAATCGTGGACGGTTTCATCTTCGTGATGGCGAGTGTCGCGGAGCGGCGCCGTACCTACCTGGTGGGGCGGGCGATTCGCGAGGCGAAGGATGGAGCCTCGGCCGTCGAGGCGCTGAAAAACTGGCTTCCTGCCGAGGCGGTGGCGCTCCTCGAGCCGGCGTCGCTGGAAAACATGACCCGAAGGCTGCAGGCTGTCCCCCAGGCGCCGGCTCCCCATCTCAAGTGGAGCGACATCCGAACCGCTATCGCGGTCTTCTTCCTCGTCTTCCTCTCCACCCTGCCGGTTATCGCCCCCTTCTTCTTCGTGGGCGAACTTCACCGCGCGCTTCGGCTGTCCCACGGCATCGCGCTCGCGATGCTGTTTGTGCTCGGGGCGGCCTACGGACGGACCACCGGCCAACCCCCGTTGCGAGGGGCGCTGCTGATGTCAGGGTTCGGAATCGCCCTTGCGGTGATGACCCTGATGCTCGGCGGTTGAGCCCGCTCAGCCGGCGCCCGGGGTCGCGGTTGGTTCCTTCGCGGGACTCGTGTGCTCCGGATCCTCGGTCACCCACCAGACAAGCAGCGTGTAGGTGACGGCGAGAACCACCGGCCCAACGAAGATCCCAATCAGTCCGAGACCAATCAATCCACCGATGACACCGAGGAAGACCAACGGCAGTGGCAGATCGGCGCCCCGCTTGATGAGGATGGGCCGAAGGATGTTGTCCATGGTGACGCACACCAGGGTCCAGAGAAGGAACAGCGTGGCCTTTCCCGTTTGGCCCGTGGAGTACATCCAGAAGACGGCGGGGAACATGACGAGGGCCGGCCCCACCTGAGCAACGCAGAGCAGAAAGATGACGGCGGTGAGAAACGCCGCCTGTGGAATGCCGAAGAGCCACAGGCCGAGCCCGCTCAGCGCTGTCTGCAGGATCGCGGTCACCACCACTCCATATGCCACACCACGGATGGCCTGTCCCGCCAGGACGATGACTTTGTCTCCGCGCTCGCCGGCTAGTCGCTCGGCGAATCGTCGAACCCCGTAGGCTGAGATCTCTCCATTCGCGTAAAGGATTCCAGCGGCGATAACGATCACGATCAGTTGGATTACCAGGGCCAGGAAGCTGCCGGCCTTGCGGCCCAGCCAGGCGACGATGGTCTGGAGATAGGGCTGGATCTTGGTGGTCAGGTCCACCTGACCCGTGGAGACCTCTCGCCAGGCCGTATCGATCTTGGAGCCCACCATCGGCACCTTCTGCACCCAGGCCGGAGGCGGAGGCACCGAGATGTTGCTGAGCTGTCCTGACTGCAGCTCTCCCAGACGCCCGGCGACGGAACCCACTGCGAGCCCGATCGGCACCGCAAACAGCAGGAACAATCCGAGTGTCATGACCGTAACGGCGAGTGCGCGCTTCCCCCAAAGCCGTCGTTGGAGACTAATGAGCAGAGGCCAGGTAGCGACCACGATCATCGTCGCCCAGATCACCGCGCCCAGAAGCGGCTGCACGATGTAGAGGGACGAAATCAGCAGAAAGAGGATGGTGACGACCGCGATGGTGGTGCGGGGAAGTTCGCGGTTGGGTGCGGTCATGGTCGCTCCGTGGATCACAGGTTGCCTACCTCCGGCGAACTCTCCGGAGCGCTTGCCTCGGGCTGGGATGGTGACGTCGATATCGGGGCCAAGTCGCGAGACGCAGGTGCCTACTACACATACAGTCCGACGGAACCCTGCGCCAGCAGCCCTCTAGGACAAGGCTCCCGGCTGTGCCAGCTTGGCCTACTTTTCGGGCCCTTCCGAGCGCTGCTATCTTTCGGTGCAAAGTGGGACTACCTGTGAGTGTAACTGATGAAGAAACGAGATGTTAGGAATCAGGAAGCGGAGGCCGATCAGCCCCCGGCAGAGGTCGAGAATCCGCCCGAAGCTGCCGTAGGGGCGGTGGGCCTTCCGGCTGAATTGAGTGAAGAGGCGGTCAAGCGGCTGGAGGACGAGCTCACCGAATTGCGCGACCGGCACGTCCGTCTCGCGGCTGAGTTCGACAACTTCCGTAAACGGGTTGCCAAGGAACGCGTCGAGCTCACCGATCGCGCGCAGGCGGCGCTGGTCGTGAAGCTGATCGACGTGCTCGATGACCTGGATCGAGTCGAAAGCGGTGGGCAGCTGAGTGAGAACGATGTGGTTCAGCAAGCCCTGATCCTCATTGAGAAGAAGTTCCGGAAGGAGCTCGAGGCCGCGGGTCTCGAGCGAATCGATCCCGTGGGTGATCGGTTCGACCCGAGCGTCCACGAGGCGGTCTCGGTGGTTGCCGCACCCGATGCTGCGAGCGATCACAAGGTCAGCGCCACCTTTCAGTCCGGGTATCGCTACAAGGGCTCACTGCTCCGGCCAGCGCGGGTTCAGGTCTTCTCCAGCGAAGGACACGTCTAAACGTGGCCAAGGACTTCTACCAGGTCCTCGGGGTCCCCGACACGGCGACTCCCGAGGACATCAAGAAGGCCTACCGGCGACTCGCCAAGCAGTACCATCCCGACGCCAATCCCAACAACCCGTCGGCGGCCGAGCGCTTCAAGGAGGTGTCCGAGGCGCATACCGTCCTCTCCGATGCGGAGAAGCGCAAGCATTACGACGCGATGCGGCGGTATGGCGCGTTCGAGCCGCGCTCCCCGGGTGGCGCCGGCCGGAGGAGCGGAGGGCCTGCCGGAGGACCCACGGTCGAGGAGTTCGATATCAACGACCTCGGCGGTCTTGGTGGTCTGGGAGATATTTTCTCGTCCATCTTCGGACGAACCCGCCGTGAGGAACCGGTCGCTGAAACGCTCGAGACGGTGGTGGAAATCCCCTTCCGGGTCGCAGCGCTCGGTGGCAAAGTCCCGGTGACTCTGCCCGTCAATGAGACCTGTTCCGAGTGTGGCGGGAGCGGGGCCGCGAAAGGTGCCAAGCTGCAGACCTGCCCCGAGTGTAACGGTCGGGGCACGGTGACTTTCGGCCAGGGGAGTTTTGCTGTCAGCCGGCCGTGCCCGAAGTGCCGGGGCCGCGGCAAGATCCCCAGCACGCCATGCCCGGTATGTCATGGAGCCGGGCAAAACCGGGTTGAGCGTCAGGTGCTCATCACGGTGCCACCGGGCACCGAAACGGGAGCGCGCATCCGTCTCAAGGGTCAGGGTGGTTCAGCCCGCCCCGGCGAGCCGCCCGGCGACCTGCTAATCACCTTTCAGGTGCAACCCGACCGCTTCTTCCACCGCGACGGGCTCGATCTGCTCTGCGAGGTTCCGATCAATGTCGCCCAGGCGGCGCTGGGAACCCGGCTGCGGGTACGGACTCTCGATGGGAAGAAAGTCGTTCTGAAAGTTCCCGCCGGCACTCAACCCGGCCGGAAATTCCGGATCAAAGGTCTGGGTCTGGAGAAGGGTGGCCGTCGGGGAGATCAACTGGTGCAGGTGCAGGTCGAGGTACCCGAGCGCCTGACCGCGGAGCAGGAGGAATTGTTCAAGAAGTTCGCCGAGGCGACGGACCTCAAGTATTAGGCGTGCGCAGCGCCGAGGCGAACTCTCCGCTCGGAGGACGGTTTCCATCGCGGCACGCATCGGCCAGCAACCGGTGGGTGCCGCGTTCGTCTTCACCTACCAGGGGCTGCCGCTGGGTATAAGTCCCATCGGGCCCCAGCACCCAGGCCTGCCGGTTGTCGGCCCACATGAGGTAAAGCAGATCCCGAAGCGTCGCACGGTGCGTCGGATCCTCCACCGGCACGACCGCCTCGACGCGCCGGTCGAGATTGCGTGGCATCCAGTCGGCCGAGCCGATATAGACCTCTTCGTTGCCGCCGTTCAGGAAGTAGAAGGCACGGGAGTGCTCGAGGAAGCGCCCGATGAGGCTGATCACCCGGATCCGGTCGCTCACGCCGGGGGTGCCCGGGCGGAGGCAGCAGATCCCCCGTACGATCAGATCCACCTCGACCCCGGCCCGGGAGGCTTCGTATAGCGCGGTGATAATCTCCGGGTCGGTCAGCGCGTTCATCTTGGCGAGAATCCGGGCCGGAACCCCGCTCCGCGCATGCTGGATCTCCCGATGGATCATCATCAGGAAGCTCTCCCGCATGCCCTTCGGCGCCACGATGAGTTTGCGATACTGAGTCGGCGAGGCGAAGCCGGTGAGCACGTTGAACAGGTCGGTCAGGTCGGCCCCGAGTTCCGGGTTGCAGGAAAACAGCCCGAAGTCGGTATAGAGCCGCGAGGTCTTCGGGTGATAGTTGCCGGTTCCGATGTGGACGTAGCGCCGCATGCCGTCTCCTTCTCGGCGCACCACCAGCATCACCTTGGTGTGGGTCTTGAGTCCTGCCACACCGTAGCTCACGTGGACTCCCACGTCCTCCAGCCGTTTCGCCCAGCTGATGTTGTTCTCCTCGTCGAAGCGGGCCTGCAACTCGATCAGCACGGCGACCTGTTTGCCTCGCTCTGCCGCCTGGACCAGCATCCGCGCGATGTTCGAATCGCCGCCGGTGCGATAGAGGGTCAGCTTGATGGCCACGACGTCGGGATCATCCACCGCCGCCTGGATGAACCGCTCCACCGAGCTGGCGAAGCTGTCGTAGGGATGGTGAACCAGCAGATCTCCCTCGCGGATCACCTCGAAGATGTTGCGGCCCGAGGCGAGGCGCGGCTGGGTGACCGGATGGAACACCGGGTCCCGCAGCGAAGGCATGTCGGCGGAGGCCAGCGTCAGCAGATCCGCCGTGTCCAACAATCCAGCGACCTCGAACACGTCGTCCTGAGAGAGCGGTGAACCCGCCGACTCCTGATCATCGTTGAACTCCGCAAGCAGTACTTCGCGGACCGAGTGGGGCAGCTCCGGCGCAACCTCGAGCCGGACTACCGCGCCGAAGCGACGGTTTCTCAGGTTCTCCTGGATCGTGCTGAGGAGATCCTCCGCCTCGTCGTGATCCACTTCGAAGTCGGTGTTCCGGGTGATGCGAAATGGCGAGCACCCCAGGATTTCGACGCCAGGGAACAGCGACTCGATATTGGCGCTGACCAGCTGCTCCAGCGGCACGTAGCGCTGGGGCGAATCCAGCGGGACCCAACGCGGCAGGATTTTCGGAACCTTCACCCGCGCGAAGCGCTCTTCTCCGTCCTGTCCCCGCAGGATCACCGCGAGCGAAAGGCTCAGATTGGAGATGTAGGGGAAGGGGTGCGCCGGGTCGACGACCAGAGGAGTCAGTACCGGGAAGACGTTCGCCTGGAAATACCGATCCATCGCGCGCCGCTCTTCGGACTCCAGGTCATTGATGTTGAGAAGTGCCAGCCCCTGCCGGCCGAGAGCCGGCAATACGACGTCGTGCAGGCACTTGGAATGCTCGCGCTGCATTTCCCGGACGATGCCGCGGATCGCTTTGAGCTGCTGTTCCGGCGTCAGGCCGTCCGGTGTGCGTTCGCTATAGCCCGCCGCCAGCTGCTCCTTGAGGCCGGCCACCCTGATCTGGAAGAATTCATCCAGGTTCGAGCTGAAAATGCCCAGAAACTTGAGCCGTTCCAGAAGCGGAGTCCGGGAATCCAGGGCTTCATGGAGTACCCGGCGGTTGAACTCCAGCCACGACAATTCACGGTTCAGAAACAGCGATGGGTGGCGGAGATCGCCAAGAGGGCCATCGCCGGCGGGGGCCGTCAGGTGGAGGTCGGTCACACCAAAAAATCTACGTCAGCCCGTCATGGGGGGCGAATCGCCGTGTAACGGACAGGTAACGGGGGCGAGATCGGGGAGTTGGGAGTAGGGCGAATGACCTATAGGGGTGGGCGAAAGAGTCGAAGTAATAGCATGGTGATGCTCGCCACGCCCTACTCCCTACTCGCTACCCCCTACTCCCCACCTCCTTCTCCCCCACCGCCAATGACAAGAACACACTCACCAGCCCGATCAGGAGCCCAGCCCAGAACGCAGGCCAGAACCCGTCCACCCGAAATCCCAGATCGAACTGCGCCGAGAGCCACGCGGTGATCATCAGCAGGATCGCATTGATCACCAGCGTGAAGAGGCCCAGGGTGAGGAGCACGAGAGGGCAGGTAAGAACGGTCAGAATCGGCCGAAGAGTGCTGTTGACCAACCCGAAGATCGCCGCAACGATCAGCAGACCGACTGGTCCTTTGTCGTAATGCAGGCCGTCCACGACCTGCACGGCGACGTAGAGCGCCAGGGTGTTGATCAGCCAGCGAATGAAGAGGGATCGCATCGCAGGGAATTCACCGGCCGCTACGAGCTGGGCCGGTCCTGACGCAGGTACTGGTCCATCCAGTCGAGCACGGTGCCCCACCAGAGCCGGCGATTCCGGAGACCGAGCACCCAATGACCTTCATCGGGGAAGTATAGAAACTTGGCGGGCACGTGGCGCAGCTTCAACGCGGTGAAGGCCTGCAGTCCCTCGGACAGGTCTACCCGGTAGTCGAGCTGGCCATGTACCACCAGCATGGGCGTCTTCCATTTGTCGAGGTAGTTCGCGGGAGACCATTTCTCCATGGTCGCCCGACCGACCTGGGACAATTGGGTCCCGCCGAACTCCCAGGCCGGGAACCAGAGCTCTTCGGTGGTTCCCGTCATGCTGAGCGGATTGAGGATTCCGTCGTGCGCGACCAGCACCTTGAAGCGGTCGGTCTGGCCCGCCATCCAGTAGATCATATAGCCGCCGTAGGACGCCCCGGCAGCTCCGATCCGGTCCTTATCTACGTACGGCAGCGATGAGACAGCGTCCACTCCCTTCATCAGGTCTTCGTACGGAAGCCCGCCCCAGTTCTTCGAAATACTATTGGTGAAGACCTGACCGTAGCCGGTCGAGCCATGGAAGTTGACCGCCGCGACGACATACCCCCGCGAGGCAAAGAGGGCGTAGTTCCAGCGTGCATGCCACTGGTCGAGCCAGGCCGACTGAGGGCCACCGTGAATCAGGTAGATCAAGGGGTACTGTTTCGTGGAGTCGAATGCGGGTGGCTTGATCAGCCAGCCAAACACCGAATCGCCCTGAGCGCCGACAAACCGGAGGGTATCCATCGCCGGCAGGTCAAGCTCCTTGAGGGCAGCATCGTGGACCTTGGTGAGCTGCTTCATCCGCTTCCCGTCCAGCCCGGAGATGAACACCTCCCTGGGATGGGTCGCGGACTCGCGCAGGAACACCATCGACTCGCCTCGCACGGGGATCTGCACCGCGGTGTTGAGCCCGCCGGTGACCAGCGGAGTCGTACGGCCTCCCGGCACCTCGACCCGGTAGAGATTGTGGCCGCCGCGCTCCTCGACCTCGGCGATGACGGAACGGGAGTCCGGTGCCCATTGAAAAGCCTGGATGCTGAGATCCCATTTCCCCGTCACCGCCGCACGACGCCCGGTGGCGCGCTCGTAGACCATGAGCTGCTGCCGGTCGGCTTCGAAACCCGGAGTGGACATTGCCAGGTACGCGATGTAGCGGCTGTCGGGCGAGTACAGGGGGCTGTTGTCGTTGGCGGCGCTGTTCGTGATGCCTTGACGGCCTGACCCATCCGGACCCATTACGAAAATGTCGTTGTTGGTGGTCGAGGCGAGATTGGAATCAGGATTAAAGACGACCGCCATTTCCGTGGCCACCGGAGAAATCGCCACGTCGGCGCCACCCAGCGCCAGGGTCGGGACATCGCGGTCGATCGGCGTCAGGTCGGTGACGGCGCCGTCGGGAAGTGACACCCGGAATACGTGCTGCCGCAGTCCGACGCGCCACTCGTCCCAGTGGCGATAGAACAGATCGGTCCAGATTTTCGCTTCAGTCGGATACTTGCCGCCCCGTTTCTCCGCCTCGGTCGAGTCCGGCCATTTCACGCTGGTCCAGAAGAGCAATCCCTTGCCATCGGGGGACCAGAGAAAATCGCCGACGCCGTCCGCGAAGCTGGTGAGCTTGGTGGGCTCGCCTCCGCGTGCCGGCAGGCGCCAGATCTGCGGGCCGCCCTCCCTGGTTGATATGAATCCCAGGGTCTTGCCGTCGGGCGACCAGCGAGGGGCCCGGTCACTGCCGGCGCCGGTCGTCGCCTGCCAGGTCTCGCCGGTGGCGGGATCAGTCAGCCAGATGCGCGAGGTGGAGCGATTGTCCTCGAGCGACGGGGTCGAGATGGTATACGCGACCAGCTTCCCGTCCGGCGACAGCTGCGGGTCGCCGACGGTGGGCATGGAGACAAATTGATCGATGGTAAGGGGCTTCTTGTTCTGCGCGTGGAGCTGGCCGGGCAGGACCGCCGCGAGCAGCAGGAGGATCCGTATTCTCAATCGATCACCCCGCCGCCGAGCACTCGGCCTTCGGGGGAATACAGGACTCCAGACTGTCCGGGAGTGATCGCCCGGATCGGCGTTTCCAATACGAGGCGAATTCGGTCCTCCTCGAGGGTGGTCACTGTCGCGTCCACCGCGCGCGAACGGTAGCGCAGCTGCACCTGGCAGCTTTCGCCGACGGGCACCGGTTCGGACAACCAGTTCAATTCGGACAACTCGACGGTGTGGCCGAGCAGCTCATCAGCCGAGCCAACGACGACCTCGCGGGTCTCGGGGTGAATTGCGACCACGTACCTCGGATCCGAGTTCCCTCCCGGCAATCCCTTCCGCTGCCCGATCGTGAATCGGGCGAAGCCCCGATGCTCACCCAGCACTTCACCGCTCGTGCTAACCAGCGGTCCCGCGCTCAGCGCGGGGGCGTCTTCCGGCAGGTTGCGCTCCAGGACTGATACATAGTCATCGTCCGGCACGAAGCAGATCTCGACCGACTCCGGCTTGTCGGCGGTGCGGAGCCGCAGCTTCCGGGCGATGGCACGGGTTTCCTGCTTGGTGAGACCACCGACCGGCGTCAGCATGCGAGCCACGACGGCGCGGTCGATGCCCCACAGGAAATAGCTCTGATCCTTGGCGGGATCGGCGCCCCGGAAGAGCGCGCCATCCCGGGCGATCGCGTAGTGGCCGGTCGCGATGTGCCCGCAGTCGAGCGCGTCGGCGTGGGCCAGCAGGTCGCGGAACTTGGTGAACGAGTTGCAGCGGACACACGGAATGGGAGTGCGGCCCTGGCTGTACTCCTGCACGAAGTTCTGAATCACGTGGAGATTGAACCGGTCCTCCAGATTCAGCACGTAGTGCGGGATCCCCAGCTTGTGGGCGACGTCCTTGGCGTCGTTGATCGAGTCCAGCGAGCAGCAAGGCCGGTCGGGCACCGAATCGCCGTAGCAGAACAGCTTCATCGTGGCGCCCACCACGTCGTAGCCCTGTTCGACGAGGGCCGCTGCCGCGACCGAGCTGTCCACGCCGCCCGACATCGCGACGAGGACGCGGTTGGCCTTGTTGACGCGATTAAGCACGACCGAGCGCCTCCGACAGCTTGCGGACCTTGCGAACCACGGTCGGAAATACCTCGGCCGCGCGATCGACTTCAGCTTCGGTGGTTTCGTGCCCGAGACTGAAGCGCAACGCTCCGAGAGCGAGTTCCCGGGGAACACCCATCGCGGTCAGCACGTGCGACGGTTCGACGGCGCCGGTCGAACAGGCCGATCCGCCCGAAGCCGCGACACCGGCCAGATCCAGGTGCATGAGGAGTGCCTCGCTGTCCGTTCCAGAAACGAGCACGTTCAGAATGTGAGGCGCGCGTTCGGCCGAATCCCCGCAGACCTGCAAGTCGGGAACACCCTCGCGCAGCCTGGCGAGCAGCCGGTCACGCAGGATTCGCATACGAGCGACGGTCCCGTCGAGTCCCGCTACCGCAAGGGCCGCGGCGCGACCCAGGCCAACCGCTCCCGCCACGTTCTCGGTGCCGGGCCGGATGCCAAACTGCTGGCCACCGCCATGGATGATGGCTTCGAGGGCCTTCCGCTCCCGGACGACCAGTGCCCCCACTCCCTTGGGCGCTCCGATCTTGTGTCCGGAAATCGTCATCATGGTGCAGGGGAGTTCGCTGAAACGGATGGGGATCTTCCCGAATGCCTGGACGGCATCGGTGTGCATGAGTACGCCGCCTTCGGAACATCGGGCCGCGATCGCCGCAACCGGCTGTACCGTACCGACCTCGTTATTCACCCACATCACGGAAACGACCGCTGGATGCTCCTGCAGCGTCCGGCTCAACGCGTCCAAGTCGACTCGACCACCGCTATCCACAGGGAGGATGCGCTCGTCTCCTCCCAACTCCTTCACTGCGTGAGCGGCCGCCAGCACCGCCTTGTGCTCGGTCGCGCAAACGGCGGCGATCATGGGCTGTCCCTGGTGCCTGGCCGCGAGACAAGCCCCGATGACCGCGAGGTTGTCGGCCTCGGTTCCACCGGAGGTAAACACGACCTGGCCCGGGTCCGCCCCCACCGCTTCGGCGACTTCGCGCCGGGCCTGCTCCAGGCCCGCCCGGGCGGTGCGTCCGAAGCGATGAGAGCTCGAAGGATTACCGAATGCTCCAGCGCCAAAGTACGGCAACATCGCCTCCAGGACCTCCGGCCGAACCGGGGTCGTGGCGGCGTGATCGAGGTAGACCGGGCTGGGCGGCATGGTGCGGGAAAATAACCTACATGCTCTGGACTTCCAGCTTCACCACATCATCCACCCGCACCGTTTCCTGAGTAAAAAACGGCTCGCCGTACCGGGTGCGGATCAACGAACCGTAATGGGCGTTCTGGATTTCGATGAGGGAATAGAGATCCTGGCCGGTTGGGAAGATCTCGCCTGCGTTCTTGGCGCCATCGAACTGACTGGAATAGCATTTGATCGCGGCGAGCTTCCGGTCAAACTGGGCCGAAATATCGACCACGAACGTCGGCTTCACCGGGTCTTCCCGGTAGGCCAGGGAATAGAGGATCTTGTGAGGCCGGTGCGGCTCCCCCGCGGCCGCGTACTTGGCCAGGCCAGCCAGAAAACAGGCGTCGCGTCCCAGCTCCGAAGCGATTCGATGATCCGGGTGCCGGCCAATGGGGAAGGGCAGGATCACGACGCGGGGGGCGAAGTGCCGGATCTGTTCAACCACGATTCGGCGGGTGTCCTGGCTGTTCTGCAAATGCGCGTCGGGCAGTCCAGCGTTCCGCCGTTCCGAGACACCCAGAATCTTTGCGGCCCGCTCCGCCTCCTCCGCCCGGACCCTGGCACTTCCATGGGTGCCGGTTTCTCCCGCTGTGAGATCCAGAATTCCCGTTCGGTGGCCTTGATCGGCGGCCTTGAGCAGCGTGCCGGCACAGGTCAGTTCGACGTCGTCCCGATGGGCGGCGATGGCGAGGAGGTGGACGGACATGAGGTGTCAGGGGCCAGGTGTCAGGTGTCAGGGAACGGATTCCAAGATATCCTTATGCCTGACCTCTGACATCTAGACTTGGCTAGTTGTTCCATGACTAGCCCGCCACCGTCACCCCCCGCCTCCGCCACCACCGGCGAAGCGTCAGGATCCCCGCCATACCAACCAAGCCCAGAGGAACAACCACGCCGAGCGATGCGATCACCGCAGCGTTCAGGTTCACGAAGTTGCGCCAGGCCTGCTGGAAAGCCTGGGCGATGACCGGGCTCCCGCGATAGGGTCCCTGAATCGGCAGCGGCTCGTGGATCGAGATAGTGAGACTGCTCATCGAGGCATGGGCGGACAGATAGCGAAGCCGGCCCTCGTAGCGCTCGATCTCCTCGCGCACCCGAGCGAGTTCGCGCTCGACCTCGAGCACGTCCTGAAGCTTGCCAGTTCGCTTCGCCAGCAGCTCGATCAGGCGGTCTTCGAGTCGCTTCCCGTTGGTGATTCGGGCCGCGACGTCGGCGTACTCCTCACCCACATCCTGGGCCGTGATGTTGACATACTCCACCTTCCCCAGTGGCGACATTCCGTTCACCAGCTCGTCGAATCGCTCCGAGGGAACCCGAAGCTCGATCGACGCGGAGCGGTATTGCGCCGACCCCGCCTGATAGGAGCTGTTGGCCAGATAGCCTCCGAGGCGGCCGGCGAGCTGGCGCAACTGAGCGACAGAATTCTCCAGAGAATCCACTTGGACACTGGCCTGTCCCGTACGAATCACCATCACTCCCGGAAGAGAGCCCCTGGCAAGCGGCTGAGCGTAATCGCTCTCTCCCTCGGCAACTTTCCCGCCGGCTACGGCATCGGCGACCGCCGGTGCCGCAGCTGCCTGCAGGGCGTCACGTCGCTCGTTGGCTTCAAGCTTCTTGCTTTCATCGTCGAGCGGGGCACGCGCACCCACGCATGCGGCGATGGTCAGGATAAGGGCGGCTGCCATCCAGGAACGCATCTTGTCCTCGGGTTTTGGGGTTGCGAGGGGATGCGGCGAGCCTTCGGATTTGCACACGCTGTTGGGTTATTCGTGTCTCAGGGCTTCGACCGGGTCCATCGCCGCGGCCCGGTTGGCCGGGTACAGGCCGAACACGAGCCCGATCCCGATGCTCACGAGAGTGGCCAGGACAGCGCTCCATAGCGGGACGCCGGACTGAAGGTCCAACACTTCCTTCAGCACATGTCCGGTGGCCAGGCCGAACGCAATGCCGAGGAGCCCGCCGATGAAGGTGAGCGTCGCCGACTCGACCAGGAATTGCCAGAGGATCTCCTGACGAGTGGCGCCGAGTGCCTTGCGCAACCCGATTTCCCGGGTCCGGTCGGTGACGGAAACCATCATGATGGCCATGACGCCGATCCCGCCCACCAGCAAGGCGACGCTCGACAGCGCGACCATCACCCCGAAGAACGCGGTGGTAAGGTTGCTGATGGTATCGAGGATCTGGTCCTGGGTAATCACGTCGAACGTATTCGGCATGCCGGGCCGCAGCCGCCGTTCCCGGCGGAGAGCTGCAATCGTAAGGTCCTTCGCCACGGGGACCGAGATCCGGGGCCACCCCTTCACGGAGAGGAAGAGCCCATTGGTTTCGTCATAGCGGTAGTTTCGCTTGGCGGTGACGAAGGGCATGATCGCGCCGATTTGCTGCCCCGGCGGCTCGAAGATATTGGCCGGCCGCTGGTAGATCCCGATTACAGTGAGTGCCACGCCGCCCACCCGGATCCGTCGTCCCACCGGGTCGATCTCTCCGAAGAGGCGCTCCGCCGACTCTTCCTCCAGAACGACAACCGGCTCGCCATCCAGTTCCGATGGGGCGAAGAACCGCCCCCGTAACAGGGTGCCACCGAGGATATCCATGTAGTGCTCGTCCGCCCCGTAGACCGTCACCGTCTGGGTCGAGACGCCCTGATATTCCATGCGAAGGAACATCTGGACCCAGATCCCCGCGTACTGAATCTCGGGGACATTTCGAATCGCGACTGCGTCTTCTTCGGTGAGTATCGGACGGATTCTGACTTCGTACGGCAGATGGTCGGGGTTGAGCGGCGTCTGGCTGAAGAACCGCATCACGTAGAAGGCGCTGGGTCCCGCGGTGTTCATCGCGTTGAAGATCTGACCGCGAATACCCTCCACGATTGATGCCATCGCCATCACGGTAGAGACGCCGATCACAACGCCCAGAATCGTGAGCGCGGAGCGGAGCTTGTTGGAGCGGAGAGCGTCGAGTGCGATCCCCACTCCTTCGTCGAGGTTCCGAAGGATCATCTCATTCGGCGCGGAGGGCGGTGATCGGATCGAGCCGGGCCGCTCGGGTGGCGGGATACACCCCGAAGAGAATGCCGGTCCCGGCGCCCAGAAGGAGAGCGACACCGATCGACCACATGGTCACGCGGGCAGGGAGCGGGGTGAACGCGGAAACCGCGAGTGAGAGCAGGTAACCGCCCGCCACTCCCTGAATGCCGCCGAGGGTCGACAGCACTATCGCCTCGATGAGAAACTGGCGGCGGATGTCCGCCCGGGTAGCGCCGAGTGATTTCCGGATGCCGATCTCCCGGGTGCGCTCGTTCACGGTCATCAGCATGATGTTCATGATGACAATGCCACCCACCACGATCCCGATGCAGACCACGGCGGGGACCACGGTGAAGAGCACCTGGGTCAGGCTGCGCCAGAACGCGACCAGGGCGTCCGCCTTATCCACCGTGAAATCGTTGGGCTCGTTGGGGCGCAGCTTATGAGCCACTCGCATCGCCTCCTCGGCCCGGTCCATGGCGGAAGGAATGAGATCGGCGCTGGCCATCTTCACTGAAACGGTCGTCGTCTTCCGCCGGCCGTAGATCGACTCGAAGGTGGTAATGGGCACCAGGGCGAATCCGTCGAAGGATTGGCCCAGCACCCGGCCCTTCTTGGCAGTCACTGCTTTCACCGTCATCTCGCGCCCGGCGAGCCGGATCCGCCGCCCGATGGCCTGGTCTGCTCCGCCAAAGAGCTTGTCGGCCACGTCAAAGCCCAGGACGACCACGTAGCGCCGTTCCCGGACGTCGGGATCGGCGAGCGGGACTCCTGCGGCGAAGCGATAGTCCTGCACCACCTGGTAGGGAGGGGTGACGCCGAAGATCAGCACATCACCGACGGTCCGGTTCCGGTAGGTGACGTCGGTGGTGGGGGTGGGCCATCCCGATTGCAGCGAAACAGCCTGGGCGTCCGGAATCGCGCGGTGCACGACGGCTGCGTCTTCGCGGGACAGCAGCGGTCGCTTGGCGATCTCCCGCAGTTCGTCGTCGCTCAGGAGTCCCACGGCGATCGGGGTGCGGCGGACCTGGAATGCGTTGGTCCCGATGACCGCTCCGGTGATGTTCTCCTTCACATACGCGTTCATGCCCTGGATCACCGCGACCACGGTGACCAGGAAGCCGACCGAGACGATGATACCCAGCAGGGTGAAGAAGGAACGAAGCTTGGCGCTGAGAATCGACTGCACCGCCAGCTTAAAGGCTTCGTAGAAGGGCATGCCGGGAAAATAAGCGGGAGACGGGAGACGGAAGAGGGGATTGCAGATTGCAGATTTCAGATTGCGAATTCGCTCGATATGGCCCTCAATCTTCAATCTGAAATCATCAATCTTCAATTGCCGTTTTCCCGTCTCCCGTCTCCCGTCTTCCGTCTACTCGTACCGCAGCGCCTCCACAGGATCGAGCTTGCTGGCTCGGTTTGCGGGATAGAGTCCGAAGAGGATCCCGGTCAGAATCGACATGAGTACCGCGGCGACGACCGACACCAGTGGTACCGCGGCGGGAATCGAGGAGAAGGAGCGAATCGCCCAGGCGATGAGGCCGCCCAGCGTCATGCCGACGATGCAGCCGACCAGGGTGAGTGTTGCGGCCTCCACCAGAAACTGGAACATGATCTCCCGCCGGGTGGCTCCCAGCGCCTTACGGACCCCGATTTCCCGGGTGCGCTCGGTGACCGAGATCATCATGATGGCGACGACGCCGACCCCACCGACCATGAGCCCCACGCTCGAAAGCGCGAACATCACCAGGAAGAAGCCTTTGGTGATCTTGTTCCAGGTGTCGAGGATCTTGTCCTGGCTCACCAGGGCAAAATTGTTGTCCTGCGCCGGCTTGAGCCCCCGCGACGCGCGCATGGCGGCGGTGACCTCGTCCATGGTCTCATCGACCGTGGCCCAGGGCTGCGGACTCACGGCGATCTCCATCCACCCCTTCCAGTAGTCGCAGACCTTGGTGAAGGTCGAGTGGGGAATGGTGACGCTGGGTGAATCGTTGTCCCCGAAGAGGCTCTGCGGCTCGGTGTACAATCCCACCACCTCGAAAGGCTCACCCGAAATCTTGATTCGTTTCCCGATCGGATCGAGACCGGGAAAGAGCTGCTCCGACAGCTTGTTGTTAATCACCGCGACGTGGGCGCTCGCCGCTTCATCGAGATCAGTGTAGTTGCGGCCCTGTGAGATGGTCCCACCGACCGAACGGACCCAGCTGGGGCTGAAACCGGTGGTCTGCACACTGCTCAGGTTCACGTCACCGTAGGAGACCGGTCCGCTGGTCCCTTCTCGCCAGGTGACTTCCCGCACGGTGCGCAGCTTCTGCAGCATCTTGGCTTCGTCCACCGTCAGCCAGGGATTGCGCCGCCAGGGCGACAGCTCGTCGGACCCGTCGCTGATGTTGAGGCCACCCTGGAAGAAACGTTCGACGAAGAACGTCTTGGGCCCCAGGGTCTCGAGCATGGTGGAGACGCTGCGGTTGATCCCGGTGATGGCGGAAGCCATCGCGATGACCACCATCACGCCGATTGCCACACCGAGGATCGTGAGGGCGGCGCGGACCTTGTTGGCCCGGAGCGAGTCGAGCGCGATGGAAACGCCTTCGAAGAGCCGGCCGATGTTCATCGCGCCTCCGCTATTCCGCGCGCAGTGCTACGATGGGGTCGAGCCGTGAGGCCCGGCTCGCCGGGTAGACGCCGGCGATGATGCCCACCGCCATCCCGAGGAACACACCCACCCCAATCGACCACGGCGCAACGGCAGCAGGGAGAGGCGTGAGCCCGCGGACCAGGAATGCGAGTCCGATCCCGGTTCCGACTCCGAAGGCCGCACCCACCGTCGCCAGGGTTGCGCTCTCCACGACGAACTGGGCCAGAATGTCCCGGCGCTTGGCCCCGAGGGCCTTCCGGATCCCGATCTCCCGAGTACGCTCGGCCACCGCCATGAGCATGATGTTCATGATGACGATACCGCCGACCACGAGCGAGATCGCCACCAGCATCGGAAGAGCCGTGATCAGGACGCTGGAAATTTTTTTCCATCCCTCGAGCGCCCCTTCGGCATTCTGCAGGTCGAAGTTGTTCTGCTGGCCGGGGCGGAGGTGCCGCTTGTTGCGCATCAGCGATTCGGTCTCGCCCATCGCGATGAGCATCTGAGTCGGATTGGCGGTCTTGATCTGCAGCTCATCCAGCACGTTCATGGGGCAGATGTAGCGGCGGGCCGGCGCCCGGAACGGCATCACAGCGAACTTGTCGAGCGAAAGCCCGAACAGCGTGCCGCGCTTGGCGGCGACACCGATGACCCGATACGGGAGCCCCTGGATCCGCACTTCCTTGCCCAGCGGGTCGAGCCCCTCGAATAGTTTTTCGGCCAGCAGGTCGCCCACCACGAGCACCGGCGATCCGACCCGGACTTCCTGCGGGGTGAAGATCCGCCCGGAGGCCAGCCCGATGTTCTTGATGTCGAAGTAGGTGGGCTCGGTCCCCATCAATTCGATGTCCTTCGCCTGCTTGGTGCCGTAGCTGATCGTCATCCGATCGGAGCAGAAGCGGGCGAACGTAGCGGGGGTCTTCAGCCGTTCGGTGACGTAGTCCGCATCGTCGTAGGAGATCCGCGGGCGCCGCATCCATTCCCGCCATTCGTCGTCGGTGACGTTGCCGGTGTTGATGCCGGGCGCGCGGCGCAGGGTGAAGGTGTTCAGGCCGATCAGCTGGTTGGCGAACTGATCTTCCATGTACACGTTCATGCCCTGCACGATCGAGACGACCGCGATCAGGAAGGTGACGCCGATCAGGACCCCGATCAGCGAGAAGAAGCTCTTGAGCTTCTGAGTGACGATGGTGCGGAGGGCCATCCGCACCGCCTCGAACAGCGGCATCTAGGCTGCGGCCTTCGTGTTCCTGGTATCGGTGTCGAGTCGCCCGTCCCGCAGCACGATCACCCGCTCGGCGTACTGGGCGATCGAAGCTTCGTGGGTCACGACTACGATGGTCTGTCCCTGGCTGTGCAGCTCGCCGAAGACGGCCATGATCTCCTCGCTGGTGGTGCTGTCCAGGTTCCCGGTGGGCTCATCGGCGAGGAGCAGGGAAGGGCTGTTGACCAGAGCCCGGGCAATCGCCACCCGCTGCCGCTGCCCGCCCGACAGCTCGTTGGGCCGATGACCCATACGGTTCCCCAGGCCCACCCGTTCCAGCGCGTTGCGGGCGCGCTTCCGCCGCTCGCCCGAGGATACCCCTGCATACACCAGAGGCAGCTCCACGTTGTGCAGCGCCGTGGCCCGCGGGAGCAGGTTGAACGTTTGAAACACGAACCCGATCTCCCGGTTGCGGACCCGGGCCAGGGCGTCGTCCGACATGCGGGACACTTCCTGGCCGTTGAGCCAGTATGACCCGCCGTTCGGGGTATCGAGACAGCCCAGCAGGTTCATGAACGTGGACTTGCCGGAACCCGAGGGCCCCATGATGGCGACGTATTCGTTACGGCGGATTCCGAGGGTCAGACCTCGCAGCGCCAGGACCTTTTCCGCGCCCATGTCATACTCGCGGACGAGGTTCTCAACCTGGATCACGAGGTCGCTCATGATTTCTTCTCTTCCTTCTTGCCGGAATCGCTCACGGCCTTCTTCACCTTGGTGCCATCCTTGAGATCCCGAATGGCCTGGTAGCTGCCCGAGACGATCGTCTCACCCTGCTTCACGCCTTCGAGCACCTCGAAGTATTCCTCCCCCGCAATCCCCACCTTGACCGGCCTGAAGGTGGCGACGCCGTCGTTCACCACGAAGACGCCCTCGGTCTCCTTCTTCTTGCCGACCGCGGGCTTGTTGGTCGTGTCTCGCGGAGCCGACTCGTTGGGCACCGGCTCGTTCTCCCGGACCGTCAGCGCGATGATCGGGACACTCAAGACACCCTTCCGCACGTCGGTGATGACCCGCGCCGTGGTGCTCAGGTCAGGCCGGATGTCTGCTGGGGGCTTGGTCAAGGTGACCTCGACGTCGAAATCCACCGCCCGGTCGTTGGACCCCGATGCGGTCTGCGTGGCAGTGAGCTGGGCGCTGTTGCTGATCTTGGTGACGCGGCCGAGGAACGTCGTATCGGGGAAGGCATCGATGCTCACCTCGACCGAGTCACCATCCTGGAGCCGGACCACGTCGGTCTCGTCGACTTGCACCTTGGCCAGGATCACCGACATGTCGGCGATGGTCATGAGAAGACCGACGTCTCGGGAGAAGGTTCCGGGAACCGCGACCTCACCCTCCTCGACGGCGAGCCGGGTTACCCGTCCCGAGATCGGCGCGACCAGCCGAGTCTTGCGCAGGTTGTCCTGGGCTTCCTGCAAGCCGGCCTTGGCCTGATCCACCTGGGCCTGGCTGGACTTGAGATTCGCCTCGGCCACGTCGCGCGCAGTCTCCGCCTGTTCCACCGCCTCTTCCGAGATCAGGCTGGTGTTGGATGACTGCAGGTCCTTGGCGCGCTGTAGAGTTCGCTGGGCCTGGTCCAGGTTGGCGCGGCTCCGGATCAGGTCGCTCTGAGCCGAGGCGAGCAGCGCTTCGGACCGGGACACCGCGGCCTGGTAGAGCGCCGGATCGATCTGGAGCAGGAACTGCCCCTTCTTCACCATGTCGCCTTCCTTCACGGCGATCTCGGTGATGCGTCCCTGGATGTCACTCAGGATGTCGACCTTGGTCTCAGGCTCGATCTTGCCGCTGGCGGTGACGGTGGCGACCAGGTCCCGGGTCGCCACGTCTTCCATCCGCACCTCAACCGCCCGCTTGTTCTTCTTCGCGGCGGTAAGGGCGACGACGCTGCCGATGCTGACCAGCAACACCATCAGGACGAGACTGAGCTTCATGCGACGCGACATTTCACACCCTCGTTTGGTTAGCGGAGCGGGCGCCCAACTGCGGCCTCCAGGATCGCCACGGCCCGGTGATACGCATACGTAGCGGCGATGTAATCGCCTTCGGCCCGCTGCACCGCGTTCTGTGCATCGGTGACTTCGAGTGAGCTGCCACTGCCCAGACGGTAGCGATCCTGCGCCAGCCGGAGCTGGTCGCGGGCCGCGTCTCTGCTTTGGGCCTGGACTCCGATGGCGGTATAAGCTGCGTTCAAGGCGAGGTACCGGGTGTTCACTTCGGTCCGGATCCGGAGTGCCGCGGCCCGGACGTTCTCATCGGCATCATCCTCGTTCGCTCTCGCCTGAGAGTACTGCAGCGACCGCCCGAATCCGGTGAAGATCGGCAATGACAGGCCGACTTGTAGCTGGAACGGATTCTTGATGAAGTGAAACGGGAAGGTCGCATTGGCGTCGATGATTCGGTCGTGCGCGGTGGGCGACAACGCAGTTCCGCCGGAATTCAGGCCAGCCAGCTGGTAGCAGCCGGCGCTACCGATCACACCGGGAAACGACAGGGCGGAGCGCACCGAATCTTCAAATATGCAGCTCTGGGCTTGCCCCTGTGCGCCGAACGTGGCCTGCTGCAGCAACAGCCCCTCGTCGGTTTGCTGGTTGGTGAATCCTCCCCAGACCGCCGATGCGAACAGGCTCGGGAAGTACGCCGATTTCGCGATGCCCACTCCAGCCGAGGCCGCATCCTTCCGGTAGCGTAACGACCGGAGTGCTGGATTCTCCTCTTCGGCCATTTTCAGCAGGTCATCGAGCACGAACGTAGGCTCGGTCACGGGGAAAGAGTCGGTCAACGCGATTTGTTGGACTTCCACCGGCGGAACGACGCCCATCTGGCGGAAGAGCTCAAGCTTGGCCTCGTTCTCCGCCTGCTGGTCCCGGAGCAGCTGAACATCCGCGGTGCCCTTTTGCACCTCGGCCTGGCGGACTTCGATCAGGGTTCCCTGGCCCACCTTGTACCGCGCTTGCGCCAGCTCGAGGAAACTCTGGTTGCGTCCGACTTGCTGACGCGAGACGTCGACCTGGGCGGCACTCGCGGCGGCGATCAAGTACTGGTTCGTGATGTTGAAGCGGAGCGTTACTTCTTCATTGTTGATCTCTTCGTTGGTGGCCTTGAGGTTGGCCTTCTGCTGGCTGGGAGCGATAAGCCGACCCCCGTCCAGCTGGTAGGTCAGTCGCGCTTGCCAGTAGGATTGAAGGAAGGCCGACGTCTGCTGGGTAAACCCCTGGCCCAAGTTCGCCTGGCCGGTGCCGGTGTACCCGCCACCGCCGCTGAGATCGGCTCCCGGCAGCAACTGGCCATAGGCATTCCGCAAAGCCCATTTGGCCGGGCCTTCATTGTTCAGAAACTGCCGGTATTCCGGGCTGCTGGTCCTCGCCTCCGACAACGCCTGTTCAAGGGACAGGGTCACAGTTGGAGGGGGAACCGTGGAATCGGGAGTCTGCGCCGGGGCCGCGCTGGCGCACACTACAAGCAGGATCAGGCTGGCGGGTAGGGTCCAGCTGCGTCGCATGTTTGCATCCCAAATGATTGGTGGTAAACGCGGCTGCTCCTCATACGGAGGGGGCATCCAGGCAGTTTCAGCTTGGGACAAACCGGGCAAAAAAGGGGGGCACCTCACAACGGATTCCCTCAGGGTGCGCGGGCTGCCTCGACGCCGAGATCGGGCCGGACAATCCGAATCAATCTGCCCCCGGCATCCAGTTGGATCTCCCCGCTGAGCCCCCCGGTCAGCCGGATCTTTTGGATGGCGTCGTGGTCCGGGGGGTTGGTGGTGGCCGTTGCGACACGCTCCGCCTGAAAGGCCACCCTTCTGCCCGAGCGGGGATACAGCGCGGTCATCGGCGTGGGCTTTTCCCCCGCGAGGGCCGCGATCTGGAGATACGGCGCAAAGAGGCTGTCTTCCAGAACGACGACCCCGGCCCCTCCCGGGAATTCGTTGGCGCTTTCGCCGCCCTTCCCCACGAGCCGAACCGTGATCCGGCTCCGCCCACCGGCGACCAGGATCTGGCTGGTCGCCACGCCCGTCCCGCGCCGATCGAGCAACAAGGTGAACGCCTCGGGACCGCTGCGTCCCCAGATGGCACTCAACTCGAGCGCAGGTTTGGTGGCCGGGAATCGGGCGATGGACGTAAGGCTGTCCACGACGCTCGGGTCGGAGGCGTTCGCGACTCTGCGGAATGATTCCCGACCGATTTCCTGTCCCCCCCTGCTGATGATGAGAACTCCCTGATCGTTTTGTGCCGAGACCGGCACTGGGCCGGCGACGAGGCACACTACTAACGGAAGGACGCGCAGGGGAAGATTCATGCGGTGTCGCGGGAAAAGGGGAAACAGCGGGACGCCACCCGATCCAGCATAAAAGTATAAATCCGCTGGCCCACCTCGGCTGTCGCGCCGACCGGAAGGGTCGTGTTCTGATCCTGCCATATCCGGCCGCCGGCGAGGTAGAGGGCCAGCGAAGTTTCCCCGGCCAGCGGCGTGATGCTGCCCGCCGGCGTTCCGGCAAATTCGGCCGGGTCGAAGGTACTCAGGTCGACAACCTGAAGCCGGGCCTTGAGTGGCAGGATGGTGCCGAGGGCTTCAAGATGAGGATCGTACGCCTGGGCGGAGAGGATGACGAATTCCTCGATCCCTGCCGACGCTTCCCACGAGGCGATAAGTTCGTTCATGACCCGGTGCAACGTCTTGCGCTGGAGCCCGGCCGAACCGGGAAGCCCCAAGGTATCCGGCCGGTTGACCCCGAATGAAATGAGAGGCGACCGCACCACGCGAAATCGAGCCGAGAGATCGTCCGCCAGACGCTCGACCAGCGCCCCGATCACGCCCAGCGGGAGATGGGGCGCGTGTCCCTCGAGAGTTCCCACCGGGATGATGAGCCAGGGCCGGGCGGCGACCAGTCCGCGAACTGCCGCAGCGGTCAGGTCTTTGAGGCACCACGGATGTCCGTTCTGATTCATCGTCATGGCTGGTCGGTAATCATTGGCGCGACGGCCATAGCCGCCGCGGAGTGGTTGCGGCGTCCTGGGCCGGTTTGGACTCTCGCGGTCGCTGCGCTGTTGCTTGCT
>DATBGE010000221.1:0-36371 GCA_036558125.1 Gemmatimonadales bacterium | reverse complement strand
TTTGAGGCACCACGGATGTCCGTTCTGATTCATCGTCATGGCTGGTCGGTAATCATTGGCGCGACGGCCATAGCCGCCGCGGAGTGGTTGCGGCGTCCTGGGCCGGTTTGGACTCTCGCGGTCGCTGCGCTGTTGCTTGCTGCCATTTACCTCTCCTGGCCGCTGCGGCAGCGGTGGATGGTGGCCCTCTCTCTCGCCCTGGCCTCGCTGACCTTTGCCATGGCGGTCGGAGGCCGTCGCTTGAGCTCCATCGAGCACCAATGGCCCGCCGTGCGGGAACGGCTGGTTACCCAGGCTTCCCAACAACTCGAGACCGAGCTTCGTCAGGCACTGCATCGTGCCGACGCGGCCACCGTGAAGGCGCTCGAGGCTGCGAAGGGAGACCGCGCCGCGGCGTTCACCTCGCTCGCACAGGCCACTACCTCGCCGGGGCCCGAGCTGGGCCTCGCCATCCTCGAACCGACTGGAACACCCTGGGCGTGGGCCGGGCGGCACCGCCTCCTGCCCGACGCCGAGGGCGATTCGATCGCCATTCGCGCCGATGGATATTATGTCGTGCTGGAGACGCGCCGCCACTCGCCCGAGGGCCGGGTGGCGGTGGCGAGCACGCTGATCTGGGCTCACTCGACGGCGCCCCGTCCCGACGGAAGCTTGAGCGCCCGCTTCGCCACCCGCACCCGGGTCGGCCTGGAAGTATTCCCACCGGGTACCGCTCCCCACCAGAGCGACCTGTTCGATTGGGAATTGCCGACCAGCGCAGGCCCCCAGCTTCTCTTTAGTGTTCTCCCCGTCCCACCCGACCAGGGCGAGGCCAAGGAGCGAGAGCTGGAGGTGGCAGGACGTGGTGTCACCGCTGCGACCGCGCTCGTCCTCCTGATCGGAGTACTCGGCGCAGCTGGACCAGCCACACTGCTTGCATCTCTCCTCGGATTGCTGTGGCTCGGTCTCAGATCCCCCGCAGGCACCGCACTGGGTTTCGAGGACCTGTTCTCACCGGCCACGTTCTTCCGGGCGTCCTTCGGACCATTCACGACCTCGGCTGGAGCGCTCGGCCTCTCGAGTCTCCTCCTGCTGCTGGCTGGATTCTGGCTCTGGCGTCGTAGCGCCTCCCGATTGCCGTTGGTTCGTCTCCTCGGGCTCCTCCTGCTGGCTGCGGCGCCGTCGTTTCTGACCGACCTGGGCCGTGGCATCACGCCACCGCTGAACGGGGTCTCTGCCGAGTTGTGGGCCACCTGGCAGGTGGTCCTGGCGCTGGCCGCGAGTGCAGTGATCGTGCTCGCCGCCGCGTGCCTCCGACCCACCGCGGAGAAAGGAGCGAACGCCAAGGGCTTGTTGCTGGGCGTGGGGATCGCCCTCGTCGCGGCACTGATCGGCCTCAGGATCTGGAGTCCTCCGCTCGGATATCCCACCTGGTACACGCTGCTCTGGCTGCCGGCACTCGTTCTGGTGGCTCGCTCGAGGCCGGGGTGGGGCAGTGTTGTCGCGGTTGCGCTGGTCGCGGGAAGCGCGGCATCGCTGGTAACCTGGGCGGCGGTACTGAATGGCCGGATCGCCGTGGCTCAGCGGGATCTTGGGAGGCTCGGTGACGTGGAGGATCCGCTGGCCGAGCCGTTGCTCGAACGGTTGGCGGAGCAACTTACCAAGCAGGGCGGGGTCAGAACTTCGGCCGAGATGTACGCCCTCTGGCGCACGTCGTATCTGGGAGAGCAGGACTATCCCGTGCGGCTCACCTTATGGGGTGCTCGAGGTGAGCGGGTGGCGGATCTGCCGCTCGATTCGCTGGATCTGCCAACACCGTTGTTGTCGGCGTTGGTGCAGGGCCTGGACAGCGGCACGACCAGTACCATCACCCGTGCCGCGCGTGTTCCCGGGCTGCACTACATCCTGATTGAGCGATTGAGCGACGGCGATGTGTTCACGGCTGCCATTGGGCCGCGGACCAGGCTTATCACACCGACGCGGCTATCCCGGCTGCTCCGCCCCCCCGCGGAAGGCGCTCCGTTGTACGATCTCGCGCTCACTCCTCCCGGCGTAAGCACTGCGGGCGAGCCGGCGCAGGTCGGCTGGCGGCGCGTGGGATGGGAAGTTCGCAACGAGCGGCCGCTGGCTCTCTTCGGTGCGGTACGCCACGCCCACGCATCGGTCTCTCTGCACGCGCCGCTCTCACTCGCGGTGCGGGGAGCGCTGCTCATGCTGCTCGATGCGACCCTCGTCATAGGCGTCTGGCTCCTTACCACGGTCCGGCTCGAGGGTAAGAGGCGTCGCTGGTCGTTCCAGCGGGTCGCTCGCTCGTTTCAGGTTCGCCTCGCGGCGACGCTGGCGGTGTTCTTCGTGGTCCCTGCGGCGGGATTCGCAGCCTGGAACTTCTCGCGATTCGATGCTGAAGCCGCCCGAAGCCGCGATCTGTTGATCTCGCAGGTGCTGCGCGACGCGGTGTTCACCGCGGGCGGCCTGCTGCGCGGTCCGGGCGACATTCTGACCTTTGGTCTGCAGGAACTCTCCGACCGTCTCGATGCCGATCTCGCGCTCTATAGCGGTGGCACCTTGCTCGCGACCAGCGCACCCATCCTCCACGACCTCGGCCTGGTCGAGCCACTGGTGGATCCCAGGGTGTTCGTCCGCCTGGGAATGGGCGACGAGATCGCGCAGATCAGAAACGGGACCACCTACATGTCGCCGGTGCGGGTGGGATACCGAGTGGTCCAAAGCGGACCGCCGGGCGGGGTCGGCATACTGGCGACCCCACAAGTGGCCGACGACTGGTTCCTGGCCGAGACCCAGAGGGACCTCGCGTTCATCCTGCTCCTGGCCACGCTGGTGGGAATCGCCGCCGCTGTAGCCGCGGCCCAGGTCGTTGCGCGGGCGCTGGCTCGTCCCGTGGAGGAGCTCAGAACCTCCGCCCTTTCCCTGGGCCGGGGAGAGACCCCTCCACCGCCCGAGACGCCTCCGGTCGAATTCGAGGAGTTGTTCGGCGCCTTTGCGCGGATGTCATCCGACATTCGGTCGAGTCAGGCTGCACTCGAGAGCGCCCGTCGCCGCACCGCGGCGGTGCTGGCGGACGTCGCGACCGGCGTGCTGGCCCTCGATGCCCGCGGTGCTGTCGTCATCGCGAATCCCCGCGCGCGCGAGATGCTGGGACACCCGCTGGTCGAGGGCGAAGGAATGGCCGCGGCGCTGAGTGTCGCGTGGGCCCCCCTCGCGACGGCGATGGAGTCGTTCACCCAAGGCGGACCGTCGGCCGGCGAGCTGGAGATCGAGGGACGCCGTCTGCGCTATCAGCTGGAACGACTGGGGACCGATGTCGGCGGCACCGTGCTCTCGCTCGACGACATTACCGATGTCACTCAGGCCGAGCGGGTGCTCGCCTGGGGAGAGATGGCGCGGCAGGTCGCCCACGAAATCAAGAACCCGCTGACGCCGCTGCGACTGGGGATCCAGCACCTGCGGCGGGTTTACCGCGAGCGTCGCGCCGAATTCGACGAGACCCTGGAAACAACCTCGAGTAGAATCCTCGCGGAGATCGATCGGTTAGACACGATCGCGCGCGGGTTCAGCCGGTTCGGGTTGCCACTGGAAGACGCGGCTCCACTGGAGAGTGTAGATCTTCTCGCGACCGCGCGTGAGGTCGCGGATCTTTACCGGCTCGCCGGCGAAGGCGTCTCGGTATCGGTGAACGGGAACGGGCCGCTCTTGCGCCCGGCTCGCCGCGACGAATTGAAGGAAGTGCTGGGCAATCTGGTGGAGAATGCCCGAAACGCAGGGGCCAGCTCCATCGAGCTATCCGTGGCCAAACCGGGATTCGCGGTGAAGGACAACGGCCGCGGAATACCGGTGGAACTGCAACCACGAATCTTCGAGCCGAGATTCTCGACCACGACCAGCGGCTCGGGGCTGGGCCTCGCGATCGTGAAGCGTCTGGTGGAAAGCTGGGGTGCCGCGGTCCTGGTTCAGAGCACGCCGCGGCAGGGGACCACTGTCGCGATCGCGTGGCCCGATGGCGCCGCTCAGGGTCCGGCGAGCGTCGGCAGCCCCCGATAACGCGGCCCGCGTCCGGTCGGAGGCCCAGCGACGATCTGCAGCGCCGCCTGCAGTCTGGTCAGCACGTCGGCAAACTCGGGTGTCTGGCTCAAATCGGTTGTTTCCTCGGGATCAGTCAGGAAATCGTATAGCTCCATCGAGCCGTCACCGTTGCGAACCAGGCGGTGGCGGTCGAGGACGATGGAAGCCATGGCTCCCTTCGATACCGGCGTGTTCTTCGGCAACCTGCTGTTGTAACTCAGCTCCATCACCAGCGTGTCGCCGCCGGTCGGGCCGGGAGGGGGAGAGTCTCCCCAGAAACGCTCCAGGGAGTGGCCGGGGATCGGATGCCTGGTGACTCCGGCGAGTGAAAGCATCGTGGCCGAGACGTCATGCAGCGAAACGGCGGTGTTCACCCGGCGCCCGCAGAGATCGCCATGATCAGAGGTGATGACCACGACCGTCCGATCCAGTTCACCCTGCTGCTCGAGCGCGCCGAGCAGTTCTTCCAGTTGCCGGTCGAGATAGGCGATGGTGGCGTCGTACGCGTCGCGCCGCACCTGGAGCAGCTCGCGCGAGGGTTTCTTCCCCGCATAACTCGCCTCCAGCATCTGCGCGAGCTGTGCTTTTCCCTCCGGCCCCGGATGGAAGATTGTGTCGTACGGCGCGACCGGAAGAAGCGGCATGTGCGCGTCGTAGTAGTTGAGGAAGACGAAGAACGGACGCTCGGGGCGATGGCTCAGCCAGTTGAGAAATTCCTGGTTGATCCTGGCGCCGACCTTTCGCCCCGGCAGATCCCAGGACTTGAACAGCCGGCGAAACCAGCTCTGTTCGAGATAGTAGGAACCGAGCGACGTGCTGCGAATCAACTCCCCTGGACTCACCATGAAATCGGCGTAGTGCAGGAAGCCCCGGCCCAGGCCCTTCTCCCTCCCGCAATAAAGCTTGTTCCCAACGAAACCTGCCGTCGCGTACCCGTGCGCCGCAAAAGCCTCGGCTACGACGGGATGCGTCTTGTCCAAAGGAGAGAGCCAGTCCGCGCTGTGCTGGTGGGGGACTCGGCCGGTGAAGATCGAGGCGTGTGACGGCAGCGTCCACGGCGCGTTAGTCAGCGCGTGATTGAAGACGACACTGCGTTGGGCGAAGCGTTCGAGGAACGGAGTCGTCGGGCGATCGTATCCATACACGTGAGATCGAGCGAGCGCACCGTGTCTAGAATGATGAGGAGGAGGACGTTGGGCGCCCCTGGAGCGGCTTCGGGGAGTGCAGCGAGCCCGCGTCGTTCCTGCCAGGCCAGCAAGGCGTGGCGACCGAGACCGGCACCGAGAACCAGTCCTACGACCCAAGGCAGGTTCCGCCGCACCATTTGCTGGAACGCGGGCCTGCGGGGCCCGATCCAGCGGGCGAGCTGGAGGGAGAAGCCAGCCGCGACCAGGCCCCAGGCGCGGTGATCGACGGAGGGAAAACGGTACAGGATGGAAATGATGGCGAGGAACCCATAGGTCGAGATTGCGACTCGCCACCCGATGCGGCCCCGGAGCAGCCAGGCCACCACCAGCACGATGACTCCACCGGTGAGCAGCAGAATCGTGTCTGCGACCGGTGTCATCCAGGGGAAATCGGGGCTCATGAAAGTGAACTTCTTCGAGCCCAGCAGTTGCAGACGAACGATGCCGACCTCGATGAGGCCGAAAACCAGGCCGGACCAGAGACCGACCATGAGAACATCAAGCGGAGGAAACCTGAGTTTCTCGTCGTTCACGGAGCGCTCCTGCCCAGGCAAGGTGCACCGCTCGAGCCGTGACGCAAGTTGTGTGGCATGGTTGCGCACACTCTCTCTGCGGTGCATGCTATCCGCCGGTTTGCCCAAGCCTGGCCGGGCCAAAGGGCAATCTCGAGGGCGGCCCGACTTCTGCAAACTAGCCTTGTGCCTGTAATGCTGGTCCATCCGACGCGTTCACAGGATCCTCCAAATGAGCACCGAACCCATTCCGCAGGATCTGGTCGCCGTTCACGATCTATTGCGGGAAACGCTTGCCACCTCTAGAGATAGCGGCAGCGGCCTGGGCTATGGGATCGCCATTTTCCCGCGGACAGGACGATTTGGCGCGCCGGTTTTCGGCATCGCCACGAGTGGCGGAGAATCCACAGTACTGACTTACCGGATGCTACAGTCGTTGGTGGAGATCCCGGTCTACGTCTCGGGTCGAATCCCCGCGACAGTGCGGGAGGGACTGACCTACGGTCCGCCGCGCGTGATTCCAGCGGCGCTTCTCGATCAGCCTGTACTGCGGGTGGGTCTCACATTGTGCATCGGTTCCAGTCGCGACGATCTCGAGCGCACGCAGCCGCTCGAATCCAGCATTTTCGCGGGCGATCTGAATGCACCGATCATTCTGCTGACGGAGATCAGGCCGGAGGGGTGGCCGCATTAGGGGAGTGACGAGTAAGAAGGACTGAGGACTGAGTAACGCCCGCCCTGTTCATGCCGAAGGCCGGAAGGAGATTGCTTTGTCGGCCTGCGGCATCTCGCAATGATCTTATTTCTTCCACTCGGAAACCGCGGTCTTCATTCGCTGCTGCACTGCCTTCAGTCGCTGGTTGTCGGTCCGATCGGGCGCTCCACCGAGGAGATCCAGGATCCGCTCCGCTTCTGTCCCCCAGCCCATGGCAATGAGGGCTCCATTCTTCGACCACTGCAACACTTTGGCAGCAGCCGCGGCCTCGCGTTTACGCTCCTTGAGCGATGAGCCGAGCTTGCGGATGTCGGCGATGGCGCCGATCGCTTCAACCACGTCCTTGACGTCTTCGTACCTCACCGGAAGCAGCTTGGTGATCCACTTCCCGGCCACGAAGGCCACTCGCCACCCGGTCCGTTTCAGAACTTCGTGATCCTTCCCCTCCGCCAATTCCTCAGCCCCTTCGATTAAGGAAACGAGGGTCGGTGCCACCTCGATTCCGTACAACTCTCCGAGTTCCTTCTCGGTGGGTCTCTTGGAGCCCCTGGGCTGCAACTTGGGCTTCAGATCCTTGAGAATCGCTGCGCAAGCACCGATCGCCGCGTGCTGGGTCTGCAGGTGTAGCGTCACCTCTTTGTTCGGAGTTTTGGGCGCCATGTCCTGAATGGCCTCTTGGCGCCTTTTCAGCTTTTTGAGAGTCGCCGTGATGTCTTTCATACCCGCCTCGTCTATTCCGTGCCTGCCAAGTATTGGGGATCAGCCGCCTGGAACAAGGTACCAGCGCGAGGCTCACGCGGCGCCGCAGTCCACAGTCCGTAACCCTCCGCGGCTGAAGCCCGACTCGGCTGCGTGTCGCTAAAAGCGACATGGCTCCGCTGATTCTCCCGCATTAATTCGGCGTCCGCCGCGCCGATTATATACCCGAGGATCTCGCTCGCCCCGCTAGAATCCGCGGTCACTCACCTTCTGGCCGCATGCTCGCTCGCGTCCGCTCCGCCGCCGTCCTTGGCATTGATGCCTACCTGGTCGAGGTCGAAGCCGGCCTGACCAACGGGCTGCCCTCGCTCTCGATCATCGGCGGCTGAAGCCGCCACTCGGCCGCATGTCGCTAAAGCGACAGGGTCGACTTGTGTCTCGCACTAATTCGCCGTCCTGCGCGGGGATTGGATACCTGAAGGGCACGCTCGCCGCACTACACTCGGCGGTCACTCACCCGTGCTCGCCCCATGCTCGCTCGCGTCCGCTCCGCCGCCGTCCTTGGCATTGATGCCTACCTGGTCGAGGTCGAAGCCGACCTGACCAATGGTCTTCCCTCGTTCTCGACCGTTGGGCTCCCACAGGGCGCCGTGAAGGAGGGTCGCGAGCGGGTCTGCGCCGCGATGGTGAACGCCGGCTTCACCTATCCGCTCAAACGAATCACGATCAATCTCGCCCCGGCGGACGTCCGAAAGGACGGCTCCGCCTTCGATCTGCCCATCGCGATCGCGCTGCTCATGGCGAGCAACCAGATCGCTGCCGACGGAGTGGATCATCTGCTGTTACTCGGTGAGCTCGGTCTCGAAGGCGATCTGCGTCCGGTGCGCGGAGCGCTTTCGATGACGCTCGCCGCACGCGCCGCCGGGCTCGACGGTGTGGTGCTTCCCGCCGAGAACGTGGATGAGGCTTCAGTGGTCGAGGGGATCGCGGTGCACGGAGCGAGGACACTGCTCGATGTGTGTGCCCACCTGACCGGAGATTGCCCGATCCAAGCGGCTCAATGCAGTGTGGCCGAGTTGATGGCTCGGCGCGATCACGACCTGGTGGACTTTGCAGACGTAAGAGGGCAGGCAGCGGCGAAGCGGGCGCTCGAGGTCGCCGCGGCAGGGTCGCACAACATTCTATTGATTGGTCCCCCTGGTTCGGGGAAGACGATGCTGGCGCGACGTCTCCCGACCATTCTGCCCGCGATGACGCTGGACGAGGCGCTGGAGACGACGCGCATCCACAGTGTGGCGGGCTTGCTCACTGGTGGGCGATCACTTTGCACAACGCGTCCCTTTCGC
Source organism: Gemmatimonadales bacterium (assembly GCA_036558125.1). Lineage (GTDB taxonomy): Bacteria > Gemmatimonadota > Gemmatimonadetes > Gemmatimonadales > GWC2-71-9 > DATBGE01. The sequence continues at coordinate 27,853 of DATBGE010000221.1, read as the reverse complement.
GCGCCCCATCACACCATCAGCGACGCTGGCTTGATCGGCGGCGGATCCAATCCGCGGCCGGGAGAAGTGAGCCTGGCTCACGGCGGCGTGCTTTTTCTGGATGAGTTGCCGGAGTTCCGCAAGAATGTGCTCGAGGTGCTGCGCCAGCCGCTGGAAGACGGGATCGTCACCTTGAGCCGGGCCGCGACCAGCCTCACCTATCCCGCCAGGCTCATGCTCGCGGCGGCGATGAATCCCTGTCCCTGCGGCTACTCTGGGGATCCGACCCATAACTGCCGCTGCGATCCTATCGCGGTCGAGCGCTACCTCGGGCGGGTTTCCGGACCGCTGCTCGACCGGATCGACATTCATCTCGCGGTGCCGGCCGTGCCCTGCACCGAGCTCGCAGGAGAACGATCGGAAGAGCCCAGTGCTTCCGTCCGCGCCCGGGTCGAGGAGGCTCGGCAAAGGCAGCAGGCTCGCTTTCGCGAGCAACCCGGCCTCTTTGCCAATGCGCACATGGCTTCGCGGGACATCCGTCGATACTGTCGTCTCGCGGAGCCGGTCGAGAGTCTGCTCCGTACCGCCATCACCCGGCTCGGCCTCTCGGCCCGGGCCTATCACCGGGTGCTCAAGCTGGCGCGGACGATTGCGGACCTGGCCGTGGCAGGGGAAATCGGGGTTCCTCACATCAGCGAGGCGATTCAGTATCGCAGTCTGGATCGGACGCATCGAAAGGCGCCGGCGCTGAACCGCGGTTAGACCGTCGCCTAGTCCCGACTTTTGGCCGGATTCCCTCGGAACCAATTCCGGGTTAAATAGAAGCACCGTGAGCCTCAAGCCGTCCATCCACTGGCTGCTGGCCCTTGTGCCGGTGACGTTTGTGCTGGAGGCAAGGCACGCGTCACCGCCGCTCGTCTTCTTCGCCGCCGCCCTCAGCATCATCCCCATCGCGGCCCTTCTGGTTCGTGCGACGGAGCATCTCGCGGCCCGCACCGGGGACGCGGTCGGCGGTCTCTTGAACGCGACCTTCGGCAACGCTCCGGAGCTGATCATCGCGACGGTGGCCCTTCGAGCCGGCTACATCCAGATGGTACTCTGGTCCATCATCGGAGCCATTCTGGCCAACCTGCTTCTGGCGCTGGGCCTGGCCTTCCTGCTCGGCGGGCTTCGCAAGCACACCCAGGAGTACAACGCCGGAGCGGCGCGGGTCTACAGCAGCATCATGCTCATCACCGTGATCGGGCTGGCGGCGCCGGGCGCCTTCGAGAATCTGTTTGGCGCCGAAGCCGCGACCCTCCGCTCGGACACCCTGAATCTGGCTCTCGCGATCACCCTGCTGGTCCTCTATGCCCTCTACCTCGTGTTCATGTTGAAGACCCATCCCGAGCTCTTCGTGAGCGCCGGAAGTGGCCACGAGGCCCACGGCGAGATCTGGAGCGTCGGCAAGGCCGCGGGCATTCTCGTCGCCGCGTCGGTTGGCGCCGCCTTCTTAAGCGAGGTCCTGGTCGGCGCTGCCGAAGCTACCGGCACCGCCCTCGGCATGTCCCAGGCGTTTATCGGGGTAGTGCTCCTCGCGCTGATCGGTGGAGCGGCGGAGCTGGGGGCCGCGGTAACAATGGGCATCAGGGACCGGCTGGATCTCAGCATCGGTATCGCTCTGGGGAGCTGCATGCAGATTGCGCTCTTCGTGGCACCGGTGTTGGCGCTCTTGAGCTACCTGATCGCGCCCCAGCCGCTGCACCTCGAGTTCAGCAAGACCGCGGTGGTGGCACTGCTCCTGAGTGTCCTGATCGGCGCCGCCGTCTGCAGCGACGGACGCTCGAACTGGTACAAGGGAGTGCAGCTCGTGGCGGTGTATCTGGTCCTGGCGATCATGATGTACCTGGCGCCAGGGAGCGCGACCCAGCCGTGATGCAGAGCCTGATCGCCGAAGCATTCGCGTTCTTCCTCCTCGCGTTTCCCGCGCTCTTCTCCATCATCAATCCGCTGGGCGGTGCGTTCATCTTCCTCGCGGCCACCAGCCACCTGCCCCAGTCTGTCCGGAACAGCATGGCGCGGAAGATCGCGTTCTACAGCTTTGTCACCCTCATCGTCTCCATGCTCATCGGGGCGTATGTGCTCAAGGTGTTCGGGATTTCGATGCCGGTGCTTCGGGTGGCGGGGGGGATCGTCATCGCACTCTCGGCCTGGAAGATGCTGACCGCGGAGGACGCGGGCGCACACCAGAAGGCAGCGTTTGAGGACGCGAGTGGGCGCGAGGCCGAGCGCATGATCTTCTACCCTCTGACCATGCCCATCACAACCGGGCCGGGGACCATCTCGGTCGCGATCGCGCTGGGGACCGGCAGCGCCCGGCGCCCAGTGCTCTTCGCGCTGGAGGCATTCGCCACCGCGGCCCTCATCTGCCTTCTCATCTACTGGTTCTACGCGGGGTCCAGCCGGTTGGCCAAGGCCGTGGGGCCCACGGGTACCTCAATTATCGCGCGGCTCTCCGCTTTCCTTCTGTTCTGCATCGGGATCCAGGTCTTGTGGTCGGGGCTGGCAGAGCTGGTGGCGACACTTCCCCACGTCCCCACTTAGTGCTTGCCCGGTTCCCACTTCACGATCTTGAGATCCAGTACCGAAATCGAGTAGAACACGGGGACCAGTAGCAGCGTGATCACCGTCGCGAAGGTGAGTCCGCCGATCTGGGCGTAGCAGAGCGGCTCCCACAGCGGTCCCCCGTGTAAGGCAAGCGGCACCAGCGCGAAGACCGTCGCCCCCACCGTGATGAGCACGGGGCGGAGTCGCAGGATGCCCGCATCGAGGAGCGAGTCCTCCAGGCTTTCCCCTTTCTCTCGCGCCTCCTCGATGAAGTCGAACAGCACGATTACGTGGCTCACGATGACGCCGACGAGACTCACGACGCCCAGGAAGGCCATGAAGCCGAATGGGGCGCCCATGACGCCAAGCGCTATGATCGCGCCAACCATTCCGTAGGGAATCGCCCCGAAGACGATCAATGGTTTGATCGCGTTCTTGAACTGCACCGTCAACGCGAGGAAGATCATCGCGACCCAGGTCGCGAGAACCAGGACCAGCTCCTTGAAACCCTTCTGCTGTTTCTCTTGTTCTCCACCAATCTCCAGCTTGAGTCCCGGCGGCAATTCAGCCACGAAGCGATCCAGCGCCGGCTTGGAGTATTTCAGCACCTCGGACGAGAGGACTCCATGCTTGGGGAAATTCCGCCGGGCCACAAGAAAACGCCTCCCCTTTCGGGGAGGCGTTCTAAACACGGGACTGGGAAGGAGTGTTGACCGCGTTCGTCCCGTGGGAGGTTGGTTGCTGCCCTTACGGACTCGCGGGAGCCATGGCCGGAGCGGGCGGCTCCAGCTTCTTCAGGGTCTCTTCGTCCAGCTTGCCCGTCACCTTCAGCTTGTTCTGGGTCTGATACTTCTTGATGGCGCTGGAAAGCTCATCGTTCCACTTTCCATCCGCCTTGCCCTTGTAGAGCCCGGCCTTGGTCAGGTTCTGCTGGGCCATCGTGATCTGCTCTTTGCTTGGCTGTTCATGCTTCTTGGTGCTGGACGTCGTCGCCGCGGCATGAGTCGTCGGGGCCGCGGCAGCCGGCGCGGCCGTCGACTGCGCATTGAGCGTCCCCGCTGCGAGCATGCATACACCAGCCAGAGCCAACTGCTTGAGCATAGTCCTTCCTCCGTTGGGAGATGAGTCCGGCCGACGCCGGGACTGTAGTACAGGTCCTGCTTTCGACACTGGTGTGTTGGGCAAGCGCGGTGCCACGGGGAATTCACCCAAAGAGGCGTGAATCAGCGGCGAAACAGGGAATTTTCAGTGAAGGAGTGAAGCTGGAGCGACAGGGTGGCCGGACGGAGTGGGCGAGCGGGACAGGATGTCCGCCCGGCGAGAAGAACTGTGATCAGGATCTCGGTGTAGACATCCCCCAGCGCTGCAACATCCGCGACAACGTACGGCGAGAAATCTGGAGCACCCGCGCCGCGCGTTCGCGATTGCCGTCCGACGCCGCAAGCACCGCCAGGACGTGGCGCTTCTCGACCATCGAGAGCGGAATCATCTCGGTAGCCGCGTGAGAGTTCGGCGCCTGTGAGATAGCAGGTGAAGCGTGAGGAACCAGTGCGGCCCGCACCTCCTCCGAGAGATGTTCCGGCCCAATCACGTCCTGCGCCGCCAGCACCAAGGCGCGCTCCAGCACATTAAGGAGCTCCCGGACGTTTCCGGGCCAGTCGTACATCAGCAGGGCGCGCTGGGCTTCAGGATCCACCGCCACAGGCCCCCGCTCATGGCGGGCCGCCAACCGGCGAAGCAGGTCATCAATCAGGAGAGGAATGTCCTGCCTGCGTTCGCGGAGCGGAGGCAGTGTGATCGTGACCACATTGAGACGGTAATACAGATCTTCCCGGAAGCGGCCCTCGCGGACCAGAGCCGGAAGGTCGCGGTGGGTGGCCGCAATCACGCGCACGTCGACCCGCACCGGCGTCTCCGATCCGACCGGCACGATCTCCTGTTCCTGCAGCACCCGCAGGAGTCGAGACTGCAGGGCGGGGGAGATGTCGCCGATTTCATCGAGGAAAAGCGTTCCGTGGTCGGCCTCCCGGAAGAGGCCAGGGCGAGCGCTCTGCGCTCCGGTGAACGCACCCCGGACGTGTCCGAACAATTCACTCTCCAACAACCCTTCGGCGAGCGCCGAGCAATTGACCGCGACGAACTTGGCGCGGCTCCGCTCCGAATAACGATGGACCGTCCGGGCCACCAGCTCTTTGCCGGTTCCGGTCTCTCCTGAGATCAGAATGCTGGCTTGGCTGGGCGCTACCCGTGCCACCGTCTTCATTACCCCGATGATGGCTGGGCTGTGACCCACCAGCTCGGGTTCCTGCTCGTGGCGTCCTTCCGATCCGTTGTGGGGCTCGTCGCTCCGGGAGACCTGGAGCCGCTTCCGTTCGAGCGCGCGGGACAGGACCAACCGCAGCTCGCCGATGTCATACGGTTTGCTGATGAAATCGTGGGCGCCGGCCCTGATCGCCTCGCCGGCGGTGCCGGCGTCGCCGAAGGCGGTGAGCACGATCACGATCGCATTCGGATCCCGCTCTCGCACCACGCGAAGAAGATCAAGGCCGCTCGAGCCGGGCATCCGCAGGTCGGTGAGGACAGCGTCGAAAGGGCCTTCGCGTCCCAGCTTGGCGAGTCCTTCAGAAGCAGAGAGAGCCCGGACAATCTGGTAACTCTCCCGCTCCAATACTTCGGAGAGGAGACGGCAGGCCGCCTCGTCGTCGTCTACCAGCAGCAGTCTCGGGGAGAGTGCCACGCTTATCGCCACGTCACGCCGTCCGTTCTAAGGCGGAGGGGAGTGAAAGCCGCCACGCCGTCCCCCGCTCGGTTGGAATATGCACGAGATCACCGCCCAGGCTCCGGGCCAACCGCTGGCTCACTGCCAGCCCCAGTCCGGTGCCGGCCTGTCCCTTGGTGGTCACGAAGGGATTGAAGAGGTGGCGCTTCGCCTCGGCTGCCAGACCGGGTCCGGTATCGCGAATCTCGAGCCACGCTTCCGACGCGGAGCCGCCGGCTCGAACTTCGATCTTCCCGCCATGCGGCATCGCCTCGATGGCATTCTTTACCAGGTTCAGCAGGATCTGCTCCACCAGCGCTCCGTCGGACATCGCCATCGATTTGCTCATGACCGCACCGGCGGGGGCCAGCTCGGCCCGGACGCCTTGCTCGGCCATCGTCGGCTCGAAGAATCGGAGCACCCGTTCCGCGACACTCCCAAGATCGGTGGGACGGAGCACCGGCGTTGGCCAGGCCCGGCGCTCCAGCCGGCTCTTCACGATCCCGGTCAGCCGGTCCAGCTGTCCCAGCAACAAATGAACCCGCTCGAGGGCCAGTGGAGAGCCGGCGGTCCGGAGATCGTCCCGCAGGAGCTGCAGGTGCCCGCTCAACGTGTTGAGCGGTGTTCCGATTTCGTGGGCGAACGCCGCGGCCGTCTCTTCCGTCAAAGCCAGCCGGTCCAATCCTCGGGCCTTCTCCTCCAACGACAGCAGAGCGCCGCGTGCTTCGCTTTCGCGTTGCCTAGCCGAAAGCGCTTCACGAAGGTCGTTGTATCGTCGCGCGAGTCCCCGGAATTCATTGGGACCAATCTCTTCTGCCGGCGGCGCCGACTCGACTCCGGCGTGGGCCTGATCCAGGGTGTACCCCAGTGCGCTCAGCGGCTTGCCTACCCATTGGACGGTGAGCCAGGCCACTCCCGCCGCGAGCAGGAGCGCGGCGATCACCGCAAACGTGTAGCTCCGCTTCCTCTCCAGTCTCGCCCAGGACTGGAGCGTCCGGGTCGAGACTTCGACACTCAGAACACCATACGGCCGGAGCCCGCCGAGCGGCTTCGCGACGCGCCACGCAGGAGCGCTGTCCCGCACCTGCCAGGTCCGAAGCGAATTGGATTGGATGGCCTGGTACTCCTCGCTGGTCGGGATCGGATCGCTGAGCTTTCCGCTGGCCGCGATGAGCGTGAGCCGGTCTCCCACCCGCCGCCACACGGCGGCGGAAGTCGTAGTGATGTGCTGGCTCGGCCATCCGGCCAGACCTTGGGCGATCGCGGTGGAGTCACCGGTGGGTGCGAGACGGGTGATGTACTTGGCCCAGGTCTCGGCGAGGGCGACCGATTCGCTGCGGAGGTCATCGAGCCGCGACCGTTCGGACCAGGAGAGCGCGATCTCGGTTGAACCCAAGACCAGGAGGATGGCCATGGCGGCCGTGAGAACAGCCAGACGATGAATAAGGCCCATGCGAGAGATCCATTTCTGCCTTCTGCCCCGGCGTATGAAACCGCCGAAAGGCAGAGAGCATGCCACTTTGCCCCCCGGCAAGCGCTCGGAGAGGACGCCCTTCGCCGAGACATCCTGTCCCATTCTGACAGAATGTCAGGTCAGGGTCGCGCGGCGCGCTCCAGTCGATCCCGGATCGCGGCCCACCGAGGGTCGGTCGGAGGGCGCTCAACCAGGATCAAATCACATCCTTCGTCATCCAGCCGGTGCAGGACCGAATAAAGGATGCGGGCGGCCGCCAGTGGACTTGACGGGAGGATAATGAGAGGGTCGCCCCCATTCACCTCCTTGCTCCAGGCCATGACTCCGACCCGCTTCCCTCCCACCTTCGCTTGCCGGATCTCCGCTTCGACGGCGCCTCGCTCGGCCGTCTCGAATAACCGGAGCGGCGTCTTCGGGGCGTAATGCCGGTCCAGCATTCCGGGCGACGGCAGGGGAGCGTCCGGACTCCCGGTTGCGGCGGTTTTGAGCGGGCCCACCACCTCGGCCAACTGCTCGGAAGAGATGATTCCGGGGCGGAGCAGGGTCGCATGACCTCCGCTGACATCGACCACCGTGGATTCGATGCCGATGTCGGTTGGGCCGGCATCGAGGATCAGCGGGACCCGGTCTCCCAGGCTTCGCGCCACGTGCTGTGCCGTGGTCGGCGAGACCTCCCCTGATCGGTTGGCGCTGGGCGCCGCGACCGGCAGCTCCACGGCGGAGAGCAAGGCGAAGGTCACTGGATGGTTGGGTACCCGGATCCCGACCGTGGGAAGGCCGGCGGTCACCAGATCAGGAACCGTGGCTGCCTTCGGAAGAACCAGGGTCAGCGGGCCCGGCCAGAACTTCCGGGCGAGACGCTCGGCAGGCTCTGACCATCCCGGCGTGAGCCCGCGCGCCGCCTCGAGGCTGGCCACGTGTACTATGAGCGGGTTGTGAGAGGGTCGCCCCTTCGCTTCGAAGATGCGACGCACCGCCGCTTCCTCTAACGCATTGGCGCCGAGCCCGTAGACCGTTTCGGTAGGGAAGGCTACGAGGTTGCCGCCACGGAGCAGGGCAGCCGCCTGAGAGATGACCAACGGATCCGGCGCTTTCGGATCAACCGCGACGATGTTGACGCTGCTACTCATCGTGACTCGGTGGACGCCGCCGGCGCTTGGTCTCGCCCCGGCGCTTCTTGCCTTCGAGGCGTTGCTCCTTGGATGCCTTGGTCGGGCGGGTCCGCCTCCGCGGCTTGACCTCTTTCAACGCAGCGGCTAGTACGCTGCGAAACCGCTCGATCACCTCGGCTCGATTCTGTGCCTGGCTTCGGCTGCCGCTGGAGACAAGGCGGAGAAGCCGGCCCTCATCCACCAGGCGGGTGGCGAGCCGGCTCGCGACTCTCGCGCGGGATGCCGCGTCGAGACTGGGACTCGCGGCCAGATCCCACCAAAGCTCGATTCTGGTCGAGGAGGTATTCACGTGCTGTCCCCCCGGCCCTCCGGAGCGTGAGGCGCGGAAGGACAGTTCGCTGAGCGGGATAGAGACCCGCGAGTTGATTTCCAGATGCAGTGGTCGTGTCATCGCCATAAGCCTTAGGCCCTAAGCCGTAAGCGGTAAGCCGGACGCCTTAAGCTTAGGGCTTATGGCTTATGGCTTACGGCGCCATTCCCGTCAACTGGCTTATGGCGCCTCAGCCGTCAACCCTAGTACGTTACCGCCATGGTGGATCTCTCGTCGCTGACCGGTCATCTCCAAGGACTGGGCCGAGTGCTGTTAGGATACTCGGGCGGTGTCGACTCGGCGCTGCTGGCGGTCGCCGGTGCGCGTGCCGTGGGGCCCGATGGCTTCCTCGCCGTGATCGGGCGGAGCCCATCCTATCCCGCGGTGCAGTACGCCGCGGCGATTCGGGTCGCGCGAGAGTTCGACGTGCCGCTCCTCGAGGTTGCGACTGACGAGATGGAAGACCCCGACTACGTCGCCAATCCGACCAATCGCTGTTACTTCTGCAAGCAGGAGCTGTGGAGTCGCCTTCGGGTGCTGGCGACTACGCGAGGGTTCGACACGATCATCGATGGGACCAACGCTGACGATCTCGGAGAGCATCGTCCGGGCATGGGTGCCGCCCGCGAGCATGAGATCCGATCCCCCCTGGCGGAGCTAGGTTGGTCGAAGGCGATGATTCGCGATGCGGCGCACGACTTGGGGATTCCGGTGTGGGATGCTCCCGCCGCTCCTTGTCTCTCCAGCCGAGTGATGTACGGTTTGCCGGTGACGGTCGAGCGGTTACGCCAGGTCGAAGCGGGTGAGGCGTTGCTTCGGGAGATCGGCGTAGCGGGAGATCTCCGGGCCCGCCATCACGGAGACCACGTCCGGATCGAAGTGCATCCGGAACAAATCCCCCTCGTCGAGCGTAGCTGGCCTCGAGTGCTGTCGGGCTTCCAGGCACTCGGCATCGCCGATGTGCGGTTGGATCCGAGAGGCTACCGTCGCGGTGGGTTGCTGACTGAACTGCCGGTGTTGAGCGGATGAGGCTGTTTGTGGCGCTTCCAGTTCCTCGTGCAGCGCAGCAGGCGATCGGAGATCTGATCAAGGACTTCGCGGTTCCGGAATCGCCGGTGCGCTGGGTGCGGGAAGAGGGCCTGCACTTGACCCTCAAGTTTCTCGGAGAGGTCGAGGAGACAAGAGTCTCCGAAATCTCAACCGCACTGGGTCGCACCACCGCCGGCATGTCGCCGCTCGATGTGACCGCCAGCGAGGTGAACGGTTTCCCCGCTCTGGACCGGGCCCGGGTGGTCTGGATCGGTCTCGACGCACCGCCAGCTCTCGAGCTGCTCGCTCATCGCGTCGAGCAGGAATGCGAGGCGCTGGGATTCCCGGGCGAGGCCAGGGTCTTTCATCCCCACATCACGCTTGGCCGGGTCAAGGATGGAGCCCGTCTCGACCGATTTTCCCTCAAGCGACTTTCTGCCGTTCGCCCCTCGATTCCCTTCGTGCTCGACGCGATGGTCCTGTTTGCCAGCCGGCTTGGACCGGGAGGCGCGGTGCACACTCCGCTGGCAACCTTTCCCTTGTCCCACTAGGCCACCGTGCGATTCCTCTTTCGCATTCTCGGGATTCTGATTCTGGCGGCGCTGGTCAGCGCAGGATGGCTCTTCCGCGCCGACCTCATGAGAATCGCCGGGCCGAAGGCGGAGACCGAAGAGTCCGCCGGGATGGGCGTCGCCCGGCCCAGCCCGAAGGCACTGGCCAAGGCCCGCGACCGGGTTGACTCGCTTCATGGCTGGCACGCGGACTCAGTCATCCTGAGCGCGACGGAGCTTGCTTCTCTCATCACCGCAGGATTGCCGGCCGAGGCCCGCTCTCACGTGGATAGCCTTGGTCTTACCCTCGGAGAGAACAGCATCGAGCTGCACGGCCGGCTCGACACCAAGGTCATTCCGAAGGACCAGCTGGGTCCCTTCGCCAGCATGCTGAATCCCTGGGAGCCCGTGGCCGCGTCCGGACCCGTTTCCGTGCCGAAGCCCGGATTCGCCGACTGGACGGTGGAACAAATCACCATCAAGGGCATTGCGCTTCCCCAGGCGATTTCGCAGAACATCGCCCAGCGGGTATTCGCCACACCCGATAGTCGGATTCGAATACCTTTACCCAAGGGCATCGGCGGTCTCAGGATTCACCCCGACAGGGCGATCCTCTACCCGGCGAAGAAGCCATGACCCAGCGCATTCTGGTAATCGACGACGAACCTGGCATCCGTGAGGCGTTGAAGCAGGTTCTGGAGTACGAGGGTCACACGGTCCGCAGCGCGGGTTCAGGCGGGGAGGCGATCACCGTCTACCCGGAATTCCGTCCCCACCTGGTGTTCCTCGACGTGAAAATGGCGGGCCTCGACGGGCTGGAGACTCTCACCAGACTCCGCGAGCTGGATCCGGGTGCCACGATCGTGATGATCTCGGGCCACGGGACGATCTCCACCGCGGTGCAGGCCACCCAGCGTGGCGCCTTCGATTTCCTCGAAAAGCCGCTCGATACCGACCGCTTGCTGGTAACAGTGCGTAACGCGCTCGACCAGTCCGCACTGGTCGGAGAGAACCGCCGCCTGCGCGGAGCGGAGGACGCCCGCCATGCGATGGTGGGAGACAGCCCATCACTCAAGGAGGTACGTGCCCTGATCGATCGAGTCGGCCCGACCCCCGCCCGCGTTCTCATCACCGGAGAAAACGGGACCGGCAAGGAGCTGGTGGCCCGGGCGATTCACGAAGCCTCGCCCCGGAAGCGGAAGGCATTCGTCGAGCTGAACTGCGCCGCGATTCCTTCGGAGTTGATCGAGAGCGAGCTCTTCGGCCACATGAAGGGCTCCTTCACCGGTGCCGTGACGGACAGGGAAGGCAAGTTCGAGCTGGCCGATGAGGGCACTCTCTTCCTGGACGAGATCGGAGACATGGCTCCTTCCGCCCAGGCCAAGGTGCTGCGGGCGCTGCAGGAAGGGATCGTCACCCGGATCGGCGGTTCCAAATCGATCGAAGTGGACGTTCGGGTCATCGCCGCGACCAACAAGGATCTGGCGGAGGAGATTGCCGAGGGCCGTTTTCGCGACGATCTCTTCTACCGGCTCAATGTGGTCCCCATTCGCGTCCCTCCGCTGGCGGACCGCCGGGAAGACATTCCCGCCCTGGTGCAGCATTTCGCCCAGCAGCTCGCAGCCAACGGAGGGGTGCCGGTGCGCCGCTTCGAGGAGACCGCGGTCCAGCGACTGCAGCAACGGCAGTGGCCGGGGAACGTCCGCGAGTTGCGCAACGCGGTGGAACGCCTGCTGATCCTTGCTCCGGGCAAGACGGTGACCGCTGGCGACGTGAGCCGCCTCCTGGGCGACACCACGGTCAGCGAGGTGGTCGAGGCGGCTGGTGCGCCTCCCGATGGTACCTTCGAGGCCTTCAAGCACGAGGCAGAGCGGTCATTCCTCGCCAGCAAGCTTCGGGAGCACGACTGGAACGTGTCCGAGACCGCGCGCTCGCTCAAAATGCCGCGCTCGAATCTCTACAAGAAGATCGAGCGCTACGGACTGAGCCGGGAGACGCCATGAGCGACCAGCCCCGGGATTGGGACAAGGAACTGGCGGCCATCGACAAGGCCATGGCGCGCGCTCCGGCCCCGACGGCGGGCGCGCCGGTGACCACTAAACCCGCCGAGTCTCAGGCGGTAGTCACCAAGCGTGCAGCACTCGCCACGTGGCTCCGGGTCTTGCTGGGATTGGTGCTGGCCGGCGCCATGACTCAGTGGCCGTACATTCACGAATGCGGAGTGGAACTCTTCTTCTACCTCGGCGCCGCCCTCACCGTGATCGTCGCCGGAGTTTGGAGTGGTATCTCCTCCTGGTACCGCCGGCTGGGCTGGGCTCATACGCTGTCGCTGCTAGTTGTGCTTTGGGGCCTCTTCCTCGCGGGCCGGGAGATTTTGCCTCGCGTCGGCTACGCCAAACACATCGCCTACTGGGTCTGTTCCTGACCTTCCGGCATGCCAACCACGTTTAAGAACTTTATTGGCGGGAAATGGGTACCGCCGCTTTCCGGAGCGTATTTCGAGAACCGGAACCCGGCGGATACGTCTGATCTCGTGGGCCGATTCCCGGACTCAGGTCCGGAAGATGTCGCTGCCGCGGTGCGGTCCGCCCGTCGCGGATTCGAGGCATGGAGGGCCGTACCGCCTCCAGCGAGGGGCGACCTGCTCCGCAGGCTGGGCGACCTGCTCTCCGAGAAGAAGGAAGAGCTTGCCACCGGCATGACTCGGGAAATGGGGAAGGTGTTGTCGGAAGCCCGGGGCGATGTCCAGGAGGGAATCGACACAGCCTACTACGCCGCCGGCGAGGGCCGTCGCCTCTTCGGACGGACGGTGCCGTCAGAGCTGCGAAGCAAGTGGGCCATGAGCTATCGCCGGCCGATCGGCATCGCTGGCCTGGTTACACCATTCAATTTCCCGATGGCGATTCCCACCTGGAAGATGTTTCCCGCGTTGCTGTGTGGAAACAGCGTGGTGTTGAAACCCTCGGAAGACGTCCCTCACAGTGCACACCGATTAGTCGAGCTTGCCCTCGAGGCCGGATTCCCGCCCGAGGTGATCCAACTGGTGCATGGGCGTGGCGAAGTCGCGGGACGGGCCCTCGTCGAGCATCCCGACGTCCCCCTCATCTCCTTCACCGGGTCAACAGTGACAGGCTCGACGATCGCCGAAGCCGGCGGCCGGATGCACAAGCGAGTCTCGCTGGAGATGGGCGGGAAGAACGCGATGATCGTCATGGACGACGCCGATCTCGATCTGGCGCTCGAAGGGGTGCTCTGGGGCGCCTTCGGCACGACCGGACAACGGTGCACCGCGACGAGTCGTCTTATCCTGCACCGGAAGATTCATGACCGGTTCGTCGCGAATCTCGCCTCGGCTGCCGGCGCGTTGAAACTGGGTGATGGCCGCAAGCGGGGGACCGAAGTCGGTCCGCTGATTCACCAGGCTTCGCGGGAGAAGGTCGAGCGTTACGTCGCCGTCGGCCAGGAAGAAGGTGCCGAGCTGGTCCTCGGCGGCTCGCGGCCCCGCGGCACGAGGATGAATCACGGCTGGTTCTACCAGCCGACGGTGTTCGCCGGGGTGAAAGCGGGGAGCCGGCTCGAGCAGGAAGAGATTTTCGGGCCGGTGCTGGCCGTGATTCGGGTCGGCTCACTGGACGAGGCGATCCAGATCAACAACGGAGTGCGATACGGTCTTTCCAGTTCGATCTACACCCGCAATGTGAACACCGCATTCCGGGCACTCCAGGAACTGGACAACGGAATCACGTATGTAAACGCCCCTACCATTGGAGCCGAGGCGCACTTGCCGTTCGGAGGCGTCAAGCAGACCGGCAACGGCCATCGCGAAGGAGGCTGGGAGGTCTTCGAGTTCTACTCCGAGACCAAAGTGGGGTATGCGGATTTTTCAGGTACGCTGCAACGAGCTCAGATCGACAACTATGATGTGTGATGTTCGGGTTTGCCCCGCTTGCGCCTGCGAAAGCGCGGGGCTAAGGTTCTCAAGTCATTCCTCCCTCTGCCCGCCCCGAGGTCGAGTCTGATGCGCCCAATGCGAGTCGGCACCGGCAAGCGAGGCCACTCATTCGATGAAGGTTCGCTGGATCAATATCTCCGGGAGATCAGCAAGTACCCGCTGATCCCGCAGGAGGAAGAGGTCACGCTCGCCCAGCGAATCCGCACCGGTGACGAGGAGGCGCTCGACAAGCTGGTCCGCAGCAATCTCCGCTTCGTGGTCTCGGTCGCCAAGAAATACCAGAACCAGGGCGTCTCCCTCGCCGACCTCATCAACGAGGGCAACCTCGGACTGATCCGCGCCGCTCACAAGTTCGACGAGACCAAGGGCATCAAGTTCATCTCCTACGCGGTCTGGTGGATCCGGCAGGCGATTCTCCAGGCCCTGGCCGAGCAGAGCCGCATCGTCCGGGTTCCGCTCAACCGGGCCGGGACTCTGCACCGGATCGGCAAGCGATCCTCCGCATTGCTCCAGGAGCTGGGACGCGAGCCGACCCCGTCCGAGATCGCCGAGGGCATGGATATCTCGATGGAAGAGGTCCAGAAGACCCTCTCCATCTCCCAGAATCACCTGTCGCTCGACGCGCCGCTGACTCCGGGCGAAGACAACAAGCTGCTGGACTATCTCCCCGACACCCAGAATCCCGGTCCGGATTCCGACACCTTCGAGCACGCGCTCAGCGAGTCAATCGAGGAAGTGCTGGGGACTCTGAAAGAAAGGGAGGCCAAGATCCTTCGCCTCTACTTCGGCCTCGATGGTCCGGAGCCGATGACCCTGGAAGAAATCGGCAGCCTGCTCGGCATCACCCGGGAGAGGGTGAGGCAGATCAAGGAAAAGGCCCTCACTCGGCTTCGGCACGTCAGCCGGGCAAGGGCGCTGGAAAGCTTTTTGGCCTGACGGCAAATTTGGTAATTGCAAATTGATAATTGAAAATTGAAAGCTCGATCACCCCGAAGTTTCAATTTTCAATTACCAATTACCAATTTTCAATTCCCCCCCCAACGCCTCCCGCAACACCCCCTCCACCGCATCCCACTCGATCAAAAACGCGTCGTGCCCATAGGGTGAGCTGATCTCCCTGTAGCGGGCGTCGACTCCGGCCGCGGCATAGGCCGCCACCCACTCCTCCACCTCGGCCGGGTAGTAGAGAATATCGGTGTCGATGCCGACGCCGACGAGACGGTTGACTCGAGAACGTGTCTCCTCGGCCGCAACGCTGGTATCTCCGACGTCATGGAGATCCATGCTGCGCATCAGGCTGACGTAGCTGGCGGCGTCGAATCGCGCGACCAGCTTATCCCCCTGGCGTCTCAGGTAATACTCGGCGTCGAACTGTCCTGGTCGGCGAGACTCCCTGCGGCCGAACCGGGTTTCAAACTCGATGGCGCTCCGGTAGGTAATCATCGCGATCGCTCGCGCTGCCGCGAGACCGGCTACCGGCCCTCCGCCCGGAGCATAACGGCCGCCCCGCCAGCCCGGATCGGCCTCGATCGCGAGCCGCTGTGCCGCGTTCCACCCGATGGCCTGGGCAGAGGTCCTGGCCGGCGCGGCGAAGACGACGACGCTCTCCGTAGGAACCGTAGCCAGCCGCGCCCACTGAAGAGCTACCATGCCACCGAGTGAACCACCTGTCGCCAGGGCGAGACGGGTAATGCCCAGTTCCTCGAGCAACAAGCCGTGGGCCCGGGCCAGGTCTCCGGTGGTGAGATCGGGGAAATGTTCTGCACCGGGAACGCCGGGCGCCGGACCGCTCGAGCCGTAGCAGCTGCCGAGCAGATTGGCCGCCAGGATCGGGCGGCCGGCGGGATCGAGTGGCTTGCCCGGCTCGAGGAGCGGCTCCCACCACTGATGTACTTCGTGACTTCCGGTCAGCGCGTGGAAGACGAGCACCCACCCTCGCTCGGCTCCCAGCTCCGGGTCGCCGTAGGTCCGATATCGAAGCCTCGCGTGACGGATGATTCCGCCGCGTTCGGTACGGAAATCTCCCAGCTGAAAATCGCGGACTGGCGCGACGGCGGCGGGGGAAAGCGTCATGATTCCTCCGCCTTCCTCGAGGTGCCAGCCGCGGGACATCGTCCGGGCGTCACCGCGTGCTCCCCGCGGTTTCGGCTCCGGCGGTCACTTCCGAGAGCTGTCCGGTCTTCACGTCGTAGACGAATCCCCGAATCTCGGTATTGGGCGCGATCAGAAGACTGTTGCGCAGGAACTCGACGTCATCCCGGACGCTCTTCTGGAGGTCGGGGAAGGGGAGGAAGTCGATCCCGCTCGCGTCCGAGCCAAGGTCCTCTTCCACCTTCTTGTAGAGATCGTCATTGGCGAAGGTGAGCATGCCGCAGTCGGTGTGGTGCACGACGGTGATCGCCGTGGTCCCCAACAATCGCTGGGAGATGACCAGGGAGCGGAGCGCGTCCTGCGCTCGGCCTCCCGCGTTGCGAATGACGTGGGCATCACCTTCGGCAAGGCCGAAGGCCGATGACGGATCGAGCCGCGCATCCATGCAGGTCACAATTGCGAGATGACGCGCGGGCGGAAGCGGCAGGAATACGGGCGACCGGGCGCCCGAGAAACGCTGGTTCTTCTTGAGGACTTCGTCGATCTCCGACATGGTAGCCTCCTTGGAGCTTCGGCTTCGGTATCAGGATGCCCGCCGTACGTCTCGGGCGACTGTCGCGTTCAAAACGAAAATGGAGTGCACGATTCTGGTGGCTTGGGCGCCAAACACCGCGGGCACGGTGACGCTCACCTGACGCACCTCAGGATCAACCTCGATGACTGGAATGCTTTCGGCTCGGAGGGCCCGGTGAAGTGATTCCGTCAGCCGAAGAGAATCTTCCAGCGCCGTGTTGCTCAGCGCCGTCAGCCGTACCATCACCCCATCGGTCGGAGCGGTTGCTACCGCCCGAATGTTTTCCTGTGGCGCGAGCGACGATACGGTCGTCAGAGGACCCTCGTCCTCGAGGGGGTGGAACTGAAGCGTCAGTCCGCGGCGCTCCGCCAATTGGGCGGCCTCCGGATGAATTACCCTGGCGCCGGCGGTCGCGAGGGCCGACAAGAAGGCATGGGGTGCCTCGCGGATCACCTGGGCCTCGGCAACCAGCTTGGGATCGGCGGTGCGAAGCCCGTGTGCGTCCTTCACGAATTCCGCATGGCCTGCCTCGAGCGCCGCGGCGAGGGCGACGGCCGTGACATCGGTGGCTCCCCGGCCCAGGGTCACGACCCGTCCCCGATTCCATCCCTGGAACCCCGTCACCACCGGCACCGCGTCACGCTGCAGTAACCGGGTGAGCCGCCGGGTCGCTACGGCTCCGATGTGAGCGTGCCCCGCGCGACCGACGGTTCGTAACCCCGCCTCACGCGCGTCGAGTGATACTCCCTGCACGCCCAGTTGCTGTAAGGCGAGGGCCAGCAGCGATGCGGCAACCACTTCTCCAGCTGCCACCGCCCGATCCGCCTCGGAAACCGGCGTGCCGAATCCACCGGCGGCGGAGCGTACCTCTTCCACCAGTCCCAACAGATGATCGGTGACTCCCCGGCGCGCGCTGGCAACGGCCACGACCGGGCCTGCCGCCGCGCGGAGCTGAACCCGTCGAGCCGCTGCTGCGATTCGCTCGGGAGAGGCCAGCGCGTCTCCCCCGAGTTTGACGATCACCGGCTCGCGACTCATCCAGCGACTCCCGCGGCCTGTCGAGCCGGCGGCGTGCCGGTAGCAGCCTCGCCGCCCAGCGCCTGATCGAGATCGGCGATGAGGTCACGCACGTCTTCCAGTCCAACTGAAAGCCGGATCAGCTCAGGTGTCGTGCCCGTCGCGATCTGCTGTTCCGGAGTGAGCTGCTCGTGAGTCGTAGACGCCGGGTGGATGATGAGCGACTTGGCGTCTCCCACGTTGGCCAGGAGCGAGAACAGCTTCACCTTGTCGATCACGGCCTTGGCCGCCGCGAGGCCACCCTTCACTCCGAAGGTCAGGACTCCGCCGAACCCTCCGCTCAGGTAGCGCCGGGCATTCCGATGCTCGGGGTGGCTCTCGAGCCCGGGGTACGACACCCACTCCACTCGGGAGTCCTTGGCGAGCCAGCGTGCCACGGCCAGGGCGTTCTCCGAGTGACGCTGGATCCGGAGCGGAAGGGTCTCGAGCCCTTGCAGAAAGAGGAACGCGTTGAAGGGCGACAGCGCAGGGCCCAGGTCGCGCAGCAGCTGGACCCGCAGCTTGAGGATGAACGCGAGGGGACCGAACGCCTCGGTGTAAACCAGCCCGTGATACGACGGGTCGGGCGAGGAGAACTCAGGGAAGCGCTTGCGAGCGGTGGGGCTGGCCCAGTCGAAGCTGCCGGCGTCCACCACGGCTCCGCCGATCGCCGTGCCATGTCCGCCGATCCACTTGGTAGCCGAGTGGATGATGATGTCGGCGCCGTACTTGATCGGGCGGCTCAGGGTCGCGGCGCCGAAGGTATTGTCCACCACGAACGGGATTCCCGCCGAATGGGCGATTTCGGCCAGGGCGGCGAAGTCGGGGACGTCGAGCCGTGGATTGCCGATCGTTTCCACGAAGAGCAGGCGGGTCCCGTCATCGACTGCCTGGCGGACCGCGTCCAGGTTGTGGATGTCCACGAACTTCGTGGTGATCCCCCACTTGGGGAGGGTATACGCGAACAGGTTGTAGGTGCCGCCGTAGAGCGTCTGGGAGGAGACCAGGTTGTCTCCCGCGCGGGCAAGGTTCAGGACAGTGAGGGTCTCCGCCGCCTGCCCGCTCGCGAGGCCGAGTGCAGCGACACCACCTTCGAGCTCCGCCAACCGCTTCTCGAACACATCGGTCGTCGGGTTCATGATGCGGGTGTAGATGTTCCCGAATTCCTTGAGCCCGAAGAGCGCTGCGGCGTGGGTGGTGTTGTTGAACACGTAGCTCGTGGTCGAATAGATCGGCACGGCTCGGGCGTTGGTGACGGGATCGGGCACCTGGCCCGCGTGAATCGCTAGGGTGTCGGGATGCAATGGCATTATTCGGCTCCGTGGTGTTGGCGACTGACTTCCTGCAAACGAAAAAGCCCGGTTCACTCGGTGAACCGGGCCTCGTAAATGGTCGAATGTTGCTGCTATGGGTACGCGACTACCCCGATCCGACGCATGCCGAGAACACGGCCCACCCTGAGGGGCGGACACATGCACATAATTCGACAACACATCAGGGAACGGGGGCTCATTTGCGCGTTGCCACTCCTCTAAAATGAAAATCCCTGCCGATCGAAGCGCAGGGAATGACCACCCGGCGCTTTAGCTCTTTGGTTCGGGGTGTATCCCCTGGCGGGAGCAAGTGGCCATAAATCCGTCCGCCGTGAAACCAACCTATGATTCTTCGGGATTCCTGTCAAGCGAGCACTTTGGGATGAAATGCGTAGGAGGCCGGACTACATTTCAGCTCGAAACCGACATCATCTCACATTCGATCGCACAATGGCGGCCAATCCTTCCTTTGATATTTCGACCGGCGCCGACCTCCAGGAGGTCGACAACGCCGTAAATCAGGCAGTGAAAGAGGTCGGCCAGCGCTACGACTTCAAGGACAGCCACTGCACCATCGAACTCGATCGCGCCAAGGCCGAGATCCGCCTCGCGGCCGACAACGAGTTCCGAATGGAGGCGCTGCTTGACATCCTGCGTACCAAGCTGGTCAAGCGAGGAGTCCCGGTGCGAAACCTCCGGATCGGAGACCTGATACCTGGTGCTGGGACCTCAGTGCGGCGGATCATTGGCATCGCGCAGGGAATTCCCCAGGAGACCGCGAAGAAGATCGTGAAAGCAATCAAGGACCAGGGCTTCAAGAAGGTTCAGACCAGCATCCAGGGGGAGGAAGTCAGGGTCACCGCGCCGTCCAAGGACGAGTTGCAACAGGTAATCGCGTTCCTGCGTGGCGGGGATTTCGAGCTCGAGCTCAAGTTTGGCAACTACCGCGGCTGAGGTCGTGCGGGCCGCGCGCCCCCGCAACCTCCTACTGGTCGCGTGGGGTCTTCTCACGCTGACCTGTAATCCTGCTCCGCCTGCGGAGGCCCCGTTTCCAGTCCAGGCGCCGGCCGGCTCTACCCAGCCGGACATCCGGATCGGTCTGTTCGTCGGGTCTCCACTGGTGGAGTTGGGTTCGGACTCCGACATCAATGTCATGGAGGGGGACGCCATGGCGACCCTCTCCCGCTCCTCCACCTGGAGCGTGAGGGTCTCGGGTGGCCGCCTCGAGCTGCGAGATGGGTCCGGATCCAGCAGTATCCACGACGGTCCGTTGACCTTCGTGCCGGCATCGGGTTCGCTGATGAGTGTTGCCGGGCGCTACTATCGTGGTAGTGCCAGCGTTTTGCGCGACCGGACCGGGCTGACCGTCGTCAATCGCGTTTCCCTGGAGGACTACCTCGCCGGGGTTGTTTCGGCAGAGATGGGCAAGCGCGAGCCGGCCGACCGGGAGGCCCTCGCGGCGCAAGCCGTGATCTCCCGAACCTTCGCGCTCAAGAATGTCGGGAAGCGTCGTTTGGAAGGGTTCGACCTGTATCCCACCGTGGTGGATCAGGTCTACGGCGGAGTCTGGG
Organism: Gemmatimonadales bacterium; assembly: GCA_036558125.1. Classification (GTDB taxonomy): domain Bacteria; phylum Gemmatimonadota; class Gemmatimonadetes; order Gemmatimonadales; family GWC2-71-9; genus DATBGE01. The sequence goes on along the minus strand of DATBGE010000221.1, from coordinate 7,437 downwards.
CCGAGACCCAGCTCGGATGGGAGGCGGTGCGAGAGACGGCAGGCCAGACTCTCACCTTCAACGGCATTCCGATCGATGCCTTCTTCTATTCGACTTGCGGTGGACAGACTGCCGCGGGCACCGAGGTGTTCGCCGGAGCCAACCGGCCCTACCTCCAATCGGTGCCGGACACGGACGAGAACGGACAGGCGTATTGCCGGCTCTCTCCCCGTTTCCGGTGGCGCGAAGAGTGGACCGGTGATCAGCTCAAGACCATCTTGCGGGGAGTTCGCCCGACCCCGTTTCGGGAAGTGCGGTCGGTCCAGGTGGTCGCTCGCACCCCCTCGGATCGAGTGGCGAGGATTGCCATCGGTGTGGACCAGGACCAACTCACGTTCGACGGTCCCGCGGTGCGGCAGATTCTCCACCCGGTGAACGAGCCGTTGCTTCGAAGCGGGGCCTTTACGCTCACCGAAAGCCGGGAAGGCGGACTCCTTACCGGCCTCGTCGCCGACGGGCGCGGCTCGGGCCACGGGGTAGGATTCTGCCAATGGGGCGCCGTCGGCCGGGCCCGCGCCGGCCAGCACTTCCGCCAGATTCTGGCGGCATATTTCCCCGGCACTTCGCTCGAGCGGATGTACTGAGCTTCCTCCAACTCCCGGAGATCAAGGATGGCTGATCCCGTCAGAGTCGGCGTCATCGGCGCCGGAGCGATCACCCAGGTCGCGCACTTGCCCGTGCTGCGGAAGCTCAAGGGCATCGAAGTGGTGGCCATCTGCGACACCGACATGCCGAAGGCCAGGGCCCTCGCCGATCGCTTCAAGGTGGCGGATGCCTTCAGCGACATCGAGGAAATGCTGGAGTACGAAGAGCTCCATGCCATCGCGATCTGTACGCCCAATCACCTGCATGAGCCCCACGTGATGGCAGCCCTCTCGGCTAATCTGCATGTGTTCGTCGAGCGTCCCCTCGCGATGAACACCGCCGAAGTGCAGCAGGTCCTTCGCGCCGCCGAAAAGAGGAAGCGGATCCTGATGGTTGCCCTCAACCACCGGTATCGCTCCGACGTGCAGATCGTCCGCTCCTTCGTTCAGAGCGGGGAACTCGGGAAAGTTCAGAGCGTTCGCGGCAGTTGGCACGTCTTCCGCCCCAGCCGGTCCCAACTCGGATGGCGCACTCGGCGCGACGAGGCCGGCGGCGGCGCGATGCTCGACCTGGGTTATGCGATTCTCGATCTGGGCCTCTGGTTGGCCGACTGGCCCAAGCCGGTGCGGGTGAGTGCCTCGCTCGATCTCTCCGGCGATGGGAGTGTCGAGCCTTCAGGGAGCGCCTTCGTGGTCTGCGAGAACGATTTCTCGGTCTTCCTCGACGTCACCTGGCGCCACATCGGGGAGGGAGAACGCTTCGGAGCCGGCGTCCGGGGTAGCCGAGGGACCGCCGGCATCAACCCGCTGCATGTGTGGAAGGAATTGCACGGGGTGCCCACCGACGTAGCTCCTACCGGTTCCATCGGGAGAGAAAACCCCTTCAGCGCATCTTACCGGGCGGAATGGGCGCACTTTCTGGCCTGCATCCATGGACAGGCCACTCCTCCGGATAACAGGGAACAGATCACCCTGCATCGGGTGATCGATGCGATTTATCAGTCGGCCAAGGAGGGAAGGGACGTGGTGTTGTGAAGGCGGGAGGGCGGGAGGGCGGGAAGGCGGTCGGAGAACCAGCCAAGTCACACCTCGTTCGCGGGGCTTGCCTTGCCTGCCTGTTGGCATTTCTGTCACCCTCAGCCTTCGCGCTTCAGTCCTCCCGCCCTACCCCCATACCGCCCACCCCGCACCGAACTGTCGATCTCCGTCCTCACCATGGGCTCCGGCGGCGAGGTGTGGGAACGCTTCGGCCACAATGCCATCGTCGTGGAGGACCATCAGCAGGGCACCAGCGTCGCCTACAACTACGGGATGTTCAGCTTCCGGCAGGAGAATTTCCTGCTCCGCTTCATCCAGGGCCGGATGAATTACTGGATGGCCGGGTTCGACACCGACCTGGATGTGGCGCGATACCGGGCGGCGCAGCGGTCGGTCTGGCGGCAGGAGCTCAATCTCCCCCCCGCGCAGCGCGTTGCCCTGCGTGACTTCCTGGTCTGGAATTCCCGGGACGAGAACAAATTCTATCGCTACGATTACTATCGCGACAACTGCTCGACCCGGGTCCGCGATGCACTGGATAAGGCCGTCGGTGGAGCGATCAAGGCTCAGACCTCGGCTCTGCCTGCCGGCACCACATTTCGGTTTCACACCCAGCGGCTTACTACCAACGACATTCCGATGTACACCGCGATGCAAATCGCCACCGGCCGGGGAGCCGACGAGCCGCTCTCGGCATGGGAAGAGATGTTTCTGCCGTTCAAGTTGAGAGAGCACCTCCGCACGGTGCGGGTCCCCGATGACTCGGGCCACATGGTGCCGCTGGTGAAGTCGGAAGAGACGCTGTACGAGAGCAACGCCTTCCCGGTGCTCGACGCCCCGCCGCGCTGGATTCCGAATTATCTGATCGTGGGACTGGTTCTCGGGGTCGGACTCGCCGTCTCAGGAGCGCTGAGTGCGCGATCAGGATGGGCCCGAGTCGGCTTCGGTGCTCTCAGCCTCACCTGGACCTGGGTTACCGGCATTGTCGGAACCCTTCTGGCCGGAATGTGGGCCTTTACCGATCATGTGATCGCGAGACGAAACGAGAACGTACTTCAGTTCAGCGTGCTGGCGCTCGCGGTCGCGATCCTTCTGATCCCGGTGCTCCGAGGCAAGAGCTGGCCGGTCCGTTCAGCCCGGGCCCTCGCCTTGGGCATGGCTCTGTTGTCGGTTGCTGGTCTGGTGGGAAAGATCCTGCCGGGCTGGATTCAGGCTAACGGGCAGCTCGTGGCGCTGGCGGTTCCCGTCAACCTGGGCCTTGCGATAGGACTTCAGCGGTTCACCCGCGAATAAGGAGATTGAAGATTTAGGATTGCCGATTGCAGATTGGGCTTGCGGCGGGCATCGATCTTCAATCGAAATCATCAATCTTCAATCACCCCGCTTTTTCCCACACCTTGTGGTCCACGAAAAGCCGGAAGAGCTGGGCGTCCAGCATTCCGCCCTTTACCTCTTCCTGCATGATGCCCAAGGCACGCTCGGCCGGCACCGCGCGCTTGTAGGGACGGTCCTTTGCGGTCAGCGCGTCGTAGATGTCCGCGATGGTCATCATCCTGGTCTGGAGCGGAATCGCGTCGCCCTCGATGCGCCGAGGGTAACCACGGCCGTTGAGCTTCTCGTGGTGGGCGTGGGCGATGTCGGGGATCTGGCTCAACCCCTTGGTCCACGGGATCCGTCGCAGGAAGTCGAAGGTGTGGGTGACGTGACTCTCGATCTCCAGCCGTTCTTCCTCGTCCAGGCTTCCCTTCCGAATGCTCAGCATCTTGACCTCGGGCTCGGTCAGGAAGGGGGCCGGATTCCCGTCGATGTCTTCGAAGGTCCGTCCTGAGAACTCGCTCAGCTGCTCGAAATTCCCCTCGGCCAGCACGGTCGGCTCGTTGGACTCGAGGACAACCCGGAGAAAACGCTCGGTGAGAGCGATCTCCGCTTCGTGCCGGCTCTCCAGGTCGAGCAGAAATGCTTCGTAACCTTGCCTGCCATTGGCGAGGAGGTAGTCCGACCGCTCTTTCTCGAAGCGCCATTGCGCGCTTCGCCTGATGAACGCGTGGCGCTGTCGGATCAGCGTCAGGTTCTCGCCGTAGAGCTTCTTGGCCTTGACCAGCACCTGCTCCCGGACGCCGACCTTGCCAAAATCGTGGAGCAGGCCCGCATAGCGGATTTCCCGGATTTGTTCCGGGGTGAAGTTCACCAGACGATAGGGCCCGTCGTCCACCCGGTCCACCAGGGTCGCCAGGGCGACGGTCCGAGTAGCCACCCGTTCGGAGTGTCCCGAAGTGGTCGGATCACGCTGCTCGATCGCGGTGACGGCGGCCTTCACGAATCCCTCGAACAACCGCTCGATCGCCTCGTAGAGCTGGCTGTTCTCGATTGACACCGCGGCCTGACCCGCCAGCGCCCGGACGATCTTCACCGTGTGGGGACTGTAAGAAATGACCTCTCGATCCGCCTCCTCCGGAGACGCGAGCCGGGAGGCGAAGTCCCGCTTTCGATTGATCAGCTGAAGCACCCCGATCACTTCTCCGTGGTGATTCACCATGGGGATGACCAGCATGGACTTGGTCCGGTAGCCGTAGCGCTGGTCGAACGAGCGGTTGAAGGCGTACTCCACATCCGGCGGCAGCGTGTAGACGTCGTCGATCACCAGCGGCTCGCCCTCGGAGGCGGCGTACCCCGCGAGCGAGGCCTGATCGATCGGCATGGTGAACTCGACGAACGGTATGTCGGGCCGGCTGTCGTTCTGGCTCAGCTTGAACCGCAGCCGTTTCTCGCCCCGGTCGTCGGTCTCCACCACGTAGAGACTGCCGGCATCCGACTGGGTAATGCGGCGAGCCTGGTTCAGGATCAGGTCCAGTAGCTTGTTGTAGTCCTTCTCCGTCGTCAGCTGGATCCCGATGTTCGTGAGCTCGGTAATCTCACTGGTCCGGGCCGCCGTCTCCGCCCGGGCCCGGGCGGTATCCTGCTGAGCCGCCGCCACGAGCAGCGCGCTGCGGAGCCCGACCAGCAATTGCCTTCCTCCGATCGGCCCCCGGACGAATCCCGCGAGGGCCTCGGTCGGGAGGTCATGCGGTACGTCTTCCTCGCCGTTCGCTCCGAGCGCCAGCACCGCGACGCCGGCATCGCGCAACGCTACCAGGGCATGGGGCGTGAAATGAGAGCGGGCCGGGGCATCGAGCAGGAGCACCGTCGGCCGGTGATCGGCTGCCACCTCGGATGCGGAACTGACCTGCCGTACCTCGACCCCTTCCTGAGCCAGAGGCTGGCTGATGCTGTCGGGCGACCAGGACGGGAGGTGAAGCAGCAGAAATTTCATTGCTTCTTGGCGGCCGCTGCGGCCGCGCTGTCGGTCTGGGCGACGATCGAATCGTGATCCAGCGGCTTCACCCCGCTGATGACTTTGAGCGGCCGCCGGCTCAACTGGTCCATGAGGTATTCCATCTTGATGCTCACGACCCGGATGTTTTCGGCGGTTTGCCGGATGCGCTCCCGATTTTCAACCGCGACGAGCGTCGCGGCGTGGGCGAGCGTATCCAGGTTGTCCATCAATTGCCGGGCTTCGACCAGCGTCGCGGTGAGTGAGTCGTGCAGGCTGCCGACCCGCCCGCGGGTTTCGCCCATGAAGCTGTCGGCCGTTGCGAGGACCGGGCGCAACTGATTGAGCACACCGCGCGCGTCTGCGAGCGTTTGGCGCACTTCTGGCGCCGTGCGCTGCATCTCAGTTTGCATAGTACCCGCAGAGCGATCGAGGGTGGCGAGGAGCTTCCGGGTATCGCGCAGGATGTCCGAGACCTGAGTCTTCAGCGAATCGGCGACTTCCTTGAGGGTCTCTACCGCCGTCTGCTGCACCCTGGCACGAATAGTATCGCCAGGCTCCAGCTGGCCGAAGCGCGCATTGGGTGGCACGATGAGCGAGACCTCGACACCGCCGGCCAGGATGGCGCTCTGGATCAGCTCGGCCCGGGTGGCTCGGGGCAGCACGATCGGGGTGCCGTTCTGGTAGCGCTCGCGTAGCCGAAGCGCGACTACGAACTCCGGCGGTCCCATGATACTGTCCACCTTCGGGGAGATCCCGGCCACCTCGCCGATCTGAAGTCCCTGCAGCAGGACCCGCGTGTCGTTCTTGAGGTCCAGGACGGACGGACTCAGCATGTACACGGTGATTCGACGCTCGTTCCAGCCCCGAGTGATGACAAACGCGGTGGCCAGGACCAGGCCAGCGGCCAGGACCAGGATCCCAACCAGGGCGTCGCTTCCGCGTTGGCTCAGCTTCATGCTTTCACCACCTCGGCGTGCCCCTTCCTGACCCGGACCAGGCGATCCACCCGGCCTCGCAGCAGGGTGGGAATTTCCTGGCCGGTGATGAACAGTGTCCGTCGGCTACCCTCCTCCGTCTCACCGCCCCGCGCCACCTCCAGCAGCTCGGCGGCCACCCGGTCGGGAAGGCCATCGAACGGCTGCTCCAGAATCACCAGTTCCGGGTCGAACGCGAGTGCTCGAGCCATGGCGGTTCGCCGTCGCTCCTCCTGATCGGCCTGGGCCGGGCGCACGTCAGCTACACGCACGATCCGGAGCTGGGCGAGGATCACGTCCACTCGTCCCTCGATTTCGCGTTCTCGAAAGTGGCTGCCGAAGCGGAGCGGCAGCAGGATGTTGTCGCGTAGTGAGAGATTCTGCAGCAGGCAATCTCCGGCGGGAAGGTACCCCACGCGTCTGCGGAAGGCGAGTTGAGCCCGGCGATCCAGGGTCCTGATTTCGGTCCCCAACAATGTGGTGTGCCCCGAGGGTGGCAGCTCCAGCCCCATCGCCAGCGCGCCGAGGCCGTCCACCCCGCTCGATTCGTCTCCCAGCACCACGACCGTCTCGTGGGCTTTGACGTCGAGAGCGAAAAGGGCCGGCGGTCCGCCCTCCCCGCTGGGTTGCCGGGAGAGGGTATCGCGGCTCAGCCGAAGCAGCGGTACTCCCTCGAAGGTGAGCATCGGCGCCCCGGTCATTGGAGCACCGCCACGAAGATCGCCGAGAGGACGAAGATCAACACGATGGAACCGACGGTGCCGCGAATAACCGCTTGGGGAATCTCGGTGGGGCCCCGGCGGACGGAGAGTCCCTGGAAGCTCGGAAGCAACCCGATAATCGCGCCGAAGCTGAGTCCCTTGAGAATGGTCAGCACCACGTCCTGCGTGGTGAGACTCTCGAGCACGATGGCGAGGTACCGCGAGCCGCTCATGCTCGCGGTACTCGCTCCAACAAATCCTCCATAGAGTGCGACCACATCGAACAGCACGATGAGCACCGATACCGAGATGATGGAGCCCAGAAACCGGGGCAGCACCAGGTAATGGAAGGGATCGATCCCCAACCCTTCCAGGGCGCGCACCTCGCCGAGCACGGTGTTGGTCGCCAGTTCCGCCGTGATGGCGGTGCCGCTCCGTCCCACCACGGCGAGGGCGGTCAGGATCGGTCCCAGCTCCCGGACGATCACGACAACCATCAGCTTGCCGATGAATTCCGTGGCCCCCACCCGGCCCAGCTGGCCGATGCTGCTGGAGATCACCAGAAAGCTCAGAACTCCGCTGAGCAGCACAACGAGAGGCACCGCCTCCAAAGTGGTGAAGCGGAGCTGGTTGAGCAGGATGCGGAGGGCGACCCGGCGTCCCGCGCGGGGCAGGGACGAGGGGGAGGTGACCGTCTCAAAAGCAAAACGCGCCAGCGCGCCCACTTGGGCGAGCCAGCGCGTGGTTCCCCTGCCGAGAGCGGCGAGAAACCCTGTCACAACATCAGG
>DATBGE010000220.1:0-10791 GCA_036558125.1 Gemmatimonadales bacterium | reverse complement strand
CGCCGCCTGTTTGTACCGGATCCGGATGTCGCGGAGGGTGAGCTCAACCAACAATTCCCGGAATTGCACCAGATCGGAGACAATGGCTCGCATATCGGCGACGATGGTGGTACGCTCTCCTCCTTCCGGCACCGCCAGCGGTGCAGGCCGATGAGCCCCCGTGTCACACTCCCCTGCGAGCTTGTCCAATTGCGCGACCCGGGTTGCTGTGGTTGATCGATGGAATCGACCCCTAACCGCCTCTTGAGGCGGAACATAGAGGCTAGCCAAGCGAGACGACAGAGTGCCACCTGGTGGTGTGGGAATTGCCCCGAATAAACCACCTGGTTCACGCCCCGCCCTTCGTAGCGGCAGGGTTGGTCGTCCGCGAATTAGCCCTGCAACAAGGTGGTTGCACCGTTGCAACAATTTCGGCTACCGCTTGGACGGAAGAGGATGATGGGGGAGCAGACGGCTAGGATGGCCGGTCCCGAACCGCGCCGGGTCGAGAGTTCTCCGGTGATGACTTCCGGAGAGCAGCGCCAGTACATCGTCTTGACGGTCCTCGCCGCCGCCGCGATCGCTGCCTTCGCCTGGTATTGGATTCCGCAAAGAGTCGCCCGACCCGCCTACATTGTCGTCTCCGCCCTCCTGGTTTTCCACCTGGGGTCGTGGTTCGGCCGATGGTTGCTGTTGTGGCGCATGCGCCGACCAGTGCCTATCGCTCCCCTTCCCGGCCTCAAGGTCGCGGTCGCAACCACCTTCGTGCCCGACGCTGAAGCGATCGAGATGCTGGCCCAGTCGGTTCAGGCCATGTGCGCGATCGATTATCCCCATGACACCTGGGTGCTCGATGAAGGTGAGAGTCCCGAGGTCGCCGCGCTGTGCCGCAGGCTTGGCGCCCACCACTATTCCCGGAAACGTCGGGCCCAGTTTCAGGTCAAGGAAGGCCGGTACGCCGCCGGCACCAAGTACGGGAACTACAACGCCTGGCTCGCGGATATCGGTGCAGCTCGATATCAGATCCTGACCGCGTTCGACCCCGACCACATCCCCGAAAGATCCTACCTGACCGAAGTCCTGGGCTATTTTCGCGACCCCGCCGTCGGCTACGTCCAGGCCCCGCAGGTCTACTACAACCAGGATGCGAGTTTTGTCGCCAGAGGCGCGGCGGAGGAGAGCTACGCCTACTACTCCACCCACCTCATGGCCAGTTATGGGATGGGTCAGACTATTGTGGTCGGAAGCCACAGTACCCAGCGGATCACGGCGCTCCTGGAGGTCGGCGGTTTTGCGCCACACGATGCCGATGATTTGCTGATCACTTTGCGTTATCGCGCAAGCCGCTGGGCTGGCGTCTACCACCCGAAGATCCTGGCCTTGGGGATGACCCCGGTCGACTGGGCGGGATACCTCAGGCAGCAGATCCGCTGGGTGCGAAGCCTGGTGGATATCAAGATCCACCTGTTACCGCGCATGATGGGAGATCTTTCACCGATCGATCGTTTCCTTGGCCTCTTCCACGGGGCCTATTATCTGCGGGCCTTTACTATCCCGCTTGCCTACCTGACGATCGTGCAGTTGCTCTTTCGGGGTTACCCCCCTCCGTATCTGGGAGCGCGGCCGCTGGGTGGGTTGGCGGCGCTGATGACCAGTCTCGGATTGGTGGGTCTCTTTCGAAGACGGTTCTTCCTGGACCCGGTGGGAGAAGGTGGGCTGCACTGGCGCGCGGCCCTGCTCCAGTTCGCCAAGTGGCCCTATCAGTGCATCGCCGCCTGGCGCGCGCTGTGGCGAATAGAGAGACCTTACACGATTACCCTCAAGGTGCGGTCCGCCACTTCCCGTTCTCTCCTCCTGTGGCCCCACTGGGTGGTGATGGTCCTGATGGCGGAAGCGGTGACGACAGCAATAACACTCGACCTTCCGCTGACCACACCGGTTCTGCTGGCGGGTATCGGGACCCTGCTACTGTCGGCGGGTCTGGCGTTCTCGGAATTCGTTGCTCCTCCTTCGGCCTGGGATGGGACCTTATACCCACGCGCCCGGGCGAGACTCACGGCGCTGCTGGGCCCGCCCGCCGCCCTGTAGAAAGCTTCCCGCGCCTCGAGACGGCCTAGCGGCGATCCACCGCCCGGAACAGACGATTTCCCCACGGCGCCTGCGCGTAGACCTGGATGGCGTCGCAGGCGGTCTTGTTTCCAGCCCCTTTATTTACCCTTAATAGCAGAGTCGTCGCTCCCCAGGAGTGAACCAGATCGAGGTCGGAGCAGATGCCCTCGAGCGGCCCGACGATCGCCCACTCATCCACCTTCAAATGACCCAGGAAGACATACTCTGCCTGGTTCTCGGCGAGATAGGCGACGACGTCCTTCACCTCGCCGTCGAGCACGCCGTAGATCGGAACGACCTGGCGGTGGGCGTAGTAGTAGAACGCCCCTTCCTTTGCGGCGAGAAAGCGCGCGGTTTCCGGCGTGGAGCTGGCGATGTAGGCAGTCGCCTCGAAGAATGCCCGCTCTTCAGGCGACCCGCAGCGGGCGCGCTGCTCGGCGACGGTAGAGCGACATTCCGCGGAGCTCGTTTTCATCCCTCCAACCAGCGGGATGGCACCCAACAGGATCGCGGCGGTCAGAACAGCAGGAATCACGATCTCACCCTTCAGGCGAGGTAGCAGGCCGCCTGCCCTGCTGGCGCCGAAGACCAGCGCCATGATCGCGAGGGGGAGAACCGGCACGAGATAGCGCTCGAGGACATAGGGCCAGAACGCGAGCAAGGCTCCCTGGCAGAGTAGCGCGAGACAGGCCCCGGTCCACCATCGCCACATCCCCCAGACTCCCACCACTCCGAAACTCACCACGACGATCAGCCAGAGGATGTTGTCTACCCGGGTGCCGGGGAGGCTGGGAAGCGCAAGCACCCCGAGTGTCACGACGGCATATGCGGGCAGGTTCTGCCGCACCCGGCCGATCAGCGCCGAACCAAGACCCGGCGGAGCGGGCGGTGTCACCTGCTGCGGCTCCGGAGCTGGAGTCGTGTCTGGAATCGCCGCGCCGCCTTCGGCAGGTTGAGGAGCGGGAGTGAGCAGCGTCGCATCGGCGATGTACGAACGCCCCGCGATCTTGTGCGGGGCGACCAGGGTCCAGCCCAGCCAGGGGCCGACCGTCAACGCGGCGGCCACCGACAGTGCGATGAGGGCGCGCCATTGCCTCTTCAGCACCCAGAGAATTCCCAACGCAGCGACAAGGGTGACGGAGGCGGAACGCGTCAAGGCAGCCCCGATGGCAGAAGCGGCGGAGCCCCAACGGAAGCGGGTGCTGACAACCGGACGATCAGCCAGCCAGAGGGCCAAAGCGGTGAGTGCCATGCAAAGCGGCTCGCTCCGAAGACCGCCCGCCATAGCGAGGAGCATCGGGTTGACGGCGCATATCCCGAGTGCGAGGAGCGCGACCCTCGGGTCTCGGCGCCGGGCCACCGAGAAGAAGAGGGCCAGGGCGAGTATGGAGAGGAGTATGTTCGCGGCCAGGAAGAGGCTCAGCTGTTCGCCGAAGATGCTCCCCAACAGGGCGAGGAATCCCGGATAAAGGGGCGGGTACTGCGAATGGGTGGTCTGGCCGACGTAGAACAGGTCCACATAACGGCCACTCCTGAGCGCGCGAGACAGCAGGAGGTAGACTGCATCGTCGTTGCCTGTGGTGATCCCGGGAGCTCGAACGCTCCAGGCCAGGAACCCGTGCAGGGCCAGCAGGCCCCCGGCGATCGCGTTGGTACCGCGCGGTGAATCAGAAATAGGGAGACCGCATCTGGCTGAGGACCAGTACCGCGAGAAGACGCGCCGGAGGCTTGGGACTGGTCAGCATCGCTTGTACGGCAAGGGAAGCCCGTGGGCCGATGCGGACCAGGGCGTCAGCCGCTGCCTGCGCCACCATCGGATCGGGATCCTCGAGCGAGCGCGCTAGTAATGGAATCGCGACCGCCGATGCGTCGCCGTAAAGGGAGAACTGTCGGGCGGCCCCGGCCCGATCGAAAGCATCGCCGTAACGCAGATCCCGCAGCATGGGAATGAAGCCGCCCTTGCCGCGGGGGCCAACCTGGTTGAGGGCCCAGTCCGACATGTTGGCCAACGTATCGATGCTTCCACCCAGCTGGCGGGTCAGCGCGGGTACTGCCTCCGCTGCCGCAGTGTCCATCAGGCCCAGCGCGTACGCGGCGGTCACGGCGGTCTCCATGCTGGTGTCCTCCAATGCCGTGATGAGAACGGGAATCGCCTCGGTCCCGGCTTTGCTCAGCCAGTGGGCAGCCTGATCGCGCACCGGGCGCCGCGGATCCCGCAACGCTCGACCGAGATTGGCCCGCGCAGCGCGGTCCTTGGCCGCCATCGGTCCGATCTTATCGATTTCCTTCAGCCGTTCAGCTTCCGACTCCACAGGCGCCTTGCGCGCCTCACGCGGTTGCTTCGCCGCGGCTCGGACATCGTGCCGGCACCCCACCGACCATGGAGCGGCCGATAGCGCGACCAGCAACAGGAAAGCCTTCACGCCGAGGGTCCGGTGACGAGGATCACAGGTTCAAGCTAATCGGCTCGGTGGCTCCGCGACTCGGAGCAGGTTTTTTCAACCTTCAATCGGCAATCGGCAATCGGCAATTCGTAGTCCTCCGTCCTATCCCCTCCCACACCCTACCCCCGACCCCCAACTCGTCCCGCACCCGATCCCCCAGCCTCAACGCGTCTCCTAGCTTCACCTCCGCTTGATACACCGAGTCGCACGTGCTGCCTGGCGAACGCGCCGAAGCCCGCGGCTCAACGACAATGAGAGAGGGAAGCATGGCTGGACGATTTGGGAGTGAGCTTACAGCCGGGTTTATCGGGTTGAGCCTGGTGATGGCTGGATGCGGATACGACAAGGCCAACAGCGCGAACGACGCCAACAGCGGCAACGGCGGCACCTACATCACCGCTGCGAACGCCGAGGCTCGAGTGACGACGGCGAGCGGTGATCTGACTCAAGCCTTGGCGGACTTCCGTGCCCAGCTGGGCGGCCAGGCCAACACCACCGCGGGTGAGAACCAGGCCGGCGGCCGGCGGGAGATCAACTGGGACGCGGTTCCGGCTGCGCTGACCAACGTCAACAACTTCCCCGGCGATCAGTTCAATCGCGTGGTACCCCGCGGTCAGGTCTTTACCACCGAGGGCATCGGCTTCCGGGTGGACAGCAACAGCCTGTCCCAGCTGAATCCCGCTTACGGGAACGAGTTCCGCGCCTTCAGCCCGACCAAGATTTTCATCGCCGTCGGCAGCCGAATCATCCGGGTGGACTTCCAGGTCGCCGGAAGCACCACCCCCGCGCGGGTGAACGGGTTCGGCGTCGTCTTCTCCGACGTGGACGTTGCGGGCTCGACCTCGCTGGCCTTCTTCGATGCGCAGGGGCGGTTGCTCAAGAAGGTGAACGCTCCGGTGCGGAGCGATGCGAATGGTCACTCATTCGTCGGTGTCACCTTCAGCAAGGCGGTCGTGGCCCGGGTACGCATCACAGCGGGAGCGGCAGGCATTACCGGCGCCCACCAGGATATCAGCGCGGGTGGAGACGCGGACCTGGTCGCGACCGATGATTTCATCGCGGGTGAACCACATCCGATCCAGTAGGTGGTTCGTAGCAAAGGGTGGGCGCCGCTGAGGCGCCCGCTCTTACTCGCGCCAGGGATCGGTCACTCACCCTCATCCGGATGCACGATGCCAGCGACGCGTCTCGATTCGAATCAGCCGCGGACCCGATGGCGGCTGTCCCCAACCCAGTCGGTCCTCCTCGCCATGGTGGTCGGTGTCGCAGTTGGCCACCTCTTCCCCGACACCTCGGGCGGTTTCCACGCCAGTTCGCTCTCGATCTTCTCCGCAATATTCCTGCGCCTCATCAAGTGTCTGATTGCGCCTCTGCTTTTCGCAACACTGGTAGGAGGCATTGCCGGCCACGGTGATGATCTGACCCGGGTGGGGAAGCTCGCCTTCCGGTCCCTGGTCTATTTCGAAATCGTGACGACGCTGGCGCTCATTGTGGGCCTCGTGGCGGTCAACCTGGTGAAGCCGGGCCTGGGGGTGAATCTCCCGCTCGCGACCACCGATACCGGGATCGACGTGACGGCCAAGCCGACTCTTTCCGGGACGCTGGAGCACATCGTGCCGACCAGCATCATCGACGCCGCGGCGAGGAACGAGGCGCTTCAGATCACCTTCTTCGCCATCCTGTTCGCGGTGGCGCTGTCCCAGGTGCCGCCTCACCACAAGAAGGTCATGCTGGCTTTCTGTGAGAGCCTGAGTGAAGTGATGCTCAAGTTCGTGGGGATCGTGATGAAGTTCGCGCCAATCGGCATCGGCGCCGCCATGGCGGTGACGGTCGGGAGAAACGGGCTCGGCGTGCTCAAGAACCTCGGGGCGCTCGTGTTCACGCTCTACGGAGCGCTCGTGGTGTTCGCCTTGCTCGTGCTGCTGCCCATCGCGATCGCCTTCAAGGTTCCCCTGCGGCGCTTCTGGCAAACGATCAAGGAACCCTTCCTGATCGCGTTCACTACCGCTTCATCCGAGGCGGCGCTCCCCCGGGCTCTCCAGAACCTGGAGAAGCTGGGAGTGCCCAAGCGTATCGTCGCCTTCGTTCTGCCCACCGGCTACGCGTTCAACATGGACGGCACCACACTCTACCTGGCGATGGCGTCGATCTTCGTGGCCCAGGCCGCGGGGATCCACATGCCGGTCGAGCAGCAGATCCTGATGATGCTGACCCTGATGCTCACCAGTAAGGGACTCGCCGCCGTTCCCCGCACTTCCCTGGTGGTGCTCTCCGCGACGCTGGTGCAGTTCGGCCTGCCGCTCCAGGGAGTCGCCGTCATCCTCGGCGTGGATGAGCTGATGGACATGGCCCGCACCTCCCTCAACCTCACGGGTAACTGTCTCGCCACGGTGGTGATGGCGCGGATGGACGGGTCGTTCGAGGCGTCACGAGAGCCGCTGGCAAATGAGGTACCGCAAGAGCCGGCATTGGCCGGTTCGACCGTCACCCCATCACACAACCTGTTCTAACCCGCCCCTCGGACAATCATGAATCCACTCGGCGCAGCCAAGAAGATGGCACTCAACATCCTCCCGGTTTCCTCGGCGGATCTCGAGGAACAGATCGTTTCTTTCACCGAGCTCTTCAAGGAAACCGTGAACGGCGGAGCGTCACTGGGCTACGTCGCGCCAGTGTCGCACAACGCGGCCCGGGACTACTGGCTCTCGCTCCGGTCGGAGCTGGAGTCAGGTGTCCGCCTTCTGCTCGCCACTTACTCGGAGCAGCAGCTTATCGGCGCCGGCCAGCTGTACCTGCCTTATTGGCCAGCCGCACGCCACCGCGCCGAGATCCACAAAGTGCTGGTCGGTGCGCAGACGCGCGGAAGAGGAGTGGGGAAGCAGTTGATGACCGCCCTCCACGAGACCGCGAGGAGGCGGGGACGCTCGTTGATCATGCTAAACACGCGTCGCGGGGGCAGCGCCGAGCGGTTCTACATGCGCCTCGGCTACAAGGCGGTAGGAGTCGTGCCAGGCTATATCGCCGCCCAAGGCGGGCTACGCTACGACAGTGTAATGCTTTACTTGGAACTAGCGCTCTAGATAGGAAGGACCATGAGCTGGTCTTATCGACTACTCATAGCTCAAGTTTGCAAACGCAGAGACGCAGAGAACACAGAGGGTTCGTCGCAAAGGTATGGCCCCGATCAATTTGGCAAGATCACTTTACCAATCTTGATTGAATCAAAAACTAATCTTTGAGCTTGCCCAACTCACTCGGAAGGCGGAGTGTCAACGGAACCCTCTGTGTCCTCTGCGTCTCTGCGTTTCAGTTGTGACTTACCTGTCGAACAACCTCCCTCGTCAAAACCATCTCAGCCGGTGAGTCAGCCGCGGAGTGACGCTCGTACTCGCCAGCACCGTCGAGCCGGCGGAAGCCAGCTCTTCCAGCCAGTGGCCGCAGCGGGGGCAAAGCGGTTCGGGGCCCGGGACTACATAGAGCGGACCTTCGGTGTAGCCGACCGACCAGCGGTCGCGGAGGTGCGGATGGGGTCGTACCCGAAGTGGCCCGGCCGCGCAGCCCAGGAGGGAGCACCGGTGCCAGCGCCATTCGTGCTCGTCATTCGCTTTCATGATTATCTCTCCGTTGTGTTGCGGAGAGAATAGCGATCACCGATTCTCGACACATTCGCTGGCGAAGGAAGGTGGTGGTCAGAGCTTGGATGAGGAGAATGTCGGGCGGCGGATGACAAGGCGGATGACGGCCGGCCGGCACGGCGGTAGCTGTCATTCCGAGGGAGCGAAGCGACCGAGGAATCCCAATGCCCAGATTGTAAAATGACACCACCCAACGGGATTCCTCGCTTTGCTCGGAATGACAGCATTGGTCGCATCCCTCCAGTTCTCCCGCCCTCCCGCATTGCCGCCCTCTCTCCTTACCACCTCTATATTCTCTAGCAATGATCGTCCACCTCATCGACGGCACTTACGAACTGTTCCGGCAGTTCTACGGCCTGCAACGTTTCAGCCAGGGGCGAGCGCGCCAGTTCGGCGCGGTCACCGGCGTGTTGCACAGTGTGTTGGAGATGATCGAGCGGGAAGGGACCTACATCGGTGTCGCCACCGATCACGTCATCGAATCATTCCGCAACACACTCTGGGCGGACTACAAGACCGGGGACGGGATCGTTCCAGCCCTCCGCGCCCAGTTTCATCCGCTCGAAGAAGCGCTCGTTGCGATGGGCATCTCGGTCTGGCCCATGGTTGAGCTTGAGGCCGACGACGCGCTCGCCTCCGCCGCCCATCTTGCCTCGGGCGACGAGACGGTAGACAAGGTCTGCATCTGGACCCCGGACAAAGACCTCGCCCAGTGCGTCCAGGACGATCGCGTGGTTCAGGTGGACCGGAAAGCCAAGAAGATCTTCAACGCGGAAGGAGTCCGCACCAAGTTCGGCGTCCTCCCTCCCCTCATCCCCGATTACCTGGCCCTGATCGGAGACTCGGCCGACGGGTACCCCGGCATCCCCGGCATCGGCCACGCCACCGCCGCCCGGCTGCTGAATCGTTACGGCAAGATCGAAGACTTCCCCCCAACCGTCCTCGGCGATCAACGAGCCCTGGCACTCCTCTTCAAACAGCTCGCCACCCTTCGCACCGACGCCCCGCTTTTTCAATCGGTCGAAGAGTTGCGCTGGCGGGGGCCGACCGCGGAATTCCCCGAGATGGCCACTCGGCTGGGCGATCCGAAGCTGGTGGAGAGATGTCGGCGGGCTGAAGAGAAGGCGGCAACCAGGTCAATTGAAAATTGACAATTGCAAATTGACAATTGAAAGCTACCGCCTTCCTACCTTACCGCGGGCCGTTGGCTACGACGCTCCAAAAACGGATAGGCATCTACAAAGCAAACGCAGAGGCGCAAAGGGCACAGAGGGCTCCATTGACATTCTGCCTCCGAGACGGTTGGGCAAGATCAATAATTGTTTTGTTGATTTCAAAAAACAGTTCTCAAGAGATCTTTCCCTGTTCAATCGGGATCGTACAATAACGACGAGCCCTCCGTGCCCTTCGTGTCTCCGTGTTTCACATCACGAACCCTTCTGCGGTCTCGGAATCGTTGGCAGTCGCGATCATCCTAAGGGTTCAGTGGACCGGGGTTGATCAACAGGGCAAAACACAGAGACACGAAGAGCACAGAGGGCTCCGTTGACATTCCGTCTCCGAGACGGTTGGGCAAGATCAATAGTTGTTTTGTTTGATTTCAAAAACAGTTCTCAAGAGATCTTTCCCTATTTGATCGGGATCGTGCAATACCGACGAGCCCTCTGTGCCCTTCGCGTCTCCGCGTTTCACATCACGAAACCTTCCGCGGTCTCGGAATCGTCGGCACTCCGTGATCATTCCTAGGCGTTCAGTGGACCGGTTTGATCAACAAGCCAAAACACAGAGACACGAAGAGCACAGAGGGCTCAGGGGATTGACGATTGCAGATTGAAGATTGCTGATTGGGTGCGCCTTGACCTCAAATCTTCAATTGCTTTCCGCCCTTCGTGTCTCCGCTTTTCACATCAACCTTGAGCGATCGGACTCCAGCGACCCTACGGCTTCACCCACCTCCCAATCCCAAACGCAAACATCCCGAAGCCGATGGCCAGGAGGGCATAGATGGCCACGGTGGACCAGCCCAGCGCATTCACGTGGCCGGCGAGTTGGATGCGGAGCGCTACCCAGAGTCCAAGTAGCTCACCCGCGCAGGCGCCCAGAGCCATCCGGGGAATGTGGGACGCCGGCAAGTCTCGGAGAAACCAGAACACCAACGCGAGCTGAAGGAGTGCAGCGCCGAAGAACTGCCCCATGATGAGACCGGAGGCGTCGGTGCGAACGCCATAGGGCCCGAGTGCGGAAGCAGGGGCGAAGAGAAACGCCACCCCAAAAACGATGCCGAGGACTGCTGCGATGGTGAGGAGCGTCGGAAAGCGCATGGGGGACTCGCGGTGGATGGTGCGGAAAGGTAGCGTGCTGGAATTGCAAATTGAAAATTGATAATTGGTAATTGGGCGCAGCTACCCAAATCCGCCTCAGCCCTCACGTCGTTGCACTAGGAAGGGTAATGAAAGTCGATACGGGCCTGTTGACTCAGGCTCGCCATCACTCCCAATTACCAATTGGCAATTACCAATTACCAATTCCCAACGATGGATACCCCAGCCCAACCCGCCCCCCCGCCCGCTCCGCCTCCGGCGCCACCGGCTCCCGAGCCCAAGGCCGGCGCCCGGCCCTTCGTT
>DATBGE010000219.1:0-9425 GCA_036558125.1 Gemmatimonadales bacterium | reverse complement strand
GCCGACAGCATTGACCTGCAGACCCAGTGCAAGCAGGCCCACTGGAACGTGAAGGGTCCGGCATTCATCGCCCTGCACAAGCTGTTCGACGAGATCAACGAGGATGTCGAGGAGTACGTTGATCTCCTGGCCGAGCGCATAGTGCAACTGGGTGGGATCGCGGAAGGAACGGTGGGGGTGGTGGCTGGTCGCACCAGCCTGGTGGATTACCCGCTGGTACTCTCGAAGGGGTCCGAGCATGTGGCTGCCTTGTCGGACGCCCTCGCCGCCTTCGGCCGGACTGTCCGGGTCGGCATCGAGGAGATGAACGAGCTGGAAGACGCCGGCAGCGCCGACATCCTGACCGAGATCTCCCGCGGGATCGACAAGTGGCTCTGGTTTGTCGAGGCCCACCAGCAGGGAGGGTGAGTCGCTCGAGACTTTTCGGTCGCATCACCGCAAGATGACGGTCTTCAGCAACGCGGTCGAGATTGTGGCCCCGCCTGAGCGGGTATGGGCCGTCCTCGCTGATCTTGAGCGCTGGCCCGAGTGGACGCCGAGCGTCACCAGCATCGAGCTGCTCGTGCCGGGTCCTCTCGCGGTGGGGACCAAGGCGCGGGTGAGTCAACCGAAGCTCAAGCCCGCAGTCTGGGAAGTGACCGAGGTGAAGGCGAATCGCAGCTTCACCTGGGTCACTCGGCAGCCGGGATTGGTGGTGACGGGGCTCCACCAGCTGGAGCCGATCGAGAAGGGCACCCTCGCCACCGTCGCCGTGCAATTCTCCGGCCTGCTGGGTCCCCTCGTCGGCCGGCTCACCCGCAGGCTCAATAACCGCTACCTGGCGTTTGAGGCCGACGGGCTGAGGAGGCGTAGTACACTGTAGGTGTCGAGCAAGGGCTGGAAAAAGCTTACCGCGGCATGCTTTCAAGAGCCTGGGCCGCGGCAGAAACTGGCCTCTTGACGTCTTAGACAAGTAGCTGCATTTCCAACCCGTAGGCCCTCCTCAGAGCTCCCGATCATCGAGGTCAGTTTGCGCACTCTCACCGACGCCGATGGTGTCATCTGGACCGTCATCGAGGACGAGGTCCTCGGCGGCCAGCCGATGCAGCAGCATGCCGCGGTATTCACTGCCGGGGACGGTAGACGGCGCTGGGTGCCGATGGCGCGCGGAGGGCTCAAGAAGCTGCAGGATGCGGAACTGCGCTCACTGCTGATGACGGCGCCCGGGACGCAGGCGGAACGGTAGAATCATCTCCTCCGCCTCAACCGGCCGAAGCTCCGGAATCAACCCCACGGCCGCCGCCGCCCGTCCAATTACCTCCTGAGCCGAGAGTCCGCTGGCACGCAGCTCCCGCACCGCGGTATCCCGGTTGGCCTTGCTCAGTTTGTCGCCCGAGGGTTTGAGAATGAGCGGGTGATGGGCGAAATCGGGAGAGTGGTCCGCGCCCAGCATGCGCGCCAGACGCATTTGGCGTCCGGTTGAAGCGAGCAGATCCTCGCCTCTGATCACGGCCGTGACGCCGTGGCGCAGGTCGTCCACGACCACGGCAAACTGGTAGGTCCAGTTGCCCAGCCGGTCGCGCAAGAGCAGGTCGCCGCACTGGCGTGAGGGATCCTGGCGTTGTTCCCCCAATAACAGATCGGTGAAGGTCTCCTGGCCCGGCTCGAGGACGACCCGAAGTCCGCGTCCCGGACCCGGCGCCAGTCCCCGCTCTCGACAACGTCCCGAATAAGGAACTTCGCCGGCCGTCTCTCCTTCTTCACTCCTCGCTGTTTCGTCCGCCTTGTCCCCCGTCTTCGCCCTGACCGCCTCGTCCTTCCTCGAACACTCACACGCATACACTCGATGTCGCGCTCTCAAGACCTCGAGCGCGCTCTCATAGGCCGCGTGGTTGTCGCTCTGGCGAAAAGAGGATGGGCCCTGCTTCAGCTCGGCGAACGAAGGTCGGTCTGGAGTAAACCCAAGCCACTCGAGGTCTTCAAGCAGCGCGGTTTGATATTCAGGGCGGCACCGCTGCCGATCGTGGTCCTCCACGCGGAGTAGGACCTTCCCGCCGTGCGCTCGCGCCATACCCCAGACATAGATCGCATTGGCGACGTGACCGAGGTGGAGGTAGCCGGTGGGGGCAGGGGCGAAGCGAGTGGTGAAGGCGTCACCCATTCACCGTTCAAGTGCTTTCTTGAGTAACGCTACCTGGCCTAGGTGATAGGCGTCGTGCTGCAGCAGCCCCTGCAGCATCGTCGCGTACGACACCCCGGTTCCCGCCGCCGGATCCCGCACCGGCCCGACCATGTCCTCCAACTTCTTCTCGGGAGTGCGGAACAGCTGCTCCCGCAACTCGGCGTGCGCCGTCTCCAATTCGTCGAGCGCCTGCCACCAGTTGCCCTCGGTAGGGTCGGGGACCGGCGGCCAGTCGCCGTCGTCAGGCTCATGCGGATTGCCCTGCTCCAGCCGGCGCTTTACTTCGCGCACCCAGCTCGTCATGTGCAGAATGATTTCCCAGATCGAATGCGCGTTGGGAATCGGCCGTGCCGAGGCCTGCTGGGAGGTGAGTCCTTGAACCACATTGGTGATGGGAGGTCCGTACCAGGGATCGCCGGACTGGGTAGCCTGGATCTGGGTCGCGTAGAAGGAGGTTTCGGACATGAGCGGGAGACGGAAGACGGAAGACGGAAGACGGTAGACGGGAAAACAACTCGCACCTAATCTAAGCGCTTTCCCGTCTTCCGTCTTCCGTCTCCCGTCTTCCTCTACTGCACTGTCCCCGTAGTTATCCCGTGCCGTATCCGCACCGCCTTGGCACTCGCGTTCGGATCAGCCTCGAGATGTGTATCGACCTGCTCGACCAGCCGCACCTTGCCGTTCAGGGTCATGGTCGAGTCTGCCCGCTTGATCACGACCGGAATCGGCAGGCTGTCTTTCCCGGCGTACATCTTCCGGTAGTCGGGCCCGAAGTCATTGGTGGTGATCTTGAGGTCTCCGATGGAGAGGAGGATGTCTCCGACTTTGATGCCGGCCTCCTCGGAGGCGCTTCCGGGAACCACCTGCGTCACCTTTGCGCCGCCGCTGGCGGAGTCGGGATCGGTGCTGACGCCGAGCCGTGGGACGTGAGTCGTGTCGGAGCGGAGGCGGAGGCCGGCGAGGGGAAGTAGGCTGTCCCAGGGATACGGCTCGCGGCCATCGACGTACTTGGCGTTGAACTGCTTGAAATCCTTCCCGCCGGCGGCCTTGCTCACCGCACCCCACCAGTCGGTGCCGGTGAAGCCTTTACCCACCTTGTAGGTCGAGCGGTAGACGCTCCGCATCACATCGTCCAGCGACCGCTTGTTGTCGCTCGCGTCCCGGATCAGGATATCGAGCATGAAGCCGGCGAGAGAGCCCTTGGGATAGTAGAGATATCCCGTGCCGTCGGTGGGATGGATCCAGGTCGATAGCGACGCATCCTCCAGCGCCACCGGAACGGTCTGCTGGACGTTGGAGATCTTGTTGCCGGTCTCCTCGAAGAACGCGTTGGAATCGACGATCCCGCTGCGCACCAGAGTCAGATCGGCGTAGTAGTCGGTGATTCCTTCGCTGACCCAGAGCCACACCGTCGGCTGGGCCACGTCGTAGCGGTAGGGCACCATTTCCGAGGGCCGCATCCGCTTCACATTCCACGAGTGAAACATCTCGTGTGCGGTGATCGACGGGAGCACCGGTGTGCCGATCAGCTGCGGCGTGTAGACCCCGACATGGGAATTCTGGTGCTCGAGCGCCGAACCACCCGGATAGTCCGGCTGGAAGATCATCATGACGTTGTAGGTATCCCACTGTGTCTCCTGGAAAACGGCACCTTCGGTGGGAATCATCCGCTTGATGTCGTTCCAGGCGCTGTCTCGCGCCGTGCCGGAGAGGGCATTCGCCGGGTAGGTCACGAGCCGAGCCAGCTTGCTGCCCACCATGTTGCTGTCGTAGTCGAACTTCCCGATGAAGAACGGCATGTCCACCAGGTCATGAAAATTCTTCTCGGCGTAGGTCCCCGCTTCACTCCCCCGATGCATTCCGGTCGCGACCAGCCAGTCGGATTCGGTATGGATGCGTACCGTGGCCGGGAAAATGAGGCTCCGGCCTTCGGCATACATGAAGACGTTGGTGCCGTTGAACAGCGCGAAGTCGGGTCGAGTCCAGGCCATCGCGTTGTCGAGCGTGTCGGCCTGAAAATCGAAGGCGACGGTGATCGACTTGGCGCCCGCGGCACGGATCCGCCAGGTGTCGTAGTCGAGCTTGTCCCAGCCCAGCTCCTTGCCGTCGGACGTGGGCGTGAAGTTCGAGACCCATTTGGCGAAGTTGGTCACCTCGTAGGCGCCCGGCGTCCAGCTGGGGAGCGAGAGGAGCACATCGCCCGGACCGGTAACGCCGAACTGCATCGACACCTTGAGCGAGCGGTTCTTCGCCGTGGTCGTATCGAAAGTGACGTCGTAACTGATATGGGAGATCGGTGCCGAAACGGGAGCTCTCGAAGCCTGGGCCAGGAGCGGGGTCGAGAGGGCCAGGCCGGCGATCGTCAGGATGGATACAGCCTTCAACATGGGTGGTCCGGGTTGGAGACGCTTCAGAGACGTTCGAAAGAGGGAATTGGTTGCAAAGGAGGGGGCCACAAGCGTCAGAATGAGGTGTTCCTCGGGACTACGATTTCGCCTCCACCGCCCCAACCGCCACCGGCTGCGGCGCCACCTTCAATTCCCCCTCCCACCGCGCCATCACTGCCGACGCGAGACAGTTGCCCAGGAGATTCACCGAGGTGCGGGCCATGTCCATGAAGGCATCCACGCCGAGGATGACGGCGACCCCTTCGAGCGGAAGGCCGAAGGTCGAAAGCGTGCCGGCGAGAATCACCAGCGACGCTCGGGGCACCGCGGCGACGCCCTTACTCGTCAGCATCAGGGTCAGCATCATCAGCAGCTCCTGACCCAGGGACATGTTCACTCCGGCGGCCTGCGCCACGAAGACGGAAGCGACGGCGAGGTAGAGGGTCGAGCCGTCGAGGTTGAAGGAGTAGCCGGTCGGCAGCACGAAAGAGACGATGCGGCGCGGCACCCCGAACTGCTCCATGTTCTCCATCGCGAGCGGCAGCGCCGCCTCGGATGAAGCCGTGGAGAAGGCGATGAGCCAGGGTTGCTTCGCGTAGTACCAGAATTGGCGAAGCGGGATGCGGGCGATCATTGCGGCGGGTAAGAGCCCGACCAGAAGGAACACGATCAACGCCCCGTACAATGTCGCCACCAGCAGCCCGAGATTGCCGATCACCTCGAGACCATTCTTACTGATCGTCGCTCCGATCGCGGCCGCAATGCCGATCGGGGCGTACTTCATCACGATGTTGGTGAACTTGAACATGATCTCCGAAAGACTCTCGCAGAAGGCGAGCATCGTCTCTCGCGCGCGCCCCTTCACCTGAGCAAGTGCCACGGCGAAGAGCAGCGAAAAGAACACCACCTGAAGGACTTCGTTCTTGGCCGCCGCGTCGAAGAAGCTGGTGGGGACGGTGTGCTCCAATACGCCGGCCAGGGTCGTCTTGGTGCTGGCGAACTGCTCCCCCGCCTCGGCACTCACCGCCAGCGAGATCCCGTCGCCGGGGCGGATCAGGTTGACCGCCCCGAGGCCGATGAAGAGCGCTACCGTGGTCATGATCTCGAAATAGATGAGCGATCGGAGGGCGAGGCGGCCCACCTTCTTCAAATCGTCTCCGTGCCCCGCGATCCCGACGACCAGGCTCCCGAACAGCAGGGGAACCACGATCGACTTGATCATTCTCAGGAAGACATTCGACAACGGGGTGAAGATCGGAATCAGATCGGTACTGGTCCACACATTGTGGTCGAGCCAGCCTAGAAGGGCTCCACCAATGGTGGCGATGATGATCCAGCCGGTGAGGGAAATCCGCTTGAGAGTCGAGAGCATCGGCGCTACCGAGCCCCCGCCAGTGCTCCCATCTTCGCCTCGATCCCCGCGAGCAGCGAAGCGTAGGACGCAGCGAAGCTCGCAACGCCCTCGACCTCGAGCGTCTGCGTGATGGAGTCGAGGTCAATGCCGAGTTTCTTGAGGGCCGCGAGCTGGGCCGGCGCGGTGCGCTGGCCGGCGGCCATGCGCAACTCGGGATTGCCGTGATCCCGGTAGGCGGCGAAGGTCGCGGGTGGCAGGGTATTCACCGTCTGCTCCGCGATCAGCGCTTCGACGTAGTAGATGTCGGGGAGACGGGGATCCTTGGTGCTGGTCGAGGCCCAGAGCGGCCGTTGCACCCGGGCCCCCTTCTCCGCGAGCGCCTTCCAGCGCTTGCCGGCGAAGGTCTCCTGGAACGCCGAGTAGGCGGCGCAGGCGTTGGCGATCGCCGCGGTCCCGCGGAGCGATTCCGCGTTCGACGCGGGATTCTTCTCCAGCAGCGGATCCACCTTACCGTCGAGCCGGCTCACGAAGAAGCTCGCCACCGATGCGATTTCATCAATCGGGAGACCCTGCGCCGCCCGGCGCTCCAGCCCGGTCATGAAAGCATCCATGACTTCGCGGTAGCGGGCTACGGAAAAGAGCAGCGTCACGTTGATGTTGATGCCCTGGGCCAGGCACTCGGTGATCGCGGGCAATCCTTCTTTAGTGCCCGGAATCTTGATCATCGCGTTCGCGCGGCCAATCCGCTCCCAGAGTCGCTCCGCTTCCGCGATGGTGCCTGCGGTGTCTCGTGCCAGGGTCGGTGAGACCTCGAGCGAAACCAGCCCATCATGACCCCGTTGCGCGCGATGCACCGGCCCGAACACATCGCACGCGGCGCGCACATCGGTCACCGCCAGCCCCTCGAATACCTCGGCCGGCGTCTTCCCCTCGGCCCCCAAGGTCCGGATGTCTCCGTCGTAGACCTCGCTCCCCGCCACCGCCTTCTCGAAGATGGTGGGATTGGTCGTCATCCCGCGGAGCCCATCCTGCTCGATCAGCCGCGCCAGCTCACCCGAGGTGATGAGGTCGCGGGTGATGTAGTCGTACCAGGGGCTCTGGCCGAGGTCGCCGAGCTGTTTCAGAGCGTTGGAGGGCGTAGGGGTCATTGGGGTCAAGGGAATTGGCAATTGAAAATTGGTAATTGAAAATTGAAGAGCAGTCCAATTTTCAATTTGCAATTTTCAATTTGCAATCAACCTCATCACTGTATCCGCTATCCGTTCAGCCGTAAACCCAAACTCCTTGAACAACACCTCCGCCGGGGCCGAAGCACCGAAGTGATCCAGCCCGATCGCAACGCCCCGGTCTCCCACCCAGCGGCTCCAGCCGAACGTGGCGGCCGCTTCGACCGAGACTCGGGCAGTCACCGACCTGGGGAGTACCGATTCACGATACGCCTCCGTCTGCGCTTCGAACAGTTCCCAGGAGGGTAGCGAAACCAGTCGCACCTTCTTCCCTTCGGCCTGCAGCTTTTCCACAGCGGCGAGGGCGGGATGCACTTCGCTGCCGGTCGCGAGCAGGATGGCTTCCGGAGTGCCCTTGCAATCGAGCAGCACGTAACCGCCGCGTCGGGCGCCTTCAGCGGGTGCGAGCTTCGTCCGATCCAGCACCGCGAGCTTCTGCCGGGTGAGTGCGAGGACGGTGGGGCCATCCCTCTTCTCGACCGCCACTCGCCACGCCTCGACCGTCTCGGCGGCATCGGCCGGGCGGATCACGGTCATGTTGGGCGTCGCCCGCAGCATCGCGAGCTGCTCGACCGGCTGGTGCGTCGGTCCGTCTTCACCCAGACCGATCGAGTCGTGGGTGCCGATGAAAATGATCGGCAACTTCATCAGGGCAGCGAGACGGAGCGAGGGACGACAGTAGTCGCTGAAGATGAGGAAGGTAGTGCCGAAGGGACGGATCCCTCCGTGCGCCGCCATTCCATTCAGACTCGAGACCATCCCGTGCTCGCGCACACCAAAATGGATGTTTCGGCCCACCGCCGTGGCACTGAAGCTGCCGCCGTTCTTGATATCAGCGCCGGTGCTTTCGGCGAGATCGGCGGAGCCACCGATCAGATTCCCCAGCTTTCCAGCGAGGACGTTCAACGTCTTCGCCGAAGCCTGCCGGGTGGCTAGCTTCCCATCCGCGGGAGTGAACACGGGGAGGCCGTCGTCCCAGTTCTTCGGCAACCGTCCTGCCTGCCAGTCGGCGAACTCCGCCGCCAGGTCGGGGAACTCGCGGCGATAACGATCCCAAAGCGCCTGCCACTCGTTGTACGCCTTGCGCCCCTTCTCGAGACAGCGCGCGCGCCACTGTGCCGCCTCCGGAGCCACCACGAACTTCTGGTCTACCGGCCACCCAAGGATCGCCTTGGTCTTCGCGACCTCTTCGGCACCGAGTGGAGAACCATGGGCTGCAGCGGTGTCCCGCTTCGTGGGCGCCGGATCGCCGATGTGAGTCCGCAGGATGATGAGTGAAGGTCGACCGGTTTCGGCGGCCGCGGCGTCGAACGCCCGCGCGATCGCGTCGAGGTCGTTGCCGTCTGCCACGTGCTGCACATACCAGCCGTAGGCCTCGAAACGGCGCCCGACATCTTCGCTGAAAGCGAGACTGGTTGATCCGTCGATTGTGATGTGATTGTCGTCGTAGATCAGCTTGAGATTGCCCAGCCGCAGATGACCGGCGAGCGACGCTGCTTCGCTGGCGACGCCTTCCATCATGTCGCCATCGCTGCACATGGTCCAGATCCGGTGATTCACCAGATCGAAGCCTGGCCGGTTGAAATGATTGGCCAGGAACTGTTCGGCGATCGCCATGCCCACCGAGTTGCCGACGCCCTGACCCAGCGGGCCGGTCGTGGTCTCGATGCCGACGGTGTGTCCCCGCTCCGGGTGGCCCGGCGTCTTCGATCCGAATTGCCGGAAGTGGCGGATATCGTCGAGGCTGAGATCGTAGCCCGAGAGGTGGAGCAGGCCGTAGATCAGCATCGAAGCGTGCCCGCACGAGAGCACGAAGCGGTCGCGGTCCTCCCACTCCGGATGGGACGGGTCGAATCGCAGCATCCGGTCCCATAGCTGGTAGCCGGCGGGCGCCAGGGCCATCGGCGTGCCGGGATGGCCGGATTGGGCCTGTTCGACCGCGTCCATCGCGAGAACGCGAAGGCTGTTGATGGTCCGCCAGGCGGAATCGGGAGAGGTGGTCAGCTGATCGGTCTCGGGGAGAGTGGCGGGCGCGGTCAGAGCGGTCTCCGGTGGAGGCGCAGAGAAGATAGTAGTGGAAGGCGTTTCAGTCACCCGTCAAAAGTGTTCATCCTTGCCCGCCTAAACATTTGACGTCGGTTCGATCGGCCTGCACCTTCTCCCGCCATGCCGGTCAACCGAAACTACGAGATCAAGGAGGTCGCCGAGCTCACGGGCCTGGCTCCCGCTCGGCTCCGTGCCTGGGAGCGGCGATACAAGGTCGTGAGGCCTCGGCGGCTGGCGAATCGCTACCGGGT
>DATBGE010000218.1:0-6183 GCA_036558125.1 Gemmatimonadales bacterium | reverse complement strand
CCGTCCGTTGGCCGATCCTTCCCTGCCCGACCGCGAACTCGACCGGCTGGTACCCGGTGACCATCCAGTCGGGAAACGGGTGGGAGATCTGATTTCGGCGCTGGCCCGCACCTACGGCGCACAACCATCCGACTCGGTGAGGGAAACTCCGTTCGCCCTGCCGGACACGGCCGCCGACAGTATCCCCTTTGTGCTTCCGAAGCCGGAGGCCAAACCGGATAGTACGAAGCCGTAGGGGGAGCCGTCAGCCGTCAGCCAGGAGCCGTTATCGGCAATCAGCAATCCAGCAATGACTCATGGCCATTCTTCTACCTTGGGCGTCTCGCCGGACTGGGCGGGTTCTGGCGGGGCTGGCAGCGGTGATCGCCCTGTCCATCGCCCTGTATACCGCGATATCGCAGGTAGACTCCGTCCTGCAGCTGTATGACGGGTTGTGGATGCTTGCCGGGGCCGCAGTCGCGCTGGCTATCTGTGTTCCTCTGGTCTGGTCCCGGCCGCGGGACCGGGCTATCGCGGTGCTCGCGGTAGCAACTGTCATCGGCTCTTGGGCACCGCTGGTCGCCTTGGCAATCCGGGCCAAGGTGCCAATCCTCGCCCGACTCAAGGGCGCTGTCTTCTTCAGTAGTGCAGACGTGGTGGGAGTTGCGCTGCCGGTAGGAGTCGTGTGTTTGTACCTGGCGGTGAAGGAGTATCGGACGTGAGGGGTGGGGAGGTGGGAAGTGGGACGTAGGACGTGAGAGGCGGGACGTAACTCGGTACTAGGTACTAGGTACTAGGTACTAGGTACTTTCTACTGCCCCAACAAGTCAGCAGGAATCGCATTCCCCTCCCGCTCATCATCCCACATCACCGATGCTATCCAATAGCGTTTCCCATCCCAGAAAATCTGCAGGCTGTTGATTCCTCGGCCGAAGGCCGGTCCATCGGCCTTGGCGCGCATTTCGTAGCTGCTCAGGATCTGGGTGATGTTTCCGAATGTCTTCGTGACCCGGTGAATTTCGGTTTCGAAGAACCCGTTCTTGACCATGCCAGCGTCCGCGGCGTCAACAAACTCCTGATGAGTCATCACATGAGCAGTCGTCTTGCCGGAGCGGTCCGCGCTGGTCTCAACAAAGCGGATGTCAGACAGGTATAGGGTGCGATCGCGTCCCCAGTCCCTGGGTGCTCCCGCCGGACCGGAAATCACCTCGTAGAATGCTTTGATGATGCCATCGAGCGAGCCGACGTCCTCCGGTCGTGGCGCCTTCGCGGGAACCTGGACGTGCTGCTGAGCCGGGAGCGGAGACTGGGGATAGATCGCGATCACCGCCAGCGCAAAGGCCGATATCAGGGGCCGCAGCACCATGGGATGTCCAATGGAAAGGATTGGGACCAGACGGCGGGGACTTCTCTGAGGTTTCGCTGCTGCGACCAGCTAATAGCTAATAGCTAACGTCTGAAGAGCTTCGGTCTGACGGCTACCCTACATCACGTACGCTTTGACCCAGGTTTCCAGCTTATCGAGGTCGAGACCGGCGTCTTTGCAGGGACCGGACGGCAGGGTCATAGTGAGCCCCAGGACCGGGATCTTGCCGGCAACGTCGTGCAGGCCGCTGACCATGTCCCGCTCGCAGGCGACGGCCACTACCGCCTTGGGGCGCCGCTCGCGGATCACTCGCCGGGCGAGCTGGCCTCGGGTCGCCACGAACACCGGCACGTCGTATTTCCCCGCGATCGCGAGCACTCCATCCAGCGATGCCTTGGAGAGGCAGCGAGGGATCAGCAGGAGAAGCTCACCCCGACCTACCTTCCGCCCCCTCGCCTCCGCCATCTGATCGTAGACCTTCACCGCGGCGTTCTCGACCCAGTCCCGTTTGCCGAAGCGATCGGCGACGGCAGAGGTGAGCCGCATAAGGCGGAGCAGCGGTCCCCGTTCGGCGAGTCGCTCGGGAAGCAAAGGACGTCCCGACGCGTGGGAAAGAAGGACGAGGAACCACCATACCCAGAGCAGGATGGCTATTCCGGCCAGCCCGAGCCAGAGGTATCGGGGCAATGGGGGATAGAGGATGGCGAGCCGCGGACCGACCAGGAAAAGCAGCGCGCTCGTGACTGCCAGCGCGAATGCCAACGCCACGGTGGACCAGGCAAGAAACAGCCAGGGCGGACTGTCGAAGTTGCCCTGATTGGGCAACGGCTTGCCGTCCCATTCGTCCCACTCATGGCCGAGCCGACGATCTACGTCTATGTGGATCAGCTTGGCGCGCTGGACCTCAGACATGCGGGTAAGGCTTTCCTGCCGGCTATTGCTTGTCAAGGGACTGTAGAGACTTACGTTTCCCGCGATGACGGAGACCCCCAACCTCCGCGGCACTTTCCGCACCGATACCCGGGCCCGCGCTGCCTATTCCGAAGGGGCCGGGATCTACCGGATTCTCCCCTCGGCCGTGGCTCGACCCATCGACCAGGAAGATCTGTCCACATTGATCCGCTGGGCGGAAACGACGGGAACCGGACTGATCCCTCGTGGAGCCGGAAGCGGAATTCCCGGCGGGAGCATCGGTGCCGGCGTCGTGGTGGATCTGCGGGACTACGTCCCCTCGCGGTTGGAGATCGATCCCGAGCAACGAACGGCACTGACCGGTGCCGGCGTCTCGCTCCGCGAGTTGAACACCGCGGCGAGTCGACACGGTCTCAGGTTGCCACCAGACCCATCAAGCGGGTCATGGGCCACCTTGGGCGGCATGGTGGCAACCAACGCCTCGGGTGCCCGCAGCCTGCGCTACGGCAGCGTGCGCCGCTGGGTGACCCATGTGGAACTTGTCGGGAAAGACGGAAGGGTGATGCGGCCCTCTCGCCGGGTCGGCGGACCTGCGAAGGCACCCAGCGAAAAAACCCGGGAGCTGATCCGCATCCACTTCCCGAAGACCCGGAAGAATTCCTCCGGCTACGCCCTCGACGCCTGGCTCGAGTCGGGCGACCTGCTCGATCTTCTGATCGGCTCGGAAGGGACCCTCGGATTCATTACCGAGATCGGGTGGCGGCTCGACGAAATCCCGCCGGCACGTACCGGGCTTCTCGCCTCACTCGGCTCTCTCGATGACCTGGAGCCAGCCGTTCAGGCCGTGAACCGGTGTAACCCGAGCGCGGTCGAGCTCCTGGACCGGACCTTCCTCGACCTCGTCGCTCTCGCTGGACGAGAGAGCCAACTGCCGCAGACCTCGCCTGGGACTCAGGCCGTTCTTCTCATCGAGTTCGAGCGTGAAACCGACAAAGCGGCGAGGGGAGCCGTCGGAGATGCGGCACGCGGCCTGGATCCCATCGCCACCCAGGTGGAAACGGCGGTCTCGCCCGCAGATCATGAGCGGCTCTGGGCCCTGCGCCATGCCGCGAGCCCCATCCTTGCCGGCCTCTCGAACGACCGGCGCTCCATGCAGGTCATCGAAGACGGATGCGTCCCCCTTTCCCGATTGGGCGAGTACATCCGTTTCCTCCGGGAGACCGCGGACGCACAGGATCTCACCGTGGTCATCTTCGGCCACGCCGGCGACGGTAACGTACATGTAAATGTGCTTCCGGAATTATCCCGCCGAGGTTGGACCGAGCGGGTCAAAGCGCTGTTCGAGGCGGTGAACGCCGAAATCCTGCGGCTGGGCGGGACCCTTAGCGGCGAACATGGCGATGGCCGGCTTCGGGCAGGATGGCTGGAGCG
Organism: Gemmatimonadales bacterium; assembly: GCA_036558125.1. GTDB lineage: Bacteria > Gemmatimonadota > Gemmatimonadetes > Gemmatimonadales > GWC2-71-9 > DATBGE01. Next base: position 2,495 of record DATBGE010000218.1, on the reverse strand, counting down.
GCAGTACGGACCGGACGTCCTGGAGCTGTTCCGCGGGATCAAGACGCAATTTGACCCCCATGGTATCTTCAACCCCGGCGTAATCCTGTCCGAACCCGTCTCCGCGATCCGACAACTCAAGGTCGGGCCCGACGCCGAACCGCTACCGGATGACATAGCGGCGGCCTTGCGGGAGATCGAGCGCAGCGGAGGGTACGCCATCGACCGTCTGGAACTCGCGGACAATAACTGGGGAGACGGTAGACGGGAGACGGGAGACGGGAACTGCTAGAACAAACGCTTTTCCCTTCTCCCATCTCCCGTCTCCCATCTCCCGTCTCCCGTCTCCCGTCTCCCGACCAATGGAAATCCTCAAAGCCCCCACCATCACCCTGATCGCCCGCCCCCAGTTCATGGAGCCGGATCATCTCCGCGTGTCCTGGAAGGGCGAGTCATCGGACGGCGAGCGACTGGCCGAGTTTGCCGGGCGGCTCTGCTACATGAGCCAGCACAATCCGGCGGGCCGCACGACGGGGGAGTACCTCTCCAACATTCTCAAGCAGGGGCACGGCTCGGTCTTCGAGCACGCCACCTATGTCATCCTGATCGAGGGAATCAGCCGCTCCTGCAGTCATGAGCTGGTCCGGCACCGGGCGGGCTTCGGCTATTCCCAGCTCTCCCAGCGCTACGTGGACGAATCCCAGGCCGCGTTCGTCATGCCGCCGGCCATCATCGGTGATGCGGCACTGGAGGCAGAGTGGCAAACCCAGGTAGAAGCGGCGCAGAAGGCCTACGTCACCGCCGTTGAACGGCTGATGATCAAGTACGAATGGGTGGCGGACCGGGTCCATCGCAGGAAACTGGCTCGCGAGGCAGCGCGCAGCGTTTTGCCCAACGCGACCGAGGTCAAGATCGTCGTGAGCGGCAATGTGCGGGCCTGGCGCACCATGCTGGAGCTTCGGCTGGGTGAGGGGGCCGAGTTGGAGATTCGCCGCATGGCACTCGGCTGCCTTCGCTTACTGCAACAGGAGGCTCAATCCCTGTTCGCCGACTTCGAGGTCTATCACGCTCCCGACGGGACAGAGTGTGGACGGGTGGGATTTCATAAGGTCTAAGGTCGAAGGTCGAAGGTCTAGGTCTTGGGTCGTGAGTCATGAATGGTGAATGAATCGAGGTGCGATCCACTCAAGAACAAGACTTGAGATCGACTCACGACTCATGACCTTCGACCTTAGACCTCAGACCTCAGACCTCAGACCTCAGACCTTCGACCACCAACCAAACTCCACCACATCAGCAAACATCTTGCCACTTTCTTCAACTTTCTTCCAAAAAACTATTGTGCGTTCGTAAACTCTTTCTTACTTTAGTATTGCATTCCTTGAAAGACACCGCGCCGGCTCGCTCATCTGAGCGACCTTTTTTTAAAATCACGCGGTGACCAATCACGGTGAGGACCGTTTGGCAGTTCGGATCGGACTAGCCTTCAACCTCAAGCCTCTCGCGCCGGCCACTGCTGCCGGGGCAAGCATCGACCCCTCCGTTACCGCAGGTTCCAACGGCCGAGCTCTTCGGTACGATCTCGAGCAACCCGATCTCTACGCCGAGTGGGACGAACCAGCGACGATTGACGCAGTCGAGCGGGCACTTCGTCCTCTGGGCGAGGTCATTCGTCTCGAAGCCGTCTCCGATTTTCCCCGGCGGCTCATGGAAACCCGGCCCGACTTCGTCTTCAACGTTGCCGAAGGACTCTTCGGGGTAAGCCGGGAGGCGCACATCCCGTCGATCTGCGAGTTCCTGGGGATCCCCTACTCCGCATCGGACCCGCTGACCCTTGCGCTGGCCTTACACAAAGGCCGCGCGAAGGAAGTGCTCCAGTCCCGCGGGGTGCCAACCGCGCCATTCATGATGGCGCGGACCGTGGCCGATGCCCGGAACTGCTCGCTGACCTTCCCGGTCTTCGCCAAGCCCGCCTTTGAAGGGTCCGGCAAGGGTGTCAGCACCAAGAGCGTCTGTCAGAACCGGAAACAGCTGGTCAAGCAGGTCGACTACCTGCTCTCGACCTATCAGGAGCCGGTCCTGGTGGAGAGCTACCTCCCCGGCGCCGAATTCACCATCGCGATCCTCGGCAACGAGGACGAAGCCCGTTGCCTGCCGATTGTCGGGATGCGCTTCAACGAGCTGCCCGAAGGCGCCCCGCCCATTTACGGCTACGAAGCGAAATGGATCTGGGATCGTCCGGACGATCCACTCGAGATCTTCGAGTGTCCCGCCCGCATCCCCGCGAGAGTGGCCACCCAGATCCGGAGCGTCTCGCTCGCCGCATACCATGCCCTGGAATGCCGTGACTGGTGCCGAGTGGACGTTCGCTGCGATGCTCAGGGCATCCCGAATGTGGTGGAGCTGAATCCGTTGCCCGGGATCCTTCCCGACCCGCGCGACAACTCCTGCTTCCCCAAGGCCGCCCGGGCCGCCGGGATGTCCTATGACGATCTGATCCGCAGGGTGGCGGACAT
>DATBGE010000217.1:0-13163 GCA_036558125.1 Gemmatimonadales bacterium | reverse complement strand
CAAGAACATCAACGGCCTGCTCGGCGCCGGTATCGGCCTGGGACTGGCGGTGATCGGCGGCGGAATCGGCTTGGGCCGCATCGGCGGCCAGGTGGCCGAGGCGATTGCCCGTCAGCCGGAGGCGGCCGGCGAGATTCGCGCGGCCGGCCTGCTGTTCGCGGTGCTCCTCGAGGGCGTCACGATCATCGCGCTGGTCTTCGCCCTGCTGTTCAAGCTGATCTGAGGACGTTCCGATGACTCTCATGCTGCTGGCCGGCATGGTCCAGGAGGCGGAGCACGCTGGTCCCGCCTCGCCGTTCGAGGTGAACTTCGGTCTGTTCTTCTGGACCTGGGCGGTTTTCCTGGTGCTCCTGTGGATGCTGAAGAAATTCGCCTTTCCCGCGATTCTCCGAGTCACCGAGGAGCGGGAGCAGGCCATCCAGCGGCAATTGAGCGAGGCGGAGAAGGCCAATACCGAAGCCAAGAGCCTGTTGGAGGAGAACCGGCGCCAGTTGGCTCAGGCCAGGGCTGAGGCGCAGGCGCTGATGGCCGAGGCCAAGGTCACAGCCGAGAAGGAACGGGCGACGGCACTGGAAAAGACCCGCCATGAGCAGGAAGCGCTGCTGGACCGGGCTCGGCGAGACATCACGGAAGAGCGGGAGAAGGCCATCGCCGATCTGCGCCGGGAAGCGGTTGACCTGTCACTGGCGGCGGCCGCGCGTCTGGTGGAACAGCGTTTCGATGCCGAGGCCGATCGCGTCCTGGTCCAGGGTTACATCAACTCCCTGGGGAAGAGCAATTGAGACCGGTCACGATCGCCCGGAACTACGCTGAAGCTCTCTTTCAGCTGGGGGAGCAGAGCGGCAACACGACCGAGTACGCCGAGCTGCTCGACGCGGTGGCTTATGCCATCGGGTCGACGCCGCGGATTGAAGCGGTTCTGATGTCGCCCAGGATTACCAAGGCGGCGAAATCCCAGATCCTGGCGCAGGCCCTGCCTGATGCGCCGCGGGAGTTCGTGCTCTTCCTCCAGTCCGTGGTAAAGCGGGGGCGCCAGCGGTTGTTCGGCATGATGGCGTCGGAGTTCCTGGCATTGCTGGACATCAAGCTCGACCGGGTGAGGGCCAAGGTGACGGTCGCCCGCGCGGCGGACGACAAGCTGCGGAAGAAGATCGCGCAGGATCTGACCAAGGCTATCGGAAAGCAGGTGTTGCCCGATTTCGAGGTGGATCCGGCCATCCTGGGCGGCGTCATCGTCCGGGTGGGAGATCGGGTCTACGACGGGTCGGTGCGGCGGAGACTGGTGCGTTTGCGGAGGCAGCTGCTGGCGCACTAGGCGGTCGCCGGTTCGACGGTTCGTCGGTTCGGAGGCTCACTCGTGAAGAGTGGGCCTTCGTTCTTCACCGAGTGAATCCTGCTGCCTGCGGCGTGCGTGGTATCATTTACTCCTTCACTTTCACCGATCACCATGACCGCCTTGCGCGCCTCGTTCGCTTTTTCCGCCTCGTTCGCCCTGACCGTCGTGTCCGCCGCCGCCCAACAAAGCCCCTCGCCTCGCTCGCCCTACTGGCAGCAGGCGGTGCGCTACGAGATCAATGGCCGGTTAGACGAGTCGCGGTTCGAGTTGGCCGGCACCGAGATGATCGAGTACGTCAACAACTCTCCTGATACGCTCGGCACCTTCTCACTGCATCTCTATCTCAACGCTTTTCGTCCCGGCTCCCGCTGGAGCGATGCCGACTCAGTTGAGCGCAAGAGACGATTTAATGACCTGAAGGATCCGGACTATGCGTACAACCACGTCCGGAACGTTCGGATCATGGGACAGACGGTCGAGCCGATCTATCCCTTCGCACCCGACAGCACCATCGTGCGGTTCGTGCTGCCTCGGCCGCTTCCTCCCGGCGGTTCGATGCAGGTGGGAATGGAGTGGGATGCCCGTCCCTCGACGCTGCCACGCCGGCAGGGGCGCCGGGGAAGGGCGTACGACTTCGCGCAGTGGTACCCCAAGGTCGTGGTCTATGACAAGCACGGCTGGAACGAACATCCTCTCTATCCAGGTGGCGAGTTCTACGGCGAGTTCGCGACCTTCCTCGTGGATCTGGATCTTCCCGAAGACGAGGTGATGGGCGCCACGGGGGTGCCGCTATGCGGCGATCCCGGTTGGGAACGGACGAACCAGTTGACGAGCCAGCCCATCGAGTACCAGCGCGACTTTTACCCGAACGCGCCGAGCTGCGGCTCGATCCCGACGATTGCTGAGCCTGGGACGGGTCGTAAACGGCTGGTCTGGTATGCCGAGAACGTCCACCACTTCGCCATGTCCATGAACCCCGACTACCGCTACGAAGGCGGGCATTGGGGTGACGTCGCGATCCATGTCCTCTACCAGCCGGGAGACACGATCTCGTGGGGCAAGGGAGTCGCGGTGCAGAGGACCGCGAGGGCTCTCGCCTGGCTCGATGGGGTGTTCGGGAAGTTCGCCTGGCCCCAGATCACGAATGTGCACCGGATCGAAGGCGGGGGCACCGAGTTCCCTATGATGATCCACGACGGCTCGGCGGATCAGGGCCTGATCGTGCACGAGCTCGGGCACAATTATCTGATGGGGATTCTGGCCAACAACGAGTGGCGGGAGGGGTGGCTCGACGAGGGGTTCACCAGCTACCAGACCACTCTGTTCGACGAAGCCAACGGGCAATACGGTGGTGCCGCCGGAGACGAGGCGTTCATCACCGGACTCGATCTCGATGGCCAGTCCGAGCCCGCCAGTCTGCAGAGCGAGTACTACAAGGACTTCACCAGCTACAACATCAGCATTTACACCCGGGGAGAGCAGTTTTTCCACCAGCTCCAGTATCTGGTCGGGGCAGAGACGATGCACCGCATCCTCCGCACCTACTACGACCGCTGGAAACTCAAGCACGTGGACGAGGCAGCGTTCCGCGAGGTCGCCGAAGAGGTTTCCGGCATGGATCTGAGCGGGTTCTTCGCCCAGGGACTCCACAGTACCGACCTGACCGACTACACCATAGGACGGAAGGAGAGGACGAAGACCGACTCTGGATGGTCCACCAGGGTGGAAGTGGTGCGAAAGTCGCCGGGTCGGGTTCCGGTCGAAGTCTGGGTCATCGGCCAGAGCGATACGGCCGCGGCCCGCTCGATCGGATTGGCGGAGCGGGAGTGGGTGACAGTCGAGACCCGGAGTGAGCCCAAAGAAATACGGCTCGATCCGCGGGTGGCGACCCACGACTGGGACATGATGAATAACCAGAAGAAATTCGGCTTCCATCCCCTGGGCGGGCGCGACTACGACCTCTATCTCGACACCTGGTTCTCGACGCCGGTACATCGCGACGAGGCAACGATCGGGTTCCTTCCGACTGTGTGGTACAACGACGCCGGCGGGATCACGCTGGGTCTCCGCTCGCGCAGCGACTACTTCGGCCGCTTCGAGCAGAATCAATTCCTGGTGAGCGGCGGCACCGGCTGGGCAACGGATGAGGATGTGCTGGACCTGGATGAATTCGTTCGGCTGAGGAATCCGGTGTGGCTCCGGAGCCCGGGCATGACCCAGACGCTCGATGTCTTCAATGTGGAAGGCCGCTATGGCGCCGTACTAGGCATTGAGCGCACTAATCGCCCGCACCTGAGCTTCGGTCCTGAACGGAAGGTCGGTCTCCGGCTTCAGTGGGTGGTCCCCGATGACGCTCGATTCCTCGTCCCAGGCGAATATGAGAATGTCGGAACCGCCGAGCTCGAGCTGTCCGCCAGGGTACGCGATCGCCGGGGCCCCTGGCGGCTGGGCCTCAAGGGCTCGGCCGGCGGCGGCCTGGTCTATAACAGTCGCGGGCTCGCCAATGCCACGGGCCGCAACGACCTCGATCCGTATTTCTATCGCGCCACGTTGGAAGGAACGGCGGACCGGACCCTCAGCCCGCGCTGGCGGCTCGGTCTTCGTGGCTACGCGGGAGTCAGTGCCGGCGGTGACGGCGAAACCGCCAAGCAGCGCCAGATCTACGCCTCCGGCGCCGACCCGCTGGAACGGATCACCAATCCATTTCTCCGCTCGAGGGGCGCGCTCTTGCTGCGGCCCGACGTGTACTATCACATGGCTGGCGGCGGGAACCTGCGGGGCTATGATCCGACCGTCTCCATGTCCGCTCTCGTCGCGGGAAACCTCGAGCTGGAACGCACCGTGCTCGACCGGGCTCAGAAGAAGCTATTCAAGCGGGTGAGCCTCGCCGCGTTCGGCGACGCTGGCCACGACATCGCCGATGAGGACGATCACATCACCGGCCGCAATATCGAGTTTCTGGCCGACGCAGGCGCCGGTATCCGCGCCGAACATCGACTGGGCCAGACCAGCTTTGTCACTCGGGTGGACCTCCCGCTGTACACCAGCCGCCCCGACCTGGCTCAGGATCAACACCCCGGCGGAGACGAGTTCGGCTTCCGCTGGCTCTTCAGTTTCGAAGCAGCATGGTAGTTTGACCGGCATGCGCATCCCGCACCAACCCACCGACCGCCGCGACCTGTTCCGATCCACCCTGGGGCAGTGGATGGAGAACGCTATGGAGCGGGCCGAGCAGCGGGTAGTGACCAAACGCTACCAGCGGCCGCCGGGTGCGCTCCCCGAGGTCGGCTTTCTCGCCGCTTGTACCCGCTGCGGTCTGTGTGCCGAGCCATGTCCGCCGAAGGCAATTCGCCTCGCGACGAGCGAAGGGGGCCTGGCGGCGGGCACTCCGTACATTGATTCGAATATCCAGCCCTGCACGGTTTGCCCCGACATGCCGTGCGTCAAAGCTTGCCCGACCGGCGCCCTCACCCTCCCATCGGAGGGCTGGACCGGCTATCGTCTTGCGACTCTGGAGCTGCTTCCGGAGCGGTGCGTCACCTTCAAGGGCAAGACGTGCCGCGTCTGTGCGGATGCCTGCCCGGTAGGAGCCTCGGCGCTCGCGATGGATGAGGGCGGTCATCCGGTCATCAAGGTGGAGGGATGCGTCGGCTGCGGGGTATGTGTGCGGGCGTGCATCACCTCGCCCTCGTCATATCAGCTCACTCCACTGGAGGCCTGATGGCCGATCTGCCGTACCGCGTCGATAAGCCATGGGGCTACGAAGTGGTTTGGGCCCGCACTGACCGCTATGTGGGCAAGATTCTCCATGTGAAGGCGGGGCACGTCCTGAGTCTCCAGTATCACAATCTGAAGGACGAGACGATGCACGTCTTGAAAGGCGAGCTGGTACTGCGTACCAAGCCGGGAGCGACGCTCGAGTCCCGGCGTTTTGTCGCGGGAGAGTCGGTGCATATCCCGGCCAAGCTGATTCATCAGATCGAAGCCGTGGTGGACACCGACGTTCTGGAAGCTTCAACCGCCGAACTCGATGACCTGGTCCGTCTAGAGGACCGTTACGGGAGAATGTGACCGATGCAGGTGATCATACCCCTGGCCGGGAAGGGCACTCGACTGCGGCCGCACACCCACCTGGTTCCCAAGCCGTTGCTCAAGGTCGCGGGCCGGCCGGTGATGGACTGGGTGATGGACACGCTCGCGGGGCTCGATGTGACCGAGCTGATCTTCATCACCGGGCACCTCAAGGAACAGGTAGAGGAATACGCGAGGGCTCGGTACCCGATTCCCAGCCGGTTCATCGAGCAGAAGGTGCAGGACGGGACTGCCGGTGCCGTCAACCTCGCCCGGCAGTTCGTGCATGAGCCGATCCTGATCGTGTTCGTGGATACGGTTTTCGAGGCCGATCTCACGCTCATCAACCGGACCAACGCCGACGGGATCATCTGGGCCAAAGAAGTGGAGGACTACCAGCGCTTCGGTGTCGTGGTAACCGACCAGTCCGGGTACATGACGCAGATCGTGGAGAAGCCGTCCACTCCGATCTCCAAGCTGGCCAATATCGGGCTCTACTACATTCGCGATACCGAGGCGCTCTGGCGGGGGATCGATCACGTGCTGAAGAGCCCGACCAACAAGGGCGAGTTCTATCTGACCGACGCGTTCCAGCACATGATCGAGAACGGGAAGAGGATTCTCACCGCCGAGGTGGGCGGGTGGTATGACTGCGGCAAGCTCGACACGCTGCTCGAGACCAACGAGATTCTGCTTCGCAAAGGAGCGGCGCAGCGCCAGGAGTTCCCCGGCGTCACTCTACATGACCCGGTTCGCATCGAGGAGGGAGTGCGGATCGAGCGCAGCGAGATCGGTCCCAACGTCACGCTGGAACGCGGCGCCGACGTGCGGGACAGCCGGATCAAACATTCGATCATCGGGAGAAAGAGCACGGTCGTGAAGAGCGACCTGCACCACGCGATGCTGGGCGACCGGGTGACGGTGATCGGGCTAGAGGGCTTTGCCAGCCTGGGGGATGATTCGGAGGTGACGATCGAATAGCGCGACGGTGGGTTTTGATGCCGTGCGGATGGAAATGGTACGGAGTCTCATCGCTGCTAAATCGATATTCCCCAAGCAGGGGGCGGAGGCCTCAGAGAGGTTGATCAACGTGACCAACCTCGTCTGCCCATCGCGGGTCTCCTGCCGCTGACCGACGGATATTCCCTCTATAGGGGCGGAGGCCTCCCGCGCCAATTCCCCGCTCACAACCCCAAATCTCGCCGATCTCCGCTCTCGACGCTGGCTGCCACCTCGCGAATCTCCTCGATCAACCCTTCAATATCCTCCGGCCGGGTGCGAAAACCCGGGGTACAAATCCGAAGCGCCAGCGCGCCGTTGAGCCGCGTCGTCGAGATGAAGTAGCGAGCGTTGTCGTTCACCCGCTTCAATATCCGCTGATTCAACGCGTCCAGTGCCGAGTCGTCTCCGGTTCCTCGGGCCCGGAAGCAGAGGATGCCGAGCCGGGCAGGGGAGAGCACCTCGAGCTCGGGCGCCTGCCGGATCAGCTGCTCCGCCAATTCCGCATTACGAATGCCCCGCTCGATCGCTGCGCCTAGCGCATCGGTTCCGTAGTACTGCACGCAGAGCCAGACCTTGAAGGCCCGGGAGTAGCGCGACAGCTGCTCACCGAGGTCGGCGAAGTTTACTTCCTCGGCGGCCGTGTCGAGCGCTTCGAGGTATTCGGGCAGGATGCGGAAAGCTTCGCGTAGCCGGGCCGGATTCTTCACCATGAGGCATCCGCACTCGAACGGCACGAAGAGCCACTTGTGCGGGTCGAGAGTGATGCTATCGGCCAGGCCGATCCCGTCCAGCATCCGCCGGCCGTGGTCCGTGAGCACGGTGAACCCGCCGTAGGCCGCGTCCACGTGGAACCAGAGACCTTCGCGTTTGCAGAGATCGGCGATCGCGACGAGCGGATCAACCGCCCCAGTGTTGGTCGTTCCTGCGCTGGCTACGACCGCGACGGGAAGCAGTCCCGCGTTCCGATCCAGGGTTATCCCCTGCTCCAATTGGTCGATCTTGACCCGCCACTCGCGGTCCACCGGCACGGCGCGGATATGGTCCCGAGGCAGTCCCGCGATCCAGGCGGCGCGAGTCACCGAGGAGTGGGCCTGTTCCGAGGTGTAGATGACCGCCCGGGCGAGTCGGGAGGGGTCGTCGCACATGGCATGACGGGCCGCGACGACCGCGGTGAGGGTTGCGGTGGATCCGCCGCTGGTGAGCAGTCCGCCGGCTCCTTTGGGCATCCCCAGCCATTCACGAAACCACTCCAGCACCGTCAACTCGAGCGTGGTCGGTCCGGGGGCTACGACCCAGGCCCCGCCGAAGAAGTTGTATCCGGTGGCGATCCAGTCCCCCAGCACCGCCGGGAATGCGGAGCAGCTCTGGACGTACGCCACGAAGCCCGGGTGCGGCTCCCGGGTGTGGTAGGGGATCACATCCCGCTCGAGCTTGGCCAGCAGCGTTTCGAAGTCGGTGCCGCCCGTTGGAGCCGGACCTGCGATCATTCGGTCGGCCTCAGCCCGGCTCAGCGTGCGTCGGGTGGGCTGCTCGCGCAGCGTGGCAAGATGGCGCGCCACCAGGTCGGCGACCCGGCGCCCGAAGCGCTGCATGGTGGGATAGTCGAGATCCAGCAATTGGTAATTGAAAATTGGTAATTGGTAATTGAAAAATGCTTCTGGAGGTGGAGAACTTCGAGTCAAATCTGTCGCACGTCAACTTCTCTTTGCCTGCTGCCATAATTTGGAATTACCAATTTGCAATTCTTCAATTCTCCTCGACCTCCCTTGACCCCTCCCCGCCCTCCAGCAACACTTCCCCCATGCGGGAAGCCGATCTGATCTACGACTGGAATCCGCTCGATGGCGGGTTCGACTATAGCACCGCCCGGGTCGAGCTCAACGACGAGACCCTCCGCGACGGCCTGCAATCGCCGTCGGTGTCGGATCCCTCGATGCCGGACAAGCTTCGCCTGCTCCACCTGATGGCCGACCTGGGCATCGCCTCGGCCGATATTGGCCTGCCGGGAGCCGGCCCGCGGATGGTGGACCAGGTGAGGACTCTCGCCTGGGAGATCGCCAACAGCCGGCTGCCCCTGAGCGCCAACTGTGCCGCCCGGACGCTGGTGAGGGATATCGAGCCCATCGCCCAGATCAGTCAGGAGACCGGCCTCGCCATCGAGGCCGCGACTTTTATCGGCTCGTCTCCCATCCGGCAATACGCCGAGGATTGGACCCTGGATCGAATGCTGCGGGTATCCGAGGAGGCGGTCACTTTCGCGGTGCGACAGGGCCTGCCGGTCATGTACGTCACCGAGGACACGACCCGCGCTCGCCCCGATACGCTCAAGGCGCTCTATGGCAACGCCATTCGCTGGGGAGCCCGCCGGCTCTGTCTTGCGGACACCACGGGGCATGCAACGCCTTCGGGCGTTCGCAACCTGGTGCGATTCATCCGGACCGAGATCATCTCTCCGTCCGGAGAGGACGTAAAGCTGGACTGGCATGGCCACCGGGACCGCGGACTGGGCATCGCAAACTGCCTGGCGGCGATCGAGGCCGGGGTGGACCGGGTGCACGCGACAGCACTTGGAGTGGGAGAGCGAGTCGGCAACACGGAGATGGACCTTCTGATCGTGAATCTCCGTCTGCTGGGTCTCTACACCCATGATGTCTCGCGTCTCCCGGAATATTGCCGGATAGCGGCGGAGGCCACCGGGGTGCCGATTCCGGTGAATTATCCGGTCGTCGGCGCGGACGCATTCCGCACCGGCACCGGTGTCCATGCCGCCGCGATCGTCAAGGCTCGCAAGAAGGGCGATGCATGGCTGGCCGACCGGGTCTATTCCAGCGTGCCTGCCGGCGAGTTTGGTTTGAACCAGCGTATCGACATCTCACCCCAGTCCGGGGTTTCCAACGTGAAGTGCTGGCTGGAAGAGCACGGGTACGATCCCGAAGATTCCCGCACCGTGGACGCGCTGTTCCAGGCCGCCAAGCGGTCGGCTCACACACTGGCGGACGAGGAGTGCCACCGTTTAGTCGAGGCGGCGCGGATGGGTGCGGTTGATGTCGGCAACTGAAGATCTCTACCGCTCCTACCTTGATCTTCGATGGCATTTCGACCCCGCCGCGGCCAGTGCGACGGGAGTGATGTCGCTTGATCACCGGCTGGGCTCCTTCGACGCCGAGTCGATGCGTACCCACCTCTCGGCCTTCAAGGCGATGGTGACGGCGGCGGAGCAGCTGGAGATCGATGAGACCGAGGAAGAAATCGATCGCACCGCCTTCCTCGACGAAATCCGCATCACCGTCCTCCGCTTCGAGCGCGAGAAGCCCCATATCCACGATCCCGGGTACTGGCTCTCACACCTGTTTCAGAGTTTCCATTCCCTATTGCGCCGGCGAGATCCCGAGTCGAGGCCACGCGGCCACGGCGTTCTCGGCCGTCTCAAGGCCACTCCCGCCTTTCTCCGCGCGGCGCGAGAGACACTGGTAGATCCTCCCCGGATCTTTCTCGACACCGCTTCGGCGATGGTGGCGGGTGGACCTGCCTTGCTGCGCGAGGCGGCCGGCGCCGCGAAGACCTGGGCGCCGGAGAGCAGCGACGAACTGGACGAAGCGCTGGGAGAGGCCGAATCCGCACTCGAGCGATTCGCCCTGGCGCTACGCAGTGAGCTCAATGCGAGCCCCGATGATCTCTCGTTTGCCATCGGTGAGGATCAGTTCAACCGGCGACTGCACCACGAGCACGCCTTGCAGGCCGGCGCACCGGAGCTCTATCGCTACGGATTGCACCTGGTCGAGGAGGTCGAGGCGGAAGTGGTGGCGCTGGCGAAAAAGCTCGATCCCTCGACTCCGTGGCGAAAACTGATCGAGCGGCTCCGCAGCCAGTCGCCCCCCGGCTCCGACCTGGTCAACGTGTTCCGCGAAGAAACCGACAGGGCTCGAAAGTTCGTGGCCCAGCGTGACCTGGTACGAATCCCTGACGGGGACCTCGAGGTGGTTGATACTCCTCGGTTCCTGCGGCCCCTGGTCCCCTTCGCCGCCTACGAGGCGCCGGGAGCGATGGCGGCCGATCGCAGCGGGATGTTCTACGTCACCTCGCCCAACGGGGCCCCGTCCTCGGAGGGGTTGTATTGCATGCACGAGGTGGCTGCAACCGCGATTCATGAGGCCTACCCCGGGCACCATCTCCAGATGCTCACGGCGCAGGCGCAGGATTCTGCGATTCGCCGCGTGCTCTGGACTCCCGTCACGGTCGAAGGTTGGGCGCTCTACTGCGAGGAGCTGATGGCGGAGGAGGGCTATTTCGCCTCCCTCGAACAGCGGCTCTTTCAACGGCTTCACCTCCTGTGGCGTGCGACGCGCATCGTGCTGGACGTAGGCCTGCACACCCGGGGCATGACGCCCGAGGAAGCGACCGACTACATGGTGGATCACCTCGCGATGGATCGGGGCCGGGCCGCGGCCGAGGTGAGCCGGTATTGCGCCTGGCCCACCTACCAGCTCTGCTACGCGGTCGGCCGTCGGGAGATTCTCCATCTACGGGATGCCTACCGCGAACGTGAAGGTGGTTCCTTCAAGCTCCAGCAATTCCATAACGAGTTTCTGAGTTACGGCGGTCTCCCGGTATCGTTGATCAGGTGGGGAATGGGGCTGGGAATCGATGAGTGAGAGGACCAAGAATGGCGGAATGGAGGAATGGCAGAATGGCGGAATGAAAAAATGACTACCGATCCTCAACCCCCGGCAATTCAGAATTCCGCCATTCCGCCATTCGCTCATTCCTCCATTCCCCCCACCGTCAAGGGTCTCGCCCTCGTCTCGCTCTTCAACGACTTCGCGAGCGAGATGGTGTACCCCCTTCTCCCGGCGTATGTCGTTGGCACGCTCGGCGGAACGGCGGCGACACTCGGCGCGCTCGATGGTGCGGCCGACCTGACCGCGGCGGTCACCAAGTGGATCAGCGGTCGCCTCGCCGACCGGCGCGGGTGGCAGAAGCCGCTGATTCTCCTCGGCTACGCCTCGGCGATTCTGGTTCGTCCCCTGATGGCGATCGCCAGTGCCGCCTGGCAGGTAGTGGGATTTCGGGTGCTGGATCGGGTCGGCAAGGGTTTGCGTACCCCGCCGCGGGATGCGTTGATCGCCGAGATCACACCCAGGGAAGTACAGGGACGCGCGTTCGGGCTCCATCGCGCGGCCGATCATTTCGGCTCTATCCCCGGCTCGTTGCTGGCGTGGTGGCTGCTCTCGCAGGCGGTGGACGTCCGGAAGGTTCTGCAATGGAGCGCTGTTCCCGGAATCGTCGCGATGTTGGTCCTGATCGTCACCCTGCGACGGACACCGCGTCGGGAGCCTGTCCCGGGACCCGCCTCGCCGGCGGATGCGACAGGGCACACCTTCTGGGCTCCGGTGCTTGCCCTTGCGGCGCTGGTACTCTGCCGTCTTCCCGAGACATTGCTGCTGCTCCGCCTGCAGGATGTCGGTGTGCCGGTCGCGATGATTCCTCTGGTCTGGGCCGGCCTGCATGTGGTGCGAACGGCCTCATCCTATCCGGGAGGTTGGCTGACCGACCGCATTGGGCAACGCAGCCTGGTCGCTACGGGAGGACTGCTGTTCGCGGCCGGAGCCTTCGCGATGGGTCTCAACGTAGGAGTCGGCCCGGCAGTTACCGCGTTCCTCACCCTGGGGCTGGTCGCGGGCCTCACCGAGTCCGCCGAGCGCGCTCTGGTTTCCCGGCTCGCTCCTCGACGCACGGGGCGAGGCTTTGGCGCCTACCACGCAGTGACCGGTTTCGCCGCGTTGCCTGCTGCGGTCGGATTCGGCGAACTCTACCAGCATGCTGGACCCCCCGTCGCGCTCTGGGTTTCCGCCGCGACAATGATCGTCGCTGTGCTCTTCTGGCTCACCGTGCCGCAGCCCCGCACGTCGATATGAGATCAGCCGCAATCCTCGTCGCCCTCGCCATGATCGCGGGCCGCTCGGCAGCCGCCCAGGTCCAGATCCGGATCGGCGATTCCACCCGAACCATCTATTCTGAAATTCACGAGAGTCTGCGGGAGGGAACTCCGGCGGCGGATACCGTCGCAGCGATCATGGGCGAGAAAAAAGCGGCGAAATTGTGGCCCCGAGTTCGCGACGCACTTGCCGGGCGCCGGCCCTACAATGACGGGCTGATGGCCCTCACCCGCATCGCCGAGCTGCGAGACCCGGCCAGTGCCGATAGCGTGCGGCGCTGGCGCGATCGGATTGAAAAGGGAACCCTCAAGGTGCCGGCGGGAGATGATCCGGGCGATCTGTTGCCGGCGCTGCACGCCATCGAGTTGGAGCTGAGTCGCTCGAAGCAGGGAGATCTGGCGCTCCTCGCCGGCCTCCTGCCGAGGATTCCGGAGGGGAACTACGATCTGGGGGACGCCTGGGTATTCGGCCGGTTGAAGCAGGGCGCTGCGGACACCATGGTGGCCCGCTTTCTGGACACGCAGGAACAGGCGCTCCGGATTCGTTACCTCACACTGCTTTCCTTCTCGCGGGACACCAGTCTCGTGCCCTTCCTCTCACACCTGTACGTCGCGCCCGACAGCTTCGGCCTGCCGAAGCGCATCGGCATTCGCGCCTCGGACGGCCTGATCTGGATCGGGACCCGCCATGCAGTAGCCGCTCTGCTCGCCGCGCGCGACTCGGCGCGAACCCGCGGCACCTACGCGGATCCGAGCCTGGGTCACGCCGATCTGGATTTTCTGGGGAACGACAGCTCGATGGTGATCAGTCGGACAGGC
>DATBGE010000216.1:0-5404 GCA_036558125.1 Gemmatimonadales bacterium | reverse complement strand
ATCCCTCGCCGGCACGCTCGGCGAGGAAAACGGTCCCCATTCCGCCTTCCCCGATCCGGCGGATCAGCCGATATGGGCCGATCCACTCCAGCGCCGGCGTCGGTCCCTGATCGTCATCATCAAGCCGGCCGACCAGCCCGGAGCCATCATGCGCAGCGAGCAAAGAGAGGACTTCAGCACGGAGGTCGGCGTCGCCTTGGCAAGCCAGGTCCAGGAATGCGCTGCGGTCTGATGGAGGATGCTGCAGTGCCTCGTGGAACAGGTCCTGGACGGAGGTCCACCGGTCCACCCTCATGCTGAGAAAGACCCGCCCGCCAGCTCACGATTGAGCCAGGCGCGGGCAGCGGTCCAGTCGCGCTTCACCGTCGCGGCAGAGGCGCCGACTACTTCGGCGGTCTGCTCCACGTCCATCCCGGCGAAGAACCGGCACTCCACGATGCGCGCCTGCCTCGAGTTGAGCTGAGCCAGTCGCACGAGTGCCTCATCCAATGCGATCATCTCCGCCGGACGCTCCGACGCGGCCAGGATCACATCGTCGATCGGCACCGATTCAGCCGCGGCCCCGCCTCGCTTCTCGGCCTTCTTCATTCGCGCGTAGCTGATCAGAATCCGCCGCATCACCTGGGCGCAGGCGCCGAAGAAGTGGGCCCGTCCCTCCCATGAAATGCGATCGAGCTGGACCAGTTTCAGGTAGGCCTCGTGTACCAGCGCGGTCGGACTCAGGGTGTGATCGACCCGTTCGCGCCGGAGTTCTCGCTCCGCCAAACGATGGAGATGGTCGTACACGGCGGGAAGCACCCGATCGAGCGCCTGGGAGTCGCCCGCGGAGAGCTCGATCAGCGCCTGGGTGACGTCGACCTTGTGAGTCATCGCTCGGGGACCTCGGATCGGCCTGAGTCCAGGCGCCGCAAAGGCGTACACAGGGCCCGATGAGCCAGGATAGACCCCTTCTGCGCCTTCCTCTGCGATGGCCGAGGTGGTCTCGGCCGGTACATCAATAGGAGGCAGGTCATGACACGGTGGCGACCCGATCCGACGTTCTACCCGTCACCCAAAGAGGCAATCGAAGCGCCAGACGAGCGGCTGGCGTACGTCGCGTTACTCAATCCCAAAGGCAGCGGCGAGTCGGATGGAATCGGTGTAGTGGACCTGAATCCCGACTCCAAGAGTTACGGGAATGTACTGCACAAGACTGAATTCCCCAACGCGGACAACGAGTTGCACCACTTCGGCTGGAATGCGTGCAGCTCCTGCCTCTGCCCCTATGCCCCGCACGCGCACGTGGAGCGGCGGTACCTGATCGTCCCTGGCACCGGTTCCTCCCGCATTCACATTCTGGACACCAAGGCCAACCCCGCGAAGCCCGAGCTGATCAAGGTGATCGAGGGCAGTGAGGTGCAGGCCAGGACCGGTTATGCCGCTCCGCACACGGTTCATTGCGGTCCCGATGGAATCTTCATGAACGCGCTCGGTGCCCCGGGCGGGGATGGTCCGGGCGGGATCTTCGTCATGGATTCCGAGACCTTCGAGCTGAAAGGCCGCTGGGAGAAGGAACGGGGGAATCAGTTCCTTTCCTATGACTTCGGGTGGCACCTGGGTCAGGACACGCTGATCACCAGCGAGTGGGGCACGCCGAACATGGTGAAGGACGGAGTAAATCCGGAGCTGTTACTGGGCGGCAAGTATGGCAATGCACTCCACGTGTGGGACCTGCGCAAGCGGACCCATAAGCAGAAGCTCGAGCTGGGAGCCAACTACCAGATGACTCTGGAGTTGCGGCCGGCGCACAACCCGACCCGTGCCTACGGGTTCGTCGGCGTCGTGATGAATCTGGAGGACCTGTCGTCCTCGATCTGGCTCTGGTACCTCGACAAGAACAACGGCAGCTCAGGCGAGTGGAAGATCAAGAAGGTGATCGACATTCCGGCAGAGCCCGCGTCGCCCGATGATCTGCCGCCTTTGCTCAAGGGCTTCAGCGCAGTGCCGCCCCTGGTGACCGATATCAACCTTACGGTGGACGACAGGTTCCTCTATGTCTCCTGCTGGGGTACCGGGCAGTTCCTGCAGTATGACGTGTCGAATCCGTTCCACCCGACCCTCACCGGTTCGGTGCGGCTGGGCGGCATCGTGGGAAGGAACAGCCATCCGAAGTATCCCAAGAAGCCGCTCAACGGCGGCCCGCAGATGGTCGAGCTGAGCCGTGACGGGAAGCGGATCTACGTCACGAACTCCCTGTACTCACCGTGGGATGCGCAGTTCTACCCTGACGGGATCAAGGGATGGATGGCAAAGCTGGATGCCTCGCCGAAGGGCGGGATGGCCCTAGACACCCGGTTCTTTACCGAGTTCGAGAACCTCCGGCCGCACCAGGTCCGGCTCGAGGGCGGCGATGCCTCGTCCGACTCGTTCTGCTTCTCGTGAGGTTGCCGTGACCGATGTACCGATGCTGGCGCTGGGCGCCTGGCATGGGGTAAACCCGGGAATGGGCTGGCTGTTCGCCGTCGCTCTCGGGATGCAACAGGGCAAGGGGCGCGCCGTGTGGCTCGCCCTTCCGCCGCTCGCCTTGGGGCACGCGCTCGCCGTAGGAGCTGCTGTCTCCTCGGCGGCCTTCCTCGGACTCCTGTTCGATCCCGCGACGCTGAAGTGGATCGTGGCGGGGATGCTGCTCTGCTTCGGGATCTATCGTCTCACCATCGCCCGCCATCCGCGATTCGGCGGCATGCAGGTCGGCTTCAAGGACCTGACCGTGTGGTCAGCGCTCATGGCGTCGGCCCACGGTGCGGGGCTCATGGTGGTGCCGTTTGTGGTCGAAGGCAAGACCATGTCACACGCAGGGCACATGAGTCACGCGATGGCCGCAATGGGACCGGGAACTGCCTTGCATGCGACGCTTCTTCACACGCTGGGTTATCTGGTGGTGACCGGGCTCGTGGCCGTAGTAGTCCACGAGCGTCTGGGTCTGCGAATGCTGCGCACCCATTGGCTCAACCTGGACCTGGTGTGGGGCGGTGCGTTGATCGTCACCGCGCTGGTGACGCCGCTGATCTGAGGTGGCGCGAGGGGTTACCTTGTAATTCGTGCCACCGGAAGAAAACTCTGCTGCCAGAAATCGGGAGCGGCTCAGCGCTGCCCTTGGGGACCGGTACCGGCTCGAGCGCGAGCTGGGGGCCGGCGGCATGGCTACGGTCTATCTCGCCACCGACTTCAAGCACGACCGGCTCGTCGCCATCAAAGTCCTCAGGCCGGAAATCTCTTCACTGATCGGAAGCGACCGGTTCCTCCGAGAAATCCGCATTACCGCACGCCTCACTCATCCGAACATCCTGCCGCTGCTCGACTCGGGAGACACCGCCGGGTTGTTGTATTACGTGGCACCATACATCGAAGGCGAATCGCTGCGGGACCGGCTCAACCGGGAAGACCAGTTGGCACTTGAAGAGGCCATCCGGATCACCCGCGAGGCCGCTGACGCCCTGGACTATGCCCACCGCAACGGCGTGATCCATCGGGATATCAAGCCGGAGAACATCCTGCTGTCTCAGGGCAAAGCGATCGTCGCCGACTTCGGGATTGCCCGAGCGCTTTCAGCAACCGATGGTCCTGCCTTGACCGAGACCGGGCTCGCCCTCGGCACGCCAGCGTACATGAGTCCGGAGCAGGCGGCGGGCGAGAAGGTTGACGGCCGTTCGGACATCTATGCGCTCGGCTGCGTGCTGTATGAGATGATCGTCGGGCAACCGCCCCACACCGGCCCGACAGCCCAGGCGGTTCTGGCGCGCCGGATGATCGATCCGGCACCGAAGATTCGATCGGTTCGCGATACGGTGTCCGAATCTCTCGAGAGGGTGATCCTTCGGGCCCTGGCCCGTGTCCCGGCGGACCGCTTCTCCACTGTGGGGGAATTCGGCGCCGCACTCGGGCAGACCGCGCAGTCACCCCAGGGAGCTTCATCTCCCCTTGCCTGGCGCGCCATCGCTGGGCTTGCCGCCTTGCTCGTTCTGGGCCTTGCGATCGCTCGGTTCGGGCCGGCGCGATCGTCTTCCAGTGTCGTCGCATCGGCGTCGCACATCGCGGTTCTCCCATTCACACCGAGCGGGCCCGATACCGCGCTGGCTCGCCTGGGACGAGATCTGGTCTTCACCCTGAGCGCGGAACTGGATGGACTGGGAGACATCAGAGTTGTGGACGCTCACACCGTGCTCGCCCAGACGGCAGGTGGCTTCTCCCCGACGGAAGGCGCAGCGATGGCCCATCGGTTCGGCGCTGGGAGCATGGTCCAGGGAAGCCTGGTTCGAGAAGGCGACCGGGTGCGGGCGGATTTCGCGCTGCTCCCCTCCGACGGCAGTTCAAAGCCACTTGCTCGCGGGTCGGTTAGCGGCGCACCCGATTCGGTGGCAGCCCTCACCGATTCCGCCGTGCACACGCTGCTCAAGCAGATCTGGGTGGGTGGCCGCGCGCCGACGCCGAGCCTGGAAGGCGCCCTCAAGACCCGGTCGGTCGCCGCACTTCGCTCATTCCTGGAGGGCGAACAGCGGGCAGTGAATGACAATTGGGACTCGGCGGCAACCTCCTATCACCGCGCGCGAGACGCGGATCCCACCTTCTGGCTGGCCGGTGCTCGGGAGGTCTATGCCTTGAGCTGGACTTTGCGTGAGGCTCCCGAGTCGCTTCGCGCCGCCCTCAAGATGCATCGCAACGACCTGCCCGAAGCCGAGCGGTTGAGCACCGAAGCGATTGTGCTCTGGACTGAGGATAGCATTGGGATGGCTTTGAAGCGGTCGGAGGAGCTCACCCAACGCTATTCCAGCTCCTGGTTCAGCTGGTTGATCTACGGTGACCAATCACTTCATAATGGGCCACTACTCGGCCAATCCCGCTCCACGGCGCTGGCCGCTTTCGAGCGCGCGCTGGATCTGAATCCCAACCTCATCCCGGTCCACGAACACCTGATGTTGCTCGCGCTTCAGAACCGCGACACCGCGAAGGCCGAACGGGAGCTGGCGGAACTCACCCGGCTCGATGCCGGTCCGCGTCTCTCGTCGGACGGCTACGGGAACCGAATGCTGCAGTTCCGCTATCTCTTGGCAATCGCGCGAGGGGACAGCGGCCTTACAGCGAGTCTTCTCGATAGCATCGCTCGAGACCCTGAACCGGCTGCCGGAGCCGGGGGGACTTTCTATGATCCGTTCTTGTATGGCTTTCTCGAGCAACAGATTCTGGTGTGTCAACGTGCCCTCCAGATCGGAGACCCCGGAAGACAGGGCTGGCATAAGCGGCTTCTCGCCCTCTCCTGGGCGGGACGTGGTGCGTGGGATTCCGCGCTCGTCGTCATGGATCGGCTGGGCGAGCATGGAGTCGATTCAAGCGCCGCACTCCGGACCTACGGGATGGCTGTTGTAGGAGC
>DATBGE010000215.1:0-12927 GCA_036558125.1 Gemmatimonadales bacterium | reverse complement strand
AGGATGTTGTTCCGCAGGGTTTCGCTGAAGAGGAAGGTCTCCTGGGGGACGAAGCCGATCGCTTCGCGAAGGTCAGCCAGGCTCAAGGCGCGAATATCCACGCCATCGATCAGGATGCGGCCCCGGTCGGGGTCGTAGCCCCGGGGCAGCAACTCGACCAGCGTGGACTTTCCCGATCCAGTCGCCCCGACGATAGCGAGTGAGCGTCCCGCCTCGACGGTGAAATGGATATCCTGCAAGACCCACCCGCGTTCCGGGGCGTTGGGGTAGCGGAACCAGACCCCTTCGTATTTCACGGTCCGGCCGCCGTGGGCCGCGGGGAGGTGGGAAGCCGCTGCCGGCGACACAATGGCGGGTTGTTCCTGGAGGAGCGCCAGCAGGCGGCCCATCGAGGCCTCTCCCCGTTGAACCAGATTGACCACCCACCCCAGCGCGATCATCGGCCACACCAAGGTCACCAGGTAGACTCCGAAGGCGACGAACTCGCCGACCGTAACGGTCCCCGCGACCACGAGGGATCCGCCGATGTACAGCACCGCGGCTCCGCCCAGTCCCCCGAGCAATGCGAGAATGGGGTGAAATGCCCCGGCCACCCGGGCCAGGGCGATGTTGCGCCGAGCGTACTCCTCGTTTAGTCTGCGGAAGTTGACCGCTTCCGCCCGCTCCTGCTGGTAGGCCCGGACGATCCGGACGCCGGAAATATTCTCGTGGGCGGCACTAGTGAGAGTGCTGTACTGCGCCTGGATCGCGAGGGTGCGCCGATGGATCGCCTGGCCGAAGAAGACCATGACGACGGGCAGCGCGATCAGCGGCAGGAGTGCCAGCCCGGTCAGGCGGGGGCTGATAAGGAGCATGTACGGCAGCACCATCACGGTGCGGACGATGGTGTCCACGAAGTACATGAGCGCCGGCCCCGCGACCATGCGTACCGCGAGCAGGTCGTTGGTTGCCCGGGCCATGATATCGCCAGTGGGCATCCGGTCGTAGAACGAGGCGGAAAGGATTTGGAGGTGCTGGAAGAGCCGGTCACGCAGGTCGGTTTCGACCCGGCGACTCACGCCGTTGAGCAGCTCGCGCATGCCAAAGCGCGCGATGCCGGCGACCGCCGCGATGGCGAGCAGGAGAGCGATCTCGTGCCGCACCAACGCGAACGATCCGCCCTTTTCCAGCGCATCGATGCCGCGCTGCAGGTATTGCGGCACGCGCGTTGCGAAGAAGTTGGAAACGACGACGAGTGCGAGGCCCCCCGCGAAGGTCCAGAGGTAGGGACGCATCGCGGGGAGCAGGTGACGCAGGTTCTTCATGGGTGGAATGTCACAATGCTCCAACCGATCAGCAAGTCAATTCTTTGGAGGAAGAGGACCATGACCAGATCACTCGCAGCCGGCCTGGCGCTGCTCGCGCTGGTGGCCTGCGGTAAGGGGGCTGGAGACAAGACCGCGGCGGCCGACAGCCTCAACCGCGACCTGCAACTCGCCCCGGCCGAGTCTACCATGGCGCTGAGCGACACGGGAATGTCCAACGCGCCGCAGCCTGCTCCTGCTACCCCGGCGCCGGCCCCTGCTCCGGCCCCCACGCCCAAACCGAAACCGGCGGCCCCCGCGGCTCCTGTAATCACTTCCATAACCATTCCGGCGGGAACGGTGGTTCATCTCGCTTCCAACGACTCCCTGCATTCCCGGCATGACAAGGCGGGCAAGATCATCACCGCCAACGTGACCGAGGACGTGAAGGACGCGAAGGGGAACGTCGGGATACCGGCGGGCGCTGTCGTCACCTTCAAGGTGGTTGAGCTGGAGCCGGCCAAGAGCAAGAGCGCCAAGGATGGCAAGCTCACCCTGTCGGTCCAGGACGTGAGTGTGAACGGGAAGAGCATCGCCGTTTCCGCCAATGTCGACTCGGTTCAGCACACGCTGCAGGGCCAGGGCGTGACCGCAGGTGGTGCGGCCCGGGTCGGCGGTGGCGCCGCAGCCGGCGCCATCGGTGGCAAGATTATCGGTGGGAAGACCGGCGCCATCATCGGCGGCGTCGTCGGAGCCGGAGCAGGGGCTGTCGTGGCATCGAAGACCGCAGACCGCGACGTGGTTGTGACGCCGGGTGCCGCGATCGTGATGCATCTCTCGGCGGACGTGACGGTGCAGAAGTAGCTGTCAGACGCGAGAAGTCAGTAAACAGAAAACGCTGTCATTCCGAGGGAGCGAAGCGACCGAGGAATGACAGCGTTCTCTTTTCCTGCCTCACGCCTTATCCTCTTCCTCAGTACCCCGACCCACCACCACCACCCCGCGGATCGCTCACACCTTCCCACCCAGTCGGCACTCGAATGATCGCCTCGACGTCGCCCCAGCCCCCGCGGTACTGGATGCCATGCCCCAGCCGCTCCAGCTCCGCGATCGCGGCCGGCTGGAATCCACCCCGCTCGAGGCGAATCGAATCGGGCAACGCCTGATGGTGCATCCTCGGCGCGGCGACCGCATCGCCCAGCGCCATATGATGATCGATGACGTTGGAGATCACATGGTACACCTGGGTGATGATGGTCGGACCACCCGGAGTGCCGACCACCATGAACAGTTTCCCGGCGGAGTCGAGGACTACGCCGGGCGTCATGGCCGACAGCATCCGCTTGCCCGGCTTGATGGAGTTCGCCTCGCCCTGGATAAGTCCGTAGCCATTGGGCTTCCCGGGCGCCGTGGTGAAGTCGTCCATCTCATCGTTGAGCAGGAACCCGGCGCCGGAAACGGCCATCGCGCTGCCATAGCTGTCGTTGAGCGTCGTCGTACAGCTCACAGCATTCCCCAGCGAATCCACCACCGAGTAATGCGTGGTCGAGGTGCCGTCCCGGAGGCTCGGGTCAAAAGGCGGGGTCGGGGTCGCGTGACGGGGATCGATCTGCTGCCGCAGAGTGGCCGCATACTCCTTCGACAAGAGGCGATCGAGCGGCATCTTCACGAAGTCGGGATCGCCGAGGTAGATGTTGCGCTCGGTGAAGGCTCGGCGCATTGCTTCCGCTTCGCGGTGGAGGAGTGCCGCGGAGCCGAAGGGCGGCAGGGTGCCGTATCCCTCCATGATGTTGAGAATGAGCGCCAGCGTGACGCCGCCTGATGAGGCGGGCGGCATCGAGTAAATGGTGTACCCGCGGTACTCGATCTTGATCGGATCCCGCCAGATGGCGCGGTATGCGGCCAGGTCGGCCAGGCTGATGAGTCCACCGCCGCGATCCATTTCCGCTACGATCGAATCGGCGACCCACCCCTTGTAGAAGCCGTCCGCCCCGTGATCCCGGATCGCGGTGAGGGTCTTGCCCAGATCGGCCTGCACCAGGGTCGCACCCGGGGCAGGGGCACGACCGCTGTCGGGAAGGAAGTACCGGCGCGAGGCGGCGAAGGTGTAGAGCCAGGCTCGATAGTTATCGATCGACTGGCTCCGGTGTTCATCAACAACAAAGCCCTCGCTCGCGAGCTTGATCGCGGGTTCGATTACCGTGGCGAAGGGAAGCTTGCCGAATTTGTGGTGTGCCTCCAACAGTCCCGCGACCGAGCCCGGCACTCCCGCGGCGAGCGCGCCCTTGTCCGAGAGGCCCGTCGGATCGCCTGCCCGATCGAGATACATGTCGTGGCTCGCGCGACCCGGCGCTGCTTCTCGATAGTCGAGTGCCGCGGTGGTTCCGTCCGCCATCCGGAAGACCATGAACCCACCGCCGCCCAGGTTGCCCGCCTCAGGATGCACCACGGCGAGGGCAAAGCCCACCGCGACGGCGGCATCCACCGCATTGCCTCCGGCCTTGAGGATGTCGCGCCCTACCTCGCTCGCGATCGGGCTGCCCGATACGACCATCGCCTGGTTGCCTTCGGCCACTCGCGCCTTCCCGGCCAGCCGCCAGGTGGGGTTGATCCCGGAAGTCGGCCCCGCCGGAGCGGGTGCGGACGAGGGCGAGGACTTGCCGCAGCCGGCCAGTATAGCGGAGGCGAGGAACAGCGGAAGCAGGCGCAGATGCACGGATGCCTCGAAGAAAAGGGAGACTCGGTTGCCGAGGAGAACTGGCTCGCCCAAATTTAGCTCCGCTCCCCGCATCATGCCTTATTCACTTCCACGGGCGGATTCCTCCATCGATCCCCGGCTTACCGAGCGCCGTAACCCCCGCACGACCGGTATCGACCGAGCTTCCGCGCTCGAGATCGTCGACCTGATCGCGGCGGAGGATGCAACCGTCCCCGCTGCCGTTGCGCGGGTCCGCGAGGAGCTTGCCGCCAGCATCGACATGGTCGAGGCAGCCTTCCGCAAGGGCGGCCGGCTACTCTACGTCGGCGCCGGAACCAGCGGGAGACTGGGCGTCCTGGATGCCGCCGAGTGCCCTCCCACCTTTGGTACCGATCCCGAGATGGTAGTGGGGATCATCGCGGGCGGTTATCGGGCGCTGGTGCGCTCGGTTGAAGGCGCGGAGGACGATGTCAACGCGGGCATCGGCGAGATGGACACCCAGCGGCTCGGGCCCAACGATGTGGTGATCGGGATCGCCGCAAGCGGGACAACGCCCTTTGTCCGCGCGGCGCTGGGTCGGGCGCAGGCGCTCGGCGCCCGCACGATTTTTCTCTCCTGCAGTGAACCACCGGCCCTGCTCAAAGAGACTTGTGATATCTGCCTGACCATCCTGGTCGGGCCCGAGGCGATCACCGGTTCCACCCGGATGAAGGCCGGCACTGCCACCAAGCTGGCACTCAATACGATCACGACCGGCGCCATGGTCCGGTTGGGGAAGGCCTACGGCAACCTGATGGTGGACCTCAAGGCCTGGAACGAGAAGCTCACCGATCGCTCGGAACGGATCGTGATGGAAACGACGGGGAGTGACCGTGCCGCGGCCCGCGCCGCGCTCGAAACGGCGGAGGGAGGCGTCAAGACCGCCATCGTCATGGTAAAACTCGGCGTGGGCCGGGCGGAGGCCGAGCGGCTGATTGATCGTCACCTGGGCCGCCTGCGCGAATTACTGGGCGATCCCCCGGAGATCAGCGCCGAGTGAGCGAGCACGCAACGCTGGCGGTTGGTCTCATGTCGGGCACTTCGCTCGACGGCATCGATGCGGCGCTGGTCCGTTTCCGCGGCCCGACTCACTGCGACCTGCTCCATTTCGTCACCCGGCCATACGCCCCCCCGGAACAGAACGCCATTCTCGAGGCAATCAACGGGGCGGGCGCCCCGCACCTCGCAAAACTGCACACCCAGCTCAGTCGCTGGAGCGCCGAGGCGATAGAGACCCTTCTGGCCGAATCGAAGGTGCGGGCGTCGGACCTCGGATTCATCGCCATGCACGGCCAGACCATCTGGCACGAGCCACCGCTGGTCTCCTGGCAGTTGGGAGAACCCGCGGTGCTGGCCGAACGATTCGGGGTCCGGGTGGTGAGCAACTTCCGCTCGCGCGACGTCGCGGCCGGCGGCCAGGGTGCTCCACTGGTTCCCATCGCGGACTTGCTGCTGTTCGGTGATCCGGAACATCCCCGGGTACTGCTCAACATCGGCGGCATGGCGAATCTCACCTACGTTCCACGCCGCGCCGTCGAAGAGGGAGCATTCGCGTTCGATACCGGGCCAGGGATGGCGTTGATTGATGGACTGGCGAGGAAGGCGAATCCGGGAAGCCGATTCGATCAGGACGGACGCCTCGCCCATCACGGAGTGGTGAACGACCGATTGCTGGACCAGTTGCTCCGCGACGACTATTTCGCGGCCCCGCCACCCAAGAGCACCGGCCGTGAGCGTTTCGATCTGTCACTGGTCGAGCGCATCGCACGCGAAGCTCCCGGTGCCGATGGAGTGGCGACCGCAGTGGAGCTCACCGTGCGTTCCATCGTGGATGCGTTCGCCCGCTGGGTGAAGGGCACGCCTGAAGTTCTGGTTTCCGGTGGCGGAGTCCATCATCCGGTGCTGATGGAGCGGCTGGAGGGGACGCTCGAGGGAAGGGGGTGCACCCTGCGACGGTTCCACGAAGTCTTCTTCGACGGCGACGCGAAGGAAGCCGTGGCATTCGCGCTGCTGGGCTATCTCGCGCTCCACGGCCAGCCGGGGAATCTTCCCGCGGCGACCGGTGCCACGGGTCATCGGGTGCTAGGTCAGATCACACCAGCGTAGTTGAGGTTTTTCTTTGGGTCTGGCGTTCCAAAAAGCATTCCGCGGATGACGCGGAGCACGCGGAAACACGCGGAAAGTGGTTGAGGTTCGGGTGGTGGATCCGAAGGACAGAATTTCAGCCGCAGAAGAACGCAGATAAACGCAGATTTTGTCTTGTGCTTATCTGGGCGTCACGCACGGATAGAACCAATTTTTCTGCGTTCATCTGCGTTTAGCTGCGGCTCCCATTAATCCCGACTGCCGGAGACTCGCACAAAAAACAGCATTCCGCGTTCTGCAGCGTTTTTCCGCGTATTCCGCGGTAAGCTGTTTCCTGTGCTCGTCCATCATCATTGCACGTAGCAGAGCGCCACGGAGGCCGAGAATTGGCCTCTTGACGTGATCTTCATCACGCGCAACATTAGCCCACATTGTGAAACAGCGTGCCACAAAATCACGCCGGCCGTTGGGAGGAACCCAGGCCGTAAGACGGGCGTTTGCGGTGCTGGGGGCCTTCACCGACCAAACACCCGAATGGGGGCTGGCGGATCTCTCGCGGTCCCTCCACCTGACCAAGAGCACCACGCTGCGCCTGCTGGGCGCGCTGGAACGCGAGGGCCTGCTCTCGCGCTTCGGAGCCAACGGGTCGTATCGGCTCGGTCCGACCGCGATCGAGCTCGGCGCGCGAGCCCAGCGAGTCCATAGTCTGCCCGGCGCCGCACGCCCCGAGTTGGTGCGCCTGGCCCGCGCAACCGGCGAGACCGCGAGTCTCGAAGTCCTGATCGGCAATGAAATCCTGATTCTGGATGAAGTCCTCGGCACTCACCTGGTAGGCCGGTCGTCTTCGATCGGCACCCGGTGGCCGGCCCACGCTGCTTCAACCGGCAAGGTGCTGCTGGCCGCTGCACGGCAGGGAAATGTCGAGACCTGGCAGGGCGCCCCGCTGGATGCACCCAACGAACTGGAGCAGTATACGCCGCGGACCATCACTTCTCGACAAAAGCTCAACGCAGAGCTGAATCGAGTCGCGAAACAGGGATACGCCACCGCCATCGGCGAGCTCGAGGTCGGGTATGTCGCGATCGGCGCGCCGATCCGCAACAACGCCCAGCACGTCATCGCCGCGATCTGTGTCGGCGGCCCCTCGAACCGGCTCACCGAGACGAGAATTCCCGCTCTCGCGGCCGAGCTGCGCCAGTCGGCCGATCGTATCTCCCGGCAACTCGGAGCCCGCCTGTGACCGCCGATCGCAGCCTCTCGCTGGCGTTGGTCGGGCTCGGTCTCCTCGCCATGCTCCCGGCGCTCCGGCCGGCGCCGGCGGATCACGGTCACCTTCTGATCGTCGGCGGAGGGGAACAGCCGCCGGAGCTGGTGTCGCGCTTCGTCGAGCTGGCCGGTGGTTCGGGCAAGGCGACAATCGCGGTGATTCCGCTGGCGAGCTCGGAGCCGGTGGAAACAGGAACGGAGAAGGCGGACGAGCTCGCTGGCCTCGGAGCCAAGGTGATGGTGCTCAACCTGAATCGCGACCAGGCCATGAGCGATTCCGTGGTGCACCTGCTCGATGATGTTACCGGCGTCTGGTTCACCGGAGGGGATCAGAGCCGGGTCACGCCGGTTCTGCTGGGAACTCCGGCGCTCCGCGCGATCCGGAACGTGAGGGAGCGGGGCGGCGTTATCGGCGGCACCTCGGCCGGTGCGGCGCTCATGTCGGACTCGATGATCACCGGGAACCAGTATCGGGCCGGCGTCGACACGGTCGGCTATTACGACGACGAGTTTCCCACGATCAGCCGGAAAACGATCGAGGTGGTTCCCGGCCTCGGATTCCTGCACGGAGCCATCGTGGATCAGCACTTCATCAAGCGGGAACGGCACAACCGGCTGTTGAGTGTTGTGCTGGAACGGCCGACTCTCGTCGGGGTCGGAATCGACGAGAGCACCGCACTCGAGGTGGAACCGGACGGCCGCTGGGAAGTGCGCGGCGCCGGCAGTGTGATGGTGTACGACGCGCGCCATGCCAGAATCACTCCCGCCGGCGCGCCACTTCTGGGAGCCTCGGGCATTCAGGTCGCCGTGCTGCCGACCGGCAGCCGGTTCGACCCGCAGAGCGGGACGGCGGTGCTGGCTCCGCACTAACGACTTGATGCGCTGTACTGATTCACCGTAAAAAGGAGGTACGACGATGCAGGTACGAGGGCGTGTGATGGCAGGCTTGTTCCTCGGTCTGGTCCTGGCGGCTGGCGCCGCTGCACCCGTCGCGGCCCAAAACGCGACCGTGCACGGTGTCGTCACCGATTCCGCGACCGGCCGGAACCTGGAGGGCGCGCTGGTGTCGATCGCCGGCACCCAGATCCGCACCCAGGCCAAAACCGACGGAAGCTTCGCCTTTGCGCAGGTCACCCCCGGGGTCATCACCCTCCGGGTGCAGATGATCGGATACAATCCCGCCGAGCGCCAGGTGACGGTGCCGGTAAGCGGTGATGTGGCGGCGGACTTCGCCCTCGCCGCCAAGGCGATCGAGCTGCAGGAGCTGGTCTCGGTCGGCTACGGCGAGGCGGCGAGGAGCGACCTCACTTCGGCGGTGGGCTCGCTGGATGGCGGGGACCTGACCAAGACCGTCGCGGGCCTCGATGCCGGCCTGCAAGGCAAGGTCGCCGGCGTTCAGGTGCTCCAGAACGCGGGCAACCCGGGCAACGGCATCTCGATCCGGGTCCGCGGATCAGCGTCGATTTCGGCGGGGAACCAGCCGCTTTACGTGATCGACGGCGTGCCGATGATCTCCGAGGACTATTCGCAGCTGGGTCTCGGCGGCCAGGGGATCTCCGGCGTCTCGGGAATCTCGCAGAACGAAGTCGAACGGATCGACGTGCTGAAGGACGCCGCGGCGACCGCGATCTACGGCTCCCGGGGTTCCAACGGTGTCGTCATGATCACGACGAAGCGGGGCAAGGCGCAGAAGGCGCAGGTCACACTTGATGCCTACACCGGCCCGCAGTGGGCGTCCCGCCGGCTCGAGCTGATGAATTCGACCGAATACCTCACCTTCATGAACGAGGGCGCGGAAAACGACGGCTACGGGCCTGACTATCTCGGGGTGGTCGGCGTAGACGACCAGATCAATACCGACTGGCAGGACGCCGCCTTGCGTGAAGCCCCGGTGGGCAGCATCCAGCTCGCCGTGGCGGGTGGGGACGATCGGCTCCGCTACCGGGTTTCCGGTGACATGTTCGACCAGCAGGGCATCGTGATCGGTTCCTCCTACCGGAGGCTGGCCGGTCGCATCAACCTCGATTTCAACACCAGCGACAAGCTGTCGTTCAGATCGTCGCTGGCGGTTTCCGGGGAGAACAACCAGCGGATCGAGAACGACAACAGCATCACCGGTATCATCACCGACGTGGTGGGCAACGCGCCGATCTTCCCGGTCAAGAAGCCCGACGGGACCTTCTTTGGTCCGGGCGATGATCTGCCCAATACGGGCAACACGCTGTTCATCGACATGCAGTATCCCAACTCGGTGGCGCTGGGGACGCTGAACACCGCCGAGGCCCGCACCACCCGGATCATCGGGAACCTGGAGGGGAATTACCGCTTTGGCGGCGGGTGGGGCTTCACCTCCCGGGTGGGCGTTGACATGCTCGATGTGAAGGAGACCCAGTTCGAGTCGCCGGAGGTCAGCGGCACTTATGCGTCGAGCGCGGGTGGTATCGCCAAGCGGAGCTACTCCGCTGGAAACCGCTATGTGTTCGACAACTTTTTCACCTGGGACCAGACCTGGGGCGGACGTCACCACGCGTTGACGGCGACGGCCGGCAACAGCATCGAGTACACCAACAACGACCTGAACTTCATTCGCGGTGAAGGATTAGCCGATCCCAAGCTCACCGAGGTGCGCAACACCACGAATCCGACCGTCTTCGACGGGACCGAGTCCCGCTCGACCCTGGTGTCCTTCTTCGGCCGGGCCAATTACTCGCTGAACGACACCTACCTGCTGAGCGGAAGCCTCCGGACCGACGGTTCATCCCGGTTCGGCCCCGACTCCAAGTGGGGTGTGTTCCCCGCGGTCTCCGCCGCGTGGGTCATGACCAACGAGTCCTTCCTCAAGGGCTCGGGCTGGCTCGACGAACTGAAGCTCCGCGGCAGCTGGGGTCTCACCGGCAATCAGCCGTCCGACCTGTACCCCTATCAGGGAACGGCGGGAACCTCCAATTACGGCGGAACCCCCGGCCTCGCGAACTCATCCCTTTCCAATCCGGCCCTCAAGTGGGAAAGCACCGAGCAGGTCGATATCGGAGTGGACTTCACGATGTTCAAGGGGCGGGTCTTCCTGACTGCTGACTGGTACAAGAAGGACACCAAGGATCTCCTGCTGCTGCGGCCGATCAGTAACACCAGCGGGTTCACCACGGTGTTCGACAACGTGGGGGACATGACGAACAAGGGATTCGAGATCGGACTGGAGACGGTCAACATCCAGGCCAAGGATCCCAGGGGGTTCAACTGGAGGACCGGCCTCAACCTCTCGTTCAACCGCAATGAGGTGACCAAGCTCGCCAACAACGAGCCGTTCAGCTCGTACGTGAACCGGGTCCAGGTGGGGCATGAGCTGGGCGAGTTCTACATGCTCAAGTTCCTCGGGGTGGATCCGGCCACCGGTGACGCGATCTTCAAGGATGTCGATGGCGACGGCGTCATCACCTCGAACGACCAGACCTTCGTGGGCAGCCCCCATCCGGACTACACCGGCGGGTTGACCAACGAGTTCACCTGGAAGGGAGTGGACCTCAGCTTCCTGATGACCTTCAGCCAGGGCAACAAGGTCTACAACGACATGCGGACCTACAGCGCGTCGGGCGGCTACTACTTCGACAACCAGTTCAAGGACCAGCTGAAGCGGTGGCAGAAGCCGGGCGACCAGACCGACGTCCCCCGCGCGAGCTACGACGGCGTTTCCGGGGCCTACGGTGATCCTACGAGCCGGTTCCTGGAGAATGGGTCCTACCTGCGGATGCAGGAAATCACTCTGGGATATCAGTTCCCGGAGAACTGGGCAGCGAGCGTGCTCGCCCATAGCCTCAGGCTCTACGCCGGAGTGCGGAACGCCTTCGTCATCACCGATTACAGCGGGTATGACCCGGACGTGAACAGCGGGGGGTCATCGACCAACGTGTCGCTGGCCAACGATTTCTATGCCTACCCGCAGGAGCGGACCGTCATTCTCGGCATTCAGGCGGGGTGGTGAGCCATGACTACTCAAACTAACCCGACCGCTCGGCGGTTCCCGACCATGAGAATGCTGTTTCTGCCGCTAATGCTGGTGACCTTCGGACTCGCGGGGTGCAGCGACTTCCTCGACGAGCAACCGAAGGACGAGGTGCCTTCCGATGGCGCCATCACCGACCTCCCGTCGGCGCAGGCCTTCCTGGCCGGCGCGTATGCCGGGCTCCAGGAGGACAGCTACTACGGTGGTGACTTCGAGCTCTTTGGCGACCTGTCCTCGGACAACGCCCAGGACATCGGCACCTTCAACTCCTACAAGGATGCGCAGCGGCACAACCTGCAGCCGACCAACGTCTCGATCAGCGACATCTGGTCCGCGATCTACATCGCGATCGCGCGCGCCAACACTCTCATCAATGACGTGCCTGGCGTCGTCACGATTGCCCAGGCCGACAAGGACGAGATCGTCGGCGAGGCGTTGGCCTTGCGGGCCCTGCACTATCACAACCTGGTCAAACTCTTCGGAGGAGTGCCGCTGGTGCTGAAGGCGCCGGGGAGCGTCCAGGATGCCAACAGCGTAGTTCGCGCCACTTCGCAGGAGGTCTACGCCCAGATCGAGAGCGACCTGGGGCAGGCGGAGACGCTCATCAGCAACCAGACGACACCGGCCAACACCGCGACCCTTGGTGGGGCCAAGGCATTGCTGGCCCGGGTCTATCTGTACGAGGGGAAGTACACCGAAGCCAATGCCAAGGCGGATGAAGTGATCGCCCTGGGATACGATCTCGATCCGGACTATACCGCGCTGTTCCCCGCGGATGAAAACGACACCGCCGAGGACATCTGGAAGGTGACCTTCACCGCGGTGCAGTACAACTACATGTACTACTGGTGGTCGGATCCCCAGGGCGGCGGTGCCGAGGTGGCACCGACGGCGAGCCTGGTCGGCGCGTATGATCCGAGTGACGTGCGCCTGGCTTGGAATGTCTACATCCCGACCCCCGATGACACCTCGGGCGGGAAGTACCCGACCACCGCGGGTGCCGAGGACATCCATGTCATCCGGTTTGCCGAGGTGTTGTTGATCAAGGCCGAAGCCCTGGCACAACTGAACCAGCTGGCCGCTGCGGTGACGGAGTACAACAAGATACGGGTCCGGGCCGGCCTCCCGGCTCACGTGCTTGGAGTTGACGTGACGACTCAGCAGGAAGTGTTGGACGAGATCGACCTGCAGCGGCGGCTGGAGCTCTTCGCCGAGGGCGACCGGTGGCCTGACCTGGTACGCACCGGCCGCTGGCAGCAGGTGCTGCCCGGCATTCCATCGTACCAGACGCTTTACCCGATTCCGCAGAGTGAGATCGATGTAGCCGGAGGTCTGGTGCAGAATCCGGGGTACTGATTCGTAACAAGTAACACGCGACGCCGGGATGGCCGAGTGGCTGTCCCGGCGTTGTTGTCTTCAGTACCCTGGTACCGAGTACCGAGTACCGAGTACAACTGCTTACCAATTGCCAATTTTCCAATATTTCTTCCGCGTGCATCCGTGTGTTCCGCGACATCCGCGGTACGTAGTTGGTCGGGAGGAGGTAGGTACTCGGT
>DATBGE010000214.1:0-5272 GCA_036558125.1 Gemmatimonadales bacterium | reverse complement strand
TGCGAACCTCCGACGTCAGGCTTGACGTCAAGGCCGAGGGAAAGGCGACAGCCTCAGGGGAGGCGCAGCCCAACGCGGAGCTGCGTACGGCTAATCCCGAGTTCTTCCGCGCGGCGGGGATTCCGCTGCTCAAGGGGCGCGAGTTCGCCACCACCGATCAGCCCGACGGAGCCCCGGTGGTCATCATCAATCAAGCGCTGGCCGACCAGCTCTTCCCCGGTGAAGACCCTGTGGGCAAGCGCGTGGCCTGGACCGGCGATGTGCTGCGGTTCACGCCGATCAGCGGCGACTGGCGGACCATCGTCGGCCTCGTGGCCAACACCCAGGATGGCGGGCTCGACGCGCAGCCCAGGGCAGTGATGTTCATGCCGTTCTCCCAGCTGGTGGCCTTCAGCGGCGGGCTGGTCATCCGCACCGACAGCGACGCCGAGGCGCTAATCGGGCCGGCGACTCGCATCGTGAGACGAATTGCGCCAATGGTCCCGATCGAGCACGTGCGCACCATTGCCCAGATCAAGGACGAGAGCGTGGCGCCTCGACGGCTCAACGCCGCGCTGATCTCATCGTTCGGCATCCTGGCCATGATCATCGCGGCGGTAGGGATCGCCGGTGTGCTGGCGTTCTCGGTAAGTGCGCGCACCAATGAGATCGGGATCCGCATGAGCCTCGGCGCGGACAGTGGGCGGGTGCAGCGGATGATTCTGAAGGAAGGAGGTGTACTGGTGGTGTTGGGCCTGGTCCTCGGTGTCGCTGGCGCCTTTCTCGCCGCCAAGGTACTGCGTGGCCTGCTGTTCGGTGTGGCACCCCACGACCCGGCCACGTTCATCGGCGTAGCAGTGATGATGGCGGCGATCGGCACGCTGGCCTGCTGGATTCCGGCGCTACGCGCTTCAAAGATCGACCCGGCCATCACCATGCGGGCGGCGTAGGAGAATCCAATGTCAAAGGTGATCGCAATCATGTCGATGTCGCTCGACGGCTTTGTCGCTGACCCTAACGATGGCGTAGGCGAAGTGTTCGACTGGTACTTCAATTCAGGAGACGTTGAATTCCAGACCGGAGGGTCGGACCCGATGACCTTCAAGGTGTCCGAGCCGAGCGCCCGGCACCTTCGTGGTCTCTGGTCCGAACTGCGTGCCGTGCTAACCGGTCGACGCACTTTCGACGTCGCTCAAGGCTGGAACGGCAATCATGCCTGGGGACCAGCATTCGTACTTACTCACCAGATCCCCGCCGGATGGCCGCGACCCAACTCGACGGTCCACTTTGTGACCGACGCCATCGAAAGTGCCGTGAAGCAGGCCAAAGCCGCCGCCGGAGGGAAGTCCGTTGGGGTCCATGGCGCCGACACCATCCAGCAGCTGCTGAATGCTGGACTCCTCGACGAACTCTCGATCGACGTGGCAGCGGTTCTTCTTGGCTCCGGAATTCGACTCTTCGACCGCCTGGCCGGCACGCCAGCCGTCCTCGGTAACCCGACCGTGATCCATGGCGTCGGCGTTACCCACCTGCGCTACCCGGTACGCAAGGCGTAGTTCTACCCCACAGCTCATCGCCCGGCGGTGAGCGCAACGTCAAGCAATTCGATCCGACCGCGCGTCTTGTCTGATCCCGCCAGGGACCACAGCTTATCGCCGTCAGGACCCGATCCCCCAGGCCCGGAGGACCTCATGGCGACATTTCCCCGATGTGCCGCTCTCTTTCTGCTCACGCTCGCATTCGTGCAGGGACCATCTCACCTTCGAGCGCAGGCCAGCGGTCCCTGGTCTGGCTGTAAGACCGACAGCTTGTCGAACTACAACTGCGCGCAGTACTACAGCGGAACGGTCAGCTACAACTCCGAACTCAAGACCCCGGACGGCACGGAAGTCCGTTCGATCACGGCTACGGTCACCGGCGGCAAGGTGAGCTGCAAGGTCAAGACGCCCGATGGTCCGGCCTTCGAGGGCCCCGGCATGCTGGCCGCCGAGCATGACGGTACCGGGACGTCAGGCAAGTACAACATCAAGGTCTGGTGCCCCGAGTCGGCCGGCGCGCGCCCCACCCGCAAGGACTATCCAGTCATCGACACCTACGAGCAGCAAGCGGCGGACTATTCGACGCTCGAAGGCAAGGATGCGCACGATCATCCCGATGCTGATCCGGCGAATGGCGTGAGTGGGACCGAGACGATTGCCTGGCAGCTGAAGCGGTAGGTCGGGGCGGACAGGGCGGACAGGCGGACCGGCGGACCGGCGGACCGGCGGACCGGTCAACGAGTAGCAGCAAGGAGAGTCGAAGGGTGCTTCAGCGATCGCCAGCCGCCTTGTTCGTCATCGGGATCGGGGTCGTCCTCGTGGTCCTGGGTGCGCTGGGATATTTCGGTGCACTCTCCTGGTTCGGTCGCCTCCCCGGCGACATCAGGGTCGAACGGCCGGGTTTTCGACTGTATGTGCCGCTCGTTTCCATGCTCATCGT
Source organism: Gemmatimonadales bacterium (assembly GCA_036558125.1). Taxonomy (GTDB): domain Bacteria; phylum Gemmatimonadota; class Gemmatimonadetes; order Gemmatimonadales; family GWC2-71-9; genus DATBGE01. The sequence continues at coordinate 2,815 of DATBGE010000214.1, read as the reverse complement.
CTCCGCCGTGCTGACGCTGCTGGCAGCGCTCATTCGGCGCTTCTGGTCGCAGTAAGGAAATTGGTAATTTGTAATTGGTAATTGAAAATCGAAAGCAGTCTGGCGTTCAATTACCAATTGCCAATTGCCGATTACCAATTGCCAATTGCCTACCCATTAGACGAATGCCTAACAAACCCGGCAAGATCTGCTACCTCGAAATGCCCGCGACGGACGTGGCTACATCAGCACAGTTCTATTCGAAGGTCTTCGGCTGGAACGTCCGCAAGCGGGGCGATGGAGCCACCGCATTCGATGATACGACCGGTGAGGTGAGCGGCGCGTGGGTGATTGGCCGCCCGGCCTCCGCAACGCCCGGGATCCTTCTCTATATCATGGTGGACAGCGTCGAGGCGGCCGTGAAATCGGTCGTCGCGGCCGGCGGCACCATCGTGCAACCCCTCGGCGTCGATGCGCCGGAGATCACGGCACGGTTCCGCGACCCGGGCGGGAATGTCATCGGGCTGTACCAAGAGCCACCGAAGTCCAGGTAACCCAGCTCCATCCGGAGATTCCAATGGCACGACGTCGCTTCCTTGCCCAGCTCGCCGCGTGGCCGCTCGCTGCGCTGGTCCCCGCATCGGCCTTCGCGGCAACCCGCGCGGCACCACTCAAGATCATGATCAAGAGCGCCTGGGGCTCGGACGATCCCACCAAGGCCGCCTTCCCTTTCTCTCATGGCCTGGCCCTCGCCGAGGCGGGGCACCAGGTCCAGATCTACCTGCTGGGGGAGGCGGTGGTGCTCATGCGGAAAACGGTGGCCGAGGCGACAACCCCCGTCGGCTGGCCACCGGTGTCGGAGGCTCTCGGGAAATTGGCGGAGAAGAAGGTCACGATCTACGCCTGTGGTGCCTGTGCAAAGGCGCGCGGGGTGGTGGATGCTGATCTCGCCGACTGGGGTGCCCGGTTCGGCAATCCCAAGATCTTTGTGTCGCTGATAGAATGGGCCGACCGGGTGATCACGGAATAGGCCGCAATGGCCTCGGCTTTCTCCCACGCGATCGCGGCGCTGAGTATCGGAGCCTGCTTCCCCTCGGGAGCCCCTAAGCGGTTCTGGATCGCGGGAGCGCTCTGTTCAGTCCTGCCGGACCTCGACGTCATCGGCTTTGGGTTCGGCCTCCAGTACGGAGATCCGCTGGGCCACCGGGGCCTGACTCATTCCCTGGCCTTCGCGGCGGCGCTCGCTGCACTCGTCACCTTCACCGTTTTTCGAGCAGGCCTCCCCGGAATCAACAAGCGGATCCTGTTCGGCTACCTCTTCCTCGCCACGGCCAGTCATGGGCTCCTCGATGCGATGACAGATGGAGGCCTCGGCGTCGCGTTCTTCGCGCCATTCAGCAACACACGATACTTTCTGCCCTGGACGCCGATTCACGTTTCTCCGATCGGGCTCTCTCGTTTCTTCACCGATCGCGGGTTGGATGTGCTGAAGAGTGAGGTCATATGGATCTGGATTCCGGCGGGCCTGCTGGCGCTGATCGGCAGGGGATTAAGGAGAGCGCAGCCCAGCTCCTCCAGGTAGTGCGCGACTGGGACGCCGCCATGATCCGGAACAACGCCGATGAAATCGGCCGCTACATGGCGGACGAGTGGATCCTCATCGGCTCCGATGGCCGGACCATCGACAAGGCAGCATTCCTGGCGGTCATCAAGTCGGGAGAGCTCAGCCACGACGTCATGGAATCGGAGGACGTTCAGATCCGGGTCTACGGCAGTGCGGCAATCGTGACGGCGAGCGGCGTTTCGGCAGGGAAGTTCCGCGGCTATCCCTTTCGCGAGCTCGAACGGCAATCCAACATGTTTATCCGGGAAGGATCGCGCTGGCGCTGTGTCCTGACCCACCTATCCCGCTTGGCGCCGGACCCACACTGACTCCCCCACCGCAACAACCTTAAACCGCTCCGCAGGCACACCCCGCTCGAGCAACGCCTTCCCAAGTTCACGAGGGGGATCATCGATCCCTTCCGGTGTCAACTGAAAGGTGCCGAAATGCATTGCAAGGCTTTCTGTCGCGGCGAGGTCGAGATGCGCCTGCACGGCTTCCGCCGGATTCATGTGGATGTCCTTCATGAACCAGCGCGGCTCGTAGGCTCCAATCGGAATCAGGGCGAAATCGATGGGGCTCAGTCGGGCCGCCATCTCCCGGAAATGCGCGCCGTATCCGGTATCCCCCGCGAACAGGATCCGCCGGCCGGACGCCTCGATCAGGAATCCAGCCCAAAGCGCTCGATTCCGATCGAATAGGTGGCGCGCCGAGAAGTGCTGTGCCGGCGTGAGAGTGATGGGGAGCGGAGCGGTGTGAGCGTTCTCCCACCAGTCGAGTTCCTCGATGTGCTGGATGCCGGCGGAACGCAGCAATCGTCCATTCCCGATGGGCGTGACGATCGGCGCGTGAAAGCGGCGGTCGAGCTCGCGCAGTGCCACCAGGTCGCAATGATCGTAGTGATTGTGACTCAGCAGGACGCAGGAGATGGGAGGCAGGTCGTCGAATCGGACCCCCGGGGCTCTGACCCTGCGTGGACCGATGAAGGAGAAAGGACTCGCCCGTTCGGCATACACTGGATCGATCAGGAGGTTGACACCTGCAGTCTGCAGGAGAAAGGAGGCGTGGCCGATGAACGTGACGACGACATCTTCCGGTCCGACCCGCGGCGGATGCGTCTGCTCTACGGGAACGTTCGGCGGCCAACGGGTCCGTGGCGTGAACAGCATGAGTGGCACCCGCCAGAACGGCTGACCGTTCGCGCCGTTGGGATTGAAGAAACGCCGGCCATCG
>DATBGE010000213.1:0-7692 GCA_036558125.1 Gemmatimonadales bacterium | reverse complement strand
GCGATCAGCGCTTCCCGGGCCTGGCTGGTAGCGCCGGAGCGGCCACCGAAGTCGAGGAGGAGCCACGAGACATTGAGCACCGGTCCGTACACCGTCTGCTGCTGGGCGTTGCGACCCTGAGTGGCGGTGGTCTTGAGTCGGGTGGCAGTGACTTGCCCATCGATTGCGGGGTAGTAGGGCCCGCGAGAAGCCCCGTAGAGATCCGCCGCGGCGCGGGCGCTCGCCCAGCTCTGCCGAGTGGCGGGGTTGTTCCGGAGAGCCAGATCGACCACGTCGGACAGGCCGAGGGACTGCAGGCGGGGAACCAGGTCTTCCGGTAGGGCGTGGACCGAATCTGCGCCCGGCGGAGTTTCGGCCAGCTCGGGATGATCGTCGGGCGGCACCCATGACTTGCTGGGGGCCGGTGCGGTTGCCGGCCCTCCTCCAAGGCCCGGAGCCGCGGGGGTGCAGCCGGACAGGATTAGCGTGGCGGCGAGCCAGGACGGAAGAGCCGGGCAACCCGCGCGAGACACGATCATTCGAAAGACCTCAGGCATCGACACTGGCGTCGGTGCCGCTTATATGCACCAAACCGCATGAGATTCAGTCTTGCTTAAACATACAAAACGTAGTTAGACTGGCAAGCACCTTGATTCGCGGGATCTCCATGCGCAGCCACCGGGCGCAGCAGTTCATAGAACGAAGCGGCATCTTCTTTCAATCCGAAGGACTGCCTCGCATTGGCGGGCGGATCTTCGGCCTGTTGCTCCTTGCGGACCAGGCCGTTTCCATTGACTCGATCGTCCAGGAACTCAAGGTCAGTAAGCCGAGCGTCAGCACCAACACCCGGATGCTGGAGCGTTGGGGGTTTCTGGAGCGGGTCGGACGGCCGGGAGATCGCCGCAACTACTACCGTCTCGCGCCCGATCTGGTGCATCGCACCCTGCTACAACGGGTGGAGCGGATGCGGCGTTTCCGATCCCTGATGGAAGATGCCAAAGAGCAGGCCCCGGAAGGCCGAGGCCCGCTGCGCCAGCGGCTGAGTAAGCTGGTTTCGGCCTACGACCAGTCGGTCGAGGCGATGGAGCGCGTGGTCGCGGAATGGCGGTGAGGCCCGGCACGAAGGACGTGGGGACGTGGGGACGTGAGAAGTAGAAAATACTATTTCCCTGGAATCGGCCGGTCCCGGTAGGGATACCAGAAGTCCTTCCGCTCCATGACGTAGTCGAGATGCACGTGCTTCGGTTCCCGGAAGGCGTCGAGGCCTTCCTCACCCAACTCCCGCCCCAACCCGCTCAATCGCATACCACCGAAGGGACCCGCGTTGTTATCGGTGAGCGGGTCGTTGATCCAGAAGGTTCCCGCCTTGATGAACTCCATGGCTTTCATCGCGGTCTCGAGACTCGCGGTGTAGATGCAGGCGCCGAGCCCGTACTGTGAATCATTGGCCATCTCGATAGCATGATCCGCATCGCGGGCGATCGTGATCGAGATGACGGGACCGAAGATCTCCTCCCGGGTGGGCAGCGTTCCGTGCTCGACACCGGTCAGAATCGTCGGTTCATAAAAATGGCCCTTGAGGCCGTTGTGCTTTCGCCGCCGGCCGCCGAGCAGCACCCGGGCGCCCTGCTGTACCGACACCGCGACCTGTTGTTCGACCGTCGCCAGTGCCTCGTCGGAAATCAGCGGCCCGATGTCGGTCTCAGGGTTCATCGGGTCTCCCACAACCAGCGATTTCACGTACTGCTCGATCCGCCGGGTAAACTCGTCCGCGATCGATTGCACGACGTAGATCCGCTTGGATGAGGTACAGACCTGCCCGGCGTTGAGCAGCCGAGCCCAGGCGACGCCGGGGACGGCGACATCGAGATCGGCATCCTCAAAGACGATGAAGGGATCGACACTTCCCAGCTCCAGGTTCAGCTTCTTGAGTTGCTCCGCCGCCATGCTTGCCACTCGACGCCCCGCGGCCACTGATCCGGTGAAGGCGATAAGATCGACCTTGGGGTGGCGGACCAGTTCCTCGCCAGTTGGCCCGGCACCGGTCACCACATTCACGACTCCGGGCGGCAGGACGTCGTAACACGTCGCCATCAACAGGTTGGAGAGCGGGTTCTGGTGGGGCGGTTTGCATACCACCGTGTTCCCGGCCGCGAGCGCCGGGGCAACTTTCCACGCGGTAAGCAGGAGCGGGAAGTTGAACGGGACGATGACTGCGACAACGCCGAAGGGCTCCTTGATGGTGAAGTTGATCTGGTGTGCCGCACCCGGCGGGATCGAGTTCCCGTAGCTGCGTCTCCCTACCTCGGCGTAGTACTCGAAACAGATCGCCACCCAGTCGATACAATCCACCGCTTCGATCAGCGGCTTTCCCGTCTCCCGCGCCAGCAGTGGCGCCAACTCGGGTCCTTTTTCCCGGATACGGGCGGCCACCTCCCGCAGCAGCCTCGCCTTCTCGACTCCGGGAACCTTCCACCACGCACGTTGGGCATTCTGCGCCGCCATCACCGCGCGATCCACATCGTGGAGATCACAGTCGGCGACGGTTCCCAACGTCTCGAGCGTCGAGGGGTTGGTAATGGTCCGGGCCTTGGTTGAATGCGGGGTGATCCACTCGCCATTGACCAGGATCGGATGGAGCTGGGGCATTCCAGAACGGCCTTGGAAGGGGAGACGGAATTTGGAAGGAGAAAGCGGGAGAGGGAAGACGGAAGAGGGGAGACGGGGAAGCTGTCATTCCGAGGGAGCGAGGCGACCGAGGAATCCCAATGCCAACCTTGACATCGGGATTCCTCGCTTCGCTCGGAATGACAAGTTCCGTCTCCCGTCTCCCGTCTCCCGTCTTCCTACATCCCAGTCGCCGCCCCGCTCCCCGAAAGCCCGGCCAGTATCCCCTGAATCCTTGGCTTCTGGCCCTCGGGGCACATGCTCAGCGCCTTCTTGTAGTTGGTGCTGGCCTTGGCCTTGTCTCCCTTCGTGGCATACGCCTCGCCCAGGCTGTCGTAGACGTTCCACGATTCGGGGTGAGCCTTCACGTTCTTCTGGAACATCGCGATCGCCTCGTCCACCTTCTTCTGATTCAGCAGGCCGTAGCCCAGCAGGTTCACGTCGTTCTCGTTGGCCACCAGCATCGCCTGCTTCCGGACCGAGTCGGCCGCGGTGTTGTTGCCTCTCTTCTCGAGGATAGCCGCCTTGAGCTGCAGCGTCTGGAAGGTCGGGAGCGGGAACTTGAGCGCGCTGTCAGCCCACGCCTCGGCGTGATCGAGGTCCTTGGTGTTGGTAAGCGCCCAGCGCGACGCCTGGCCCCAGCCATCCTGGAAGAATCGAGGCAGTCCTCGCAGCTGCTGGGCAAGACTGTCGATCACCACCTTCTCCACGTTGACCTGGATTGGGATCGGGACCGCCAGCTTCTCCCAGTGCATGTAGATCGTGGTCGAGTTGGGTGTCACGTCATCAAAGCTGTATTGCAGCCGGTCGATGAACGGCGCCTCCTTGGGCTGTACGATGATGCGCAGCTCGTCTTCCTTGGGATCGTAGCTGAAGGCACCCCAGGCATCCGCCTGCCTGGAGAAGATCACCATCCACTTGTTGGTCGTCGGGACCATGTGAACCCCGTATCGACCCGCCGGGACCTCGGCGTCTCCGATGGTTACTGGCGTGTTGAAGGCGAGCACGGTGTTTTCATTGGCTCCCGCCCGCCACACAGTGTCGTAGGGTACCAGCCCTCCCCAGATCTTCCGGTTGTTCGTTGCCGGGCGGTCATAGGTCAGGCTGATCTCGGTGAGCCCGATGGTCTGGCTGACCGAGGCGCGAGGACTCGCCTTGGGGGTATCGAGGCGGAAGTTCTGCGCGGAGGCGGCTCCGGCCACGAGCGTCAGCGCTACGCCCAGCGCAACGGGGCGAAATGACATGACTCGGCTCCTATATCTGCGAGGCTGATGGAGAGTGGGAACGGGCGGGACTACGGCTGCGGGTCGCCCAAGGTGTCAAGCCGCGTGTCGAACCGCAACGTAAGGGAATACTCTATGCTCCAGCGGGTTAGGGCGGGGGCAGCAGCTCCATGTCGTGGCGTTGGGACTCCATGTCGGGAGTTTGCCACGACAGTTGCGGGTGACAGATGTCACCGACGGAGACTGTTGAGTCCAGCGATCCTGAACCTTCGCAGATGGAGCTGGTAACTTTTGCGGAGATCCATGAGCATGCGGAAAATCATTCGACTCGCCGGCGTGGCGTCCGGTCTCCTGGCCCTGGCTACGGCAGCGTGTAGCAGTGATGACGGCATGAGTTCGGGCAGCGGCCAGCTTTCAGTTGTCCTCAAGGACGCCCCGGGTGACATCAAGGCCGCAGTAGTGACCATCTCGGAAATCAATCTGCAGGGCTCGGGCGGCAAACTTGTTCTCAGCAACAACGAAGTCACTACCGATCTGCTGACCCTTTCCACCGACGTCGAGACCCTGGTGCAGGACGCCACGGTTCCGGCCGGGAATTACACCCAGCTGAGGTTCGTGATCACCGGCGGTTATGTCGAGGTGGACAACGGGAACGGCACAAGCAGCATCTACGCCTCGGATCCGAACTATGCGGGCCTGCCGCCGGGCGCTACAGTAACAGGCAATCTTCAAATGCCCAGCCTTGGTCAAAGCGGGTTGAAAGTCACTTTGCCGGGGAACAAGCTCATGATTTCAAGTGGAGATCAAAAGCTGCTCGTGGTGGATTTCGACGTGTCCCAGAGCTTCGGCCACCTTGCTGGAGGCTCGGGTCAGTGGGTGATGCATCCCGTCATCAAGGCCGACGAGGTGAGCGCCACCGGTGGCGCCCGAGTCGCCGTGACCCTGGAGGCCGGCGTAACCCTGCCGGGGACGGCGGTGCTGAGTGAGTTTTCCGTCACGCTCACCGGGTCGGATGGCATTCCGCGAACGGCACTCCTGGACGATTCTGACGGGGATGGGACTTTCGAAGCCGTCTACGATTTCCTGGCACCTGGCGGTTACGACGTCACCATACAGGCACCTGCGGGTGTAACCGCGTTCACCACCACGCCGGCACTGCCGGGCACTCTGACGGTTCAGAGCGGGCAAACCGCCACTGCAAGCTTCACGATTACCTCCGCCACCTAACCGAAGCAATCCCGCATCGCATCAAACTCGGCCCCGTGTTTAGGCGGGACCGACTTGTTCCGGCAGGCCGCCCTACCGCCTTCCCGCCATTCCCGCCTTTCCCGCCCTATCTTTCGGGCCATGGCGACCCTGGCACGCCCGCGCACCACCGAGCTGATCAGCCCGCCGCGGAAGGACGAGGCTACTCGACGAGCCGAGCTCCGCGTGATGAGGCGCCTGGCGACGGGACTCCTGGGTGTTGCCCTCATCATTTTCATCGTCGCTCTCCTGCTCGAACCCCGGTATCCGTGGCTCGGTTTCGTGCGAGCGACGGCGGAGGCGTCGCTGGTAGGGGGATTGGCGGACTGGTTCGCGGTTACCGCCCTCTTCCGGAAGCCGATGGGCCTCCCGATTCCTCACACGGCGATCATCCCCACGCAGAAAGACCGGATCGGCAGGATCCTGGGCGGCTTCCTCCAGAATCATTTTCTCTCCAGGGACGTGCTGATCGCCCGGTTGGGGTCGCTGCATCTCGCGACCCGCTCGGCCCAGTGGGTCAGCGATCCCGCGAACAGCGAACGGCTCGCCCGGCATGTCGCCGCGGGACTCGCGCGGGCGGTCCAGACCCTGCCTGAAGCCGAGGCCAGCGAGTTCATCCGCCAGAGCGCGGTAGCTCGGCTTCAGTCGGTGCAGCTGGCGCCATTCATGGGGAACCTGTTGTCGGTGGTCGCCACCGACGACCGGCACCAGTCGCTGTTCGACGAAGCGTTGCGGCTACTGCATGACGCGCTGGAGCGAAACCGCGAGGAGCTTCGCCGCAAGATCAAGGAAGAGAGTCCCTGGTGGGTGCCCGGCGTCGTTGACGACGCGTTTCACAAGCGGCTGGTACATGCCACGGAACGGCTGGTTGACGAGATTCGGGCCACTCCTCGGCACCCGCTCCGCCTCAAGTTCGACACCGCCTTCCGTAACTTTGTCGAGAAGCTCAAGCACTCCCCGGATATCGCGTCCCGGACGGAGGCCTGGAAGCAGGATCTGCTGGGACACCCGGCGGTGGAGGAGTTCGCCGCTTCACTCTGGGAACGGGCCCGGAAGGCGGCGGCGCGCTACAGCGCCGAGGCCGATGGCGCTTCCCTGCAGCCCCTGGCGAGAGGCCTCGCCGCCGCGGGAGAATCGCTTCTGGCCGACGAGAATCGACTGACGGAGCTGGACCTGACGATTACTGAATTCCTCGCCGGCCAGCTCGAGGAGCATCGCCACGAGGTGTCGGACCTCGTGGCCGAGACGGTCCGCCAGTGGGATCCGGAGGTAGCGGCCGAGCGAATCGAGTTGGCCGTGGGGCGGGACCTGCAGTTCATCAGGCTGAACGGCACCCTGGTGGGTGGGCTGGCCGGGCTCGTGATCTACACCATCATCTACTTTACTCGCTAGCCCGACTTCGTCGCGAAGAGCGGCAGGTACTGGCCGTATCCCTCCGCCTCCAGCCGGTCCACCGGGATGAATTTGAGAGCGGCGGAGTTCATGCAGAATCGCTGACCGGTCGGCGCCGGACCATCGTCGAACAAATGTCCGAGATGCGAGTCCGCGTTGGCCGAGCGGACTTCGGTCCGTTCGATCATGAGATGCCGGTCTGTCTTGGTCCGGACGTTTTCCGGCTCCAGTGGCCTGGTGAAGCTGGGCCAGCCGGTACCCGAGTCGTACTTGTCGAGTGAGCTGAAGAGCGGCTCGCCGGAGACCGCGTCCACGTAAATCCCCGCCGCGTGGTTGTCCCAGTACTCGTTCTGAAAGGGCCGCTCGGTCGCTTCCTTCTGGGTCACCTGGTACTGCATTGGAGTGAGCCGCTGCCGCAGCTCCGCATCTGAAGGTTTCTTGTAGTTCATGGCTACGCTTCTCTGAGGTACCCCCAAGTGTGCAGTTTGTCGTGATCTTCGAACCAGCGATCCCCGATGTCGGTACGATAGTACATGTCGGGGATCAGAATGTTCTTGATCCTGTTGTAGGCATGCGACTGAGCTTGCCGCATCGTCGGACCCAACCCCACTACCACCAAGACCACACCCGAAGTTCCCGTCACCAGCCATTGCTCGTTCACCTGGCGGACGTCCTCGATGTGGACCTCCTCGGTAGCGGGCTTCTTGAAAAGTATCACGGCGTTCTTGGAGACCGACTGGAAAGTGACGTCGTCATCGAACGGGAAGGGGGAGACCACGATCCGTACCCCGATCTGGAAGCCGCTCTTCACCCGGAGTTTCGGCGTCTCGCCCCGGGCGAGGTCGTAGAGAAATTCGCCGATTGGAGTGAGCATCGCTTCCTGCTGAATCATGATCGTGGGGTAGCCAAACCGGGAGGTGAATTCGAGCGGGTAAATGCCGTTCCCGTTCACAATACAGTTGAGGTCGATGTATCCGACGTATCCCTCCTCGGCCAGCCGGGTTTCCATCTTGGCGAGCGTGCTGTTGAAGATCTTGTTCGGCCCGCTCCAGAACATCGCCGTCCCCATTTCGCCGGTTGAAGGGCCGATATTCCCCGGAAAGAGTTTCTTGTGCTCGAAGTTGACGTTGATCGGGTAGACGAACTTCTGCCCATTGAAGAAGGCGCCGACGGCGACTTCCACACC
>DATBGE010000212.1:0-10002 GCA_036558125.1 Gemmatimonadales bacterium | reverse complement strand
TCTCCGGGTTTTCGGCCCGGGAGATGAGGTCATTGATGTTGGACCGGATCATTGTGGACAGGCGGTCGAAGATCCCCATGACGACGGTTACTCCCGGTAGGGCGCGAGGGCGCCGAGGTGCTGTGCGAGCGCGAGCGTGATCGAATCGAAGCTCGCCTCGAACTCATTGAAATCGAGGTTCTCCAGCTCCAGCGTGTCGGTGAGCACGACCCGATCTCCTTCAAGCCCGTACGCGCCGTGCACTAGGTCTCGGGCGTTCAGCTCGAGCAGCTCGCGGAGCAACTCGGAGCGCCGAGGCTCGGCGGCCGGCAGGGTCATCACCGTCACCCGCAGAATCACGACCGGTGGGGCATAGTGTACTACAACTTCCGCGCCTGCCACCGTCTTCACGACCCAGGTGCCCGGCTTGACCTCGCCGACGTTCGCGGTGCCGCTGTCTATCCGGTCCAGAAAACTCTCGATATCCTCTTTCGTAACCATCACTTACCGCCTTCCGTGAGGGCGGCTGAATCCCGCCTCTGGCTAAGCGTATGCACCGCGAAATCTAATCGCTCCTCCCTCGCCTGATCCTGCCCAGCCTCCCTCTACTCCTTCTGCAGTTTGACCGGCTCTCTCTGCTGGCTCAATAGCCGCTCGGCAAAATCCACCCGCTCCTCGAGCTCCAGCATGCGGGATTGCCCAGCCTCCAGCTCGGCGACGCGGGCTTCCAGTTCTTCCAGCTGTCCCGGCTCGCCTGGTGCGTCGGCGCCCCTGCGTGCAGTAGCCCGGTGCCGCCGGTACGCGAGCACGATCAATGAGGCCGTTATCAGGAGCGCGATGGCTCCCTCACCACCCGGACCGGTGGAGGCGCTGTCTATCGCGGCCGCCAGGCCGATGGTGACCCCCGCGTGCACCAGGAGGTCGAACAGGTCGAGTCCGAGCCATTTCTTGATCATCGCCCGCCCGGCAGTTGATCCGCTTCGCGGCGAGTCGCCAAGAGCCGCTCCGCGAATTCCAGTCGCTCCTCGAGCTCGGCCATCCTGGTCTGCAAACTGTCGATTTCACCGACCCGGGCCTGGAGGTCAGCCAGCTCCGCGGCCGTTTCGTCGTCCTGCCTGCCCGAACGGCCTTCCAGTCTCCGCGCAAACGCCTTGGCAATAGGCGGCAGGACGAAGATCGAGAGCATCGGCACGCCGATTACCATGAACAGGACGATCGTGACCTTGGCGATTTCACCCATCAGCGGCTTCCCTCTCCAAGACGGGCGGCGTCTCTCTGTTGACTCAGCAACCGCTCGTTGAAGTCGAGTCGTTCCTCAACTTCGGCCAGCCTGGCCTGGCACTGCTCCAGGTCGGCCACTCGCGCCTCGAGCTCGCGCACCCGCTCTTCATCGGGAGGAGCCACTTTGCGACCCTGGAGCCGACCTGCTATGGCGCGTCCGATGGGACCGTTCAACAAGGTGAAACCGATGACGCCAACGGCGCACCAGAACGCGAAATCTCCCAGGCCATCACCCATTCCTTATCCTCACGCCCTCGGAAACCGCTCAGGCTCGCGAGATTGAGCCAGCAACCGCTCGGCAAAATCGAGTCGTTCCTCCAGCTCCGCGATACGGTTTTGCTGCCCCTCCACTTCATTCAGCCGGGAGCGAAGCGCGTCGACTTCCTGGCCAAGCTCCTCGACCTTGTCCCCCTGCAGGCCCGGCTTCACCCAAATCGCTCTAGTTGCGACAATCGCGGCGTATGCGGCCACCGGAACACCCACGACGGTGATCGCGACCACGATGATTCTGAGAATCGATTCGAAATCCATTTGCTGCCTCTTCCATCGACTTATGTGGCTAAATACCGAACCCTCACACGCCGCCCCGACCCATCCGCTCGGGCTCCCGCTTCTGGGCAAGCAGCCGCTCGGCGAAATCGACTCGTTCCTCCAGCTCCGCTACCCGATGCTGCAGGACCTCCACGTCGGCGACTCGAGCTCGGAGCTGTTCGATCTCGCCCTGAAGCGCGGGACTTGCACCGCGTCCTTCAATCCGCCGGGCGAGTGCCCGCATCAGTGGCCACAGCACGATCGTGACTCCGGCAATGAACGCTACCGAAATCAGCAACACGACCTGCGGTGGCAGCGTGACCCACGGCGGCGGCACGAAGAAGGGATCGGGCGGAGTCGGCGGAGTGGGTACCTGTACTGTGACCTGAATCATCAATGACCTCCCGGTAACCGCTCCTGCTCGCGTTGCTGGGCCAGCATCCGCTCGGCGAAATCCATCCGCTCCTGCAGCTCGCTGACCTCGTGCCGCAGCCGTTCCACTTCCTCCTGCATGGCCGGATCAGCGGAAGCACTGGCGTTCACTCCCCGGATCCGCTCGGCAAGGGCGCGACCAATTTCACTCTTCGACAGCAGCATGACCATGCCGCCGCCGAATACGATGATAATGAAAAGCACACCTTCCATCAGTTATTGCCTCCGCCGATCTTCTCCTGCTCCCGCGCCTTGGCCAGTAACCGCTCGGTGAAGTCGACCCGCTCCTGGAGCTCGCCCAGCTCGGTGCGAATGCGATCGAGCTCTTCGAGGACCGCGGGATCGGGTTCATTCGCTTGATGCCCGCCGCGGATCCGCTCCGCGAACGCCCGACCGACCGGGCTGAACGAGATTGCCACCAGAGTTCCGCCGCCGAAGATGAGCAATAGCGCGAGAATGTCTTCCACGGTCACCTCTGGCTCAGTTACCCGGCAAGCGTTCGGGGGTGCGTCCTTTCGCCAGCATCCGCTCGGCGAAATCCAGCCGTTCCTGGGTCTCGGTAAGTTCGTTCCGGAGGCTATCCACCTGGTCCCTCAGGTAACTCAGCTCGGCGGCGAATTCGGCCTCGGCCCCTCCGGAGTGGCCTTGAATCCGTCGGGCCAACGCCGTGCCTACCTGACTCTGCGCCAATTTGACGACTCCCCACATAAAAAGTCCGGTGGTGATCACCCCGGTGATCATGCCGAAGATCGGCACCAACCCCGGCATTACCGGGAGTTCCTCACGACAGTTGCCCCGCGGAGCCGCCTTTGGCCAGCAGGCGTTCCGCAAAGTCGAGTCGTTCCTGGGTATCGCCCAACTCCTGTCGAAGCACGGCGACCTCATGTCTCAGGTCTTCGAGCTGGAGCTGAGTCTCGCGATCCGTTCCGCCCCGAATCCGCTGAGCAATCGCCTTTCCGATCTCGCTGCGCGAAATGAAGATCAAGGCTACCGAGAGGAAGAACGTCATCCCAACTAAAGCGTCGCCAGGCGGCATTTTACCCTCGGAGCGAAGGATCGGTCGGGTCCAGAACTCGAGTTTTAGGCAGAGGGAGACCGGCGGTCTCCTTGCGGCACAGCGACCTACGGCCGGACGTTTCAGGTTGTTTCATCGCAGACAACCCTATTTCTTCCGGATTTGGACCAGCCTTTCTTTGGCGAGACGGCGGCCGGTGGGAGTCGCCGCCAGCCCGCCGCCCGCTGTCTCCCGGTAGCGAACGTCCATCGTCCGGCCGATCTCACCCATGGTGTCGATCACTTCGTCCACGGGGATCGGGAACCGAATACCGGCCATAGCCATCTCGATCCCAGCCAAGGCCATAGCACCGCCGGTCGCGTTGCGGAAGACGCAGGGAATTTCGACCAGGCCGCCGAGTGGATCGCAGACGAGACCCAGCGTGCCTTGCATCGTCAGGGCGACGGCATGGGAAGCCTCTTCAGGAGATCCACCCAAGACTTCGATCCCGGCCGCCGCCGCCATTCCCGCCGCAGCGCCCGTCTCCGCCTGGCATCCCCCCTCGGCGCCGCTCAGGGAAGCTCTTACCGCGACGACCGCCCCGACCAGACCGGCGGCAGCGAGTCCCCGGATCAGCTTCTCGTCACTGATCGCATTGTGTTTGGAGAGGCCGAGGAGGACACCGGGTAGGACGCCCGCCCCTCCGGCAGTAGGAGCGGCCACGATTACGCCCATGGCAGCGTTGACCTCCTGCACGGCGAGCGCGGCGGCGAGCACCTCGGTGAACACGGTGCCGGCCAGGGGGCCGACCGGCTTGGTCATCTTCGCGGCATCTCCACCGACCAAGCCGCTCACGCTGCGGAGGTCGCCAGGCAAACCCCGGGCAACGGCGCCGCGCATCACGTCGAGCGCGCGCTGCAGTGCCGACTCCACCTCTTCACGGCTGCGGAGCCCCTCGGCCGCTTCGGCTCGGAGCGCAAGTTCGCCGAGGGAGATGCCGTCCGTTTGCGCCTGGGTGACTGCTTCGTCGAGCGAATCGTACATCAGGCGACTCGCTGAATGGAGCGCAACATGATGATGGCGGGGACGGCGCGCATGGCCTCGAGCGCACCGGCACTGGCCGGGGCATCGAGCTCGTAGATGTGAATCGCCTGCCCACCCTTGGCCCGGCGGGAAACTCGCATCGTAGCGATGTTGTCGCCTTCCCGGGCGAGGAGCGTGCTCACGGCGGCGACGATGCCGGGTTCATCGTGAGCCACGAATACGAGGGTGGGATAGGCGCCGGTTACCTCGACCGGAAATCCATCAATACTGGTGATCAGAACGCGTCCGGCGCCCAGAGAGGAACCGACTACGACAGCTTCCTGTTTGTCGCGGGTGACGGTGATTCGCGCGGTGTTGGGATGAGGGTCGCCGCGGAGCTTGATGTTGCTGAAGGTGATGGCGAGACCTGCCTGTTCAGCCAGCTCGAGACTATGGCGGAGCCGCTCGTCATCGGGGAAAAATCCCATGAGCCCTCCGGCGATCGCGCGGTCGGTTCCGTGCCCCTGGCCGGTGCGGGCGAAGGATCCGTGGAGCTCGACCTTGGCACTCTCCGGCTGGCCGCCCACCAGCCCGCGGGCGAACAGGCCGATACGACACGCGCCGGCGGTGTGGGACGACGATGGCCCCACCATGACCGGCCCGATGATATCCAGCAGAGAGACCATTACACCAGCTCCACGCGTTGAATGGCCCCCAGGCTCAGGGCGATTTCCGTCTCGCCCTCGCCGACGGGCCGCAGATAGACCTCATGCGCGGCAATGTCGGTATCCACGCTCGTGGGAATACCGGTGACCTCCATCTCTGTCGTGGTCAGGATCCGCACTGCCATGTCGTGGTCGTTGGCGTAGCCCAGCAGAGAGACGATTTGCTCGTAGGTCATGGAGGACCTCGCAGCAGGGGATAGGTGAAAATGTAGCGGTATGGCGGTGGGGCGGGAGGGCGGTACGGCGGGAGAACGGGGGAACGGGAGAACGGGAAGACGGATAGACGGGTAAGGCATCATGGCCGGGGGAAGCCTCCGGTGCCTTACCCGTCTATCCGCCTAACCGTGTGATTGCCGCCTTACCGGCCTCCCGCCTTTCCCGCCTAGTTCGTCAACGCCTCCGCCGCATGGGGTACCATCTTCGGGGTGCCGAGGGTCTCATCGACGAAGTGAGTCAGCAGGTCCCGGAGGTGCACGGTCGTGTTGCCACCGAAGATCCCGTGGTTGCGGTTGGGATAACTCATGAAGTCGAACTGCTTATTCGCCGCGACCAAGGCGTTCAACAGGGATTCGGTGTTCTGGTAGTGCACGTTGTCATCGCCGGTGCCATGGACAAGGAGGAGACGCCCTTTCATCTGGTTCACGTAAGTCAGCGGTGAGCCGGCGTCGTAGCCTTCCTTATTGTCCTTGGGCAGACCGTTGTACCGCTCGGTGTAGATGTTGTCGTAGAACTTCCAGTGCGTCACCGGAGCGACCGCGATCGCCATGGCATACACATCGGGAGCCTGGAAGAGTCCGTTCAGGCTCATGAACCCGCCGTAACTCCAACCCCAGATTCCCATCCTGGTCGAATCGACGTAGGACCAGCGGCCGATGGCGCGTGCCGCGTTGGCCTGATCCTGGGTCTCGATCACGCCCATGCGGCGGTAGATGATCTTCCGCCAGTCGCGCCCGCGAGCCCCGGTGCCGCGGTTATCGACACTCGCGACCAGGTATCCCTTCTGCGCCAGCATGAGGTGCCAGAGGTAGTTTGAGCCTCCCCATGAATCGAGCACGGTCTGTGACCCTGGGCCGCCGTACACCGTGAAGAGAATCGGATACTTCCGCGAGGGATTGAAACCAGGTGGCTTGATCATCCAGCCGTTGAGCTTCACCCCGTCTCCCACATCAACCTGGAAGAACTCCTGCGGGCCCTTGGCGAGTGCCGCGACCTTCTCCTTGAGGGCTTTGTTTTCGACCAGGTCCCGTACCTTCTGGTGGGTCGGGAAGCGAACCAGATCAACCGCCGTGGGTGTGCCGAAGCTCGAGTAGTAATGAAAGCCGAATTTGGCACCGGGAGCGATATCGTAGGCGTGGCTGCCTGATTGTCCCGGCGGTGTCACCCGCTCCGCCGGACCTTTGCCGTCCAGCCTGACCCGGTACAGATAGCGCTGGGTCGGATTCTCCGGAGAGGCGACGTAGTACACAACTCCCCCAGTCGTATCGACCGCCTCGACACCCAGCACATCAAAAGCGCCAGGCGTGAGCAAGCGCTGGGTCTTCCCGTCTCTCGAGACGGCGTAGAGGTGGCTCCAGCCATCCTTCTCGCTGGTCCAGAGGAAGGCTTGGCCTCCCTTGAGCCAGGCCAGGTTGTCGTTCACCTCGACCCAGGTGCTATCCCGGTCAACCAGGATCTGCCGCACCTTCCCGGTACGCCCATCGCCGAGCAGGACGGTGTTGGAGTTCTGCAGCCGGTCGAGCTGCTGGATGACGACCTCATTCGAATTCGCCGCCCAATCCATGCGGGCGAGGTAGTTGTTGCGGGGATCGCCCTGGACTTCGAGCCAGCGGATCGGGCCGCCATCGGCGCTGACCACCGCGACCCTGGCCGCCGAGTTCGATTCCCCGGCCTTGGGATACTGGATGGGAACGACCTTCGAGTAGAGAGAGTCGGTGTAGTCGATCAGGTTGAAGTCGCGCACGCTGTCGGCCACCAGCTGCCAGAACGCGATGTTCTTGCCGTCCGGACTCCAGCGCCACCCGTCGCGATCATCCAATTCCTCTTCGTAGACCCAGTCGAAGGTGCCGTTGATGACGGTGCGGGACCCATCGTTCGTGAGCTGGGTGATCTTCCCGCTCGCCAGATCCTCGGTGTAGAGGTTGAACTCCCTCACATAGCCGACTCGCCGACCGTCGGGTGAGAACTTGGCAAACATCAGAGTGGATGGCTTGGCCGCCGTTCCGCCGAGCTTCCGGAGTTTCCACGAGGTAAGGTCGAGGACCCAGTAGTCACCCCGGGTGTTCTGTCGCCACACCGGCTGGGAGTTGGTGAAGATCAGGAGCTGCTTCTGGTCCGGAGACCAGGAGTAGTCCTCGATATCGAGTGCCGCGGTATCGCCGGGCGGGACCAGCTTGGCAGCGGCAACGAGGACGTCACGCGCGCCGGTCTCCGCGTTGTACCGCACGATGTCCTGACCCTGACCCTGTTTCGAGTCTTCCAGCGTGGTATAGGAGGCTCCGCCAGTGAGCCAGCGCGCCGGTCCGAAGAACTCCGGCTTGAACTCGGGCGAGCCGTAGATGCGCCGAATGGAGAGGAGCGAAGGATCGTCGGTCTGGGAATGGGCCGGGTGCGATGCCAAGGCAAGCAGGAAGACAGCCTGGATTGCCCCTGCTCTAAGGAAAGCGATGCGGCGCACTATGGAACCTTCCGGATGAGGTAAGAGCCGGAGCAGAAGATAGGGCTACTACGAGGCACGGGGTAGCGGGTGTCAGGCGAGTGCCCGAAACCCAGCTAACCCCGTGCCCCAACTACCATTCAGCTTCCCGGTAACGTCTCCGGAACTTCCAGGCTCCGCCGCCTCAATCCACGGCGAACGCCGCTGCGGCGTGCTTCTCCAAATCGAGGTACTGTTTCTTCTCCACCGAGACGCCGACGAAGAGGATCTTGCCGCCTTTGAACTCCCCGGGTGTCTCATACTCCGCGCTTACCGCGTCGCCGCTGTCGCGGCCGATGCAGAGACCGTCACCCGACAAGGTGAATTTCCCGGCCTGGGTCTTCCAATCCCCCTGAGCGACCATCTTGTTGTTGATGTACAGCTTGGCCTTGCCCAACGACTCGCCGTACTTGCCGGCTTTGTCGCGGGTAAATTCCATCCCCAACGTGTATTTACCCGCCTTGAGTCCGTTGGCCACAAGCTTCTGCTCCGGCTTGATGCCGAGGAAGTTGTACACGTAGTTGAGCTTCTGGTCTTTGATGAACAGCGTGTGCCCGCCGAACCGCGAGCCGTGGGCGAAGATGACACCCGAGCAATCGTCTTTCTCGATCTCGACATCGGCGATGATCTTGTAGGACCGGCCCCGCACGTTGACCGCGACCCCTTCCGGTACCGGCGAAGTTCCCGGGTAGTAGATGTACCGCTCCCGGGGTTTTTCCTCGCTCGGCCGCTCGACGCCCAGCAACTCGGCGGCGCTGCGATCGTCCAGCGGCAGGACGTTGTTCTTCTTCGCCTCGTCGAACCAGGCCTTGACCAGCGCCTTGACCTTGGCCGGGTACTTGTCGGCGAGGTTGGTGGATTCGGAGCGATCCTTGTCCACGTGGTACAGCTCCCAGACGTCCTTGTCGAAGTGCCCCTTACCTACGAGTGGGGCATGGAGTGCCGACACCTTCCAGCCCTTCTCCCACATCCCACGGGTCCCCAGCATGGCGTAATACTGCCGTTTCTTCCGGGTGGGGGCGTTGGGCTTGGCCGTGAACGTGTACTTCATGGAAACGCCAGAGAGCGGGTACTGCTTCACGCCGCGATAGACCGTCGGCATCTTGAGCTTGCACGCCTCAAGGATCGTAGGCACGAGGTCGGTGGAGTGGTGATACTGGTTGCGCACTTCACCCTTCGCCTTGATGCCTTTGGGCCACGAGATGACCAGCGGGCAGCAGGTACCGCCGGCATACTCCGCGTAGCGCTTGAACATCTGGAAAGGCGTCGAAAAGGCGACGGCCCAGCCAGTCGGATAGTGGTTGTAGGTCTCGGTACCGCCGAGCACGTCGAGGTACTTCAGATTCTCGGACAGCTCATCGGGGTAGTTGTTGAAGAACTTGTTCTCGTTGACCGAGCCACTCGGACTCCCCTCGCCGGAGGCGCCGTTGTCCGCACAGTAGAGGATCAGGGTGTTGTCCAGCTGGCCGCTCTCCTCGAGGTAGTCGACGATCCGGCCCACCTGGGCGTCGGTGTACTCCGAGAAGCCGGCGTAGACCTCGGCCATGCGGGCGAACAGCTTCTTCTCTTCCGGCTTGAGCGACTTCCAGGGACGTACTGCATCGCCCGGGTTGGCCACGTCTTCCGGAAGCGGGTTGATCGGCGTGAGTTTGGTGTCCTTGGGCAGCAATCCCTTCGCGATCATTCGGGGCAGCACCCATTCGCGGTACGCCTCGTAGCCTTCATCAAATTTGCCCTTGTACTTGTCGACGTATTCCTTGGGCGCGTGATGCGGCGCATGATTGGCGCCGGGGCAGAACCACATGAGCCAGGGTTTGGAGGGGTTGCTGGCCTTCTGGTCCCGGATCATCTGCAGTGCCTGGTCCGCGAGGTCCTTGGAGAGGTGGTAGCCTTCCTCCGGGCCGTAGGGCTGGTCGATGAACTTGTTGTCCTCGACCAGGTCGGGATACCAGTTGTTGGTTTCGCCACCGAGGAATCCGTAGTAGCGGTCGAACCCCTTGGCGAGCGGCCATTCGCTCCGGCTGGCACCCGAAGAGATGTCCTGCTCCGGCACGTTGTGGTTCTTGCCCAGCCAATAGGTGCTCCAACCCGCGTCCTGCAGGACTTGGCCGATCGTCGCACACTCGGCAGGCAGCCGGCCGCTCCACCCGGGGAATCCCTGCGCCGCTTCAGTAATGCAGGAGCAGCCATTGAGGTGGTGATTCCGGCCGGTGAGGAAGGTGGACCGGGTAGGCGAGCAGAGTGCGGTGGTGTGCCATTGCCCGTACGTGAGACCGCGGTCGGCCAGCTTCTGGAGCGTCGGCATGTTGATGCCACCACCGAAGGGCGACCACGCGGCCAGACCA
>DATBGE010000211.1:0-12443 GCA_036558125.1 Gemmatimonadales bacterium | reverse complement strand
GCAGGCCCTCGCGATTCACGGATCCACTCCGCCCGGTCACCAGCCGACCACGGTCGTGCCCCCACCTGCCGCTGCCGCCAAGTCGATCGCCGTCCTCCCCTTCGCCGACATGAGCTCGGGGCGGGACCAGGAATACTTCTGTGAAGGCATGGCGGACGAGATCATCAACGCTCTTAGCAAGATCCAGGCGCTCCAGGTCGCCTCGCGCACCTCGGCCTTTGCCTTCAAAGGCAAGAACGAGGATATCGGGGAGATCGGCCGGAAGCTGAAAGTGGCCACGGTGCTGGAGGGGAGCGTGCGGAAGGCGGGGAACAAGCTCCGGGTCACGGCTCAGCTGGTCAACGTCTCAGACGGGTATCATCTCTGGTCCGAACGGTACGACCGGGAAATGGAGGACGTGTTCGCGATTCAGGACGAAATTGCCCAGAGCATCGTGAAGGCATTGCGCGTGGTCTTGAGCGAAGATGAAAAGCGCGCGATCGAAATCGCCCCTATAGCGAATATCGAGGCCTACGAGTATTACCTGCGGGGCCGCCAGTTCTTCCATCAGTTCCGGCGCACGGGCATCCAGTTCGCCCGCCGCATGTTCGAGCGGGCGATGGAGATTGACCCCAAGTTCGTCCTCGCCTACGCCGGTGCGGCCGACTGTTGCTCGTTCCTCTACATGTATTGGGACGCCAGCAAGGCCAATCTGGAAGGCGCCGACAGTTACAGCCGGAAGGCGCTGGAGTTGAATCCCGACCAGGCCGAGGCTCACGCCTCGCGGGGTCTCGCGGTGTCGCTGAGCAAACGGTACGAGGAGGCTGAGCGGGAGTTTGCCACTGCCATCCGGCTCAACCCCAAGCTCTACGAAGCGCACTATTTCTTCGGCCGCGCCACCCAGCAGCAAGGCAAGTACGAGGAGGCAATCCGCCACTTCGAGGCAGCCAGCCGGGTGCGTCCGGAGGACTACCAGTCCGCGATGCTTGCCTCTCTGCCGTACGAAGCCCTCGGTCGCCACGGGGAAGGCCACGCTTCTCTCCGACGCGGATTGCTGCTGGCCGAGAAGCACCTCGAACTCAACCCGGATGACGTTCGCGCGCTCTACCTCGCGGGCATCGCCCTCATCCAGCTGGGCGAGCGGGAGCGCGCTCTGGAACTCACCTCGCGGGCGCGAGGCATCGATTCCGAAGATTCAGGCGTACTCTACAACGTCGCGTGCGTATACGCCCTCTCGAACCAGCCGGAAGAGGCGTTCGCGTGCCTCGACAAGGCGATCACCAACGGCTTCGGTCATCGCGAGTGGCTGGAGAACGATTCCGACCTCGTCAGCCTCCGGGCGGATCCCCGTTTCGAGGCGTTGCTCAAGCGCCTGTAAGCGCCCCTTCCGGGTCCCACATGATTCGGACCTAGGCCAGCGAATTCATGGACCAGCCAGCGCAGACTCCCCGACCGGTAACGGTTCGCTGTCCCTTCTGCACGACGCTCAACCGGGTCGATCTCAATCGGCTGTCCAGCGGCCCCAAGTGCGCCGACTGCGGACGCCCGCTCAAGTTGGATCGTCCTCTCACCGCGACCGAGCAGGACTTCGATCAGACGATCAAGACCGCCTCGGTACCTGTTCTGGTTGATTTCCACGCCGACTGGTGTGGCCCCTGCAAAGTCTCAGCACCTCACGTGGACGCGGTCGCGGGTGCTCATGCGGGTGAGCTGCTGGTGCTCAAGGTCGATACCGACCAGAATCCTCGCATCGCGGTCCGCTTCAACATCCGGGGAATCCCTGCCTTCCTGGTCTTCCGCAACGGGCAAGAGACCAAACGCCACGTCGGAATCGCTGATACCAAGGTGCTGACCGCTCTCGTGGGGCTATGAGCGGGCTCCAGGAGCACCACCTGCCGGTGCAGCGAACCGCGCGATTCTACAGCCTGGGCCCCTGGCAATCCGTCTCCCAGGTGTGGATCGTGCTGCATGGGCATTCGCAACTCGCCCGGTCCCTCCTGCATGAGGTCGCCCCGCTGGACAATGGCCAACGCCTGATCGTGGCACCCGAAGCACTTTCCCGTTTCTATCTCGAGACCAACTCGCAGGGACGGCACAGCCACAAGGTCGGGGCCACCTGGATGACGCGGGAGGACCGGGAGGCGGAAATCGCCGACTATGTCGGGTACCTGGACGATCTGGTCCGCTACGTGGAAGAGCGGCTCGGTGCACTCCCGGCGGACGTCCGGGTACTTGGCTTCTCTCAAGGAGGGGCGACGGCAGCGCGCTGGGAGGCAAGAGGGGAACGTGCGGTTCCAGGTCTGGTCCTCTGGGGAAGTCTGTTTCCCGAGGACGTGCTCACCGATCTGGGAGACTCTCGCTGGCGCGACCGAAGCGTGACCCTGGTCCGGGGTCAGGACGACGGACTGGTGTCTCCCGATCTGCTGACGACACAGGTGGCCGGGCTGGAGCGGCACGGCATCCGCTACCGCCAGCGCTCCTTCGCCGGCGGACATCGGCTTGACGCTCCAACCCTCCTCGCTGTGGCCGAAGAACCGCTGATTTGAGGCATGGTTGCACGGGGATGCGCTCCCATTATATTCGACATCGAACTATCCGATATGGATCAATATGTCGTCGGCACCGTCCCCCGGAACGGCCCGGGCGCTCGATACGTTCGTGAAGCTGCGTCGCGCCGTAAACGCGATCGGCGCTCGACTCAATCCGGCGCTCTTCAAGGAGCACCGGCTTACGGAGTCGCAGTTCGGTGTGCTCGAAGCCCTGCATCACAAGGGGCCGATGGCGCAGGCC
The DNA here is from genome assembly GCA_036558125.1 of Gemmatimonadales bacterium. Taxonomy (GTDB): domain Bacteria; phylum Gemmatimonadota; class Gemmatimonadetes; order Gemmatimonadales; family GWC2-71-9; genus DATBGE01. The sequence goes on along the minus strand of DATBGE010000211.1, from coordinate 9,674 downwards.
CGTCTCTGCGAGAAACTGCTGGTGAGTGGCAGCAACCTCACGACCGTGGTGGACAATCTCGAGCGCCGGGGATGGGTGCGCCGGGTCGCCGACCCGGCCGACCGCAGGGCCCATCGCGTCGAGCTGACCTCCACCGGACGGCAAATCATTTCACGTGCTTTCCCCGGTCACGCAACCCGCATCACCCAGGTGCTCCACCATCTCACCCGGGAAGAACAAGTCGAATTGGGCCGCCTGTGCCGCAAGCTGGGGCGCGCGGTGGCCGGAACGGTCTAAGAGGACCGCAATCATGGATTCAGGAGGACATATGGCTCCCACTGCACGGGGCATTCACCACATCACCGCGATTGCGGGAGATCCTCAGCGCAATCTGGACTTCTACGCCGGGTTCCTGGGGCTGCGGCTGGTGAAACGGACGGTGAATTTCGACGATCCCGGAACCTATCACTTCTACTTCGGGGACGAGATTGGCCGCCCCGGGAGTTTGTTGACCTTCTTCCCCTGGGCCGGCGCCTCTCGCGGCAGGATGGGCAGCGGGGAAGTTGGCGTCGTGTCCTTCACGGTACCGGCGGGATCGCACGATTTCTGGCGAGACCGTCTGGCCCGGCACAGGCTTCGGGTTCTTGAGGTACCGGCGCGGTTCGGAGAGCAGGCTATCGGAATTGTGGACCCGGATGGTCTCCGGCTCGAGCTGATCGCGTCCAACCGGGCACCTTCCACCGGAGTCTGGTCCGATTCGATCGTGCCGGCGCAATACGCGGTTCGCGGCATTCACTCGGCCACACTCACGCTGGCAAGCACCGAGCAGACGGCTGCGCTGCTCACCGAGGCGCTGGGATTCCGCCCCGTGGGTGCGGAAGACAACCGCGAGAGGTTCGAGGCCGGGGCAGGCGGTCCCGGAGCCGTCGTGGACCTCCGGATCGAACCCGATGCGCCTCACGCGGTGAACGGAGTCGGCTCGGTGCATCACATCGCCTGGCGGGCGTCGGATGAGAGCGAGCAGTCCGGCTTGCGGCAGGTCCTCCTGGAGCGCGGTGTGCCCACGACTCCGGTGATTGACCGGCAGTATTTTCGCTCGATCTACTTCCGCGAGCCGGGCGGGGTCCTGTTCGAAGTCGCCACCGATGGTCCCGGATTCCTGATTGACGAGCCGGTCGAGTCTCTGGGTGAATCCTTGAGGCTGCCGCCGCAGTACGAGCGCAACCGTCAGAATCTCGAGGCAATTCTGCCTCCTCTCGTGCTTCCCCAGCGGGGGATTCCGGCCGCATCATGATCGAGAACTTTCAGCACCGCTTCATCCCGAGTACTTCGGGAGACCGGCGCACTCTGCTCCTGCTGCACGGTACTGGCGGCAATGAGGATTCCATGCTCCCTCTGGCCTCCGCCCTGGCTCCTGGCGCCGCCGTGCTCAGCCCCCGGGGACAAGTGCTCGAGCGGGGCATGCCGCGCTTCTTCCGTCGTCTGGCGGAAGGTGTCTTCGACATACCGGACCTCATTGCCAGAACGGGGGAGCTGGCCTCTTTCGTTGAGGAAGCCGTGGCCCGCTACCGGCTCGACCCCGAGGTCATCACGGCGGTCGGGTTTTCCAACGGGGCGAACATCGCGGCGAGTCTCCTGCTTCTCAGGCCACTCCTTATCAAGGGAGCCATGCTTTTCCGCGCCATGGTCCCTCTGGAGCCCGAGCAACGCCCAGCGCTTACCGGCACGCGGGTCCTGCTTTCGGAAGGCAGATTCGATCCGCTGGTTCCCCAGTCCAACGCCGAGCACCTGGCCGAGTTGCTCCGGAGTGGCGGGGCCAACGTCACGCTGAATTGGTGGGACGCGGGGCATGAGCTGGCTCGAGGTGAGGTCGAGCGGGCAGCGGAATGGTTGGAGGGTGCCGAGCGGGTCGCTGGCTGACCGAGGAGACCGATGGAGACTCAAATCCTGGTTACAGGAGCGACCGGCAACGTGGGCCTCCCCGCGGTGCGGGAGCTGGCGAGCCGCGGACTCAAGGTTCGCGCCCTGACCAGAGATCCGAATCGCGCCGGGAAGCTCCGGCTCGCGGGTGTCGAAGTCGTCACCGGAGAGCTGGGGCGCCCGGTCTCCGTCAACAACGCCATTCGTGATATCACCCACGTCCTCCTGATCAGCCCGGTGGACAGCCGCATGGTCGAGATGCAGGAGGCGGTGGTGGACGCCGCTCGCCGGGCTGGGGTCAAGCAGGTCGTGAAGCTCTCGGTCCTGGGCGCGGCGGCCGACGCGCCTGTGGCAATGTTCCGCTGGCACCGGGAAATCGAAGAACAGCTCGAACGGTCAGGCCTGGCTTGGACTCACCTGCGATCTGCCTTCTTCATGCAGAACACTCTAGGCTTTGCTCCGACGATTCGAAGTCAGGGAGCATTCTTTGCCTGCATGAAGCGTGGCCGTGTTGCGATGGTGGATGTGCGGGACGTAGCTCGAGCCGCCGCGGCAGTCGTAACCGGAAAGGGACACGAGGGGAAAGCGTACGACCTGACGGGTCCTGAAGCGTTGTCGCTGCACGACGTGGCGGACCGGATCGGCGCCGTGCTGCGCCAACAGGTGTTGTATGTGGATCAGCCGCCGGCCAAGGTGCTCAGCTCCCTGCTCGGCAACGAGGTGCCCGAGTGGCTGGCTAAGGATCTCACCGCTCTATACCAGTATCTGGGCCAGGGAAAAATGGCCCAGATCAGCCGGGACATTGCCACGCTGACCGGGAACCAACCGGCGAACTTTGACCGTTTTGCCGAGGACTACGTCGGCCTGTTTCGCGGCATGTAGGTTCCTCGTCCCTCCATTTTGCCCGCCAGAATCGGATGGCCCTCCCGGGGCCAAGTCGCCATCTTGCAACCCGGGAGAGAGATGATGACCCCCATGCTTGATACCGAGAAAGCCTGGCGCGCCGTGTTGACGCGGGACCGTCGTGCCGACGGGACTTTCGTCTACGCAGTGCGATCCACCGGGATCTACTGCCGGCCGTCGTGTCCCTCCCGCCGCCCCGCCCGCCGGAATGTCAGGTTCTACCAGGATCCCGCCGGAGCCGAGTCGGAAGGATTCCGGCCCTGCCGCCGCTGCGGTGAGGCGGTGGCTCCCCAGCGGAGGCGAGATCTCGAGTTGGTCCGCCGAGTCTGCGAGGTTCTCGGCGACAACGGGGCCGAGGCGATGCCGCTCAATCGTCTCGCGGCCGCCTGCCGAACCAGCCCGTTCGCGCTGCGGCGAACCTTCAAGCGAGTGACCGGTGTTTCGCCCCGGGCCTATGCCGAGGCTCTGAGATTCAGAACGTTGAAACGGGCATTGCGAAAGGAACGGACTGTGAGTGCAGCGACTTTTGTGGCCGGATTTGGATCCAGCAGCAGGCTTTATGAACGGTCGGCCGATCGTCTGGGTATGACGCCGGCCGCTTACCGCCTCGGTGCCACCGGTACCGAGATCCGATACAGCCTCATTTCGACCACTCTGGGTACTGCCCTGGTCGCGGTAACGCAGCGCGGCGTTTGCGCGGTCAAGCTGGGGTCCTCGGGAGCCGATCTGGAGCGGGACCTTCGCACCGAATTTCCCGGGGCAAGCTTGAATCGGGACGATGCCGAGCTCGAGACCATCGCTCGGCGGGTTGCGAAGGTCATCGATGCGGCCGGAGCGGATCCCGAGTTACCGCTGGATATTCAGGGAACGGCGTTTCAGGCCCGGGTCTGGCGTGCCTTGAGCCGGATTCCGCGGGGAGAGACTCGGACCTATAGCGAGGTGGCACAGAGCATCGGGAACCCGAGCGCGGTTCGCGCGGTCGCGAGTGCCTGCGCCGCCAACCATCTCGCAGTGCTTATCCCCTGTCACCGGGTGGTTCGGAGCGACGGCGGAATGGGGGGATATCGCTGGGGAGAGGACCGCAAACGCACCCTCCTCGAACGGGAGCGTCAGGCTTAAGACCGATCGGCCAATTCGGTTCTAAGAGTCCTCCCGGCGGCGAAATCGTTCGATTTCCCGCCGGTCGCGCTTGGTGGGCCGTTCACCACTTCCTCGCAGCGCCGAATCCATGCTCTTTATCTGGGCCGCCATCTGTTGCCGGGCCGCCAGGCTCTCAGCTGTCTCCTCGTAGAGCTGCGTCGCGACGCTGGCCGGCCCTCGGTGCTCGGAGAGGCTGCGGACTAAGACGATGTGCTGGTAGGGGCCCTGGCGAATCCGCAGCTCATCACCCTGGTGCAGTGGTTTCGCCCGCTTGGCTCTATCCCCATTGACCTGAATCTTCCCGCCATCGATCGCCTGAGCCGCGAGGCCGCGCGTCTTGAAAAACCGCGCGGCCCAAAGCCATTTGTCGAGCCGGACGTGTTCGGGCGGGTGCTCAGACATCGACCATCACTCGGCGAAGAAGCGTGAAGCAATGTATACTCCGCCGGGTCCCGGCAGAGCATCCCGCAATCTCCAGCCTCGCAGACTCATGCAACAGATCAAGGGAGCTGTCCTGAAGGCTCGCCTCGGCTTCATCGAGCAGCACTTCGGCTCGGCCGGACTCGAACGGGTCCTCGCTCACCTCACGGCGCCCGATCGAAAAGAGCTGGAGCGAATCCTCATCGTCGGGTGGTATCCCTTCGAGCTCGGCGAACGTCTCGACGATGCGATCGTGACCGTCTTCGGCGGCGGTGACGAGGCATACTTCCTCCGCCTCGGAGAAGCGTCCGCCGACCAGAACCTGGGGACTCTTCATCACGCGTTCCTGGTGGAGGGCAACCCCCATGCCTTCCTCGCTAAGGCGCCCGCGATTTACCGGATGTACTACGAGACGGGACGGCGGGAGTACAAGCAGACCGGCGAGCGTGAGGGCGTGTTGACGACCTTCGATGCCGAGACGTTCAGTGGTCCCGATTGTCTGACGGTGATCGGCTGGTATCGGCGGGCTCTGGAGATGTGTGGTGGCCGCGATGTGACGGTGGTCGAGGAGGAGTGCCGGGCGCGGGGTGGGGCGGTGTGTCGGTACAGGGTGAAGTGGGCGTGATGGATCCGTCTCAATTTTCAATTGTCAATTTTCAATTTTCAATTCTCCCCTCTCCTACACCCTCTTCTCCACGACGCCATACCCCATCGCCTGATTCAACCATCGCACGAACGGCAACAGTCTCCGGTAGTCTCCCTCCAGCGTCTTCGGCAATTGCCGGCTCAGCACCTGGGCTCGCGGGATGTTGCGTCCCATCGTGAACGACTGATAGCGTAGCCAGCGTGACGCGGGATGATCCGGCTCGAAACCGCGAGGCGGACGCTTGAGCATGGCCTCCTCATCCAGACTCCCGAATCTCCTCCTCATGGCGGGAGCCAGCATCGTCCGCTCGAAGCTCCGGTGATCCTCGGCGATAGCGTCGCGCAGCTTCTGCAATGCCGGACGGGGCGGCATCCAGATTCCCGCTCCGAGAAAGCTTTCGTCCGGCGCGAGATGCAGGTAGAACCCCGCCCCGCCGTGGGCTTCCGAGCCGACGCCCTTTCCCGCGTCCCGATGAAAGAACCAGCACGCCGCGTGAGTCTTGTAGGGCGACTTGTCCTTGGAAAACCGGATGTCGCGGTAGATCCGGAACATCGAGTGTCGCGGATCGCCCACAAACTCCGGTGCGAAACGGGCGAAGCGGACGTCCATCTCCTCGATCAAGGCCTGCAACGGCGTTTTCACGTGGACTTCGTAGACCGGGCGATTAGCCAGAAACCATTCCCGGGTGTTATTCCGCTTGAGACGGCTGAGGAACGTCATGAGCGGGGGGCCGAATCCGCGGAATTCTGATGGAGTGGTGATGTTGCCGCGACCCATGATCAACTGTTCCTTCCCGGCGCGTGAGAGCTGCTTGAGAGACCATTCCCTCCGCAGTGCAGCACTGCGGTCGGCGGCGGCTTCCTGGTACACCACCTCGAGCGGGCCCCGGCCTCGAGTGTACGCGGCACCCCGACCGTTCCGGTGCTGCTCGAGACGATTTCCCAGATCGGTGGTGGCGCCGGTATAGAGCGAGCCGTCCCGGCAGCGAAGCATGTAAACGATCCAGGGCATGCCGTAAAGGTGGTGGGTGGAGGCTGGTCGGGGGTAGGTGGTTGATCACGACTGATCCTGGCCCACCGGGCACTATTTTCCCACCACCTTCAACCCACTACCCATCACCGACTAAACTTCCGGTATGGCGCCTTCGCCAGGCACAGCTCCCGCACTTCCAAGTCAGCGTACCCTCCTCTCGTGGATTTTCGCGGGGAGGTTGATGCTGGCCGTCGGCAATCTCGCCGGTGCCGCACTGATCTGGACCTCCGATCCCTCCAAGGCCTTCATCATCAGTACCACGGTCAGCCTTGGCCTGGTCGTAACTGCGTACGGATATTGGGCGGTATGGGTGCGGAGACGGCACCCGGGAGATGTTTTTCTCTTCTGTCAGGCCGTGGTAGACGTTGCGCTGGTGACGCTGCTGGTCCATCTGACGGGCGGCCCCAACAGCGCCTTCCCCTGGCTCTACATCCTGGTCACCTCGAGCTACGCGCTCCTCTTCTCCTTCGGGCGTGGAATGATGGTCGCGCTCACGGCGGCACTGTTCTACTTTGCCGACGTATACTGGGGCCATCCGGTGCGACCGGGACTAGGCTTTTGGGGCCAGGTGGTCATCATCCTGGGGTCCTACGCAGTTGTGGGCCTTCTGGCCACCAAGCTTCGCCAGGCGGGGGCGGAGCGGGAGTCGCTGCAGACCGAGCTGCGTCGGGCCCGGCTCGAGGCCGATGACATCCTCCAGAACATCCGGTCGGGTGTGCTCACCATCGATGGATCGGGCCGGCTGGCCTTCCTGAACCCCATGGGGGAGCGGCTGCTCCAGCTGGATGGGGCACGAATGACGGGACACCCGATCCTGGATACGCTGAAGCATCGCTCGCCGGAGATGTGGGCGGCCATGGTCTCCGCCATCCGCCACGGCAGGAAGGTGAGCCGCAGCGAGGGGACGGTGCAGCACGACAATGGGCGAGTGTTTCCGATCGGCCTGAGTACTACGACCTTCGATCGGGATGCGGACGGCCGTCCATCGGTCACCGCCATTTTCACCGACATCTCCGACCTGAAGCGGATCCAGGAGTTGAATCTGCGGGCCGAGCGGCTCGAGGCAGTCGCGGCGCTGAGCGCGTCGCTGGCCCACGAGATCCGCAACCCGCTTGCCTCGATCCGTAGTTCGGTGGAACAACTGGCGCGGACCGCTCAGGCTGACGAAGATGATCGCTATCTTGCGCAGTTGATCGTACGGGAGAGCGACCGGCTCAGCCGGCTGCTGAACGAGTTCCTCGACTTCTCTCGAGTCCGGGCAACCAAGTTCGCGCCGGTGGACCTGCAGGCGGTGGTGACCGCTGCGGTGCGGATGGTCCGCGAGCACCCCGACTGCAAAGCCGACACCGAGATTCGAGTGCAGGGCCAGCGGACCGTGCTGGAGGGAGACGAAGACCTGTTGTATCGCGTGGTGGTCAACTTGGTGCTGAACGCCGCGCAGGCGGCCAAGGGACCGGTAGTCATCACCGTGACCACGGGTCCGGCCAAGGTCGGAGATCTCCCGCTCGGGAACAACATCGAACACCCGCTGCGTCTCGAAGTGCGGGATACCGGCCCGGGGATTCCCGACGAGCTGCGCAATCGTCTGTTTGAGCCATTCGTCACCGGCCGTTCAGGCGGTACCGGCCTGGGCCTCGCGATCGTACAGCGTGCCGTCGAGGCGCACCGCGGCCTCGCCCTGGTTGACTCGGCACCAGGGAAGGGCACCACATTCACCATCTATTTCCCCGCTCGTCGCGCGTCGGAGGTCATTGAATGAGTCAGAAACCCTCGGTGTTGGTCATCGACGACGAATCGGGCATCCTCGATACGCTGCGGATCCTGCTCAAGAAAGAGGGCTTCGAGGTTCTCACGGCACAGGGTGGAAAGGCCGGGCTGGACCAGATTCGCAACGGCGCCTATGACATCGTCCTGTCCGACGTGCGGATGCCACAGGTAACCGGCATCGACATTCTGAATGCGGCGCGGGAGCAAGACCCGATGACTCCCGTCATCCTGATGACAGCCCAGGCCTCGCTTCAGACGGCGATTCAGGCGGTCAACCAGGGCGCCTTCTACTACATCCAGAAGCCGTTCGCCAACGACGAGCTGGTCGCCATTCTGCGACGAGCCTGCGACTACCGGGCGGTCCGGGTCGAGAACAAGCACCTGAAGCAGGAGATCCGGCGCCGGGACCGGACCGGCGTCATCCGGCCGATCGGAAAATCGAAGCGGTTCAACGAAGTGCTCAAGCTCGCCGAGCAAGTTGCTCCGACCGATTCGACGGTGCTGATCACGGGAGAGAGCGGGACCGGCAAGGAAGTCATCGCCCGCTATATCCACAGCCTGTCCAACCGGACCGACGGGCCGTGCCTCTCGATCAACTGCGGTGCCTTGCCGGAGAACCTCCTCGAGAGCGAGCTGTTCGGCCACGTGAAGGGCTCGTTCACCGGCGCGGTGCGGGACAAGCAGGGACTCTTCGCGGCGGCGCGTGGCGGGAGCTTCTTCCTCGATGAGGTCGGGGAGATGCCGCCTTCGCTGCAGATCAAGCTGCTCCGGGTACTACAGGAGCGGGAAGCGATTCCGGTGGGAGCCACCGAGGCGATTCCGGTCGATGTTCGCATCATGGCGGCGACCAACCGGGATCTGGAGGAAGAGATGCGGAGGGCCACCTTCCGATCCGACCTCTTCTACCGGCTCAACGTGATCGCCATCAACCTGCCGCCGCTGCGGGAGCGACGGGAGGATATCCTGCTGCTGATCGAGTCCTTCATGCAGCGGCTCGCGACGGAACAGCAAGTCGATCCGAAGGCGCTCTCGGCGGACACCCTGGATGCCGTGATGGTCTATGAATGGCCGGGGAACGTCCGCGAGCTGGAGAACGCCCTGGAGCACGCCTGGGTGCTGACCAAGTCCAACGTGATCGAGCCCTCCGCGCTGCCCGAGCGGATCACCAAGCGCAAGAAGGAGCCGCTGGTCTCGGAACGATCCTACGCCAATCCGACACTCGACGTGATCGAACGGGCCTACATCATGTACGTGCTGCAGTCCGAAGGCGGCAACAAGACCCGCGCTGCCGAGGTGCTGGGCATCGATCCCTCCACCTTGTATCGCAAGCTGAGCCGTTACGAGGAGCAGCCGAGCTGATCTCTGCCGGCGAGTCTCAGGAGCGGCGACTCGTGATCCTGCCGGGGTGTGGTGTCCGAGATCACAGTCTCCGCGCGGGATCCGCGAAAGTTCGAGTGATCTTTGGTTCTTTGACGGGCTCTCCGAATGGACCCCGATGCGTCCGAATTCAGTCAGCTTTTGAACAGTTCACCGGTCGCTGACCTGCAATTTCCAGCACCGGAAATTGGCTCCAAAAACTGACAATGTGACCAACTTCTCCTCAAGTTCTTGATCAGCAGGAAGATGCCCCCGAGATGCCGGACTGGTATGCCCATTGCCTTATTGATCGGCCGAAGTTCCATACTCCACTAACGGCCAGCGCGTTGGGCGCCCCGTCAAAAACTCGGAGGAGTTTATGAATCGCAAGGGCTTTACGCTCATCGAGCTGTTGATCGTGGTGGTTATCATCGGCATTCTGGCCGCCATCGCGATCCCGAAGTTCGCCAACACCAAGCAGAAGGCGATCGTGGCGTCCATGAAGTCGGAC
>DATBGE010000210.1:0-2886 GCA_036558125.1 Gemmatimonadales bacterium | reverse complement strand
TGCGGTATCTTCACCGGCCCGGTGGCGAATGCCCCGAACGCCGCGGTGACTCAGGAAGGCGCCCCGGCCTGCTGGTAAGGTCGCGCGGCACCAGAAGCTCGAGGGAGGCGGCGGAGCGATCCGCCGCCTTCTTCTTTTTCTCCTACTCGCATCGCTTTGATCCACCCCGCGTGATCTGGATAACACTCTGATCGGAGTCCTGGGCTATGCTGGCTTCCGGAGGTAGGAAGCTATGGCTCGGTCGCTCGCGGGATTCAGCACCGTAGAAGTTCTCGTCGCCCTCATCGTCTTCGACGTGGGACTGCTCGGCGCGGTTACCACCACGGCACTCACGGGCCGCCTGCTGACTGAGGCGAGAGACCGGACCCGGGTGACGATTGCCGCCTCGGACCGAATCGAGCTGGTGCGCAACGCTGCTCGAGCTCCCGGCGGCTGCGCGGCGCTGGCCGGCGGCACGCGACCGCTTGGCGGTGGTCTGAGCGAGCAGTGGACCACGGCCGGATCCGGGCCCACTCGCCTGCTCGAGATCATCATCACCAGCACCACGGCGCGTGGAATTCACGCGGACACCGTAAGGACGGTGGTCTCGTGCGCCTGAGGCGCCGGCGGCACGGGTTCACTCTTGTCGAGAGCATGGTCGCATTACTGCTCACGGTCCTGGTGCTCACACTGGTGTACCGTGTTCTGGTCGCTCAACAACGAACCGCTTCCCTGCAGGCTCAACAGGCCTTCCTGCAAACCAATCTGCGGAGCGCCACCGCCTTCATTTCAACCGAATTGCGCGAAGTCTCCACCGATTCCTCGAATCCCGACCTGCTCGCCTTCAGCGCCGAATCGGTCACTTATCGCGCCACCCGCGGAAGTGGGATCGCCTGCGGCCTGAGTCCGACATCGGTGGATCTTGTCGGGTCTCCGCGTGGTGCCTTTCGCCGGCCGCAGCCAGGCCGCGATAGCCTGCTCGTGTATGTCGGTGCCGGACCTGGCCATGAGTGGATCTCAGGACCGGTGATTGGAGTCGGATCACCGAGTTGCGGCGGCAGTTCCTCCATGCGGCTCTCCACCATCCTCGATTCCGTTGCCCTCGCAGCCGCCTCGACCGGCCCGCTGTATCCCATCCGGCTGTTTGAGATCATGCAGATCAAGCTCTACCAATCCCAGGGGAATCATTGGCTGGGCGCCCGCTCGGTCAGTGCGGGAGAAGTCATTCAGCCGGTGCTCGGCCCGCTCGATAGCAACGGTCTCGCCGTCACCTTCCGGGATTCCGCTGGTGCCATCGCCACTCGGTCCTTCGAGGTGCGATCGGGGGAGGTTGTGATACGGGCGCGAGCGGCACAGACGGTCCATGGGCCCGGAGGAGTATCACGACTGCTGCGGGACACAGTGAGCGTCGTGATTCCGCTCAGGAATACCCGACCATGAGATCCCGCGGACCACACCTCGACAGCCGTGGGGTGGCACTTCCCCTCACGCTCATCGTCCTCACCGTCCTGATGCTCCTCACCGGGATGGGACTGATGCTCGCTCGCCTCGAATCCCGATCAGCGGATCAAAGCCTTGCAGCGCTGCAGGCCACCGCGACCGCCGAGTCGGGATTCGAGCTTGCCGCGGGTCGGTGGCCAGTCGAGGCGTGGGACACGTTGCCTCCCGGGGTTCCGGTCGCTTCCGGGGCTGGAGCCTATGGCCGTCAGCTCCATGTCGATTCGATTACTCATCTTGGCGGACCGGTCTACCTGCAGACTGCAGTCGGCGAAGTTCTCGATGCCGGTGGAGGTCCGCTCGCGCGAAGCTCGTTGGGACGCTGGATGCGGGCCGAACCCCCACGGTTTCCGGACCGGGCGGCGATCATGGCGCGTGGGCTGCTGGAGTTGGGAGGTGGCATGAGCGTGGACGGTGGCGACCACGTGCCTGTCCCCTGGGGCACCGTCTGTCCCCCACCCGGCTCGACCGTCGCGGCCGTAGCCGATAGTACCGGGCCACCGGTCTTCTCCAGCGGATGCGCCGGCGGAAGTTGTCTGACCGGTAGTCCCGCGCTTGAGGTCGATTCGACCGCGTCCGATTCGCTGCTCTCGTCTTTTGGCCCCTGGGATTTCACGACTTTGCGGGCGGCCGCGAGCCAACATCTCGCCGGACTCATCGCCGACCCAGCTCCCGCTCTCGATTCGGTGAGTGGTCGTTGCGATCCGGCGGTCCCGGCCAACCTGGGCGAGCCGCTCGATCCCTCCAGCCCATGCTTTCGGTTCTTTCCCATCGCGAGTGTTGCCCCTGGGAGCCGGATCGAGCGGGGCCGCGGACAGGGGGTGCTGTTGGCTGATGGAGACCTGGAGCTGGCCGACGGATTCGATTTCTACGGGGTGATCGTGGTCGCTGGTCGGCTCACGATGGTGGGGCCCGGCACTCGGATCACCGGGCTGGTTCTGCTGCGGCACAGTCCAAGCGATACGGCTCGACTTACCGGGCCCGGCGAGGTTGCCCTATCTCGTTGCGCCATCACGCGTGCGGCGGGTCGAAGCGTACCCCTTCGGCCTCTCCCCGGGGGCAGTTGGAGTCGGTTCTAATCGGGCAATTTTCAAGAGCCGAAGTGGGCTGCCGGAGTGTCGTCCACCGAGAAAAATTCCGTAAACAGCTGTGGGATAATGACTTGCCATTTACGGGCTGCGCTGGCACCGTGGTTGCTTTCTGGACTGTCGATCGAATCCACCGTGCCTTGGGCGGCCACGGCAGAAGGTTACCTTCACGAAAGCGGGAGAGGAGTTTATGAATCGCAAGGGCTTTACGCTCATCGAGCTGTTGATCGTGGTGGTTATCATCGGCATTCTGGCCGCCATCGCGATCCCGAAGTTCGCCAACACCAAGCAGAAGGCGATCGTGGCGTCCATGAAGTCGGAC
>DATBGE010000209.1:0-36109 GCA_036558125.1 Gemmatimonadales bacterium | reverse complement strand
CCGACTTCCGGCTGCGAGAGCGTTCAGCCCACATCGGATCGAACTGGCGATGCCCGCATCGGCATCTGGGTTGGGGACCAGCTCCAGCCCCGCGGTATCGAGGTGCCAGCCCAGTCGGGTGTCGCCCGGACGCACGACCGCCACTCCTCCAGCCAGGAATCCGGTCGCCATTGCTTGAGCGGTGGCAATCCCAACGTGGGCAATCAGCGGTTTCCCGTGGAAGGGGGCAAGGAGCTTGTCGCCGCCGAAGCGGAGGCCCTTTCCGGCCGCCAGAACCAGGGCGTAGGCCGCACGTTCGCCGGCCGTCAGGTCCACGCGACCCCCCTCAGAACCGGCCCGGACCCGGTCCTCCGACCATGGCGCATGTGCAACAGGGTCAAGGCCTTGACCCGTCGCGTCGCAGTTCTTACCATTGACGGCCCATGATTACGAAAGCTGCCGGTCTCGCGAATCGAAACGCGAACAATCCGCCGACCAGGACGGGTTGGGCATAGCCGGCGTCTGTAGCCCGCGCTGACCCGACCCGTCGCTCGGCGGGTCGATTTGTTTTTGGGGTGTAGCTCAACTGGCAGAGCGCCCGGCTGTTAACCGGGAGGTTGCAGGTTCGATTCCTGCCGCCCCAGTTCTTCAGCTGCTAGCCGTTAGCTGTTAGCTGTTAGCTAACAGCTAATTGCTAACAGCTATCTGCTCCCAGTCCGCTCACCCCAACGCCTCATACGCTGGAATCGTCAGAAACTCCTCCTCCACATCCCCGATCACCAACCGATCCAGCAGCCGAGCGGCGTCCTGCATCCGCCCCGGTGCCTTACGCTCGGCAATGAGACTGTCTGCCTCTTCCTGCCGCAGGCGCTGATAGAGCTCACCAGTGACTCGGCTTCCCTCGTCCGTTACGACTCCGCGCTTTACCCACTGGCGAAGCTGCATCCGGGAGATCTCTGCCGTGGCCGAGTCTTCCATCAGGTTGGCAATACCGACCGCACCGCGGCCCTCGAGCCAGTTTTCGATGTACTCGAGTGCTACCCGGATATTACCCCGGACCCCAGAGACCGTAACCCGGCCTCCGGGAATCCGCACGTCGAGCAACTGGTCCCGGGTCACCCGCACCTCCTCACGTAGTCGCTCCTTCTGATTGGGTCTCTTGCCGAGGACCGCGTCGAACGCTTCCCGGGCCACCGGCACCAGATCGGGATGGGCCACCCAGGAGCCGTCGAAACCATCCCCGGCCTCACGGCTCTTGTCTTCCCTCACCTTCGCGAGGGCACGGGCATTCACGTCGGCGTCACGCCGTGACGGTATGAAGGCCGCCATCCCTCCAATGGCGTGCGCGCCGCGGCGATGGCAGGTCCGCACCAGCAGATCGGTATAGGCCCGCATGAACGGAACAGTCATCGTGATCTGTCCCCGATCGGGCAGGGCGAACTCGGGACGGTCGCCGAAATTCTTCAGCATGCTGAAGATGTAGTCCCAGCGGCCGGCGTTGAGCCCGGAGGCGTGCTCCCGCAGCTCGTGGAGGATTTCCTCCATCTCGAACGCAGCCGGGGCGGTCTCGACCAGCACTGTCGCCCTGATGGACCCGGCTGGAATTCCCAACGTCTCCTGGGCAAAGACGAAGACCGCGTTCCACAGTCGTGCTTCGAGATGGCTTTCCAGCTTGGGGAGATAGAAGTACGGCCCACTCTTACGGCGCAGGAGCTCGGCAGCGTTGTGGAAGAAGTGAAGCCCGAAGTCCACGAGACTCGCAGAAACCGGAGTTCCCTCCCGCAGCAGATGCTTCTCGTTCAAATGCCATCCGCGGGGCCGAACCACCAGCGTTGCCGGACTCGGTCCTAACGCGTAGTGCTTTCCTTCGGGAGAGTTGTAACTGATGCGGCCGCGCACTGCCTCCTGACAGTTGAGCTGGCCTCCTATGACGTTCTCCCAGGTCGGCGATAGGGCATCCTCGAAATCCGCCATGAAGACCTGCGCTCCCGAATTGAGCGCGTTGATCATCATCTTCCGCTCGACCGGCCCGGTGATTTCGACCCTCCGGTTCAACAAGTCGGGCGGCGCCGGAGCCACCTGCCAGTCGCCCTCTCGAACCGCGCGGGTCTCGGCCGGGAAATCGGGAAGCTCTCCAGCCCTGAAGGCGTCCCGTCGTCGAATCCGCGCCGCCAGCAGGTCGGCTCGCGTTTCCGCGAAGCGCTGTTCCAGCGATGCGAGAAATTCGAGGGCCTCGCTGGTGAGGACCTCTCGATCGCCCTCCACTGGCGGTCCGGAGATTGTGAGCTGGGGTCGGGCCATGGGATTCGTCCGCGTAGACCACCGAATGATAGCCGCCTGGCCGGTATTACCTTGTGGGGCGTGACCACCACCACCGCCCACGACAGTTATGCCGCGCTCCGGGTCCGGAATTTTCGGCAACTCATCTATTCGGTACTCGGCGAGACGCTCGGCTCCCAGATCCAAATGGTCGTGGTCGCGTGGCAGGTCTACGCCTTCACCAGGGATCCTCTCTCCCTCGGCCTGATCGGGCTGGCCGAAGCGCTTCCGTTCATTTCCTGCGCTCTCCTGGCCGGGCATGTAGCCGATGTGGCAGACCGGCGCCGGGTGGTCACCGGGGCTCTCAGTGTGCTTACGATCTGCTCCATCTCCCTCCTTATTCTCACGAGCACAGGCGCCGTCGGTCCCGGCCGGGTGTGGCCCTTCTACGTCGTCATCTTCGTGAGCGGTATTGCGCGGAGTTTCCTCATGACTTCCCGCACCGCGCTGTTCTCGGAGATCGTGCCGCGAGAGCTTTACGCCAACGCCATCCCCTGGCGCAGCTCCACCTGGCAGTTCGCCGCGGTCGCTGGTCCCGCTGCGGGCGGTCTGATCTATGGTTTCGCGGGACCCAGGGCCGCCTATGGAACGGCGATCGTGCTGATCGGCCTGGCGAGTCTCGCCATCATGATGGTCCGCAACGAGCCTCGCACGATCCCGGTACGGACCGAAGCGCTCTCGGAAAGTCTCTTCGCCGGAGTCCGCTTCGTGCGGCACCAGCCTCTTCTGCTTGGCGCCATTACTCTCGACCTCTTCGCGGTGTTGTTCGGTGGGGCGGAGGCACTGGCTCCCGTCTTCGCCGCCGAGATTCTCCATGTGGGACCCCAGGGCCTGGGGCTGATTCGTGCCGCACCGGCCGCTGGCGCCGTGCTCATGGCAGTGTATCTCTCCCATCGCCACCCGATTGAGCGAAGCGGACGGGCCCTGCTTACCGCGGTTGCCGTATTCGGCTGTTGCATGCTCGGGTTCGCCCTGTCTACCAATTTCCTGCTCTCGCTGGCACTCCTCGCGATGAGTGGTATGGCCGACAACGTCAGCGTGGTCCTTCGCTCCACCCTGCTGCAGACCCTGCCTCCGCGCGAGATGCTGGGTCGCGTGGCCGCGGTCAACTCGATATTCATCGGTTCTTCGAACGAAATCGGCGCCTTCGAGTCGGGCCTTGCCGCCAAACTGCTCGGCACAGTCCCTTCGGTTGTCTTCGGCGGTTGCATGACCCTGCTCGTCGTAGCGATCGCCGCCTGGCGCCTTCCTCAACTGCGCAAGCTGGGACGGTTGGCATGACAACCACAGTGGCATTTCTCGGCTTGGGCGCGATGGGCGCCCCGATGGCCGCGAATCTCGTCCAGGCCGGCTTTCGGCTTCGGGTTTGGAACCGGACCCCTCACCCCGACCGCGTTCCTCGCGGAGCCTGGTCGGCCAATTCTCCACGGGAAGCCGCCGAAGGCGCGGACTTCGCCATCACCATGGTCTCGAACGATGACGCCGTGGAGGCGGTGACCAATGGACCCGGCGGACTGCTCGCCGGTCTCGGCGACCACGGGGTACACCTCGGCATGAGCACGGTTTCGCCGGGGCTGTCCCGAAGGCTGGCGGAGGCTCACGAGGCGAAGGGCAGTGCCTACGTCGCGGCACCGGTCTTCGGACGCCCCGATGCGGCGAAGAACAAGACGCTCTGGATCGTCACCGGCGGCAAGCCTTCGGACCTGGAACGCTGCCGTCCGGTGTTGGAGGCCCTGGGTCAGGGGATCTTCACGATGGGCAGTCCCGCGGAGGCCGGGCTGGCCAAGCTGGTGGGAAACTTCCTGCTCGCCGCTACCATCGAAGCGTTGGGCGAAGCTTTCACACTGGCCGAGAAGGGAGGGATCGATCCCGAACGACTCCACGAGATGTTCGTAACCACGCTGTTCGGATCTCCGGTCGTGAAGAACTACGGTACCAAGATCATTCGCGGCGAATTCGTCCCGCCGGGTTTCGCGCTGCCCCTCGGACTCAAGGATCTGCTTCTGGCTCGGGCCGCCGGCCGCGAACTCGGCGTTCCTCTCCCACTGGCCGACCTGGTTACGCGCCACATCAACGATTCGATCGCGCGGGGCCGGACCGACTATGACTTCGCGGGGTTCACCCAGGTGATCCGGGAAGCCGCGGGATTGCCCCTGAAGTGAAGCTCTAGTCGTCACTTGTGCGCCCAGTGCGCGAAGGCTAGCCTATGACGGGGTAGTCACTGCACGGTCACAATCGTCTCTGTCTGTCGTGACAAGCCGTCGCCATGCTGATCCAATGCGCATAGCCATTTTCTCGGAAGTGTACTGGCCAATGGTCAGCGGGGTCGGTGTCACCCTGCTGCGCCTCGTGAACGCGCTGCAGAAGCGCGGCCATCTGCTGCGCATTTACACTGCCAATTACGCGCTCCCGGACGGGATCGCCGATCGCCCCGAGGTTCACCGGTCGAGCAGCGTCCCCTTCTTCCTCTATCCCGACATTCAATGGGCCTTCCCCCGTGCCCGGGACATCGAGGACGATCTCGCCGCCTTCCAGCCGGATGTAGTCCACGTGGCAACCGAATTCGCCATGGGGCTCGCCGGACTCAAGGCCGCCGACCGGCTCGGCATCCCGGTCATCTCTTCCGCCCACACCGACTATCAGAAGTACGCCTATCGCTACGGCGTGCCCTGGGTCCTGGACATCGGGTGGATTTACGGACGGTGGTTCTACAACCGGACCGCGAAAGTGTTGTGCCCCTCGCGGCTCTACGAGGAGTACCTGCACACCCGGGGAATTCATCACACTGGAGTCTGGAGCCGCGGAGTAGATCCTGAAGAGTTCAGCCCTGCATTCCGGAGCGAGGACTATCGCCGCTCATTCGGGGTAGGCCCCGATGATATCCTGGTGACCTACATCGGACGGCTGGCCAAGGAAAAAGATCTGGGCCGCCTGCTCGATGCTTGGAAGAGTCTGGGGAAATCGAAGGGCAGGGCTCAGCTGGTCCTGGTAGGGAAGGGGCCGATGGGAGACGAGCTGGAGCGTCATCCGATCCCCGGAGTGCATCTCGCCGGCCTCCGTCACGCTCGCGCGCTGGGCGAGGCCTATGCCTCGGCCGATCTCTTCGTTTTCCCCTCCTGCACCGAAACCTTCGGCAACTCGCTCCTCGAAGCGATGGGATCGGGTCTGCCGTCGCTGGCCGTCGCCGACGGTGGGGTCATGGAGTTCGCCAGGACGGGTGAGAACGCGCTCCTGGTGAAATCGCGTGACACCGCTGCCTTGCTCACCGGGCTCCAGCGGTTGCTTCAGGACGCCGAGCTACGTTCCCGTCTGGCCCGGGGAGGACTCCAGACCGCGGAAGAACGTGCGTGGGGCCCGATCTACGACCAGCTGCTGGCTGACTATCAGTGGGTTGCGGAGATGCGGAGAACGAGGGCGGCGTGATGAGTAGTCGATAATCGATAGTCGATAGTCCCAGGTCTTGCGTCAGTAGCCGCGTAGCTCAATTCTTGGCATCCGTCTCCCGTCTCCCGTCTCCCGTCTCCCGTCTCCCGTCTCCCGTCTCCCGTCTCCCGTCTCCCGTCTACCGCAACGCCAAATACACCAACCCCGCCGTCGCCGCGCTCATCGGAATCGTCAGGATCCAGGCCCACACGATCTTCCCCGCAACCCCCCACCGTACCGCCGAGATTCGATTCGCCGTACCGACCCCGACGATCGCACCGGTAATCGTGTGCGTCGTGCTCACGGGGATGCCCAGCCGCGAAGCCAGGAGGATGGTGATGCCTCCGGCCGTCTCGGCGCAGAATCCTCCGAAGGGGCGAAGTCGCGTGATCCGCTGACCCATCGTCTTCACGATTCGCCACCCTCCCGTTGCCGTGCCCAGCGAAATCGCGGAGTAGGCCGCCATTTCGACCCAGAGCGGTACAGTATCCGCCGAGGTCAGATGCAGGTGGGCCAGCCACCCTGTCTTGTCGGCGAAGAGGGACTGGGTCGACACCAATAGGCCCACGATAATGCCCATCGTCTTCTGGGCGTCGTTGGCGCCATGGCCGATCGAATAGAGCGCGGCCGACAGCAGCTGAAGCCGCCGGAAGGTTCGATCGATGGGACCGGGATGTCCTCGACGGAGCAGCCACGAGAGCCCAACCGTCATTCCAAGTGCGAGGGTTAGGCCGATCAGGGGAGACAGGAAGATGAAGAGGATCGGCAGCACCCATCCGCTTCCGATCAAGGCGCTGGCCCCCGCCTTTGCCACGGCGGCTCCGCCCAGGCCGCCCATGAGGGCGTGCGATGACGAGCTGGGAAGTCCCAACCACCAGGTGATGAGATTCCAGACGATGGCACCGGTGAGTGCCGCGAGTATGACCTGCGGATCCAGCACCGAGGGTTCGACCAGGCCCTTGCCGATCGTCTTGGCGACGGCGGTGCCGACCAGGAAGGCGGCGACGAAATTGAAAAACGCGGCCCACACGACGGCGACAGCCGGGGTAAGCACCCGGGTCGCGACCACGGTGGCTATCGAATTGGCGCTGTCGTGAAAGCCATTGATAAAGTCGAAAATCAGCGCGACGCCGATGATCGCGACGATGTAGAGGACGGGGCCATCCATCGTTCAGCTGTGCTTGATCGAGATGGACTCCAGCACGTTCGCCGTATCCTCGGCTTGATCGAGGGTCCGCTCCAGGTTGTCGTACAACTCCTTCCACTTGATGAGGGTGACGGGATCAAGGTTCCCTTCGAAGGCCTTGCCCAGCCATTCGTGGTAGAGCGAGTCTCCCTCTTCCTCCAGCCGTTTGACCGCGATACAGGCCGGCAGCACGACGCCATCCTTGGGATTCGCGAGCCCCTTCACCGCGATGAGCAGCTGTTCACTGGCCCGCTTGATCACATTGGCGAGCAGGATCGCACCTTCGGGAGCCTGGGCCAGATGGAAAATCTGAGAACGGCGCGCCAGCCCGTCGATCAGGTCGATCACGTCGTCCAACCCTGAAGCCAGGGCGTGAATGTCTTCCCGGTCGAGCGGCGTGATGAATGTCCGGTCGAGCCGGGTCACCACCTCGTGAGTCAATTGATCGCACTCGTGCTCCAGCCGCTTGATCGAATCGACGATATGGATCCGCTGGTTGACCTCGGCACGGAGCAGCTCCTCCAGCAATCCCGAGGCCTCGACACTCCGCTCGGCCACGGCGGTGAAGAGGTTGAAGAAGCGTTCATCACGAGGGAGAAGGCGCACGGAAGACTCCGGAAGCTTGTAACGAATAGGTAACGACGGGGGAGAAGATAGCTCGGGACCCGACGAGGGGAAGGGAAGGGTCGGCGAACAGCAGAATCCCGATAATTCGAGGGGCCGAGATCTGCCAATCGGAGCCAACCCTCGGAATTGAGGGGAGTGCACGCTTCAAACTCGTGTCATTCAGGGTGCTCATTCTCGAGATCAGCTCGGCTTCCCCTGCCGTATGGCCTCTGACGATGAACCGCACAGCGTTTTCCAGTGCCTCAAGACCTCGGACGTCGCGTGCCTGGGCGGCCGACTGGATCAGTTGGCGAAATCGCTCGAGCAGTTGCGCCTGTCCGGGTGATGGAACGTTGGTCGCCCATCGTGCACTGTTGCGACCGCGGCTGCGGAATGTGATCACCGGGTGAAGCGCCTCGAGCGCGAGGCTGATCTCCTCATCAGAGGCATTACGACTTCTGGCGCCCGCGGCGTGGACCAGTCTCGGTTCCACCTGCTCAGGGGCCTCGCTCCACTCTGCTTTTGTCAGCCAGCCGGCCGTACTGACCTTCAAACACAGCGACTCGCTTCTGGCGGTGAGTTCGAAGCCTGCGAGAAGCCCCGCTTCAAGGGATTCAATCACCGCCACTCCGCGCCGGGCGATTCCGGGCGGAAGAATGTCGAGGAGCTCCTCTCGCCAACGGAAAAGCGATCGCCCTCCGGTTCCGAGCCCGGCCAACTGAGGCATTCTCGCCTTCCGGGAGAGGATCTCACCGGCGTGGAGCCTTTCTTCACCTTCTGTGGTCGGCTGGCACCGAATCGATTCCACCCTATGGTGTCGAGATCCGAGCCGGGCCGCTCGACCATCCCGCTGCGCCAAGCCAACCGCCGTCCATGGCAGGTCGTAGTGGATTACCCGCTCCGCGAGTTGCAGATCCAATCCTTCCGCGGATACATCGGTGGTCAGCAGGATGTGTGGACCGTTACCCTGAGGTCTCAGGCTTGGAGAAAACCAGGCGAGCACATCGTTGCGCTCCATCACGCTGGGGCCAATGCCCGATCGGTCACCAGTACACCAGGCCGGCCTCCACGGCGCCAGCTGCCTGCGCAGGTAATGCACCGTCTCCCGATAGCAGGTGAAAACCAGAGTGACCTTGCCGTCCTTCAACACAGCTGCGAGTCGTCCCGGTTTCGAATCGGTCTCTCCCCACCGTGCTGACTCCTGAATCAGGCAATCCAGAGCGGCTCCGTCCTCGAGGACCAGCTCTCCCTGCTCTTCGGCCTGAGGAAGCAGAGCCCATAGCACGAGTTGCTCGTCTGCGCCGGCGGTGAACAGCCGCAGTGCGGATCGATCCAACGGTCGCCCCGCGGCGCGCGCATCAGCTGCATGTCTGAGCAATGCCTGATAGCGCCGGAGTAGGCCATGCAACGCGGCGGGACTCGACTCCATGGCCCGATAGAGCATGCTGCGGAGGATCGCAGCCGTGCCCGCCTTGGTCGAGAGAGACAGGCAGTCGAGCCCTCTTGTGATCACGGGCGGACGGTCAGCCGCTTCATCCAGAACGCGGCGCCGAATCAGGGCCGGCCGGCCCGTGACCTCGTCCCCGCGGGTGATCACCAACTCGCCGAGCGCGGGATGACCGATCGCACCGCGGAGTAGAGTCGTAAGCGAGGATACACCGTGCCACGCCAGGCAATCGTCTCTCACCGCAAGCAGGAGCTGATGCGCCAGATCGATCAATCGGTTCACGATCGGCGTCGCACTGAGCAGAAGGGCGTGCCGGCCCGTCAGATAGGGCGCAAGGGTTCGGTAACGGCGGGAGTTGGGATTTCGAAACCAGTGCGACTCGTCCACGATCACGAGGCGAGGGGGAGCGGATGGGAGTATTCCCCTGCTGATGCGCTCGTGAGAGTGGGCTTCGATGGTGATGCCGAGTTGCTCAGCGGTTCGTTGCCATTGTTGGAGCAGCGCAGCCGGCGCCAGGACGACCAGCCCACCGCGGCGCTGCCACAATGATCCCGCCGCCAGTGCCGAGTAGGTCTTTCCACTGCCGGTTGGGTCCGCCAACATCGCCCCGCCGTATCGCGTCAGGGTGCCCAAGACGCGGCGGACACCCTGGCGTTGATCGTCCCTCAGCCAGTCGGGCGGTTTGACATCGCATCGCGAGGATTGGAGACTCGCTGCAATGGCTCGGGCAATGTCTCCCGCATTGCCCGGTGGAAGCTCACTGCTGTCCACCGACGCATGCGACGGCAACCAGTGCCTCCCTGGCCGAGGCCGGCAAATCCAGCAGTTCGGCGCAGTGAGCGTCGATCGCATCCTGCACGATCGCGCCTTTGGCGCCGAGACGGGCCAGGTGGGCCAGCTTCGCATCGTCCGGAACCGTAACGGGAAGAGGAAGCGACCCCACCACCCTCGCGTTGAATCGTGCGAAGCCTCCTCGTGCTGGGTCCGCCACCGCGCGAGCGGCGGCGCGCATCCACGTCGAGTTGAGCCACGCCGCCAAGGCCCGTGCCTGGTCGGCCGAGTCGGTGGCGATGACGTAGCACGTATTGAGCGGAATCCGATTCCTATCCGGCGGTTCGGTAAGCGCTGCTGCCGTGAGCCGGCGCCGGATGTCGGACCAGATCACACGATACGGTGCCGATGCGGCGCGAGTTCGGAACAGGGTCCAGGAGGGCCCACCTACGTAGTCCGCCCGTCCTCGAAGAACTCCGTCGTGACTGGTGAAGTACTCCAGGGCTCGGCGCGGAAGCTTGCGATAGACCGTGCCGCGCTCGTCGTGAGGCCAGACCAGGCGAAGCCGATCCATGGTGCCGAATGGGCGTACGTCCCGACCCCGAATGCCCCACCTGATGAGGCACCCTTCGATAAACTCCGGCGGGTCGAGGAAGATGTGATTGGCCCCGGTCTTGGCGCCGAGCTGAAGGACAAAGCGTTCCCCGAGAGTTGGGTGATCGGACCGGATCAGATCGAGCGCGTCGTGGGCGCGCGAGGGGAGCAGAATCCAGGGGGAGCCGCCGAGCACTCGGCACTGGGAGATCTGGTAGCTGCCGCCTCCACATTCCAGAGTTGTCTGAATGAGATGATCGGACGGAGCCGTTGTCTTGGAGGCGACCAGGGCAAGGGGATAGACCGTCGCATCAAAGCCGTTCTGCTCCGGTGTGGTGAGATCGGTCAGGCAATGAATTGTCGTCTGTGCTGCGAGGCCACGCCGTGCGGCCGCACCGTAGCCCGCCGTTGCCAGCTTGGCCGGCAGCAGAAATCCCAACGCTCCACCCTCGCGCAACAACTCCAGTCCCCGCTCGAGAAACGCAATCGCCAGATCGGGCTGGTGGGCGAAACCGCTGCCGCCGCTGTGCCACCAGCGGTAGCGCGCCCCAAGGCTGATCCGCTGGGCCGGAGGAAGTTCCTCGGCCCGTACCCATGGTGGGTTCCCTATCACGATGTCAAACCCGCCGCACGCGACCACGTCCGCGAAGTGGCACTCGAACTGAAACCAGGGCACCTGACCTTCTTCGGAGACCCGTCGCCGCAGGCGACGGAGTCGCTGGAGCTGCTGCCGCGCCGCGCACAGTCGCCCTCTGGTCTCACGATCGAGCCCGCGCCGGCCCCCAAACAGATCCAGTGCCCTCGCGTCACCAAGGCACTCGGCAACCTTGGCCTCGACTCTGACGATTACTCCATTCAGACATTCCAACATTGCCGCCAGCTCGGTCTGGCGGAGCCTGCGCGCCAGGTCTTGTTTGTTCTCGCCTACGGCAACCACAAAGTGGCGACGCAACTCGGCGATCGTCTGGGCCGCGGCTCTCGGCATGAGGGGTAGTGTTGTCACCATACGCGCCGGATCGAGCAGGCTGTCTCCCTGGCGGATCAGGCCGTCGAGATTCGGTAACGGCTCAACTGCTTCCGGCTCCTGTGCCGGATCGTGCGCAATCACAGCCAGCCACAACCGCAGCTCGGTGAGCCGCACTGCCATCGGGTTCAGGTCGACTCCGAACAGATTGCGAGCCAGCACCGTGCGACGGATGCGCGCACCTGATTCGTTGCTCCGGTACAGGCCGGCGAGTCGCTCGAGCATTCCCAGAAGGAAGGCGCCTGACCCGACAGCGGGATCGAGTACCGTGACTTCGGAGAGCAACCGGCGCACGAGTGGATCCGACGTCCCCAGCCGCTCCGCTGCGCTTTCCAGCGAACAGCCCAGCTGACTTGCCACATAGGCTTGCAGAGTGGCATCAACCAGCTGCGAGACCAGATGAACCGGCGTATAGAACGTCCCGCTGCCATGGCGTGCCTCCGGCTCCATCACTCCCTCGAACACTCGCCCCAACATGTCCGGCGCCACCTCTCCCTCGGCGCCGTTCTCGTCCACCGTGAAGGCGAAGCGCTCGAACAAGTGGTCGAAGGCGTCTCGCCATACGCCGTTAGGAACCTCGCCGCGCCACTGACGCTCCAGGGCGTGCGGCTCAAACAGACCACCGTTCAGGAACGGGATTCGCCCGAAGCATCGAGCTCGTCCCCGTGCCTCGGCCCGGCGATTCAGCGTGCCGAAGAAGAGTGGTTGAAACAGGTGGCGGTGCAGCCTGCGGCGACGGGCGAGACAATCGTCCACGGCCTGCCGCAGAAAATCCGGGCGTCCGTCCAGCCATCCCTTACATTGGACGAAGTAGAGGAAGAGGACCCTCGTGAGGTTGAGCAGTGCGAGATGGTGACGTTGCTCCGGTCGGAGCTTCCCGCTCAGCCCTTCGGAGAACTGGCTGACGAGCTGACGGAAGCTGGTGAAGAAGCGCTTCCCCGCATCCTCCTCCTCCAGGATTTCGGCCAGGCGCAACGCCAGCACCAGTCCGGTTGCGCTGCCACATCGGCCCAGTCGTTCGAGCCGCTGAACGATTCTCGGGTCGGGAGAGGGAAGGGACAAAATGGCCGTGGGACCTCTGCCAGCCGCTATGGAGACAGCCAGCGAACGGCTTCGCTCATCGAAGGCAAGAACACCCACCAGTCTGCCCTGCGCGATGAACCGTGTTGCGAGCTTTCGGGCCGCCAGAAGTGGCTCCACTGTGGCGACGGCCAGCCATTCAAATCCGGTTGTGCGTCCCAGCACCGACGCGGCCGTCACCTCGAGGCTTGAGTGGCAGGGCAGGAGGACGCTCGGGTTCAGTTCTTCCCACAGGCTCGATTGGCCCAGGTAAGGCATCAATCCGGCAAGGTCCCGGAACCTGCGGATCTCCCCTAGGGTTAGAACCAGAGACACGGACCCTCCGCGGAGGTGGGGGTCCATGCTAGGCGAGCCGGGCCGTTAACTTGGTATCCGAGTGCCGCGTGGCCAGGCGGCAAAACTGCGGCTGAACTTCAGACTACGGAGTCGACGTCGGATGCAGTCACGATTCGTGGGCGTGGCAGGATCTCTTCTTGTCGGTGCATTCCTTTCTCCTCGGATCGCACTGGCGCAGACCGCTCAGATTGACAGCGCGCTCTTCGCGGTGCTCAAGGGCACCGATACGATTGCGGTTGAGACCTTCGCCCGCGAGGGCCACGAGCTCCGGGGCCAGCTGGTCAAGGTCGCCGCGGGGCGCGAGCGTACCAGCTATCGCGCTGCGCTGATGGACGACGCCTCGACCCCGCTCGTCGAGTTCAGCGTCTGGAAGGGTGATGACCCGCCCAACTCGCCGGCCCGGCAAACTGGGCGCGTCATCTTCAAGGAGGACAGCGCGGCCGTTGACGAGGCCGACTCCCGGGGACTCCGCACCATCATGTTCCAGACCGAGCGCGGGGCCATAACCTATTTGAACCTCTCCTTCGCCCTCCTCGAGCAGGCGACCCGGCGCGCCCGGACCCTGAAGCAGGACTCGGTCGCGGTGCCCTTCTTCAATCTTGGCGGTGGACAGACCCTGGAAGGCACCGTCCTGCGTCTGACCGGCGATTCAGCGGCGGTCCGTCTCGGCAGCGTAGAGTTCCGGTTGCAGATCGACCCCGCGGGCCGCATCATGGGTGGAGCAATTCCCTCGCAGAGCCTGGTGGTGTCGCGAAGCCCCTGAGGAGGTTCGCCTGGCCACGACGGGTCAACACATTCTTCTGGTGGATGACGAGGAAGGCCTGCGGCGGATCGCCAAGCGCGCTCTGGAGATGGCGGGCTATCAGGTTACGACCGCCGCCGACGGAGCACTGGCCTTGGAAATCTTTCAGGCCCGGAAGGGAGACTTCGCTCTCGTCGTTTCCGACATCACCATGCCGAACCTCGACGGCGTCGGCCTGCAGCGAGCGATCCACCAGCAGGGCGATCGAATACCCTTCCTGTTTATCTCCGGCCTGCCGCCCGAAGACGTGCTTCAGCAGTCCTCCGGCATGGTAACCGATGTTCTCGGAAAGCCCTGGACGGTGGCCGAGCTGACGGAGCGGGTGAAACAGATCCTGTCGCGCATATGAGGCCCTCCCCTCTCCTCCGACCTCTCGCCGTCCTGCTCTTCGCGGGCAGTCTGCTTCTGGTCGGGGCCTCGTCGGTCCATCCGGTCTTGCACGGCACGGCCTCCGACCAGCTGGCCATGATCAGCGGAACCGGGCACTGGCGTGCCATCCACCTGCTGCTCTCGCTGGGGACCGGCCTCTTTATCGCCGGCCTCGGCGCTCGGGCTCTCGCCACCCCCGACTCCCTGCGCGTCGAATATGGAATCGTCCTGATCGTGCTTGGGTTGGGCGAGCTGCTGAACGGCGTCAACATCGCGTTCATGACCGCGGCAGGCACCGAGCTCGCCGCACTCGAACGGCAGACGCCTGGTTCGACGACACTGCTCTATCAGGGCATCCATCCCGCGACGCTGATGGCGGCGCGACTCGGTTCGTTTCTCGTGGCGATCGCAGCACTGCTCCTGACCAGACTCGGCGGTCACGATCCCGCCGAGCCGCGCTTGGAACGCGGGATCACCTTGGTGGCGGGAGTCGTCGGGTTGGCGGCGGTCCTGCTGCTTCCCGAGACCAACATCGCGACCCCGATCGGGATCGGCATCATGGCACTCTGGGGTATCGTGGCGTCCGTGCGGTTGCTGCGGCAGGCGTCCTAGTAGTTCTCCATCACCATCATAGAAAGCTCGTCCAGCGCCTGGTGTTCCGGCAGCACGTTGCCGTCCTGATCGAACCGGATGTTCATGGCGCACAGTTCCTCGAGCGCTGTGCTCTCCTGAGTCTTCAGGTTGAGAACATACGGCTCGCCCGCGGCCCGGATCTCGGCCAAACGCTGAATGAGCCAATCCGGCTTGTCGGCCGCTCGCTCGAGCGACTCGACCATCTGAGGAGTAAGGTTGAGTTTCATTGCGATTAGAGATCCAGGATCCGCAATTGCCAATTTTCAATTTGCAATTTTCAATCACCTATGCCTCACCACCGACTGCAGCTCTCCCTCGATCAGTTCCAGTTGCCGTTCGATATCGGTATGATCGAGGTCGGTGTCGGGGGCTGGTACGCCGTTCTGAGAGAAAAGGGTCGCGACCAGGGCGTCGGTGTACCCCACGACGGCAACCGCAATACCCTTGTCCAGCGTGCGATTCAGGTGAAGAATGATCGCCATCGCCTGGCGAGGACGGAGGCCCGCAAAGATCGGGGC
The DNA here is from genome assembly GCA_036558125.1 of Gemmatimonadales bacterium. GTDB lineage: Bacteria > Gemmatimonadota > Gemmatimonadetes > Gemmatimonadales > GWC2-71-9 > DATBGE01. Next base: position 21,022 of record DATBGE010000209.1, on the reverse strand, counting down.
CAGCTGGCGGGTGAGCAGCTCGCGGAGGAATTGGATTTCTTCCACGACTTCCCCTGCGGCGAGGCCGCGCGCCGCTCCCACCCGCCCGTAGTGTTCACAAGCGTGGAACCAGACGTCGCGCACTTCCTGGCGCATGGGACCAACCGTCTCCACCAGCACGTCCATGAGAAGACGCAGCTCGCGTTCGACGGTGTGGGGAGGCACGTGGGGCGCGGCGGTAAGACGCACACCGAGCCAGTCTGCCCATTGTATCACTACTTTGTCCCGCAGGTCGGCCATTGCCCGACCGACCGTTTGTAACGTCGGGTGAGACGCTCGCAATGCCACTACTCCATGGTGTGGTGAGAGCAGGCGACAATCTATACGGGAGCTAGAATGGGGTCAAAGGACGTTACGCGCCCTCGCATGTTGAAGGCCGGGAGCCGCATCGCGCTCATCGCGCCCGCGGGACCGCTGCTCAATCGCGACGATCTCACCCGCGGCGAAGAGCTGTGCCGTGCGCTGGGGTACGAGCCGGTCCTCTTCCCCAACGCCGGCCGGGCCTACGGTTATCTCGCCGGCACCGACGAGGAACGCCTCGCCGACCTGAACGCCGCCCTGCGGGATCCCTCGCTCGACGCGGTCTGGTGCCTTCGCGGTGGCTATGGTATGACCCGCATTCTCTCCCAGGTGGACTACAAGGCGCTGGCGCGCTCGCCCAAGGCGGTGATCGGATACTCCGATATCACAGCACTGCTCCTCGGGATCTATCGCGAAGCATCGGTCGTCAGCTTTCATGGACCGGTGGCGTATTCCAGTCTCTCTCCCTTTTCTCGCTGGCACTTCGATCGCGTCCTGACCATGCCGGCTCCGGCCGGCCGCCTGGGACGAGTGGCCCCGCCGTCCGATGTCCTGGTCCCCTCCGATCCACGCGTCGTCACGCTGAAGAGCGGTGTGGCCGAAGGGCGCCTCCTCGGCGGAAATCTTTCCCTCTTGCAGTGCATGGTAGGTACCAGGCAGCAGCCCGACTTCGATGGCGCCATCCTCTTCATCGAAGACGTGGGAGAGGCGCTGTACCGGGTGGACCGCATGTTGTCCCACCTCAGGCTGGCGGGTATCCTCGACAAACTCGCCGGCGTCGTGGTGGGCCAGTTCACCGAGATGGACGAAGGAGGAGAAGACGGCGCGCTGGGATTCGACCAGGTCCTTTCCAACTACCTCCTGCCTCTCGGAATCCCCGTAGCGTACGGGTTCCCCATTGGCCACGTCACCGACAAGTGGACTCTGCCCGTTGGTGTGAAGGCGAGACTCGACGCGGGAACCGGAGAAGTCGAAATCCTCGAACCAGCGGTTTCCTGATTTCGCTATGGCAAATGCAATGGCAACACCTACCCTCACGAAGCACACACTCCCCGGCTCGCTCGGTCCGATCCTGATCGACGTGCGGGCCGCCGGCCGGATGGCTCCGCAGCCCGCGGTCCTCGTCATTCACGGATTCAAAGGGTTCAAAGACTGGGGCATGTTTCCATCCATCTCGGTGCGACTGGCACGGGCGGGCCTCTCCGCCATCTCGTTCAACGTCAGTGGCAGCGGAGTGGACGATGCTGGAGAATTCGCCTTTCCCGAAAGATTCGGCCGCAACACCTTCAGCGCCGAGCTGCACGACATCGAATTAGTCCTGGACGCGCTGCTCGAGGGGCGTCTGGGAGTGGCGCCGCCCACCTCGGTCGGGCTCTTCGGCCATTCACGGGGTGGTGGCATGGCGATCCTCTGCGCGGCGGGCAATCCGAAGATCGGAGCAATGGTCACCTGGTCTGCGATCTCTACCGTGGATCGCTGGCCCTCCCAAAAGACCCTGTGGCGAGCGACCGGAAAGCTCGAGATCGTGAACACCCGAACCGGACAGGTGCTTCCCCTCTACACCGATGTGTTGGACGATGTCGAACGCCATGGCCGGGCTCAGCTGGATATCCGCGGCGCGGCAGGCCGGGTCCGGGCTCCCTGGCTCATCCTGCATGGCGCGGCCGATCCAACTGTCCCCGTCGCCGAAGGGGAAGCTCTGCGGGCCGAAGCCAAGGCTGACCTGGCCCGGCTGCTCATTATCCCTGACGCCGGTCACACCATGGGCGCGGTGCATCCCTTCGCCGGCATGACGCCTCAGTTGGCGGAAGCAATTGACGAGACGGTAAAGTGGTTTGGGCGGAATCTGTGAGGTCTGGTCAGCTGTTAGCTATTAGCCGTTAGCTAACTGTCGATGGCACCTGGCTAATAGCTAACAGCTAACAGCTAACGGCTATATTCCAACCATGCCAATCTACGAATACCACTGCGCCGGCTGCGGCACCGATTTCGAGCTGTTGGTCCGGGGCGAGACCGTCGTGAAGTGTCCTTCCTGCGAGGCAAGGAAGGTCGAGCGCCGGCTCTCCGTTCCTGCGCGTCCGGCCGGTGCGCCGGTGACCGATTTCTCCAAACTCGGCCCGCCCAAGGGCGGCGAGTGCCAAGGAGGAGGGTGCGGCTGCCACTGAGCCCGCTTCAGCAACTGCTCGCCAATCGGTTGGCCCAACGCCGGTCCGTGAACGTCGAGCTTCCCGACGCATCATTGGCCGGCGTTGCCGTTGTACTGGCGCCGGATCCCGATGCGGTGCTCCTCATCCGGCGCGCGGAGCGGGTCGGCGATCCCTGGTCAGGGCACATGGGATTGCCGGGTGGCCGATTCCAGCGTGACGATCAGGATCTGCTTGCCACCGCCATCCGGGAAACCCGCGAAGAGCTGTCGCTCCAACTAGTTCCAACCAGCCTGCTTGGTCTGCTCGACGATGTAACTCCCAAGACGCCCATGCCTCGGCCAGTCGTCGTGCGCCCCTTCATCTTCGCCATCGACGGAAGACCGGCCCTGCAGCCCAACGACGAAGTGGCGCTGGTTCTCTGGGTGCCTCTGGCCGAACTGAGAAGGGCAGGGGTCTACCGGGAGACCCAGATCAAGATCCGGGGAAAAGACCGTCTTTTCCCCGCCTACCACCTGGGTGACCATGTGGTCTGGGGGCTCACCGAGAGGATCCTGACCCCCCTGCTCGAACTCCTCGGCGAACGAGAGGATTCTTAACGGCGAATCTTGACTTTTGGGCCCTTTCAACCGTAAATTAGCCTTACCTAAATTACGGTCCGGGTTTATGAACGCGGCAACCCTTCACGAGCCTCTCACCCGCTCGGTCGAGGATTATCTCAAGGCTATCTACCGCCTGTCCCAGAAGGGGCAGCCGGCTACCACTAACGACATCGCTCATCAGCTCGAGCTCTCCGCTCCCTCAGTCAGCGGGATGATCAAGCGGCTCTCGGAGCAGGGCCTTCTGGAGCACGTGCCATACAAGGGCGTTGTCCTGACTCTCGACGGGCGTCATGCTGCTCTCCGTACCATCCGCCGGCACCGCATCATCGAGGCATACCTTGTCGCCTTCCTCGGCTACGGCTGGGAAACCGTCCATGAGGAAGCCGAGCGCCTGGAGCACTCCGTATCCGAAATGCTGATCGAGCGCATGGCGGAAGCCCTCGGCAATCCCCGATTCGATCCGCACGGAGATCCGATCCCTGAGCCTGATGGCTCGGTCACCGAGCTCGTATACACGCCGCTCAGCGAAATCCCCGCCGGAGAATCGGTGGAGATTCGTCAGGCGGACACCAGCCAGCCCGACCGTCTGCGCTATATCGCTTCGTTCGGGCTGAAGCCAGGTACCCGAGTCACCATCGTGGACCGTCAGCCCTTCCAAGGGCCTATCACGGTCCAGGTCGGCGGGCAGAGTCATATCCTGGGTCACGAAATCGCGATGCTGCTGCTTTGCGCCCGGCCGGAGATTGGCTCATGACCACGATTCCCGCTCCAGTTCAGGATCGAGTAGCGTGGCGCTATCCTCGGCGCAGTCCCAGTCTGCCGGAGGCGCATCACTCGGTTGTCGTCCCCAAGGGCGTCAGCGTCCTGCGCAAGATGCTGGCGTTCGCGGGACCCGGTTACATGGTCGCCGTCGGGTACATGGATCCCGGCAATTGGGCGAGCGACCTCGCTGGCGGCGCCCGCTTCGGGTACACCCTGCTCAGCGTCGTCCTGCTTTCCAACCTGATGGCGATCCTCCTGCAGTCGCTCGCCGTCAAGCTGGGGATCGTCACTGGACGGGATCTCGCCCAGGCCTGTCGCGATCACTACTCGCGGCCGGTCAGCTTCGTGCTCTGGGTGTTGTGTGAGATCGCTATCGCGGCGTGTGATCTGGCCGAGGTGATTGGATCGGCGATCGCGCTGAACCTCTTGTTCGGCATCCCGTTGATCTGGGGCGTGTGCCTTACCGCGCTCGACGTCCTGCTGATCCTGCTGCTCCAGAACAAGGGATTCCGCTACCTCGAGGCGTTCGTCATTTCGCTGGTCATTACGATCGGCGTCTGCTTCGCCGTGGAGCTGGTTCTGGCACGGCCGGCGATTGGGGCCATCCTGGGCGGGTTGATTCCTTCGACCCAGATCATCACCAACCCCACCATGCTGTACATCGCGATCGCCATCCTGGGCGCGACCGTGATGCCGCACAACCTGTACCTGCACTCGTCGATTGTGCAGACCAGAAAGATCGGCGTCGAACCGGCTGCGAAGCGGGAAGCGATCAAGTACGCGACCATCGACTCGACGCTGGCGTTGCTGTTCGCCTTCTTCATCAACGGCGCAATTCTGGTCCTGGCCGCCGCGGCGTTCCACAAGAGCGGCTATCAGGATGTGGCCGATATCGGGGACGCCTACAAGCTGCTGACCCCGCTGCTCGGCACCTCGGTGGCGAGCACCCTCTTCGCCTTTGCACTGCTCGCCTCGGGACAGAACTCCACGATCACCGGTACCCTCGCCGGCCAGATTGTGATGGAGGGCTTCCTCGACATCCGGCTTAAGCCTTGGCTCCGCCGGCTGATCACCCGCCTCATCGCGATCATACCCGCCGTGATTGTGACCGCGCTCTACGGCGAGAAGGGCGTCGGCAGCCTCCTCATCCTGAGCCAGGTCATTCTGAGCCTGCAGCTCTCCTTCGCCGTCGTGCCCCTGGTGCTCTTCACCAGTCAGAAGTCCAAGATGGGAGACTTCGTGAACAAGCGCGGCGTCGCCGTGCTGGCCTGGAGCGTTACCGCAGTCATCGTCGGCCTCAACTCGTGGCTGTTACTGACGACGTTTAGGTCATGGATTGGGTGATTCGCCTCGACCGCCTCGACTGCCCTGACCGCCCTCCTTGCCCTGACCGCCACGACCGCCACGACCGCCCTGGCCGCCACGACCGCCCTGGCCGCCTCCTGCCTGGCCGCCCAAACTCCGCCTTCTCCCCCACCAATCTCCGACAACAGCTTCCTGGTTGAAGAGGCTTATAACCAGGAATCCCACGTGGTGCAGCACATCAGCACATTCAGCCGAGGCTCCGATGGTGGCTGGCTCTACACCTTTACTCAGGAGTGGCCACTCCGGGGGATGCGGAATCAGCTGAGCTATACCATCCCCGCACTGCACAACGACGGCACCGGGATCGGTGACATCCAGCTCAACTATCGCCTCCAGGCGCTGGGGAGCCCCGACGCGCCCGTCGCGCTGGCGCCTCGGCTCACCGCAATCCTGCCGACCGGCTCCAGCTCGGCCTCTCGCGGATTCGGCAGCCCGGGTCTACAGGCGGCCCTCCCCGCCAGCATCCATCCAGTGCCGGCGGTTGTCTTCCATCTGAACGCGGGCGTCACCTGGCTTCCCAACGCCAAGAATCCATCATTAGGCGGTGAGGCTTCGAGCACCAGCTACAACCTCGGCGCCAGCGCAATCTGGTTGGCCAGGAGCGGGATCAACTTCCTGATGGAGTGGGTCTGGCTGGATGCGGAACTGGTGAATTCGAACGGTGGTACTCGGCGCGAGCAGGCGATGCTGCTGAATCCTGGTGTGCGGGTGGGTTTTGACTTCAAGGGCGGGCTACAGATCGTTCCCGGCGTGGCCTACACGATTGGAGTCGGGCCCAGCGACGGTGAAGAGGCCCTGTTCCTGTACCTGAGTTTCGAGCACGGGTTCTAGTCAATTTCGCTTACTCCCTTCTCCCTTCTCCTGTCTCCCGTCTCCCTTCTTCACTCCCTCAACGCCTCCAGCAACCTCACCAGCCGCTGATTTCTGGCCTCGGTGAGTTCCGGCAAGTGGGCCGCATAGGCGTTGCCGACCAGCCGCATCAGCCGGAGCCGGTCCTCTCCAGTCAGCTGTTCGAACTTGGCCAGCGTGGTCCATTGCGCCTCGCTCTCCGCGAGGAGCCTGGAGAAATAGACATCGGCGCCCTCTTCGCCTGCGTTGATCACATGCTCCAGGTGAGGCCCCGAAGCCGCCCAGATCAACGACGGTCCCACCGACAGAGCCCGATCGACGTCTTCGACGTCGAGTGCACCTTCCAGCACCAGGTAGATGCACTCCCGCCAGACCGCTGCCGCCACCCGGGCCAGGATGTTCCCGGGGACTTCCTTCTGTAGGACGATCGGAGCGCGCCCCAGCATGCTGAGCCAGAACCGGAGGTCTTCGATGCAGGCAGGGTCGGTGTTGGGTCCGGAGACGACTTCGACGACGGGAAGCAGCTCGACCGGCGACAACGGATGGGCCACCATGACCCGGTCCGCATTCGCTACCCGGGCGCAGAGCTGGCTGAGTGGGAAGGAACTGCTGCTGGTGACCACTGCGGCCCGGCGACACACCTGCTCGATCTGCTCCAACGACCTTTGCTTCTGGTGAAGCTCCTCATCTGCCGCCTCGATGATCCAGTCGGCATCGGTCACCGTCTGCAGCAGGCTCTTGCCGATTCGCATCTCGTTCAGCGCCGACTCAGCAACGCTCGCTTCCGCCCGGCGCAGCCGAACCAGGGTCTCCACCCGATCTCCGATTTCCTGCTCGGCACTCGTGAGAATACCGGAGTCAGGGTCGAAGATCGCCACGGGCCAGCCGGCGCCGATCGCGAGCGCCGCCCATCCGCGGCCGACCTCGGTGGCACCGATGACCGCGACTCGAGGTGTTTCGAATCGGTTCATGGATATCTGAGGATAACGCTGGACCTGACGGCGGCCAAGGAGTACTAAAGGCCAATTCGTGCGCTGAGCGACCCGGTGAAGTACCGGAAGGCACCCGTGGTCGAGCTTGCCGCGCTGTTGGTCCAGCCCAGGGACAACGCCACTTCGTTCGAGAAACCCCACTTCCGCGCCAGCCTCCCATCGAGGTGCCACTCTGCCTGCACATCGGCTCCCTCGAAGGTTTGCTGGATGCCCAACCCTGCTCCCGCTCGTGCTTCCCAACCGGGCCAGGTGTAGGTATAGGAGCCCCGCCCCTCTCCGGTGAGAAACCGGTCCGGAGAGAAGTAGCCTACACCTGCCTCATCGTATCCCAGGAGCCGGCCATAGACGCCTGCCGTCCATTGAGGCGGGAACCGCTTGGTGAGCGCCACGACGACAGAATGGCGCAGGTTCCCGTCGGAGAACCACCCGAGGCTCCCGCCGCCGCCGAGCGTGAGGTTCTCGGCCAGGTTCACGTCGCCATCCGCAGTGACCTCGTCGATGTCGAGGTTCTGGCCCGCCAGAAACGCCGTCTCGTCGAAAGGATAGTGAGCATAGCCAACCCCGACACCGGCCCCTGGCGTGATCCGATAGCTCATGCTTCCCCGCCAAGTCGCCGGAGTTCGCTCGTCGGCGAAATCGGGCGAGAGGTTGCGCACGCCGATAGCGCCAGTGAAGCCGAAGTTGCCGATGTTGTATCGGGCTCCAACCTCGGCACTCGAACGATTGGCGTCCCGAGTCGGGTCGCTCAGTTGAGCCAGGCCGACACTCGAGAACCCCTGGAGTCCGTCGGCCACGTATATCGAGACGGCAACCGTCTCCCACCAGTTGTTGTTGTCGTCGGTGTCGTGACTCCATCCTATAGTCGGTTCGAGCGTGGGTCGTCGAGCGCTGCGAGCCAGGATCTGAACCTGGCGGGCATCCCGGTTCTCACTGTCAATCGCCAGAGCTCGGTTACTGAGGCTCATGGCTTCGTGGTGACGTCCCTGCCAACTGCGCACCTGAGCCAGTCCCACCAGGGAGCGGACGTGATTGGAATCGACGGCCAGGGCGGCGCTGTAGTACTCCACCGCCAGCGGGAAATCCCCGCTCCATGCTGCGAGCTGGCCTCGACCAGCCAATGCGTCCAGATCCTGCGGGTCGATTGACATGAGGAGGGCATACTGCTGGTCCGCTTGGCGATATTTGCCGGCCCATCCCAGGACCTGGGCACGCCCGAGTGATGCCTCCCGATTGTCCGGATGATCAGCGAGCACTGAGTCATACTGCTGCACCGAACCCTCGTAGTCTGCCTTCCAGGAGAGAACCCTCGCCTCCGCGATGCGGACATCAGGGTCCGCCGGCTCGTAACTTCGTGCCTTATTGAGAAGCGTGAGGGATGAGTCGAGCTTCCCATCCCAGGAGGCGAGGACTCCCAGTCGGTACAGCGCTCGCACCGAGGTGGAATCGCCTGCGAGAGCGCGCTCATACCCGATTCGCGCATTGTGAAAATCTCCCGCAGCCCAGGCCGAATCTGCAGCCGGTACTTGAGCGCCGAGACGAGGAACAACCGCGGCGCCGATCAGAAGCCACAAAACCGCCCTGCCCGCCACGACCGCCGTGGTTGCCGCTTTCACTCGCTCCCCCACAACACCTTCAGCGAGTCATAAACCGGCTTGAGGGCCTGGTGGTATTTCGGAGAATCCCAGGTGCTCCAGGTCCAGTTCGGGAAATCCGCTGCGTGCCAGGCGCCGTCCGACCCGAGCTGGGGAAGGGCGCCGACGGCTTTTCCGTTCTGGGTGGCCACGGTCATCACGCCGATACGGAACCCATCGGTCCGAGTGGTCTGGATCGCGCCGTCTGGCACTGCGCCGAGAATGATGGTGCCGGTGGAGGGGTCGGTCACGTTCAGTAGACCCCATGGTAATCGCAGCTCCAGCAATGCCGCCTCCGGTTCGTAGTACCAATCGGCCAGTGTACTCTCGGCATTCCGGGCGAAGCGAAGTCGTCCCCGGTTGTAGCCTTTCGCAGGGTAGAAAGTCCCGTCACGGCCAAAGCGTGCCCGGTTGCTAATAATGAACAGCGAGTCGAACCTCCCGTCGTTGCGCTGCGTCACCGAAATCGGACGCCGTGCGAAGCGCCCGAAATCGTCGCCATCAACGATCGCATCGGGTCCCACAAAGGGATTGTAGTCGGGAGTCACCAGGAGTTGCGCATCACTTGGCGAGCGAAGCTCCGCGAGAAACTCGAACCCGATGTCGCCAGCCTGTTGCGCTCCAGGTAGCCTCCTCTGTCCTTGGTTGCGACTCCACGTATCCAGCGCGACGCGGATTCCCAGAGTGTCCCAGGGGAATGCCTCTCCCTTCATGCCGGCCAGCTCGACCGCCAGGTACAGATACGATTCGTCGCTTCCGACACGAATGGTCTCGGGAGTCCCCTTCCTGGCCGACGAGTCCTTAGCGTAGGCATCGAGCGCCAGCCAACGGGCGGTCGAATCTCCCAGCGTCGGCGTCCGATCGCCGTTCCCCGCGTACATGCCAAGTAGACCGTAGTTCTGCTCTGCGTCCATCACGTTGTGCCACAACCGGGTGTTCTCGTGAGGGATCTCGTAGTCGGCTACGATCCAGTTCTTCTTGAACCACTCATCCATCCAGGCAAACACAACGGCCCCGGCGGCTCCGGCCTCCTGAATCTCCCGGCTCAGTCGGGCATCGATGTGAGCCATTTCCACCTCATCGTGCCCTCCGTGATGCCAGCCTTGAGGTTGAAGGTGGGCCAGCCCCCGGCTGGACGGTACCCCGTATTCGGCAATCACCAGGGGGATTCCAGCATGATGCTGCTTCAGCTCCCGGAGATACCCGAAGTAGTTGGATCGTCCGTCGCTTGATTGTGCGGTGTCGTAAACCGGCTCGTAAATCATGAAGTCGGGGTAATACGGATACGCATGATAGCTGGCGAACCACCCGGCGGGGTTCGCTGCCGTCGGACGTACCAGCATGGCGTCGAGACCGACCGCATCGTTCTCATACTCTTTCGAATCCGCCGGCACCGTCCGTCCCGCGGCATCCCGCCACGCCCGCTCTTCCGCGCCCGTGGACTCGGTCACGTGGTACAACGGATCGAGGGATGGCCAGTTGGTGTAGGCGACAGGTCTGAGTGCATTGAACCTGCGCTGTTCGTATGACAGCAGGTAATCGCACTGCTCGGCCATCCACACGTCCATCGCGGGGGCGGGTCCCGTCTCGAGGAATCGGCCGTGAAACACCCGCATGCCCGGGTTGCTTGCATCGAAGTCTTTGACGGCAAACGGCTCCCATTCCCGGCCGATGATGTAGCCCAGCACCCAGCGCGATACGTCGGCATCGTAGCGCCCGGACGCGTGTCCGGAGCGGGGTGGGATCCGGTTAGCACCGTGAACCAGATCTACCACTCGCTGCATTTCTTCCCGGAACCCTGCCTTCCAGGTCGAATCCTCGAAGTCGTGTCCCGGTGGCAATTCGGTCCAGACTCCATGGATCAGCCAAAGTGCCTGCTTTGGATGGGAGAGATTCCAGCCTCTCAGCGCGCGATAGAATGCTGGAGGCAGAATGGTATAGACCCGCACCGTGTTCGCGTGCATAGCCGCAATGGTGTCGAGCCAGCCGGCGTAGGTCACTGAGTCGGTGGGAAACTCGGATGCAAACTTGCCGGGCAGCGCTACACCCAGGTTCACACCCTTGATGTAGAAGGGACGCCAGCTGCCCAGCGAGAGGATTTCGAAACGGTCTCCTTTGGTTCGGGAGACCAGCTGAAGCCGCGAGGCGGGAACGGGCTTTCGGGGCGGCGGACGATACCAATCCGGATCAATCGCCTCGAGAACATCACGAGTAGCCGAATTCCTGGGATGCAGCCTGATCGCGCGACGGCCGTAGGTCATTGCTTTGGCATGATCCCCTGACTGCCAGGATGTCAGAGTGAGACCATCCCATGCGTCGGCATTATTCGAATCGGCCTTGATCACCAGGCGGAACAGCGAATCGGAACTGCTTAACCGGCCCTCTCGGAGTGCTACATATCCGAGCCCGACCTTTGCGTCGAGATTGCGGATGCAGAGACGATCAGCCTGGGAGAAGCGCTCGCCGGCCTCGGTTATCGAATCGGAACGAAGAAGGGCGTGCCCTTGGGCGACGAGGGTGCCGGCGTGGGGAGGACAAGTTGTCTGGGCCACTCCGGTTTCCCAGAGGCCCGCAAGGGCGAGCGTGACGACCCACGCGAGCGGTATCCGGTGTAGATTCGAGTCCATGCCGTTGAGTGAATCATCAACCACCGCCATTCGCTGAGCAAGCTATCGGAGCCGGCCAGCCCATGACCGATACCGCACTCGAGACTACTCGAGCCTTGGGGCGTCAACTGATTGATGAGTTTGGCATTGGATGGAGTCGAGGCAAAGTCGACCAGATGATGGCTGTCTTCGCCCCTGACGCGGTATTCGTGGAGACTCCCTTCTCCGAGCCGATTCGCGGTGATGCGGTTAGGGCGTATTGGGCAGACGTGCCCGCCCATCAGTCGGAAATCACCTTCACGTCGGGCGAGATCTTCGCCGCAGGGCCGTGGTTCTCGACCGAATTCAAATGCGTGTTCCGCCGCCGCCGGACCGGGGAATGGGTCGATGCCCGGGGAGCCATCTTCTGTGAGACCAACGGCGACAAGATCACCGAGATGCGGATGTACTGGCACCGCCAGTAAGGGGGTAAGACCAGAAACGGAGTCCCAGGTTGAAGCCGGCGGCAGGGTCCGTAAGTGCAGCAGCGGAGGACACTTGCCACGGCAGACTGTCCTGAACCGAATCCAACATTGTCGGTGGGGGATTCGTAAATACAATAAGGACTGTAGTTTGAGGGGTGGCATAGGGATCGCACTCCGACCGTTGGCTGTCTCCCTATGACCCCGTCTCTCTTCGCACCGAGGACAACATGCTCCTCGCACTGATGCTGTCGGCGCTGACTGCCGACCCGGTTGTCGCAGCGGTTTCGCCGTCTGGCGCTGTCGCGACCGTTCGGATTTCCCTCAATAACGATGGCTACTACGACCTGGGAGACCGGGTCAACGTCAGGATCAGCTCGTCCGAAGACGGGTACCTGATCGTGTTCCGCGCCAATACCCAAGGCCGGGTGCGAGTGTTGTTCCCGCTCGACCCCGGGCTCGACAACTTCGTGCGTGGTGGCAAGACCTACGATGTTCTCGGCCGGGGAGGGAAAGAATCGTTTCGAGTGGATGACGAGCAGGGCACAGGTGTCGTCTATGCGGCTGTCTCGGAGTATCCGCTGCAGTTCGACCAGTTCATGCGCGGAGACCACTGGGATTACCGGGCCTTCGAGGATTACAAGGTATCGGACGATGCGGAAACCACATTCGGAGACCTGATGGAAAAGATGGCCTCCAGCGGACGGTACCAGTATGACCTGCTGAACTACCATGTGGCGGGGAACGACTACTCCTCCGATAACAATTACAACTCGAACGACTACGACCACGACGGCCACTATCACTCCAGCGGTTATGCTGGATTCTACGCCCCGTGCTTTGGTTGCAGCCCGTATTACGGCAGCGGCTTCAGCTTCAGTATCGGGTTTGGTACTCCGTACTATCCGTTCTATCCCTATTACTACGCTCCGTTCTATCCTGCTTACTACGGGTACTACCCATACTATTACGGGTATTATCACCCCTACTACTACCACCCCTACTACTACCACGGGTACTACCCCTACAGTCCGTACTACAACGGGGGCACCTACGGCTACATGCCCGGCGGACCGAATTACGGCGGTCGTCCACCCTACACTTTCAAACCAGGGGTTCCGGGAAATCCGGGCATGGGTACTCCGGTCGGCTATCGTCCACGGTTCACGTCAACCGGACGAGATCCGCGTGGTGGGGTTCCGACCATCGGCATAGCTCCACGCGACCGATTCACTGCTGACCCCGGTGGTCGTGGCGATGGCGGGACCGTGGTCCGTCCCGTGTCCGACGGCGGCAAGGGGTTTGGAGACAGCCCAAGACGCCGGGTAGGAGTCGACGATCGCTCACCGCGTCCCGCGCCGCGGACGACCACTACCACGCGTCCGGGCGGTCCGACTCCGAGCACCTCTCCCAGCACTGCACGGCCGAGTGACGGCTCGAGTCGTTCAGGCGGATCGGCCCCCAGCACGGGCACCTACCGGCCTCGGACCCGAGTAGAGGATCTCTCGCCGCAGACCAGGTCTTCCACCGGTCGATCGCCTTCGCCTCAAACTGACGGAACTGTGCGCTATTACTCGCCCCGTCAGTCCGATCCCGCGAGATCGTATCCCTCAGATGGGCGCGATCCTCGCCGGGCTGCGCCTACGCGAGATGGCTCGCCGTCCTACCAGCCTCCGGCGCGTTCGAGTGGTCAGCCAAGCTATGGCAGCCGGCCGAGCTATAGCGGACGTCCCAGCGGCCAGCCGAGCTATGGGGGCGGTCGCCCCAGTTACGGTGGTGGCGGCGGCAGTCGGCCCAGCTATGGCGGCGGTGGTTATGGCGGCGGCTATGGTGGCGGGCGGGTGTCGAGCGGCGGCGGTGGGAGGCCGCGCTGAGCTTGGAAACTGACAACATCATGCGGGGCGGCCTCAGGCCGCCCCGTTTGCGTTCCTAGCTGTGCCTTCGCACGTAGTCGAGGCCCCACTCGAGATACTCCGCGGATCGCAATCCGACCTTCATCGCCGTCGCGACCGCGTCGTCCTCTTCCATACCCTGGTCGAGCATCAGGTACGGGATCAACGCGCCACCGACCCGATTTCCGCTCCCGCAGTGGACAAAAATCTGCTTCTCCCCTCTCTCCCGCAGGACTTTGAGAATGCGCTCGAGCGTTGCGTCGTTCAGCCGCGCGGCGCTGACCGGCACATTCACATACTCCATACCGGACTGTGCCACTTTCGCTGGTTCGTCGATGGGTCGCGGTTCCATGGGCTCCCGCAAGTCGAGAATGGTGGACACCCCGGCGGCCTTCATGGCCTCCAGTTGGGATGTCCCCGGTTGGCCTCCGGTCACCAGCCCGGTGATCGGCTGGCAGGCATTGGCGACTCCGCTGATGGCTTCGAGAAGGGTTGGCATGGCAGGTTCTATGAAATCGGAGGGGATATCTTCCGTGGGGGCAACTCCAACTGAACTCTGAGCCATAGGCCAAGAAAGGGGAAGGGGTGATCTGGTACATTGCACTTGGTAGTGCGCTTGGGGGAATGGGCCGGTACCTCCTCGGCGGCCTTCTCCAGAACTGGAGCGGTGGGTCCTTCCCTCTCGGCACGCTGATCGTGAATATCAGCGGGTCGTTCCTGCTGGGACTTATCAGCGGGTATGCGTTGGAATCCGCGGCAATCAGCACCGAAGTCAGGGCATTCCTGGCCCTTGGCATTTGTGGCGGATACACCACCTTCTCGACCTTCTCTCTCGAAACCGTGAACCTGCTCCGCGACGGCGATTACGCGAGAGCTGCGTCCTACCTGCTCCTGAGCGTCCTGGTTTCGCTCGCGGCGGTGTTTGCGGGCAGTGTGGCCGGACATCAGATCGTCCTGCTCCGGCGAGGCGGCTGAAACCATGCATGGACTGACGGGTGAGCGGATCCTCATGCGGATCCACATCGGGGAGCGCGACCGCCACGACGGGAAACCGCTCTACGAGGCGATCGTGAACCTGCTCCGTGAGAAACACTACGCGGGCGCCACCGTGACTCGCGCGGTCATGGGATTCGGCGCGACTGCGCGGCTCCATACCGACAAGGTCCTTCGGCTCTCGATCGATTTGCCCATCGTGCTGGAGTGTGTGGATACCGAGGAGAAGATCCAGGCAATCCTGCCTGAACTGGATCGAATGATCGGCGGCGGACTGATCACTCTCGAGAAGGTGAAGGTGATTGTTTATCGGGCAGAGTGACCGCTTAAATTCCCATCATGCTTACCCTCGCCATCGCGCAATTCCGACCCGATAAGGGGGCGTACGCCCGCAACCTGGCCCGCCTTGGTGAGGTGTTCAAAGAGGTCGGGACATGGCCTGATCCGCCGGGCCTTGTCGTCGCTCCGGAGTCCGCGTTAACCGGCTATTTCCTCGAAGGTGGTGTGCGAGATCTCGCACTCCCGGCCGAGCAGCTTTTCCAGGACCTCGTCCGAGTCCACGCCGAGTCGGGTGCGCCCCCCTTCGACGTTTCGCTCGGCTTCTACGAGGTGTATCGCAATCACCTGCACAATTCGGCGCTCTACGCGAGCCTTGGCGGAGGAGACGCGGGGATCCGCCATGTGCACCGCAAGGTGTTTCTACCGACCTACGGTGTGTTCGATGAAGAGCGCTTCGTGGAGCCGGGGCAGGAGGTGGCCGCATTTGATACCCGCTGGGGGAGGGCGGCGATGCTGGTTTGCGAAGACGCATGGCATTCGCTGACTCCTACTCTCGCGGCCCTGGATGGGGCCCAACTCATCATCGTTCCCAGTGCCACTCCGGCGCGTGGCATCACGGCGCCGGGCAACGGAGGCCGGCCCGCAAACCTCGATCGCTGGGACCGGCTGGCCCAAGGGATCGCCGAAGAGCACGGCGTATTCGTGGTGGTGACTCATCTGGTCGGTTTCGAGGGCGGTAAGGGATTTGTCGGGGGCTCCGTGCTGGTCAATCCTCGTGGCCAGGCGACGGTTCACGCTCCGCTGTTTGAGCCCGCCACCGTGCCGGCTGTTATCGACTTCGAGGAGATCACCCGAGCCCGGGCTGAGGCGCCCTTACTCTCCGATCTCAGGCTTCGGTTGCCCCACCTGCTCGCTTCGCTGGCGGAAACGAGGGATGGTGGGAAAGAGGATGGGGACGAGCCCGAGACTCGGGTGAAGAGTTCTGCGGCGACGCCCGCACGGAAGGTCCCGCGGCCGGCGCGGGCGGCGGATTCTCTCGCGATCGATCCCGGCCTCACCAAGCGCTGGCTCGTGGAATTCATCAGAGACGAGGTTCGGCGGCGGAGGCGATTCTCGAAGGTGGTGATCGGCCTCTCGGGCGGTGTCGACAGCGCGCTGGTCGCCTTCCTGGCTGCCGAGGCGCTGGGCAAAGACAACGTCACCGCTGTCAGAATGCCCTACCGGACCTCGAGTCCCGACAGCCTGGAGCATGCTCAGCTGGTGATAGACCAATTGGGAGTTGGGAGCCGGACGGTGGATATCACCGGTGCGGTGGATGGACTGGTTGCCGCTATCGGAGGCGAGTCGTCGCCGTCCCGCAAGGGAAACATCATGGCTCGGATGCGGATGATCACCCTCTTCGATCTCTCCGCAGAGCTCGACGCGCTCCCGCTGGGAACCGGAAACAAGACCGAACGGTTGCTGGGTTACTTTACCTGGCATGCCGACGATTCTCCGCCGGTCAATCCGATCGGCGATCTGTTCAAGACCCAGGTCTGGGCATTGGCGCGCTTCGTGGGGGTGCCGGAGGTAATCGTCACCAAGCCTGCGAGCGCCGATCTGATCAAAGGCCAGACCGACGAAGGCGATTTCGGAATCTCCTATCCCAAGGTGGACCAGATCCTGCATGGCCTCCTGACCGGACTTCGTCCGGAAGAGATCGTCGCGCAGGGGCTGACCCGGGATGAAGTGGAGCTGGTCCGCAAACGCCTGGAGTCGACGCACTGGAAGCGCCGCCTGCCTACCGTGGCGATGCTGTCGCAGACGGCGATTGGGGAGTACTATCTGCGACCGGTCGATTTCTGAAATGAGCGAACGAGAAATGGCGGAACGGGAGAATGATTCTCCGTACCGCCATTCATCATTCCGCCATTCACCATTCGACGATTGACCATGACCGCCGACTCCCACCCGATGTCCTTCAGCCGATCCGAGCTGACCTCGCTCGTGATGCCTCACATGCAGAACGTTCTGGGAGACCTGTTCGGCGGGCACTTGCTGGCAATGGTGGATCAGGCGGCCGCGGTGGCGGCGATCCGGCATGCGGGCGGTCCGGCGGTCACGGCGAGGATGGATCGGGTGGATTTCCGGGAGCGGATTCCGGTCGGCGCTCTGGTCACCTGTGCCGCGGCCGTGGACTATGTGGGGAATTCGTCCATGCACGTCTCGGTAGATGTCTTTGCCGAGAACGTCGCGACGGGGCATCGCCGCCACACGCACACTGCCTCGGTCATCTTCGTCGCGATCGATGAGAACGGGAAACCCAAGCGGGTTCCCCGACTGATTCCCGAGACGCCCGAAGAGCAGGAGCGCTACGAGCGGGCCCGGCTGATGGCCGAGAAAAGGCAACCGTGAGTACCGGCAAGGTGGTGCTGGTCTTGAGTGGAGGCGGGGCGAGGGCGGCGGCGCAGATCGGCGTCATGCAGGCGTTGCTTGCCGGTGGTATAGCGCCGACCAACTTCGTTGGCACCTCGATGGGTGCTGTGATCGCGGCGATGTTCGCCTTCGGCATGTCTCCCGACGAGGCGATCCTCCGGGTGGGCGGACTGGAAAACCGGGATGTGGTTCACGCCAGCCGGTTGTCCCTGCTCCGGGGACTCTGGTCTCGAAAGATCCTCGAGGAGGCTCCGCTGCGGGCCGCGATCAAGCGGCTGGTTCCCGCGGAACGTTTCTCCGACCTGCGCTACCGGCTCACCGTGACCGCGACCGACATCGATTCCGGCGGTCTCATGTGCTTCGGGGAGGGCGGTGCCGACGCGCCGTTGCAGGACGCGCTCTACGCGAGCTGCGCGTTGCCCCTGTTCTATCCTCCGGCCAACATCGGCGTCCGGCGTTTCGCCGATGGAGGACTCCGTGCGGTGCTCCCGCTTCAAGTGGCCGCGTGGTTCGAACCCGGCCTGGTGGTCGCCGTGGACGTCGGCCCGGGATTTGACGAGACCCAGCCTCCCGACGCGCCGAGTTTTCCGCCGGTGGTAGAGACCCACAACAACACCACCCGGATTCTGATGGCGAACCAGACCGCGCAGGCGATCTCGCTGTGGAAGCTCACACCCGACCGTCCGCCACTGGTCTACATCCGCCCTCCGGCGGAGCGCGGTGCTACTTTCCGACTCGACCTGATCCGGCGCTACGTGGAGGAGGGTCGTGAAGCGGCCCTGAAGGCGTTGTCGGGCTTGATTCCGTCGTGAGGGTGAGCAGATTCGGAATTACCAATTACCCTGATTCGGGCAATGCGCGCTTCTGAAGTGATGGTTCCAAATCCGTTCGTCGCCGTCGCGAACGCATCTGCAAGCGAAGTGGCGATCATGTTCCGCAGCCGCAATATCTCTGTCGTGCCAGTGGTGGACGACCATCGCACCCGGCGGTTTCTCGGGGTCCTGAGCGACCGCGATCTGGTGACTCGCTGCCTGGCAGCGGGGAACGATCCGCTGTATACCCGGGCCGATGCGCTGATGCGCACCGACAGTTGCGTGGTGAGTCCGGATCAGGATCTGGAAGGATTCGTTTTGAAAATGAATCAGGACGCCAGCGAGTCTCACCTGCGGGCGACCATCACCGTGATCGACGGCGACCACCGGGTCGTGGGCTTCATCAGCCACCCTGAAGATGTCGCGGGGATCACTATCGTCTGGTCCTGACCGTGGGAACCCCCAAGATCTTCACCGTGGCTGAGGCAGAGAAGACGCTGCCGTTGGTGCGCCACATCGTAGGGGATCTGTTGCTGGCGTATCCCCAGTGGCGCGAGGCGTTGGCCCGCTACGAGCTGCTCACCGGGCCGGCCCGCGCCGAGTGGGGCGAGACGCAGGAACTGCTGGCCGCCCGAGAGGCGGTGACCAGCCAGGCCGAGCGAATCCATCAGTACCTGGAGGAGCTGGACCAGATCGGGTGCGTGTTCAAAGGATTCGAGGCAGGTCTAGTGGATTTCTATGCCCTGCGGGAGGATCGGCTGGTCTTTCTCTGCTGGAAGCTTGGCGAAGAGCGGATCACCCACTGGCACGACATCGATGCCGGATTCGCCGGGCGCCATCCCATTGACGACACCATGCTCAGCGAGACAATTGCCTGATGCGAATCTGGGTTCTGCTCCATGTCGCGGGCTTCGTGGCCTGGATGGGTGGGGGCTTCTCCAACATGCTGATGGGCATCATGGCACGTCAGGAGGATCGCGCGATCCAGGGGGCGGTTGCCCGCCTGCAGGCGCAGGTGGGTCGCCGTCTCATGGCTCCGGGAGCGTTGGTCGCCGTAATCTCCGGCGTCTACCTCAGCATCGTGGTCATGCGCTCGGAGGCGACCCCTTCCGCCTGGCTCATGCTCATGCAGGGCGCCGGCCTCCTTGCTGCACTCATCGTGCTCTTCGTCCTGCTGCCCAACGGCGCACGCCTTGGCAGAACCAACCCGACCGGCCAGACCGCGCCGCTCTTCGACGCGCTCAAGAAACGGCAGGCGATCGCCGGGAGTATTGCGGGAACCTTGGGTCTCTTGGCCCTGCTGGGGGGAGTGTTTTCCAAGTACTAAGTACCGAGTACCGAGTATGCCAGCCTGTAACTCGATCTCGTGAAGAACTCCGATAACGCCCTCCAGTACTCGGTACTCGGTACTCGGTACTAGGTACTAGGTACTAGGTACTAGGTACTAGGTACTTTAACAGGCACAATGCTGTTGGTCGCGCCCGCTCCCAGCTCACCGCCCGTCCCCCGTCCCCAGCAGTAGACTCCGCCGCTGGTCGAGTTGCCGCAGTAGGTCGACGTTTCGCCCCAGATCTGGGAGAACTCGATTCCCCCTCCCACAGCGACCGGCGTGTCGAAGCGGAAGGTACTACCGACGGGTGTCGTCCCTATCTCGCCAGAGCCGTTGACACCCCAGCAGTAGGGAGCCCCCGAGGCCGTAAGGCCGCACTCGGAGACCCGCGCCGATTCGAGCGTCTCGAACTTGAGCGAGGTCTTCACCCGGTTGGGGACGTAATACTTGAGGTCGCCGGAGTTGAGCAGCGGCAGAACGTCGATCCCCCAGCACCATGGAGTTCCGTCTCCGGTGAGCCCGCAGGTGTGGAGTCCGCCGGCGCTCACCTGCCGGAAGCGAAGACTGCCCGCGACCGGAAGAGGCTCCTCTACATACTCGATCACACTGTCGGCGCCGAGCTGGCCCTGATGGTTGAGGCCCCAGCACCAGGCTTGGCCGTCATCGGTAAGGCCGCAGGCGTGGCCGCTGGCGCTGACGCTGATTCGCGCGAAATGATGGCCTCCGGAGACGGGGAGCGGCGTGCGACTGCAGGGACCATCGGGACAATTCTCCGGCGCCGGAGATCCCAACTGGCCGAAGTCGCTTAGTCCCCAGCACCATGCCGATCCGTCGGTGGTGAGGCCGCAGGTCTCCTGGCCGCTCGCTGCGAGCGTGGTGAAGACGATGTTGCCGGCGACCGGAGCGGGTGAGGTCGCACAAGGCATACCCCCACAGTCTTCCGTCGCCGCAGTTCCCAGACCGAGCTGACCGTTCTGGTCCAGTCCCCAGCAGAGGGCGGCACCCTGAAGGGTGAGGCCGCAGGTGTGATACTTCCCGGCCACCAGGGCGATGAAGATGTTCTGGCCGCTTACCAATGCCGGACCGGCCTTGGCCGGAGTCGAATCTCCGCCCAGTTGTCCTTCGGATCCTCGGCCCCAACAGGCTGCCAGGCCTGAGCCGTCAATCACGCAGTTGTGGGTCTCTCCAGCGGCCACCGTGGTATTGATCGGGTCGAGACCGGTGAATCCATCTCCGGAGTTGCTGGTCCCCTCGCAGGCGAGGAGTACAATGAGGGCCAGGGCGAGTTGGCTACGGCGGGGAATCATGGGCTAGTCCAGGGATGATGTGGCCGATTGCCACCTCCTTCCTGACGCACAGACCGCCCTGACCGGACACACCCCGCAGCGCGCGACCCGGGCAGTGCAGACTCGCGCCCCCAGCTCCATGATCGCCTGATTGAAAGTCCAGGCAGGATTTCCCCGACGGGGCACCAGCGCCTGGGCCGTACTCCAGATCTTTCGAAAGCCCTTGGACCCCGTCGCCCGCGGATGAAAGGCCCGGCGAATCAC
>DATBGE010000208.1:0-20370 GCA_036558125.1 Gemmatimonadales bacterium | reverse complement strand
GACCTTTTTCAGGACCCCGCCAGCATTCCCCGCGCGATATCGGCGATCCCCTCGGCGTCCAGCACGAGGTCATTCTTTTCAAACAGTTTGGCGACGCACCGCTTGTGGAGCTTGGTCTTGAAATTCCCCACGCCGAAGGCGCCGAAGACCACGGCACCGCCGCGCTTTTCTCCCGCGTCGTTGAGCTCGACTCCCTCGACTCCGACCGGCGACACGGCGTTGAAGTCCACGATGACCTTCACTCCACGGTCAAACCACGCCGCCTTGGGAACCATCATTACGCCGGCTGGTCCGGCGTTGACCAATATGTCGGCCTGGTCGAGGATCTTCGCCGCCTGATCCGGACTGCTCAGCTCGGTAATCTCGACGGGAATCTCGAACCGCTCGCCGATGCTGCGCCTGGCTTTCTCGCCTTGTTCCGGTTTGCGCGAAGTAATGATGACCTTGGCGCCACCCTTCCCCAGCAGTCCAGCGACGCGCTGTCCTACCGGTCCCGTTCCCGCCACGACCACGACGCGCTTGCCCTTCATGGTATCCACCGCCTGCTCGATCTTCACCACCGCCGCTACGGCCGTGGTGTTGGAACCGTTCGAATCCAGCATGATGGAGACGGAGAAGGGCTTGAACAGGGCATCCTGTGCCATCGCCAGGAGCTGCTCGCCCTGTGACATGTTGTTCCCGCCGATCCAGACGGCGCTGTTGTGCAGGTCCTTCGGTCCGCGGGTGAAGATGGCGCCATGGATCAGATCCCGGACGTCCTCTGGTGCTATGCCTCCATAGCTGAGGACCTCGTCGGCGCCGGCATCGAGCGCCACTATCCGATCGAACACGCTGGGGAGTCTGGAGCTGTCGAGCTGCAACAAAAGCTTCCGCATCATCATCTCGCCACAAGAAGTCTTTGAACAGTGACCGGGAAACACGAAGGGGCGGGCCCGGCCCGCCCCCTCGATGGTTCCGTCCTGACCAGCCGGTGAATCAGACCCCGTCGACTCCCGAGAATGGGTGCCGGGCGGTCTTGGCGCCGCTGAGGACCGAATCGACCGTCGGCAGGCCCTTCAGAGCCCGCTCGATCGACTGCTTCGTGGCCTCATAGTTGAACTGGTAGATCTTCTTGTTGTCTTCCGCCTGCCAGTGAATGAACACCCCGACCAGGATGCACCAGTCATTGGCCTTGTCCTTGGGGATGATTCCCGAGGCCACGCTGTCCACCACGGCGCGTGCGACCGCCGTCTGGGCCGGCCCGAACATCTGAACGGCCTGCTTCGCACCCTTGATGGTGACCTTGTTGAACAGCACCGTGTCCGGCTTGCACGGCAGATTCGGGGTGACCACTGCGAGCAGCGTGGTGAAGCCATCCTTGTTGTTCGAAAGCGCGTTCACGAAGGCGGCACCGGCAACGCCGCTCTTGGAGCCGATGATGAGGTCGACGTGGGCGATCTCGTTCCCATCGCCTACCAACGACTCGCCAATGAAGAAATCCGCTGCCATGTCTACCTCCATCTGCGTTTTAAAGAATGAAAGGATCTGCTGCCACATAGTGTGCTCGACAGATCGGGAGCTGGGGCACAGGAGCGACGTGCGAAGCAGATGAAACTCCGCTGCACGCGGTCCCGCCAAGGCGGGTAGCTCGAGGCTCGTAAACGGAACCTCAGGGGCCCCTAGTATGTCGGCCACCCCTGAGGCTGTCAAGGCGGCATGCAACCACTTCGGGGCCCGCCGCGCTCGGTGGACATTCGCCAGCTCAACGTCCGGCTCAAGGGACGGCATTCCCGCCGGTGATTCGACCCAAGTTCTTGTTCGATGGACACTTTCCACCCGGCACGGGGCTCGCCTTGGCTCCCGGTGTCCCCTGTCCATTGAACGAGGTAAGCATGAAGGCCACTCTGTTCGCCGCTGCCATTGCCTTGGTCGCCCCGCAAACGATGAAGGCTCAAGTCGTCCGCGCTGAGATCCTGATACACCAGGGACCGGTCGCTGCCCGCGTCGCGGTAAATCCCTACTACTACCCTCGCTACCATGTCGCCCGGGTAATCGTGGTCGAACGAAACCACGGCCACCATCGTGGCTGGTACAAGAAGCCGCGGCAACGGGTGGTCGCCTGGTATGACCCGCATGGCGACCGGTACTACGATCGCAATGACGGCCGGCATCCCGGGCTGCGCGAGGTCTATGTCTACGAGTGTGATGGTCGGTACTTCCGGGAGAGCGACTGACTCGAACTGAAGCCGGCCGGTCCTACCTGCGGCCAGTTGTCACAACGGCCGGTTTCACAGACCCGTGGCTCCCCGCCCGGGTTCGAACAACCCCGCGTGATGCGGGGTTGTTTGCTTTTACTGGTTTTGATCCGTCGCGAAGTAGAGCTGAACCTCGAGACCTTCCGCCGTGCTACCCTCTTCGCTCGGGAGCAGGGTGAACGCCAGCGGTTCGGCCGCGGCCTTGAGCACCTCCAGGCACTTGGGGTCAACCGTGAGTTCCCAGTCACCCGGCCGGAAGCCGATTCCGTAGAAGGTCCCATCGCTGAAGGTGGTGAGAATCCGCTGTTCGCCCGAAGCTTTGTGCTTGAACCGCAGGGTAATGCCGCCCATTCTCGTCCCGGCCACCCGACCCTCAACGACTCCACCCGGCAGGACCGGGATATCGAGCGTGCGGTAGCGATTGGGGGAAGGTTCTACCGACGCCGCTGCGAAGGCAGGCACCCAGAGCGGGGAAGCAAGGGTACTCGAGTCCACCACCACTGTGGTGGGTTCGTATGGCAGGAGGTCCCAGGCCCGATAGCGACCGCTCGAATCCGAGGTGCTCCAGATCCCGCCGACCACGATGCGGACTCCCGCCAGCGGCTGCTCGCCGCCATCCATGTGCCCGTTGCCGTTCAGGTCAAGGAAGACCCGGCCGGTGACCCCACCGCGGGAGAGGCCGGGGTTACTCGAGAAATCCATGCTGCCCCGAGTGGGATTGTAGATCGTCGAACCCGAGATGTACTGGGTGCCGAGCGGCTCTGCACCCCCACCCGCGGTGAGCGTGGTGTAGGAGCGAACGCTGGGAAGCTCGGCCGCAATGAGCAGGGAAAACCCGGGACCACGTCCGCCTCGGAACCAGGTCATGCCGGTCTCCGCCCGGAGGCCCTTGATGATCGGGGCGCCGATGTAGGCAGAGGCGTTCACCGCTCCCACGCCGGGCTGCATCTCGAAGCTCGTCCTTGCCGAGATGCTGCCGAAAACCGGGCCGAGGCCCTGCCGGGGAAGAATGAAGGTGTTGACCCCGAGGAATGTCTGACTGGTCTGAGGCCCGAATCCGGCATCCGCCCGCTGGAAACGCACTGCCGGGAGGATCCGGATTTCCGCGACTTGCACCGAGGCGCCGAGGCGGCCGCTCGTGAGCATACCGGAGGTGCTGTTGATCCGATCGAGGCTTGCCTCCAGGTAGTTGCCTCCCATCCGGCTGATCGGCCGGAAGAACGCCGAGAGGGTTACCTGCTCGGTCCTCCCTTGCGGCGTGAGGATGGGATCCCGCACTTGGGTGGCGAAGTGATAGGCGTCAACCTGAAGCTGAAGATCGGTGGACGGTTCGAACCGGACCGATCCCCGAACCACGGCGTCCCTCACCGCCTCGGCCTCGAGGCTAACGGCGTTGGTTATGGAGCCGGCGATGCCAGCGTACGGATGCATCAGATTGGTCGGCTGGTTCCGCCAGAATCCATCGAAGCCGGCCCGGGCGCTCCAGCGCGTCGAGAGTCCGTAACGGAGATCCACGTTGCCGGTCGCGGTGCACTGATCGGTGCGACATTGTCCAAGAGAAAGCCCATACTCGAACTGGTGCGCCGGGAGCGCATCGGTGCGCAGGCGATAGGTCTGATTGAATTCCCGGATCTCACCAAAGGGGCCGTAGGCGATGAAATCGACCGGGTTCTCACCGTATTCGATCGGAAGATCGAAAGAGAACTGGCCCAGGGCGTTTACCGAGTCGAAGCCGATGAGCCGTCCGCCTCGGTAAGCCTCGATACTCCAGCCGGTTCCGAGCTGTCCGGTAAATGGCAGGTTACCGATCGTCATCGGGCGGACGAACGGACTGTTCGAGAGGGAGAACCCCCGTACGCTGCGCGAACGCGGGCCGGTGCTGATCCCGTCGCCCAGGTGGGCCTGAGTCAGCCAATGACTCTCCCGCCAGATCCCGCTCCAGCCGATGTCGGCGCGAGGCGCGCGATTGGGGCCGTCTTGGCTCTGTAACCCCAGCCCGAAGGAACCTCCGAAGACATCGAGGCCGAGCATCGTCGAATAGGCGCCGGCATCGAGGCCCGTGGTAGGCGTCAGCAGCGAGTAGTCGAAGACCATGCCGTTCATTCGGGGGCGCTCCAGGCCAAGCCTGAGGCCGGTGTATTCGGGAGCGCTGGAGCTGGCGAGACGGGCGCTGAGCATGGCTTCCCGCTGTAGCCGCCGCGCCACAGGCAACGATGCCGGATCGAGTACGGTGACCTCCAAGTCCTGCCAACTCACGTCCCAATCGAGTTGAAGGGCGCGGCCCAGGACTCGCGTATCGAGGTAGACGTCGGTGGGCGTGGATTGGAGCTGGTCAGCGGTGAGGCTGATCCGGTCCTTGCCCAGTGTCAGGGTCTTGCTTGCGGGATCGAGAACGAACCGCAGATTCCCCGGCTGAACCAGTGCCTCCAGGCTGCCATTGGCCTGTCGGGCCGTATGCGTTTCCGCGAGGTCGAAGAACGCTCCGACCGGGATCAACGCCGCATCGCCGGCCCGAAAGGCCTCTACCGTCTTGCTGGTCAGCCGGCCCAACTGCAGCTCGATCAGCACCGGTTCCGCCTCCTGCGCTGCGAGTCCCCGGCCGATACCGGCCAGCGAAAGGAGCAGCGCGAGCAAGCGGACGGCGCGGCTCATGGCAGGCTCAGGTCAATCGAATCGCGGGTTACGGGCGCCCGGAGGAGAAGCTCAGGGGCGATGTCGGACCGCTCGGTCGCGAGCTCCATCCGCAGCCGGTAGCGCCCCGAGTTTCGACCAGCGAGGGACAGTGTGAAGGACGGCTCGGCCGTGTAGTAGATCGCCACTGGCTGCTCAAACTTGCTGACCTGTTTGCCCCGCTCGTCCACCAGGGTGACTTTCGCCGTGCCGACATAGGCCGCTCCGCCCTGGCGTTCCATGTGGACCTGGACCTGGAGGGAATCGCCTGCGCGCCCGGCGCGGAGATCGGTCAACGCGACGCCGGTCTGCAACTGCCCCTTGCGGTAGATGAGCGGGATGATGGTACGCACTTCGAGGTTGAGCCCGATCGAAATGCCGCTGGAGTCGGGCTGCTCGACTTGTACGACGCCACCCTTGGCGGAAATCATGATGCGGGACCAGTACTCCCCATCGGCGAGTCCCTGTGGCGGCCGGGCCAACAGACGAACGGTCTGGCGCTGCAACGGTGCCAGGGTGAGTCGGCGAGGGAACGCGTCGATCCAGTCCGCAGCCGACGGCATTCCAGCCTGGACCGAGTCGGGAGTTGCAATCGTGAAGTGACCGAGCGAGTCGGTCACCGGGTACCCGAAGAAGAAGCTGACCGTGATCTCGACCGGCTCGGCGCCGGGGTTGTACAGCGTCACTGACCCGCTGCGCGTGCGGTGGTCGAGGTAAACGGCGTGCGGTGCGACCAGGACGCCCTGCGCTTCGGCGGCGCGGGCGAACCCCGCGACGACGGCGATGATGGCGAACAGTCGGCGCACCGTCAGAAGAAGGTGCAGGTAAGCGTGATCGTTCCGGTGTAGTTCCCGGTCGCTTGATTGGCAGCGGGAGAGACCCGACCACCGAGGTACACGTTGAAGTCCGCGCTGGTGACCAGGTTGAACGTCTGGTTGTTGTGGGGGTTGAAGGTGACGGGAACCGAGCTGCCCGCCGTGCCCTGCGCGATTCCATCGGTCGCGCCGAAGCTGATTGGCAAGTTTCCGCCGCCGCCCACCCGGGCTAGCTGGGTCGGCAGGGTGAAGCGGAGACCGATTTGATGGTTGAGGATGTGCTTGACGTAGAACCTGCCGCGCCGGACCGCGTCGTTCGGAGTCACCGAGTTGGGGACTCCGCGAATCACGATGCCGAAGGCGAGGTTCTGCATACCGGTGACTGACGACTGGCCCGCGAGCGGCCGGGCCACCAGGCAGAGCGCCAGAAGTGGGAGAAGACGAAAGCATTTGGACATGCGGGAATCCCGGGGCGAGCCCCACGGGCGAGAGACTCAAGCAAGATAGCCTGTCCTCTTCGCCCGCGAGTTGCCCGGAAACCCTTCGTCGAGTGTTAGTAGTTCGCCGTCAGAGTAATGGTGCCGGTGTAGTTCCCCGCGGCCTGGTTCGCCGCCGGGGTCACCGTGGCACCCACGAACACAAACAGGGCGTTCGCGGCGCTGAAAGCACTCGCGCTGGGCGCGCCCGACGGGGTGAAGGCAGTGCAGCCCGCCTGGGTGTTTGTGGGGTTCGTGCAGCCGGTCCAGGTACCAATCGGCAGGTTGTTGGCGCCGCTGGTCAGGTTGCCCGGCAGAGTGAAGGTCAGCTGAACCGCGGTGCTCGCCTGACCGGTGAGGTCGAACCGGCCAGCGTTCGCTCCGCCCGTGGCCGCGCCGACGGTCTTCGCTACGCCAGGAAAGACGTTGCCGAAGGCCAGCGTGTTGGCCCCGGTCACCGTGATGGCCTGAAACACGGTTGCGGTGGCGCTGATGTTGGCGCTCTGAGCCATGGCCGGCAAAGCGCCCAGGGTCAAGACAGCGGCCAAGACGGCCGATACTCGGGTAGTAGTGCGCATTGCCCTAGCCTCACCTTGTTTGGGTTGAAGGAACCACTTGCCGCAGTCGGAGTGTCAGCTCCGGACGCTGGGGGTAGGGCAACCACTGTGCCGCGTGTCATAAACCTGAAAGGGACACGCGGTAAGTCCTTCAAAGCATGCTGTTTCTGGTGTCTAGTATTTGGACGGCATTACCAGCATTTGTAGGCAGTCTTAGCCCCTCCGCCAGGAAGGCCAAGTCGTCATGCGCCAATCTCTTCCCTCCCGACTGCGAGACGCGCCCCTCCCCGGGCTGCGTACCGCTACCCGCCCGTGTTCGCCCAGCGTCTTCGTCCTCGTCACCGCCCTGACCTTGTGGGGTCCAATCCCCGCCGCCCAGGCTCAGAAGCAGGGCAGCCTGCAAGTCTCGGCTCGGGTCGTTTCGATTGAGCCCGTCCAGGCTGCCTTGCGGGCGGCTTTGGACCCCACTGCCCGCCCGGAATCAGCTCCATTCGTTCGGATCACCCGAAGCGTGGTGCTGGCGGAGGATTCCAGCAGAAAGGCCCGGAAGCCCCGGGAGGTCGTCACCATAGCGTTCGTGCGCAATTAGTCCGCGGGGAAGGGAGGCGCGCCGCCCGGCGCCCGCCTAGCTTTAGCTGTGCACCCCGCTCGCAATCACCAGCTCCCACTCGATCTCGAGGCCTATCGCCGCGCTCCGCACCCGCGGGGCCGAGTCATCGTCATTGCTCCTACCCGCGCGGCCTGCGAGACGATTGAGCTGGCGACCGCCCTCCACATCGAGACCCTGCTCGAGCGCGAGCACGGCCGGGAGTTGAGGGAATGGGCCGCGGCTGGGAAAGGATTCGGCATCGTGGCCGGCACCGGGGTGGGAAAGACGCTCGCCATCCGGCCCATCGCCGAATCGATTCTGCAGGCGCCATTGCACGTCGGCGTCGTGAACCGCGAACGGGAAGCGACGCCGGAGACGCCGTCGTGGAACGTCGTCATCGTGACGACCGGCATCGCGCGTCGCTGGTTCGAGGATGGTCTCATCACCGGCCGCGACACCCTCATCGCGGATGAGATCCACCAGACGTCCGCCGAGCTGGAGCTGTGCCTCGCGCTGGGGAAGCGAGCGGGGTGTCGCTTCATCTGGCTCAGCGCGACGGTAGATCCCGCCTTCTACGCCCGCTATCTCGGCAGCAGCGAGGTGCTGGAGAGCACGGCCTTCGACCCTGCGCTCAAGGCGAGGGTCAAGGTGCTTCCGCTGCGCGCCGAGGAGTTTCTCGACGAGAAGTTCCTGCGGCACGTGATCAAGGAGAAGCGCGGGGTCGCCGTGTTCGTTCCCACCCGGGCCGAGGTGGAGCAACTCGCGCAGGGTCTGGGAGAGCGATGGCCCCGTCTCACCGCAGCGTTCTATCACGGCGGTGAGCCGATCCGGGTCCTGCGGCCGTTTCTCGAGGGTGACGCGCGACCGCCATTTCTCCTCGCCATGACGGCTGCGGGACAGTCGGCGCTAAATATCCGAGGGCTCGACACCGTCGTGATCTACGATGCCCGCTACGCCAACGTGGTCGAACGGGGGCGGAACGTGCTGCACCGGCTCTACCTCGGCGCGAACGAGATTCTGCAGATGGCGGGGCGGGTCCACGGACGGGTGCCCGACGGCGAGGTCTTCATCCTCAGCGATCGCCACCTCGTCTTCGAGCAACTGCGGCCTACTCCTCCCGAGTTCCAGCTGGCCGGCGACGCGGAGCGGGTCGCGATTACCTGCGCCGCGATCGGCGTCGATGCCAGCGATCTCGACCTGCCGGTCCCGCTCGATCGCACCGCCTATCGCCGGGCACTCGCGCTGCTCACCTCTCGTGGGTTAGTGGCCGATGGGAAACTCACGGCCTACGGCCGTGAGGTCGAAGCCATGCCGGTCGAGCGCGCCTGGGGTGAGCTGCTGGTCAACGCCGGCACCGACCTTCTCCCGATCGTCGCGGTCTGTTCCAACATCGAGTCGCTCCACCGGATGACCCGG
The DNA here is from genome assembly GCA_036558125.1 of Gemmatimonadales bacterium. Classification (GTDB taxonomy): domain Bacteria; phylum Gemmatimonadota; class Gemmatimonadetes; order Gemmatimonadales; family GWC2-71-9; genus DATBGE01. The sequence continues at coordinate 11,613 of DATBGE010000208.1, read as the reverse complement.
GAGGAGCGCAATCTCGAAGGGGTGAAGGTCAACGGAAGCGATCATCTCACTGCCTACCGCCTCTATGCCGAAGCGGTGAATCGGCACGGATATCTCGGCGAGGTCTACGGACTACCCCGGCACCTCTTCGACGATGGGATGGAAGAGTGGGCGGAGCGGCGCGGCGTCCTGGTCAAGGCGATCGAAGACGTGGCACTGGGAACGGCATCGGTCTTTCGCGCGCTGGAGCTCGAATTGCCGAGCAAGTTTCCCAATCTCGGCCGCGAGTTGCAGCAGGAATTCATTGATCTGTTCGCCCGGATCATGCCGTTCGATCTGGTGATTGACGAGCACACGGCCGACGGGCAGGAGGCGCGGGTCAGCCGAGGGTCGATGGCGGGAGGTTGGGGCGCGGTTGCTGGAAACCTGCGTTACTTCGCGGATCGCTACGGCATCTCCCGCGCGGCTATCGAGGGGACCACCATTCCTTACGACCTCGTCCGGCGCTACGCAACTCGCGGCGAGCCGCGCATCGAACTGAGTGGGTCGCGACGGGACCAACATCTCGTGGTGACCCGCCGGCTCGGATATTTCGGGTTTGAGCTGGAGCAGGTTCGCGAGCCGCTTCACGGGGAGGTCCCGACCGAGTTGCGCGAAGTGTTGCGTGAGGGGCTGGTTGAAGCTCTGCTGTCGGGGGAGTCCATTCATCCTGACCAGCCTCGAGTCCGTCGCGCGCTGGATGAGCTGGGTGAATTCTGGCGGCGATCGGGGGGCAATCTCACCGAGATCGGACCGGAGGCGGTAAGATCCCGACTTCTGGACCAGTTGAAGGCCGTCAACAGCTGGGAGGGATTTCTCGCGAAACGGTTGTCGCTGGAGGTGGCAGACCTGGTATCTCAGGAAATTCGCACCCGGCTGACATCGCTCCCGTCCATGGTCCGTTTGCACGGCGACGCGGTCCCACTCGATTACGAGGTCGAGTCGGGCATCGGAGTGGTCCGTTTGCGGCTGCGTGAAGGCCAGGCGCGACGACTGCATGAACGCGAGATTCCGCCGCTCGACCGGCCGGTGCGATTCACCGTGGTGCGGGGCAGGCATCCTGCCGTTCGCGCGGCCACGCTCGCGGAGTTACGGGATGCCCTGAGGACACTTCCCCGCAACGAGCCCCGCTCACGTCCTCATCGGCGCCGGCGCCGCTAGGAGGCTGCATCGTTCACCTGGTCCTGATCCTGGTCCAGGCCCTCATGGCGAGTCTCGCCATCGTGGGGAAGCTGGTCATGCGGGAGATCCCGCCGGGGGTCTTGATCCTGGCACGGGTCTGTGGAGCGGCCGCGGTGCTCGCGGTGGCCCACCGGGCACTCCGCCTCGAGCCCGTGCGGGACCGGGCTGATCTCCGCAGCCTGGCGCTCATGGGATTGCTGGGTGTCGCCGCGAATCAATCGCTGTTCCTGCTCGGTCTTCGGCATACGACCGCGGTCAACGCCACCATCCTGGTGACCATGGTGCCGGTGTTTACCGTCCTTGGTTCCCTCCTCTTCCGCAGAGAGTCTCCATCAGCCCCCAAGGTTGTCGGTATCCTGCTCGCCGGCTCGGCGGCAGTTTATCTCATCGGCCCCGATCGGGTTTCTCTCGCACCTGGTCTTGCCCTTGGGAACGCGATGATCGTGGTCGCCATGATGGCCTATGCCGCGTACCTGGTGACAGTGCGGCAGATGCTGAATCGGTATTCCGCGATCACGGTCAGTTACTACGTGATGTTGTTCGGGGCGTTAGGTGTCCTGCCCGCAGGTTTGTACGGGCTGCACAGCATGGGTCCGGTTCACGCCAAGACCTGGCTGTTGGTCGGCTACATCGTGCTCTTCCCCACGATCCTCGCCTACTTCCTGAACATCTGGGCGCTCAAACGGGCGTCGTCGAACCTGGTGGCCGTCTTCACCTACCTGCAGCCGGTGTTTACGGCGGCGGTCGCACCCCTGCTGCTGGAGGGGGAGAAGGTGACACCACGGGCCGCGATTGCCGCCCTGGGCATCTTCACCGGGTTGGCTCTGGTCATCTGGGGCGAACGGCGGGAGCGTGGGGAGGTGCCGGTCGCCTCGATGGTCGGTGAGTAACGGGATTGTACAACCCCCGACACCCTTGTTCGTCCCCTCGGGAAAGGCCGCCCAAGTTCCGGGCTGGATTCAAGGAACTAGTTAGCTCAGAATAGGTTGCACTGAAGCCGCGGGTCAGGTCGCCGGGTATCGGCCTGAAACCCGCCTTGACCTCGGGCCGTAGAGCGCGATATGCCGGATACAACTACACCAACACAGCTTCCCTCCGTTTTCTCTCCGTTGGCGAAGGCGCTTCTTGATGGATTCAGCGAAGGGGTCGTGGTCTTCGATCCCGACGGCCGGATGCTGTACGCCAATACCCCCGCCCGTGAAGCACTGACCGACATGCTCCAACCCGGTGATGATGCCTCAGGGCTGATGCCCCGGCTGGCATCTCTGGGGGGCCGCCTGCGCCCCCTGCGGGTCGGAGCGATCGAGCTGGGAGAGGCGATGTTCATCCCGGGAATCGATGGTCCAACCACCCTCGCCGATCGCGAGCGGGATGCCATTGTGCGCTCGCTCGATACTCACGGCTGGAAGCTGGCGGAGACGGCGAAGAGTCTCGGAATCAGCCGCACCACTCTGTGGCGTCGGCTGAAGGCCTACGGGCTACATCGCGACGGGCGCTCCAAGTGGGCCCGCACCGCGAGCTGAGCGAAGCGATACCGATCGACGTCCGTAGTGCCGGCCCCGTGATGAGCGGGGCCCTTCGCTTTTCCGGCACCCGACCTCATACTCTCGCCTATGAGCCGTACCTCACCGTGGCGGACCTGGCCCGGCAGCGCCACGCTGCTGCTCGGACTGCTGCTTGTAGTCCTGGCGCTCGCCGGACTCGTCGCCTACGAGGCCGTTCAGGCGGCGCGTTCCCGCCGGGTGACCGCGGAGCGGGCACTCCGCGACTACGCTACGTTCGCGTCCTGGGAACTCATCGCCAAGGCCACGGCCCGGCTTGAGAACGAGGAGCGGGATGCTTTGAGCTCCGCCACAGGCACTCGCGCTACATCGCCGTATGACCGGCTCCCCTCACCACAAGTAATCGTCGCCTCGGCGGCTCGTTTACTTCGCTGCAACGAGTCCGGAGGCGATCCCGACCGGCTGCATTTCAGGCTCGACCTGCGGGACGGCTCGCTCGTTACCACTGGACCGACACCCAGTCCTACACGGCGTAGGTGGATCACCGACACGATCGGCAAGGAGGCGCTCCAGCCCGGGAGGGCGTTCGGGACCGTGGGTGGACTGGATCAGGATTCGGCGATGGCGCTGGTCTACGGGATCAAGCTTGCCCAATACGGCGCCTTCGCCGAGCCCGGGGCACCGATCGCCGTGTATGGTTTTCTCACCTGTCGCAGTGCCGTCGGACTCCAGCTCTTGCAACGGGTATTCGCCACCGAAGCTCTGCTGCCCCAGGCGGTAAGCCGGGGACTGCCCAACGATTCGCTACTCACCCTGGCCGTTTACGATGCGGGAGGGCGGTCCCTGTATGCCTCGGCTCCCGGCGCCGCCGACCGGTTTTCTCACGAAGTGGCGATGGATCCGCCCGCCGCGCTGCGAGTGCGGGTCGGCCTTCGGGAAACAGCGGCGAGCAGGCTGGACGTTCCGGTTACTCCTTCCTCACGTCTCCCACTTCTCCTCGCGCTGCTGGCGTTGTCCGGCGGACTGGCGGCAATCGGGCTGCGGCAATTGCAGCGGGAACACGAGCTGGCCCGGCTCCGCTCGGACTTTACTTCGAGCGTCTCCCATGAGCTGCGGACTCCGCTCGCTCAGATTCTTCTCTACGGGGAGACGTTGACCCTGGGGCGCGCGAGAAACGACGATGAGCGCCGCGCGGCCGCTGAGACCATCGTTCAGGAGGCCAGGCGACTGATGCGGCTGGTGGACAACGTCCTGCAGTACGCTCGACTGGAGCGTGGACTCACCGGCCCAGCCCCTGAACCGGCGTTACTGGCGCCCCGCTTGCGAGGCATCCTCTCGTCCTTCCTCGCCGCGGCGCCGCCGGGGACGCTGCGGGTAAGAACCGATCTCGACGAAGCGGTGGCTGCCGCGGTCGATTCCGGAGCCCTGACCCAGATCGTGCTCAACCTGCTCGATAACGCGGTGAAGTATGGACCCGCAGGACAGACCGTTACCGTCTCGCTCGCGCGCCGGGACGGAATGGCGCGTATCGCGGTCGCGGATCAGGGTCCCGGTATTCCCGAAGAGGAACGGGCCCATATCTGGGAGCCGTTCGTTCGCGTGGCGCGCCGTGGTAACGAGTCCGATGGCAGCGGTCTTGGCCTCGCCGTCGTGAGAGATTTGGTTCAGGGCCACGGCGGGATTGTGGATCTCGAATCGTCTCCATCAGGCGCCTGTTTCATAGTCTCCCTGCCCGCCTGCCAACCTCCGACCGAGCCTGCCCAACGATGAGCCGGATTCTCATCATCGAGGACAACGCGACTCTGGCGCAGGGACTGGCCAACAACCTCGAGCTTGAGGGACACACCGTCCATGCCGCACCCGACGCGGCTCAAGGGCTGCGAGAGGCGGCTTCCTTCTCTCCCGATCTGATCGTGCTCGATCTCATGTTGCCCGATCAGAGCGGTTATCGAGTTCTGCGGGAGCTGCGAGACGGCGGAAACCACGCGCCCGTCCTGATCCTCACTGCGTTGGGTGACGAGGCCGATAAGGTGCGCGGCCTGCGCGTCGGCGCCGACGACTACGTCACCAAGCCGTTCGGCCTGATGGAGCTCCTGGCACGGATTGACGCGCTGCTAAGGCGCGCCGGTCGTACTTCGGGAACTCACGCAGTGGCGGATTCGGTCCGTTTCGGTGCGGTCACGGTCTATCCCGCTACCCACAGCGTGATTCGGGGCGATGAGATCGTCCCGCTCCGGCCCAAGGAGTATCAGCTGTTGCTCGCCCTGATCTCACGCTCCGGACGAGTCGTGTCGCGCTCCGAGCTGCTCACCGAGGTCTGGGGCTATCAAGACGAGGTGATGAGCCGGACGGTTGATACCCACATCGCCGAGTTGCGCCGCAAGCTGGAAGACGATCCCGCCAGTCCACAGCATTTCCTGACGGTGCGAAAAGCCGGCTACAGATTCACCCTTGAGCCGGCCGGTTCCGGGCAGGTCAAGGAGTCCTGACCAGCCTCGGACGTTCCCCGAACACCACTCCTCCTCTCGTTTCCCATTTTGGCTCTCGAACCCCACTGGAGAGCCATAGTGAGCCTGTTTCATCGCAAGGCGATCGAGGATTTGCGGAAGGACGCCGAGCGGAGTCCTCTGCGCCGCGCCCTCGGTCCGCTCGCGCTGACTGCGCTGGGCATCGGCTCGGTGATCGGCACCGGGATCTTTGTGCTGACGGGTACCGCGGCGTCCCAGAACGCTGGCCCGGCGCTCGTCATCTCGATGATCATCGCGGGGGTCGGTTGTGCATTCGCCGGCCTCTGCTATGCCGAGCTCGCTTCGATGATTCCGGTGGCGGGGAGTGCTTACACGTACGCCTATGCTACGAGTGGAGAACTGATCGCGTGGATCATCGGCTGGGATCTGGTGCTCGAGTACGCGCTCAGTGCCGCGACGGTAGCGGTGGGCTGGTCGGGATACTGCGTGAGTCTGCTGGATGATATGGGTATCCATCTTCCCGCGTCTCTTACGGCTGCCCCTGGCGTGATGCTCACCGGCGCCGAGGGAATGATGGCTACCGGTGTTTTCAATCTGCCTGCTTCACTCATCGTGCTGGCTGTATCCGGCCTGCTGATCCTCGGCATCAGGCAGTCGGCCGGCGCGAACACCGGGCTGGTCATCATCAAGACCCTGGTGCTCATCCTCTTTGTTGCGGCTGGCGCGGCCTATGTGCGATCGGAAAATCTCACGCCGTTCATTCCGGCCAACACCGGTGAGTTCGGGCGCTTCGGTTGGAGCGGCGTCCTCCGTGGCGCGGCGGTGATGTTCTTCGCGTATATCGGGTTCGATGCCGTCTCCACCGCGGCGCAGGAGGCAAAGAATCCGCAACGCGACCTCCCGATCGGGATGCTCCTCTCACTCGCGATCTGCACCGTGATCTATGTGGCGGTTGCCCTGGTCCTGCTCGGGATCGTGCCCTACCCCGAGCTCAATGTCCCGGACCCGCTGGCGGTGGGGATCGACCGGACCGGGCTCAAGTGGCTCAGCCCTCTGGTCAAGGTGAGCGCCCTGTTCGGCCTGTTCAGCACTATGCTGGTTCAGCTGCTGGGACAAACCCGGATCTTTTATTCCATGAGTCACGACGGGCTACTGCCGAAAGCATTCAGCGCCGTCCACCCCAAGTACCGCACACCCTACCTCAGCACGGCGGTGACCGGAGTCGTCGTCTCGATTGCCGCCGGCCTGGTGCCGATCGCGGTCCTGGGTCAGTTAGTGAGCATGGGCACGCTGCTCGCTTTCGTCCTGGTGTGTATCGGGATTCTGATCTTGCGCCGGACCTCGCCGGACATTCCCCGTCCATTCCGCACGCCGGGCATGCCCTGGGTACCGATCGCAGGCGCGCTGATTTGTCTGGTGCAGATGTTCAGTCTGCCGGTCACCACGTGGGAGCGCCTTGTCGTCTGGCTGGCGATCGGACTCGTGATCTACTTCTCTTACAGCCGACACGGTGCGGCGGTGACCCGGGCAGCGAGGCGGGCCGTCGCAACCTGAAACCTGCGAGGGTCCGTACCCGTCCGACGGAGCGACGGTTCTTACCTTCGCTCCGCGGACCGGCTCAATGCTGTTGGTACTTCTGGCCGCGCTTCAAGGCACGGCTGCTCCACAAACAGACACGACCATCTACGCCTCGAGCGCGACGCAGGCTCTGGTCGAGCGCGCGATGGAGCGGCATCGGAACGCGGATACTCAGGTCCAGGACTACTTCGCGCGGATCCGCTACCGCCTCTCATTTGGTTTCGGCCGGCGACGCTGGGCCGAGGTGCCGAATGCCGCGGTCGAGGAGCAGGAGGGGCGGGTTCACTGGTCGGCGCCTAACGACCTGAGAGTGGAGATTCTGGGCCGTCGAGCCCGCTCCCGGTCCGAGCAGTACGACATCTCCTCGGTGTTCGACCAGCCCTGGTTCGTGCCGCGTTCGCTCGGTGATTCGGTCCGCGTGTTCGGCAACGATTTTCCCGAGCGCGCGGCGCTGCACCCGCTCGCGGCAGACGGTCCCGCCTGGTACCACTACGCGCTATCCGACAGCGTCACCATCACCGCTCCGGACGGAACGACAGCACACCTGCTGGCGATCGAGGTTCTGCCTCGCCGCAAAGGTGGCGCCCTGGTCGCGGGGCGACTCTGGCTCGATGCAGTCACCTCGGATGTGGTGCGATTCTCCTTCCGGTATGTCGGGACCGATTTGTGGATCGCCCCCGACGGTCAAACCCGCAAGGATTCCTCCGAAGCTCGAAAAGCCAACAAGCTCATCAACCAGCTGCTGAGCCTGAACGCGGATCTCGAGTATTTCCTCCTCGAGTCCAAATACTGGATGCCGTACCGCCAGGTGATCAGTGGCCGGGTGGAGATCCCCTATTTCGGCGAGCTGGTGATCCCCTTCCAAGCCTCCACCACCTTCGACGACTACGAAGTCAACACCGGCAAGCCGGTGCGATTCACGGTGGAGTTGCCGGATTCGGTAACCGATCCCGACAGCATCAAGTCCCTGGTAAGAGCCCGGCGTGACTCGCTGCGGCAAGCGGGTCGTGAGCGACGCAAAGAGGGAGGCTCGCTCAAGGAGGATGAGCTCGAGCGGGACGATGCCGGCCGCTGGCCCGGCGGACGCTTCGAGATCCACCGGGCACCGGGCGATTCGCTCAAACAGTACGCCGACTGGGGGGACTCGCTCCAGTTCGACGAAAATTCCGCCGAAGCGAAGCAACAGCGCGAGCTGGCATCCGACCTGGAGAAGATGACCGCGGAGCTGCCGTCCGACCTGACCGGCCGGCAGACCTCAGGGGTCGATTGGACGAAATTTTCCGAAATTGTCCGGTACAACAAGGTGCAGGGATTCAATCCGGGCTTCGCCTACCGGGTGCAGTGGCCGGGCGATCCGTTCACCTGGATCGCCGGAGAGGCTCGCTTCGGCATCAACGACCACCGTCTCACCGGTGCCTTGACGGTAACCCGGGAAGCACCGGGATCCCGGTGGCGGTTGCGCGGGTACCGGGAAATGGCGAGTGGGGATCCGTTCGGCCGCTACCGAAGCCTGGGCAATTCGCTGGGTGCCATCTTCATCGCACACGACGACGCCGACTACTATCTGGCGCAGGGTGGCGCGATCACCCGGGAAAGCTCGATCGGTCTGGGAATCGAGCTGAACCTGAGTGCGCGGGTTGAAGTCCAAAGCAGTGTCCGAACCGAGGCGTTCTCACACATCAACGACTTCCTCGGCGGCTCCGGGGAATTCCCCGACAATCCGCCGATCGACGAGGGGACCTTCGCCGGTGCGAGCGTCAGCATAGACGGCTCCCGATTCCGTGGCCGTTGGCGGCTCGGTGTCGATGTGCTCGCGGGCGATGGAACCGCGACCGGGCGACTTTTCGGAAGCTTGAGGCAGCCGGTGGGCCAGGGGACTCGACGCCCGGTGTTCACTATCAAGGCCGGCATTGCGACATCACCGACGCTGGCGCAGCAGGAGTTCAGACTGGGCGGTGTGCCGACTGTTCGCGGCTTCGATTATGGAACTCGCCGGGGTCAGTCGTTCTGGGCCGCGCAGGCCGACTGGCCGCTGACCAAGGGTCTGATCCGCCCGGTGCCTTTCATCGACGTGGGACAGGCCGGTTCCCCGGACGAACTTTTCTCGACCAGCGTGCTGTCGGGTGCGGGACTCGGGATCTCGATCGCGGGCGGGCTCCTGCGCTTCGATTTCAGCTATCCGATTACTGACGGCGGCGACGGGCTGCGATTCGATATCCGGACTGGTTTCGGCTGGTGATCGGTCCTGCGATCCCCTAGCTTCCCGGCCATGCCGGCCCAACCGTTTACCGTCGAGGAGTATGTCCGCTGGTCCGACGTGGACTTGGCGGGGATCATCTTCTACGGGTCCTACGTTCGCTTCTTCGAGTTGGCGGAGACGGAATTGTTCCGTGCCGCCGGGCTTCCTTACGGCACTCTGTTCGAGACCTACGACATCTACCTGCCGCGCGTCCAGGTTCATACCGAATTCCACTATCCCCCGCGGTTGGACGATCATCTCCAGGTCGCCGCGTATTTCGGACGGATCGGGCACAAGTCGCTGACCATGAATTTCGAAGTAATCCATACCGCGACCGGCAAGCACAGCGCGCATGGGCATCTGGTGCTGGTCTGCACCGACCGTCGGAGCCTGGTTTCCCGGCCGCTGCCTGAGGGAGTGGTCGAGCGGATTCGTCCCTTCGCCCTGTCGGTGGAAGACGCGCGGCGCCAGCTTGGAATCTCCAGGTGAGGGGCCGGCTGATCATGCTGGGCTTCGTCATGCTCCTGACCGCCTGTCACGGCACGACGGCCGGACCTTCCACCGGGCGGCTGCAAGCGAAATGGGCGGGGTCGGACAGCGGGAAGCTGAACGCGAAGGCGCGAGCGACATGGTGCGCTCCGGGCCGGTTACTCGAGGTCATCGGTGTGGACTCCGACGCAGGCATGGGTCTCGCGATTTATCCTTCGGACAGCGTATCGGACGGTGAATTTCCGGTGACCGATCCGCGGCGCGATTCACTGAGCCGACCGAGGACGGCGGTCGGGATCCGGTGGTTCACGGAGACTCAGATCAAAGGGTACCAGGGCGACTCGGGCGGGCTGAAGCTCACCCGCCGTGAACGGGTGCTCGATGGCGCCCTCGAGGCCAAGCTGCATGCCGCGGGGACGCCGGAGACGATCCGGGTGAGCGCCAGCTTTCGCGGCGTGCCATTGGTGTCCGACTCGTCTCGGTGCCATAGCGACAGCGTGACCGCCGCAGCCGACAGTGCACCAGAGGATTGATGACGTACTTCAGGAAGGGCTTCGGTCTCAAGGCTGCCATCGAAGGCCAGCTCACCGCCGACTATCACAGCGCGGTGGTGGAGCAATTCCGCGCCAACGATTACCGGCTCACCGCCGGCCCGCTCACCTTCCTGCTCGCCCGCGAATTCGGATTCTGTTACGGCGTGGACCGGGCGGTCGAGTACGCTTACGAGACCCGCCGGAAGTTTCCCGACCGGCGCTTGTTCCTGGTGGGAGAGATCATCCATAACCCCCACGTCAATGCGAAGCTGCGCGAAATGGGAGTGGTATTCCTCGAGCGCAGCCCGGCGGGCGCCTTCGATTTCTCCGGCCTGGCCCCAGATGACGTGGTGATCATGCCGGCCTTCGGGGTGACGGTCGATGATTTCGCCCGGCTCCGCGCCATCGGCTGCGTCATGGTGGATACGACCTGCGGCTCGGTCCTGAATGTGTGGAAGCGGGTCGAGTCATACGCCAAGGACGGATATACCGCGATCATTCACGGCAAGTCGTATCACGAGGAGACCAAAGCGACGGCGAGCCAGGTGACCAAGTACCCGGGTGGCCGCTACCTCGTGGTCTTCGACATGGGGGAAGCCCGGAGAATCTGCGATTTCATCGAGCCGGGGGGGGATCCGGCTGAGCTGGCGCGCGACTTCTCCCATGGAATGTCGCCGGGTTTCGACTTCGAACGGGATCTCAACCGGGTGGGGCTCGCCAACCAGACGACGATGCTGTCGGGAGAATCGCTCGCCATCGCCGGCGAAGTGCGGCAGAGCATGTCGCGGCGCTACGGGGAAGCCAACCTGGCCGAGCATTTTCGCACGTTCGACACCATCTGCTCGGCGACTCAGGAACGTCAGGATGCAATGGGTGCTTTGCTGCGGGAGCCGCTCGACCTGATGATCGTGGTTGGCGGATACAACTCCAGCAACACGACCCATCTTGCGGCGATGAGCCGCAATGGCGGGGTGCGGACCTATCACATCGAAGACGCGTCGGCCATCGATGTCGAGACCGGAAGGATGCGTTATCAGCCAAACGTGAAGCAGCCGGAACGGATTGCCGATGACTGGCTCGGCGCCGCTCGACTCATCGGTGTTACCGCTGGCGCGTCCACGCCGAACAACAAGATCGGCGAGACGATTCTGCGGATCTGTGCGGTCGCGGGAGTGGAACCCGACATCTAGACGAAAAGCCTACCGCGGAAGACGCGGAACACGCTGAGCACGCGGAATATTGGTGTTTTTCCTGTGGTAATCTGAGTGGTTCTTCTGCCCGCCGTCCCCCGTCCTTCCCCCATTCATTCCCAGGATTTTGCCGAGCCTGATCACTCAGAATCAATTGTTGTCTTTCGGCGTCTTCCGCGTACTCCGCGGTGGTCAGTTTGATCAGTAGCCCTTCTTGACAATCTGTCTGTCTCGCCGCCTTCCCGCCGGCCCGCCTTCCCGCCATTTCCCCCACTGGCCCCGATGCTGCGTAATGGGACGGCGAAACTGTTACGTGTTACGGGAGGTGTTCGGGAAGGGCCGGTATAGCGAAGCGTACCGCCGCGCGGTACTTTCTCCGCCCTTCAATCACCCACGCCGGGGAATCGAGCAATG
>DATBGE010000207.1:0-20855 GCA_036558125.1 Gemmatimonadales bacterium | reverse complement strand
GTCATCCCCCACGCGGTGCGCCGGCTTTGGGGACCGCTGCACCGGACGCTGCTTCCGATCACGTTTTTGGTCGGCGGGGCGTTTCTGGTTCTGGCCGACGCGTTGGCCCGCACCGTGGTACGCCCACTTGAGTTGCCGGTCGGAGTGATAACGGCGCTCGTGGGCGTCCCGCTCTTCGCGTTGCTCCTTCGCCGGACCCTCGCGTGATCATCGCTGCCGACCAGCTCAGCGTCCGGTATCCGGGAGCGCCGCGTCGCGCTCTCGATGGGGTGAGCCTCGGCCTCGCCAAAGGCGAGCTGGTTGCGGTGGTGGGTCCCAATGGAAGCGGCAAGACGACTCTGCTCCAGACCATGCTCGGCGTGGTGCCTCACGAATCAGGCACCGTGACGGTCAACGGGAAACCGGTGCGAGACTGGCGCAGACCGGAACTGGCGCTGGTGATCGGGGTGGTAACTCAGCGCGAGGAACCTGCCTTTTCGCTCACGGTGCGAGAGTCGGTCTTCCTCGGTCGCTATCCCCACCTCGGTCCTGTCGCGCCTCCGCGTCCCCGGGACTGGGCCGCTGTAGAGCAGGCACTGCAACGGGCCGACGTGATTCGTCTCGCCGATCGCCGGATCGACACGCTCTCGGGCGGGGAATGGCAGCGGACCCGAGTGGCCCGTGCGCTGGCCCAGGAGCCCGAGGCTCTGGTGCTGGATGAGCCGACCGCGGCACTCGATGTCCGCCATGAGATGGAAGTCTTCGAGCTGATCCGGGAGCTCGTGGGGACGGGGTTGGGTGCCATCGTCGTCACCCATCATTTGAACCTCGCCGCCCGTTACGCCGATCGCATGCTGCTGCTCGAAGAGGGAAAGGTTGCGGCGGAGGGTCGGCCCGACGCGGTGTTGACCGAGGCGGTCGTGGCGCGGGTGTTCGACTGGCCGGTCGCGGTGATTCCCTGGACCGATGGCGCACCTCAGGTGGTGCCGCTCCGGCCGACGGAGAATCGCCGATGAGAGGCATCTCCATTCTCACGCTGTTGGCGCTGGTGTCTCAGACACTCCTTGCTCAAGCGCCTTCGGAGGTGCGAGGGCGAGTGCTCGATGCCGAGTCGGGCGATCCACTCTCCGGAGCCGATGTGGTTATCGGCGGTTTCCTCGTCACTACAGGGCGGGATGGGGCTTTCCTGTTCGGCTCGCTGGATGCCGGAAGCTATGAGCTCCGGGTCAGGCGAGTCGGCTACGCCCCGAACACGCGTGGCATCGACGTGCTGCCGGGGCTATCGCAGCAGATCGAGATCCGGCTGACGGCGCAGGCGATCGAGCTGGACACGATCACCGTCATGGCCGCGAACGGCGCGGGTCTCAGCGCCAGCGGTGAGTTCCTCCGCCGGCGGGGAAGCAATCTTGGTCAAGCGCTCGACGGTTGGGAGGGGATCGCGATCCGCCGCGGGGCGGGTGGTGCAGCGGAGCCGCAGGTTCGCGGAGGAGCCCCCGACGAAGTACTCGTCCTGCTCGATGGATTTCCGGTGAATAATCCGTTCACTGGCCGGGCCGATCTGAGCCGGATTCCCACCGCCGGAGTGGAGCGGGTGACACTGGTGCCCGGTGCTCAGGGTCCCAGGGAAGGGAATCGAGCGATCTCCGGAGTCATCAACGTGGAGACTCGGCGCCGGTTCAGTCCGCAGGTATCGGGCAGCGTTGCCTCGTACAGCGCCGCGAACCTGAGCGGGGCGGGCAGTGCCGGCCCGGCGACACTATTCGTGGCGCATGAATGGCTCCCCGATGGTTACTCCTACGACGTGCCGCCAGTGCGCGGCTCGGGAGAGGCGGAGCGGCAGAACGCGGGCGGCGGAATCTGGAGCTTTAACGGCCGGTTGAATCTCGGGGCGGATTTCACGCTTCGAGGTACCGCGTCGGATCGAGGCCTCCCCGGTCCGATCACCAACCCGACGCCGACGGCTCAAGCCCAGGATCGCTCCGTCCTGTTGGGATTCCGGACGACGAAAGCTGTCGAAGTTCGCGGGTCATTCCAGTGGTTATCCAGCAGCTATCGGGACGCCTCGCCTCCGGTCGGGGCTCCCTATGATGCCTCGACCAGTGGAATCGGAATCTCGGCCGGTCTGGGAACCAGTTGGCAGGTCCGGCTCGCGGGCCTTTCCGGCGACGTAGGCGCCAGGATCGACGGACGGCATGATCGATTCTCCGGCGACCGGATTGCCGACGACGCCCGGTTCACCTCGGGCGCGATCCGCCTCGATGCCCGCCTCCGTCCGCGCAGCGTTTCGTCACTCACGATAGCGCCGGTCGTCCGCCTGGACACGTGGACCGATCTATCGTCTCCGATCGTCTCTGCGCGGGTCGATGTCGCCTGGCAGCATTCGGGAACCGAAATCACCGCCGGCTTCGGCAACGGAGTCACGGTGCCGGTCCTCGCGGATCTCTTCTTCCGGGAAGGGAATGGAGTGCGGCTCAACCCCGACCTCCGGCCTGAGCTGGTGCGCTGGGAGATAGAGGGAGGTGTTCGTCAGGAGCTGGGAATCCTCGCCGGCGCCTCGGTGTCGGTACGGGGTTTCAAGGGTGAGGTCGGCGACATGGTCCTCTGGGGTTTGAGCCCGGCGTACGGCTTCGTGTGGACCCCTCGCAACTTCGACGTCCGGCGTGAGGGGGGTGAGTTCAGCCTCTCGGTGCGGCCATTCCACCAGCTTGCGGTTACGGGTTCCGGTACTATTGCGTCAGTGACTCGCGATGTGCCGAACGGGTCCCAGGTGCTGTATCGCCCGCTGGGCACTGCGGACGCCGGAATTCTCTGGCAGCCGGGACCATGGTCGTTCGATGCGCGCTGGCACTACATCGGGATCCGCTATCCCAACAGTTCAGGCATCAATCCGCTCCCCGCGTTCGGCCTCCTCGATGCCGCGGTCGAACGCCGCATCACCCAGTTTCTTCTCTTGCGGGGCGAAGTTCACGACATCACCGATCGCCGCGCGGAATTCATCGCCGGGTTCCCCAGTCCCGGTCGCAGCTTCACCCTTTCGCTTACAGCAGGAACGCCATGAAACGCCTTGCCTGTCTCGTCGCCATCCTTGCGGCCATCTCCGCCTGTGCCGACACCACCGCACCGGCGCCGCCGGCCACTGAGGTTCTTTTGGTAGTGAACAGCACCGAGGTGAGCCTCAGCGTCGTGCCGGTAGATGACCCGAATGCGGCCATCAAGATTCCGCTGGGAGGAGTAAGTGCCACACCGGTCAACGTCAGCGCGCTCAACGGCGTTGCGATCGTGCCGATGGGACTCGACAACGCGGTGGCGGTCGTGGATCTCATCAACGGTACTGTGGCAAGGACGATTCCCCTCGAGGCGAATTCCGGCGCCACCGGCTCCGCCATCGTGGACGACTCGATCGCCTACGTGGCGAATCCCAATCTCAATACGGTCACCCGGGTCAACTACCTGACCGGTGACACCGCGAGCGTGGACGTTGGGGTCTACCCCCAGGGGGTCGTGTACACTCGCGGGCGCATCTTCGTGATCAACGGCAACCTGGTGAACTTCACCGTGGCGGGGGAAAGCTGGATCACAGTCATCGACCCGGTCACCAACGCGAGGGCGCCCGGGATCGATTCGATTCCGCTGCCGGGGCCGGGCAATGCCGGACTCGGCGCCACGGTGTCTCCCGACGGATTGATCTACCTCATGAACACCGGCGGGTATGCGAGCGCCGACCGGGGACGGCTGTCAGTCATCGATCCGGTGGACCGGCTCGAACTCGGCAACTTCGGCGGCTTCGGCCGCGCCCCCGGCCCGATCACCGCGATTACCGGTCGGGTCTACATCAGCTCCTACGACGAAGGGGTCATGACCTTCGATAGCCAGAACAGCCGGATTCTTCACGGTGCCGGAGATGGTGTGCCGATCCCGTCGAACTCCACGGTGCAGGTAGACAGCAAAGGCCGGATCTATGCCCTGGAGACTGGGCTCTGTGCCGGCGGCACCCCGGGAGTCGCCCACGTCCTCCGGCAGGATCTGACGGAGAGCGGCACCATCACCCTGGGCGAATGCCCGGTCGGCGCGACGACCAGCCAGATCCCACCGTCGCCTTAGCGCGGGTGTGAGGCATCGGCTGTTAGTTTCCGTGCATGCCTCTGGTCTCTACTCCCGCCGTGGTGCTGTCGACGATCCGCTACGGCGAAACCTCGAAAATCGTCCGGCTCGCTACCCGGGACTACGGCGTGCAGTCGGTGATCGCCAAGGGAGCGTTGCGACCCCGGAGCCGCTTCGGCGCCGCGATGCAGCTGTTGAGCCTGGGGCAGGCTCACATCATCATCTCCGAGCGGCGCGATCTGCAGATCCTGACCGCCTTCGATTTGCAGCGGCTCCATGTCGCCCTGGCCCGGGACATGGATCGCTACGCGGCGGCGTCGGCCCTCGCCGAAGTGACGATGCGGTTCGCACCCGCCGATCCCCATCCCGAGATCTACCAGTTTCTTCATCTCGCCCTGGCACAGCTGGAAGACGCGCCCGAGGACGAGGTTGCCGCTGTGGGGATCAAGCTCCTCTGGGGTCTGGCCGGGATCCTGGGCTTTGCTCCGTCTCTCGAGGACTGCGTCCTGGACGGCGCGCCGGTAGGAGCCGAAGGACCGATGGCATTCAGCGCCGAGGATGGAGGCGCCTTGTGCGCCCGGTGTGCGGGAGAGCGAAAGTCCGCCCGGCTCCCGGCGTCGGATCGGGCGGACCTCGAGGCTTTGCTCTCCGATGATGACGCCGTTCCCACCCTTGATGAACGCCACGCCGCCGCCCACCGCCGGCTGGTAACCCGATACATCCGGTATCACCTGGGCGAAGGTA
The DNA here is from genome assembly GCA_036558125.1 of Gemmatimonadales bacterium. Classification (GTDB taxonomy): domain Bacteria; phylum Gemmatimonadota; class Gemmatimonadetes; order Gemmatimonadales; family GWC2-71-9; genus DATBGE01. Next base: position 16,031 of record DATBGE010000207.1, on the reverse strand, counting down.
GCGAGCTGCCTGGCCTCGAGTTCTGGTGCGCCCGGAGCTGGAGCGCCGCATGATCATCGGGACGGCAGGACACATCGATCACGGGAAGTCGACGCTGCTCCAAGCGCTCACCGGCCGCCGCATGGATCCTCTCGCGGAGGAACAGCGTCGCGGCATCACCCTCGATCTCCACTTCGCGTCCCTCGACCTCGGCGACGGAGTCACGGCCGGAGTCGTGGATGTCCCGGGGCATGAGGACCTGGTGCGCACGATGGTGGCGGGCGCGGCCGGGATCGATCTCGTCCTGCTCGTCATCGCGGCGGACGAAGGCATCATGCCGCAGACCAGGGAACACCTCGCGGTGGTACGGCAGCTGGGAATACCCGCCGGTATTCCGGTGATTACAAAGGTGGATACGGTCGAACGCGAGTGGGCCGAAATGGTGGCGCTCGAGGTACATGAGTGGCTCGCCGAGGGACCCGTCAGCTTCACTCCGCCGATACTCGTGTCCGCCACTCGTGGTGATGGCATTGCCGAACTGCGCGAGCGAATCAAAGCGGTAGCGAAGGCCCTTCCCTCACGACCGCTCGATGACCTCTTCCGGCTTCCGATCGATCGCGCGATGTCGGTTGCAGGTGTGGGCACGGTCGTAACAGGAACCGCATGGTCCGGAAGCCTTGCCCGGGGAGAGACGGTGCGGGTTCTCCCTTCCGGCCGTATCGGTAGAGTTCGGACGATTCAGAACCACGGCAGTGATCTCGAGCGAAGTGTCCCCGGAGCCCGCACCGCGGTTGGCATCGCGGGAATCGAGCGGGAAGACATTCATCGGGGTGACGTGCTCGTCCGGGAGGACGAACCCTGGTCCGCGACGACGGTCCTCGATGCCGTAGTGACCTTGATCCCTTCCGCGGTACGCCAGCTCTCTCATCGCGGCCGGGTGAGGGTCCATCTGGGATCCGCCGAGGTGCTGGCGAGGGTACGACTCAAGTCTCCCTTACTCCCGGGACAAACTGGCCCCCTTCGCCTGCTGCTGGAAACGCCGACCGTGGCGCGGGGCGGAGACCGGTTCGTGCTGCGCAGCTACAGTCCCGTAGAGACGATTGGGGGTGGATGGATTGCCGATCCGGACCCTCCCCGACGCACTTCGGCGCTGGACCCCGGGCTGACGGAACCGGACCCCGCCCGGCGCGGGGAGGCGCTCGTAAGACGCAGGCCGGCCGGTCTCGAGAGCGGGCGACTCCCGCTGCTTCTCGGCATAACCTCCGGCGCTGCCGGCAAGGTGGCGATCAAGGGTGCCGCCCGGCTCCCGTCGAACTGGATCGTGCCCCAGGACCAACTGGAGTTGGTTCAGACTCAATTGATGACCTCCGTTGAGAACTACCAACGAGGGCATCCGGCCGAGCAGGGCGCCCCACAGGAGACTTTGCGGCACGGCGTTCGGCAACCGCCCCACATGGTGGATGAGGCGCTGCGGCGGCTGGTTGCTGCTAAGCGACTCGTGGCCGCGGAGGGGTTCGTCCACACGCCTGACTTCAAGCCCGGTGTCGAGGGCGGGTCTGCCTTGATCGGCCGCCTGGTTGAACTGGTGCGAGCCGGAGGATTAACCCCGCCGGAAGTCGCTGATTTAGAACGAGCCGCGGGAGGGAAGGGAGTGCGGGACGCGTTGCGGCTCGCGGCGCGGAGCGGTGCGATATCCCAGGTTGAACCGGAGCGATATTACTCGGCCGAGGCCCTGGGTCAGTTTCGCGCGGCACTGCTTGAACTCGGCTCCAACGGTCCGATTACACCTCCCGCCCTCCGGGAGCGGCTGGGCCTGAGCCGGAAGTATCTGATACCCCTCCTGGAGTGGGCTGATCGCGAACGCGTCACCATTCGCACCGGGGACGCCCGCCGGCTGGTAGGCGAGTGAGCCTGCCTTGCCTGTCGTCCGCCAGCCGGACATTTTTGCCTCTAAAGCAAGAGAGGTGACCCATGGTCGGTTTGCGCTGGCCGGGGTGGAGTCTTGCAATCCTGGCGCTGGCAACCTGTCCCTTGGCCGCCCAGGAGCGCGGCCCACCGCCGCCCATAGAGCTACGCGACAACTTCCCAAATCCCTTTTTCCCTTCGACGACGATACCGTTCGTCATTCATCCCGAAGTCTGTGAGCGAGGTCATCAGCCCCTGGTTAGTCTGAAGATCTACAACGTACTGGTGCAGGCAGTAGCAGTACCGGTGTTACACAACCTGAACGGAGAACCAATCGACGAGATCCACCTGAGCTGCGGTGCCTACGAGGCCTTCTGGGACGGGAAGTTTGCCGACGGCAAACGGGAGGTGTCGCCCGGGGTGTACTATGCCCAGCTCACGGTGGATGGCCAGCGATTTACGCTGAAGCTGATTGCGAGGAAGTAGCGGACGGGCGCTCGGCTCGTCCGCCGCTCCGCCCGTCCTCCTTCCTCTCCTGTCAATTCGGCAGGGAAATCGGGTACACCGCTTGCCATCTCGGGCCCGAGCGAGGAAATCCCTAAATGATCAGACCCGAACGACTAACCATAAAGGCCCAAGAAGCCTTTCGTGATGCCGGCGCCGACGCCGCACGGCGGGGCAATCCTGTTACCAACGACGCCCACCTCTTCGCCGCCCTGCTGAATCAGAGCGAGGGCGTCGTGCGCCCGCTGCTCCAGAAATCCGGTCTCAACGTCACGGGTCTGCTGGAGGAGATCGAGCGCGAAATCGCCAAGTTTCCCACCCAGGCCGGAGCGACTGCCGAACCGACCCTGAGCCGGGAACTCACCCGGGTGTTTGATCGCGCCGACAACGAGGCGAAATCGCTCGGCGACGCCTACGTCTCAACCGAGCATCTGCTGCTGGCGCTGGTAGATGAAAAAGGCACCACGGCCCGCGGCTTGATGAGCGCGCACGGCATATCCGCCAAAGAGCTACGCGCCGCGCTCGAAGGAGTGCGGGGAGCTCATCGGGTAACCGACCAGTCTCCCGAGGAGAAGTACCAGGCGCTCGAGCGCTACACTCGAAATCTCACCGACCAGGCGCGCAACGGGAAACTGGATCCGGTCATCGGCCGGGACGAAGAGGTGCGCCGGGTGATGCAGGTTTTGTCCCGGAGAACCAAGAACAATCCGGTCCTGATCGGTGAACCGGGCGTCGGCAAGACGGCGATCGTCGAAGGGTTGGCTCAGCGTATCGTCAACGGAGACGTCCCCGAATCCTTGCGAGGCAAGCAGATCGTGGCGCTGGACATCGGCCTGCTGCTGGCCGGTGCCAAGTATCGCGGCGAATTCGAGGAGCGGCTCAAGGCGGTGCTCAAGGAGCTGACCGAGAATGAAGGGCGCTACGTCGTCTTCATCGACGAGCTTCATACCCTGGTGGGCGCGGGCGCGGCCGAGGGTGCCGTGGACGCGAGCAACCTGATGAAACCGGCGCTGGCCCGGGGCGAGCTGCACGTCGTCGGGGCCACCACGCTCGACGAATACCGGAAGCACGTCGAGAAGGATGCTGCCCTGGAACGGCGGTTCCAACCGGTCCTGGTAGGCGAGCCAAGCGTCGCGGATACCATCGCGATTCTGCGCGGTCTCAAGGAGAAGTACGAGGTCCATCACGGTGTCCGGATTACCGACAACGCCCTGGTGGCCGCCGCGACTCTCTCGGATCGCTACATCGGTGACCGCTTCCTGCCCGACAAGGCAATCGACCTGGTAGATGAGGCCGCGAGCAAACTCCGCATGGAGATCGACAGTCTCCCGCAGGAGATCGACGAGGTGGAGCGCCGCATTCTACAGCTGGAAATCGAACGCCAGGCACTCCAGAAGGAGAAGGACAAGGCCGCCAAGGAACGCCGGGCCGCGGTGGACAAGGAGATTGCCCAGCTCCGCGAGCGTACCGATTCGATGAAGGCGCAATGGCAGGCCGAGAAAGTGGCGATTCAGGAGATCCAGAACCTCAAGGCCCAGCTGGAAGGTTTGCGCACCGAGATGGATCAGGCCACCAGAAAGGGAGACCTCCAGAAGGCGGCCGAGCTCCAGTACAGCAGTATCCCGCAGTTGGAGAAGAAGATCTCGAGCCAGGAAAAGCGGCTGCAGGAAATTCAGAAGTCGGCGCGGTACCTCAAGGAAGAAGTGGAAGCGGAAGACATCGCCGAGATCGTGGCGAAGTGGACTGGCATTCCGGTTTCCAAGATGCTGGAATCCGATCGCGAGCGGCTCACCAGGCTCGAGGCGGAGTTGGCCAAACGCGTCGTTGGGCAGGAGGCCGCCGTACAGGCCGTTTCCAATGCGGTACGACGGAGCCGTGCCGGCCTGGCCGATCCCAATCGTCCGACCGGATCATTCATCTTCCTGGGCCCGACCGGCGTCGGCAAGACGGAGACCGCGCGGGCTCTGGCTGAGTTCCTGTTCGACGACGAGCGGGCCATGGTCCGGCTCGACATGTCGGAATACATGGAGAAGCATTCGGTGGCGCGGATGATCGGCGCGCCGCCGGGTTACGTCGGATTCGAGGAAGGTGGCCAGCTGACCGAAGCGGTACGGCGCCGGCCCTACAGCGTGCTGCTCTTCGACGAGATCGAGAAGGCGCACCCCGACGTATTCAACGTGTTGTTGCAGATTCTGGACGACGGGCGGCTCACCGACAGTCAGGGCAGGGTAGTGGACTTCCGCAACACGGTCATCATCATGACTTCGAATATCGGAAGCCACCTGATCGTCGAAGCAGGCGATGTCCGGGATGCCGAGGCATGGTCTCTGGTCGAGCGGAGCGTGCTGGAGCAATTGCGGCAGCATTTCCGGCCCGAGTTCCTGAACCGGGTGGACGAGGTGATCGTGTTCCGCCAGCTGACTCGCGAGGATCTGGCGAAGATCGTGGATCTGCAGTTGGGCGGGTTGGAGCGCCTGCTGGCCCAGCGCCAGATCAAGCTGGTGGTGAGTCCCGAGGCCCGTCAGTTGCTGGCGCAAGAGGGCTACGATCCGGTGTACGGCGCCCGCCCGCTCAAGCGGGTGATTCAGCGCCGGCTGCAGAATCCAGTCGCGCTCGAGCTGCTCGAGGGCGCTTACACGGAGGGCGATACGGTAATAGTGGACGTGCAGGGTGGAGCGCTCCGCTTCACCCGTAAGGGACGGGCACCCGAGGCGGTGAGTGCCTGAGCCGCCGCTCCGGCCCGACGATCGTACCGGGCTCGAGCGCGCGCTCGTACTGGCCAGGACCGCAGAGGCAGCGGGCGAAATCCCGATCGGCGCTGTTGTAGTGCAGGAAGGCGTGATCCTCGGCGAGGCCCACAACGAAACAGTGGCTCGCCGGGATCCCACCGCCCATGCCGAGTCTCTCGCGGTCCAGCGCGCGCTCTCCCATACCGGGGAAGGCCGGCTTTCCGGCGCCACTCTTTATGTCACGCTTGAACCTTGCGCCCAGTGCGCCGGCGCCATCGTGCTCGCCAAGGTGGGCCGCGTTGTCTTTGGGGCGTGGGACGAAAAAGCCGGCATGGCCGGCTCAGTCGGGGATCTGCTCCGACACCCGAAGCTCAATCATCGGCCGGAGGTAAGGGGCGGAGTGATGGCGGAGGAATGCGGTGCGTTGCTGCGGGACTTCTTCGAACAGCAACGCCGCGGTTCAACCGACTGATCTGCCCTGGAGGGTCAGTCCTCCGCCGCTCTGCAAGACCCCGCAGGCCACGATCGAGTTGTCGGTCCTCGACTGCAATACGACGACGGAGTATTCCGCACCAGCTCCGAGCGCCATCGCCAGACTGGCCTGTGCCGTTCCTTTCCCATCGCCGGAGACCCGGATTGGCGGTAGTTGTCCCCCTGCCGCCGAACTCGGGTTGGCGAGGCCGCAGCGTCCCGAGATAATCTGCCAGGGATACTCGCCTGACTTCGCTCCACTGATCGAGATGCTGGCGCGGGTCGCCTGGGGAACTCCGCGTGTCGGCGTCTGAGTCCGATTGAGTGCCCGGACTGAGTCCGACTGAAATGACGGCAACGGGTCGAACTCGCCGGTCGAGTCGCTGGTACTCATTGAAGGCGTGCCGTCAGGTGTCTCGACCACCGCAATTCCGGAAATGCCCGATCCCGCCACCGATTCCAGGGTGGCTCTCCAGGTCGTCCCGCTTCCTCCCGAGATTGGCAGCAACAGCACCAGACACGCACCGAAGGTGAATTTGGATAGCAGCATATGGAGTCCTCCGCTTCACACCGACAAACGAGCAACGGAGGGAGGCGGCCCCTGCACCAATGCTGTCAGAAGCAGTAACCACCGTCCCTCCGTCTATGGCGGGCCGACCGCACCCGTCAAGCACTGCCCGAGCTATGCTACGGCTTCGGTGCCGTCGTGTCGCGCGCAGTTGGCGACGCCGTCTGTCCCGACGGCTCGAGCTTACCGCACGCGATGACCGCCCTGTCCGACTTGGACTTCAGGACGCTCACTGCATAATCGCCCGTCGGCTTGGGCTGGAAGGGAACCTTGGACCTGGCAGTCCCCCGGCCCTCAGCATCAACCTTGATAGGCGGATAATCGGTTTCTGAACCGGTTGACATGGCCTCGGTGCCGCAACGGCCCTCGGCGATCTTCCAGGGATACTCACCCGGTGGAGCGCCGCTGATCGAAATGGCGGCCCATGAACCTCCACTCGCCTTCCCGGTATCGCCGGGAATCTTGCTCGAGTCGGCCTGGGACGGATAAACCTTCGTTTGCCGCCCGGTGTCACCCGGCACCTTCGTGGTGTCCGGTTTCTGTGTGCTCGGCTTCATGCCAGGCGCCGCGGCGTCAGTAACGTCTACCGTCGCTGTTCCGGTGACGTCTGATCCACCCACCGGGCTGAGATTCGCCATCCAGGTGGTGTTCAGTGGTAGGGCCAGTGCCCAAAGGACACCGGCACCGGCGCAGAGCGTGAGTTTGCTTACCAACATGTGCTTCTCCTGCTGAGATTCTAGTTCACGTCAGCCAGACGACGATCGCGCCGTCCTGGCGCGCGCTTACGGCTTGGGTGCAGTCGTGTCGCGCGGGGGCATGTTCTGCATCGGCTCGCCGCCGCCCTTCAGATCGCCGCAGGAAATGACCGCCATGTCCTGCTTGGACTTGTGCACGTTCACCGAATAGTCGGTGCCGGGCGTCAGCTTGGCGCTGATGTTGGCTTGCGAAGTGCCTTTGCCATCCGCCGAAACCTTGATCGGGGTATACGCGCTCGCGCTGCCGACAGGAGGCCCTGCCGAACCGCACTTACCCGTGTGCACATGCCAGGGATATTCCCCTTCCTTCGCTCCACTGATGGTGATGCTCGCCTTCGCGGTCTGACCAGCGGGAGCCGGAGCGGCCTTCTTGGCGGAATCGTAGGCGCCCGCAGGCGGAGCCTGATCGGGCTTGGCCATGCCGGCATCCGGAACGTCAACTGTGGCCGTTCCGCTGATGGCAGAGCCGCCAACCGGTGAGAGAGTAGCCGTCCAGCTGGTAACAACCGGTTTGGCCAACGCGAACAGGAGTCCTACTCCTGCGCACATCGTGAGTTTGCGTGACAGCATTTTGTCTTCCTCCTGCTGAAATTCCCGTTCACGTCAGGCGCACACTCCTGGATCGTGAGTGCGAGCGTCCTGCTGTATCGTCTCGAGGATGTCGAGTGACGATCATGCCATCCTGGCTGGGTGGGGCGATGGCGGAGGCATGCGCGCCTGCTCTCGTATTTCTTGAGCGCCAGCGTCACAAACCTCCGCCTGACATGAAGCGCGGGAGCGCCCCGCTCCCGGTCCTGCTACGCGCTTACGGCTTGGGTGCGGTCGTATCGCGCGGGGGCATGTTCGGCATCGGCTCGCCGCCACCCTGCAGATCGCCGCAGGCGATGGCCGCCTTGTCCGACTTGGACTTCTGCACGCTCACCGAATAGTCGGTGCCGGGCGTCGGCTTGAAACTGATATTGGCCGTGGCGGTACCCTTGCCATCCGCCGAGACCTTGATCGGCGAATACGCGCTCTCGGACCCTACAGCCGGCCCCGAGGAGCCGCACTTGCCCGAATTCACACGCCAGGGGTACTCCCCTTCTTTCGCTCCGCTGATAGTGATGCTGGCGCGAGCCGACTCGCCGGCCGGAGCCGGAGCAGCCTTCTTGGCCGAATCGTATGCGCCTGCAGGCGGGGCCTGATCGGGTTTGGCCATGCCGGCATCCGGAACGTCCACTGTCGCCGTCCCGCTGACGGCTGAGCCGCCGACGGGGGAGAGGGTGGCCGTCCAGCTGGTAGCGATGGGCTTGGCCATAACGAACAGGAGTCCCACTCCTGCACACATCGTGAGTTTGCGTGACAGCATTTTCACTTCCTCCTGCTGAGAGTATGGATCTGGGAAGTCGGTGACTCCCGGTTCATGTCGTGGCGCGGGCTCTGGTTCCGGCGGCCCCGCTCCACCACTTCTGCCTGCCGCCGTAAGTGCCTGGGTGCGAGCCGAACTCCCACCGTGTCTCCTAACCGCCTGACGGCGCGGTGGCGCTGACCAGCGCCTGCCGCTCGACCGGCGGGAATTGCCTCGCCTGGGCCAGCGTTGGCGGCTGGTCTCCAGGAATGTTCAGGGCCACGGACCGGCCCGCGGTCGCCGACAGCTGAATGGCCTCGATGATCCGGACATCGGCCAACCCTTCGGCCCCCGATGGTTCCGGACTCCGGTTCCTCCGGATGCAGTCCGCGAAATAGCTCAACTCCGGGGCGAACTGGTCCCGCCGGGCATAGGTCCGGCGCTGCGACCGATTCCCCGCCTTGAGCTGCAGCACCGAGCGATCGCGGATCTCGTAGGCGGGATCCAGGGTCAATTGGCCGCGGGTCCCGACGATCTGGTATCGCGAGATGTCGGTCGCGCCGAAGCTCACCGCGAAGACCGCCACTCGTTCATCGGGATAGCGCAGCACGGCTCCAAACATCTCATCGACCTCCCTGAACCGCGGTTCGCCGATGTTGGCGCTCAAGGCCATGACTTCCACCGGTTCCGCTTGATACACCATGCGCGCGCCATTGATGCAGTAGATCCCGATGTCGTACATCGGTCCACCGCCCAGCTCCTGCTTCAACCGGATGTCCCCCGGTTTGACCTGCATCGAGAACGTGGATGTGATCAGGCGCACATCTCCCAGCTTCTTACTGCGGGCGATCGTTGCCGCCCGCAGGTTGGCCTGATCGAAATGCAGCCGGTAGGCAATCATCAGTTTGACGCCGGCCCCCTCGGTGGCCTCGATCATTGCCTTGCATTCGTCCTCGGTCACCGCCATCGGCTTTTCGCAGAGCACGTGAACACCGGCAGCGGCTGCCCGCTCGGCATACTCCCGGTGCAAGCTATTGGGCAACGCGATATAGACGGCGTCGATCCCGCCTTCGGCGAGCAGCGTGTCGAAGTCGTCGTAGCTGGCCCGCCGGTTCACCCCATAGCGCTTGCCCAGCGCCGCCAGCTTGCGGGGGCTGTCACTGACCAGAGCGACGAGCTCGCAGCTCCGCCGCACATGGGCGAAGGCCGGCAACACCGCTGACTGCGCGATGTAACCGAGACCCACCACCGCGTAACGGATGCGCTCAGGCACTCGCGCTATCCTCCTCTTCCGCCTCAGCGGCAATTGCCCGCATCGAGCGTCCGCTTACTCCCCGACGGCGGAACTGCTCCGCGAGCCGGGTGTATTCGGTGCGGATCTTCTCTTGCGCTTCCTCGTCCAGCTCTTCCAGGTCCAAGAGCAGATTGCGCGCGGCCGGCAGGACCCTGATCAGCTCGTCGAGTTTGATCTGCAGCGCCATCGTATCCCGGTTCTGGGTGTTCTGAATCAGGAACACCATCAGGAAAGTGATGATCGTGGTTCCGGTATTGATGACCAGTTGCCAGGTATCGCTGAACCGGAACAACGGTCCGGTCACCAGCCAGACCAGCACGATCATGGCCGCAATTCCGAATGCCACAGGGCGCCCCGTCCAGCGGGCGCCGTGCTTGGCGAAGCGTCCAAACCAGGTGTCGCTATCCGTCATGGAATCCTCGGTGCCAGGAACCGGTTCCTCCTATGATCGACCCGCCCTGATCTCCCGCTCCGTCTGATACTGCTCACGAAACTCCTTCACCTGACGCTCGGCCTCTTCCTTGGCTTCGCCGTACTGGGTCTGGATCAAGCCGGTCAGGCGATCCCAATTGCCGCTCACGATGTCGAGCTGATCGTCGGTCAGTTGACCCCAACGCTGTTTGATCTTCCCTTTGAGTTGCTTCCATGTGCCTTCAATCCGATCCGAATTCATGCAATCGACTCCTTCAAAGGATCACGGTGATGCATCCACCGATGTAATGCATTCGTCACTTGCCAGAAAACGAAATGGCGCGAACCCGTTCATGAACGGAATCCGCGCCAACGACTGGAGAGGCCAACTCCTCTCCCGACCAGGCGGCTTGGCCCGGGGCCAAGCCATCATTTTTCCTACGCTTACAGTTTACCTAGCGGGCGCATCACTCGAAGTGCCGAGGATCACACTTATTACACCACTTTACTCCACTCCCCGCATCGCCTCGGCTTTGAGGCGGCTAGGACGCCGGCCTTCTTCCCGTGATGAGTCCGAGGAGCAGCGCGATCGCGAAACCGGCCAAGAACAAATAGAAGAGCAGAGGAGCCATCCTCGGGGCGGGGTCCACGAGGCTGCCAGAGCCGATCAGCGCCGCTAGAACCGCCAGAACCAGAAACACCAACGCGGTACGAAACACGAGAACCTCCACGAACGCTCGAGCGCCAAGAGGTTAAAAACACCAAGGCGCGGGCGACCCCAATAGGGGCCAGCGTCCGCGCCTTCGACTGAAGAGACCATGTCTCTTCCGACCAGGCAGCTTGACCTTCGAGCCAAGCTTCACAGTTCTCCCGTAGGCACGGTATGCAGACCACGGGGCCGGCGTCAAGGGGCTCGCGCACGCAAATGAAGCTGGTGCTTCCCAGCCTGCGACGCCGCATTACTTTTCGTCCTCGCTTTCCCGACCCAATGGACGGCTGTGTGGGTGGGAAGGACCCATTCTCGACCGTGGCTGAAGCCGCGGCTCGGCAGATGTCGCTGGCGCGACATGACGCCGATGTCTGATGGCGTCGGCGTGTGGTCTGGTGGCTTCGTAAGGACAGGTGTCCGAGTGGCTGAAGGAGCCGGTCTCGAAAACCGGTATACCCGTAAGGGTATCGAGGGTTCGAATCCCTCCCTGTCCGTGTTTTTCCCCTCCCTGAAGCTTTCTTCAAACCTCCGATATTCTGGGTCAACGCCTGCCTGTAGCACCGTTGCCACCCATCACCTGTGGCGGTCTTACCACTCTTACGGAGGGCTACGCCGTACGGTATGTTCGCGTTGATTCCCCCGGCGGACCCGGTGAGGTCCGACCGGATTCTCGCAGGTCCCTTTACCTAGGAGATGACCGGATGCGCCTCCACTCAGGATCACTTGTTGGACCACTGTCGATCAGGTCGTTGATGGCTCTCTCCGGTCTCATCGCTGTGGGAATCGGAGCATGCAGTTCGGACGACAACAACGGTGGTGGTGGCGGCGGCGGTAATACGTCATCGTTCGTCGGCACGGTGGTCGGTGGTACGACCAACAATGAGAGCGGGTCGCTCACCTTCGACATCGCGGGAACCGCACTGGCGCCGCCGGCCTCGATCACTACGAATTCGTCGGCGTCGCTGACGGTGACCGGCACCCTGACCCTGGTGAGCCCCGCGGCTGGCACCGAGGCGCTCACCGGAACCTACGATGATGCCACCAACCAGCTCGACCTTTCGGGCGGTGGCTACACTTTCACCGGGGTATTCGATGGCACCAGCCGGTTGGAAGGGACGTACACTGGGGCCAACGGTCCGGGATTGTTCGTTACCGCTCTGGATGCCGGCAACGCAATTGCCTTCTGCGGCACCTTCGACGGTGACGAGGACGGGACCTGGAACTTTGTGGTCAATGGGACGTCGCTTTCCGGGAGCGCCCTGACTTCCTCCGGCAATGTCGCTCCTCTGGACGGGACAGTAGCCGGCACAGACATCACGATCGTCAACCCGGCCAACCCGACAGGGCCGGCTCTCGCTACGGGAACCATCAACGGGAACAACGCGAGCGGCACCTGGGACGACGGCGCCGGGTCATCCGGAACCTGGACCGGAACTCACTGCTGAAGTACTGATTGCCGCGCGGCGCGGGGCCTGAGATTGTTCACCGGGCTTTCCGCGCCGCGTTTGTTTTTGGTCTTCGAAGATGAATGACAGTTTTCCCCGTGTAGACTTGCTTGAGGCCGCAGATAAACGCAGATGAACGCAGAAAGGGGCCCTATTCGATCGGGCCTGGGGCAAGGTTGACCAGACTAGTTTCTTTTTCAGTACACGGGTAAGACCACTCTTCTCAGAAGCCTTTGCGTTTATCTGCGTTCGTCTGCGGCTGAATCGAACTCTATCCTTCCGAAATGCAGCCCATCGATCGTTTCGTCGGATCATTCCTCGGCCTTTGTCTGGGCGACGCGCTCGGAGCCCCAGTCGAGGCTGCCCCTCCCGATGTCGCGCGTCGCTATGTCGATCAGGAATTACGGACCGGACGCGCAGGCCATCGCGGCCGCGGCGGGTTCCCGTTCGGTCAAGTCACCGACGATTCGCAACTGACCCGTGAACTGCTCATCTCGATTGCGGAACGAAGAGAGGCCGATCCCGCTCACTTCGCATCGCGCCTGAGTGTGCTGGTCGCCATGAATCGGGTGATCGGGGCAGGGCCGGGGACCTCCGTGACTGGATCACGACTGCTCCAGGGTATCCCCTGGAATCAGGCGGGAGAGCCAGCGCCCTACTGCGGCAACGGCGCCGCCATGCGAGTGGCACCGCTGGGCGTGCTCTGGGCCCACGATTCATCACGGCTCATCCGATCGGTGGTCGAGCAGGCCCGGGTGACTCACCACGATGCCCGCTGTGCCGCCGGCGCGGTCGCCATTGCCGGGGCTGCCATGATCGCCGCCCGGTCCGGCCAGCTCGACCCTCACGCAGTCTGTGCCGAACTCGCTCGACTTACGGGTCCGGTGGATACCGGAGTGGCTGAGGCAATCGAGAAGGTGGCCCATCTGATCGAAATGGATCCCGGGCAGGCCACAGCCCAGGTTCCTCGCGAACGCGGGGGAGCCGACTCCTCGCCTGAATGGCGCGGGGTGTCGTCCGACGTAACCGGCAGCGTCTGCTGGAGTCTTTACGCTTTTCTCCGGTCTCCCAACGACTATTGGGAGGTTATCTGTACCGCGATCGCCGCCGGCGGTGACACCGATACCACGGCCGCGATGGCAGGCGGAATTGTCGGGGCGCGCGTCGGGTCCCAAGGCTTGCCGCAGGAGCTGCTCGCGCTGCTGAATGACCAGGGAGAATGGAAGGTTGCCGAGCTGATCAGCCTTGCTCGGCGCTGCTACGACGTGAGCCGTTGACTGAGGGCGGCGATGCCGCCGCCCTGGTCCCCTCTCGATGCCCTACTGCTTGAGATTCGACTTCAGCTTGGCGATATCGAGCAGCGGTAACCCACCCTCGGTGGGGACCAGCACGACCAGATTGTTCGACGACTTCATGTCGTGCAACACCTCGAGATATTGCTTGGTCAGGGCCTCGGCCGTCAGCGTCTGATTCAGCAGGCGCTGCTGGTCGCTCTGCAGCCGCGCGACCTCGACCCGGTGCCGCTCGGTCTCGATCTGCTGCTCCTGGGCGATCTTGTTATTGATGGCCTGCACCACCTGCTCGGGCGGCTGCAGATCCCGCAGGAAGAAGGCAGTCACCTCGGCGATCCTGAAGGGCTCCCCGCCGGCCCGTGGCTGGGTGATGAGGGCGGAATCGACCAGGGCCTGCATCGCCTCCGCGATCTTGGTTCGCTGGGAAATGTCGTTGATCGAGAACCGGACCATCCCATCCCGCACGCCTTTACGGATCGCGTTGCGCACGATCGAATGGATCTGTTCCTCGGTCCCGATCTCGTTGAAGATCTTCGGCGCGTCCTGGGGGTTGATCTGCCAGCGGAGTCCCGCATCCACGGTCATTCCCATCTGCTCGCTGGAGAGGGCGGCGATGGTTTCGACCTGCTCGCCCTCGGCGGGGTATTGCTCCTCGCGGGCGGAGTACCGCTCGATGGATGACCACGGCGTCACCAGGTGAATGCCGGGGAGGAGTGGCTGGGGATCGACGGTGCCGAACGCATGCTTGACCCCGACTTGCCCCGGGTCCACCACGACCACCAGAGCCGCGAGCACAACGAACAAACCCAGAGTCGCAAACAGGAGCGAGAAGACCCGCAGGAGGTTGCCGGCCGGGCGCCCCGCGGTCGCGGAGCCGGAGCGAGCAAGCATGAGAGAGAACGCGATGAGCAACAGCAGACCGCCGAAGATCAGCTTACCCATGGGTGGGCTCTGGTTGTGGGATGGGGGGAGTATAGAGGGAGAGGTGTCAGGTGTCAGGGGTCAGGTGTCAGGGGGTTGAAAGGAGAGAAGCGGTGACGTCGATTCCTACTTTCGGCCACCCAGGCCCAGCACTTTCCTGCCCCTGACACCTGACACCTGATCCCTGACACCTCTTGTTGACCCCTCACCGTCCGTACCGCTAATTTGCCCGCCCCGATCCACCGGGACAGATGGCCGAGTGGTTTAAGGCGCACGCCTGGAGAGCGTGTATACCTCAAAAGGGTATCGAGGGTTCGAATCCCTCTCTGTCCGCTGCAGTTGTCTGACAGTATCTTTGTAGCAGCTTCGCCCTGGAGCACAGATGACGCGGCTCATTGGCCTACCCGGTCTCGCTCTGTGGATGATCTTCAGCTGCGATTCTGCAGCCGCTCCAACGTCTCACAATGCCGGGAATTGGAGCACTCTTCCCGTCCCCTCCGGTGGATCGATCGTTTTCTCACTCGACACCGCAGGTGTCTCGGTGAGGGGTGACGGGCAGGAGTTTGGCCTGATGGGGCGTCCCCAGGGAACGTTCACCATTACCGGTCTGCTGTCCTACCCAGCGATTGCGCTCAAGCTGACCTATTCCTCAGGACGCTCTGCGACCTACTCGGCCACCTTTCAAACGCCGGACCAACTGAAGGGGACCTGGACTGCCCAAGGGCAACCTCCCAGCGAGTCAGTAGTCTTCGTGCGCCAATAGCCCGTCGGCACGCCAACTATCAGACGACAGAATCCCGGCGGAACGACTTTCCCGTCGTCGCGCCGTTTGTCTTTCTAGGCGTCAAGCAGAGGATGTTTACGGATTGATGATCGTCTTCAGTCCGGTGTTGACGGTCCCGCCTTTCACATCCAGCTCTTTGACGATGCCAACGCCCGGACAGTAGAACTTGTTTTCCAGAGCATCGGGCTCGAGCGGGGTGAATTCCTCCTGCTTCAAGCAGTGCGTGAACCTGCCGTAAGGAACGGTGATCGTCGCATTCAGGTCGAGTACTTTCGCCTTGTCCTCAGCAATCCCCGGGGCGAACTCCTGCGGCGTGACCTGGCCCACCTTGGGATGGACCCGCATGATGATGCCGGCCTTGGCTCCGTTCTTCCCGGCCTCGAACGACCCGGCGGTACTCACGACTTTGCCGTTCTCGTACTCCTTGGTGTCCTCGCCGAAATACCAGACATTGCCTTCCTTGTCCTGGGCATACCAATCGAAGGTCTTCTCCTTGAGCTCCCCATTGAGGAAGACCCGATCGAGGACGACGGTCACCGGCACGCCCAGAATGGTCTTATGACCAACCCCGATATCGGTGACCACCGTTTCCGGGAGGTCGTCTTCGGAACCGCGGTAGATGAGGCGTCGTCCGAGGGGGAGAGGAAAGAGCGGATTGGTCACCGCCGGCAGGAAGGCGTTAGGATCGAATACAGGAAGGTCGGAAACACCGGAAGAAAGCGGTGTGCTCATTCCCAGTGTCTGGTCGCTGCCCGCTACGGAGGGGTCGGTCAAATCCTGGGAATGACAAGCCAGGGCAACGACGGACACCAGCACGATTCGAGGAAGTGATCGGGTGCGCATGATGCGATCTCCCGGGGTGGATGGTCCGCCCCAGTCCTGCCGCACTGGGGAGCCATCACAGGAGCCGATCAAGGTTTGGATTGTGACACGCCGG
>DATBGE010000206.1:0-6342 GCA_036558125.1 Gemmatimonadales bacterium | reverse complement strand
TGCTCAGGGCATCCCGAATGTGGTGGAGCTGAATCCGTTGCCCGGGATCCTTCCCGACCCGCGCGACAACTCCTGCTTCCCCAAGGCCGCCCGGGCCGCCGGGATGTCCTATGACGATCTGATCCGCAGGGTGGCGGACATCGCCTGGCGGCGGATCAGCGGCCGCTCTCTCCTGGCGGAGGCCGCCGCGTGAAGATCGCGATTCTCTACGACGGAGCTCACGAGACTTGGGACGCCAAGGACGTTGCCTCCGTCATGGACAGCGTTCGCGAGATCCAGACCTGCCTGCGCGCCCGGAACTACGAGGTAACGACGGTCCCCGTCCGCCACCAGGATTTCAGCTGGTTGACCAGAGCTCGCCGGGTTGATGTCGTGTTCAACCTGTGCGAGGGGATCGGCGGGATCTCCAGGTTCGAAGACTTCGTGGTCGGGACCCTCGAGCTGGCCGGGATCCCCTACACCGGATGCCGGCCCTGGCCGGTTGCACTCTGTCACCGGAAGCACGTGGCGAACACCGTGCTTGCCAGAAGCGGCGTGCCGATTCCCCGGTTCAACCTGGCTCAAGGCAACCGGCTGCCCTCCGACCTGACTCTCCCTGTCATCGTGAAGCCGGCCGCGGAAGACGCCAGCGTCGGGATCGACTCGGCCTCGGTCTGCACCACGAAAAAGGCGCTCAAGAAACGCCTCGCTGAAATGACCGAGCAGTGGGAGGAGGTACTGGTTCAGGAGTACGTGGCCGGACGTGAATTCAACGTCGGCTTCGTGGGCCGCCAGGTTCTTCCGCTGGCCGAGTTGTGCTTCGACGGCATGCCCGAGGGCAGCTGGCCCATCCTGACTTACGCTGCGAAGTGGGACGTGGGCAGCCCGGAGGACCTGGGTTCGACGCCGGTGTGCCCCGCCGAGCTTTCTGCCGACATGGCGAAGCGGGTGGTGCAGGTGGCGCGCTTGGCGTGGGAAAACCTCTGCAATGCCGAAGGGTACGGCCGGGTGGACCTGAGAGTCGATGCCGACGGCCAGCCCTACATCCTCGAAGTGAATCCCAATCCGGACATTTCGGACTCGGCTGGCCTCTCGCGCATGGCGAAGGCGCATGGCTGGGAATACGAAGAGCTCATCGCCCGGATTGTCGAAGAAGCGCTCAACCGCTCCAGCTCCCGTCAGGCAGCCGCAGCCCTCGCCAGCGGCACCCCCACATGACCACGCTGACCCGGGTCAATCTCCGGGAGCTAGCGGACGCAGACGTCGCCCGGGTCGTCGAGTTGACCCGCAGCACCGGTGTGTTTCGTGATGAGGAGATCGTCATCGCGGAAGAGGTCGTGCGAGAGGCGGTCGCCGCCGACGGGGCGGACAGGTCGGACATGACCGACAGCACTGACCGCCTCGACCGCCCCTATTACGCACTAGGCGCCGAGGTCGATGGCCGGGTAGTTGGGTGGATCTGCTGGGGTGCCACACCATGTACCGTCGCGACCTGGGACCTCTATTGGATGGCGGTGGATCCGGAAATGCACGGCCAGGGTGTCGGAACTGCGCTGCTCGAGGAGATGGAGACTCGGCTCAGCGACAAAGCCCGGCTCATCGTCATCGACACCTCTGGCCGCCCCGATTACGCACCCACCCGCGCCTTCTACCGGGCCCGCGGCTATCAGACCGCGGCCGTGGTCCGGGACTTCTACGCCCTCGGCGATGATCAAGTCATTTTTTCCAAGCGCCTGCATCGAGATCGTCGGTATTAGTCAGGGACGAATTGAATCCTGGATGGGATGAACGGCTTCCCCCGGCAACGGGCGAAGCCGTTTTGATTCGTAACAGCCAGCACTGACTAGACAAGGTCGAAAAGTCCCCACACATTAGGAAATCCGCGTTCTATTCCTTCGACAGAGGGCGACGTTATGACCCTTGCAATTGTGCGCCGGGGCTTGCCGCTGGCGGCGGCAGCCATCCTGTTGATGACGGAAGCAGTGACCGTGTGGGCGCAGAATGGCAGGCTGAGCGGAACAGTCACCGACAAGGCCACCAACGCGCCGCTTGAAAACGCGCGACTCCTGGTGACAGGCACCAGCCTGATCGAAACCACCAACAACGAAGGCAAGTACAACTTCCGGAGCATTCCGGCCGGGACCTACCAGGTCCGGGCGCTTCGTATCGGGTATTCGCCGCTGGTCCAGACGGTGACGATCGGCCAGGACGAGACCGGCGCTCTGGACTTCGCGCTTACCGCCGCCCCGGTCCAGCTCGATGAAATCGTCACCACGGCGACGGGGCAGCAACGGAAGCTCGAGGTGGCCAACGCCGTCTCGACCATCGACGTTGCCTCGGTCGCGGCAGAGCAGCCGATCACCCAGATGGCCGACCTGATTTCGGGCCGCGCGGCTGGTGTGCAGGTGTTAAAGAGCGCCGGCACCACCGGCACGGGTACCAGGATCAGGATCCGGGGATCCAACAGCATCTCCCTCTCCAACGAGCCGTTGTACTACATCGACGGAATCCGGATGGAGAGCTCCGCTTCATCCAGCACGCTCGATATCGGCGGCTTCGGCGTCGGCGACCCCCGCACCAACGGGCCCTCCCGGCTCAACGATCTCAATCCGGACGACATCGAGTCCATCGAAATCGTAAAGGGGCCAGCCGCGGCCACCCTCTACGGCATTCAGGCCTCGAACGGGGTGGTGAGGATTACTACCAAGAAGGGCAATCCGGGCCGGCCCAAATGGAACTTCTTCGCCGAGGCGGGCGGAGTCACCGACAACAATACCTATCCGCTCAATTTCTTCGGGCGCGACACGACGGCCGCAACCGGCGCGGACTACGACTACTTCTGCCTGCTGGAATACCAGTTCGAGGGGCTGTGCACTCAGACTTCGGTTCTCAAGTATTCCCCGCTGGAGAATTCCAGCACCCGCCCGCTCAAGACCGGGTTGCGCCAGCAATACGGGGCCAGCGTGTCGGGTGGCAATGAGTTCGCGACCTACTTCATCTCGGCCGGATACGAGAACGAAGACGGCGTCTTCCGGCTCCCGACGATCGAGGAGGACTCGGTCCGTAACGCGGTGGGGACGGTCCCCGATAACCAGATCCGTCCCAATACCCTGGAACGGTGGAGCATCCGGACCAACCTCGGCGCCAACGTCTCCCGCAATTCCGACCTGAGCGCCTCGATCGGATATATCTCGAGCGATACCCGGTTCGTCGAGAACGACAACAGCGTGCTGACCATTACCGGCAGTGCCGAGACCTCGACCAACCCTCCGACCGTGATGGATGGCTGGTACTACACCCCGGCCCAGCTTTTCGCCGAGCTGGCGACCCAGGGGCTGGAGCGCTTCACCGCCGGCATGACCTACAACTGGCGGCCCAACGCCTGGCTCACCACCCGGGCCACGGTCGGTTACGACGTTGCCAATCGAAGGGACATTCAGTTCTTCCCGACTGGGCGGGTCGCACCCCAGGATCAGAACAACGACGGAATCCGGTCGGATAACCGGTTCCAGATTGCTCAGTCGTCGGTGGATCTCGCCGCCGCGGCCCGGTTCAAGCTGTCGCCCACCGTTGGCTCCAAGACCTCGGTCGGCGGGCAGTGGTTCCGGGACCTTTCAACCGGGACCTTGGCCACGGGCCGTGGCCTGGTGCCCGGCTCGGAGACCATCACCGGCGCGGCCTCGATCGAGGCCAGCAGCCAGACGACCGAATCCCGGTCGCTCGGTACCTACATCGAAGAGGAGATCGCGCTGAAGGAGCGGCTCTTCCTCACCGGCGCGGTTCGCTTCGATGACAACAGCGCCTTCGGCAAGAACTTCGACGCGACAGCGTATCCCAAGGCCAGCGCCTCCTGGCTGATCTCCGAGGAGCCGTTCTGGAACAAGGGATTCTTCAACACCTTCCGTCTCCGCGGCGCCTTCGGCGCTTCGGGGCAGCAGCCCGGAACTACCGATGCGCTTCGATTCTTCTCACCGGTCACCGGCAAGAAGAACGGACAGGGTCTCTTCGGTGTGACACCCGGGGGACTCGGTAATCCCGACCTCAAGCCGGAACGGTCCCGTGAGCTCGAGCTGGGCTTCGACGCCGCCATGGCCAACGACCGGGTCTCGGTCGAGTTCACCTACTACAACAAGGAGACCAAGGACGCCCTGATCCTGAAGCCGGTGATCCCCTCGGCCGGCCAGGTGGTGAGCCAGTTCTTCAACCTGGGCAAGATCCGTAACTACGGTGCCGAGCTGGCCGTTGATGCGCGGGTGTTCGAGAAGCGCGATTTCGTGTGGGATCTGGCGGTGAGCGGCTCCCTCACCCACAACACGATCGTCGAGCTGGGCGTGCCGCCGTTCTACGCGCCCGGCAGCTTCTACCAGCGCCAGGTCGAGGGATACCCCGCTGGTGGGTTCTGGGGCGTTGACGTGAGCTACAACGACGCCAACAGCGACGGAATCATCGATGCCAGCGAGGTGACTGTCGGCAACCAGCTCCACTACAAGGGGCCCGCCCTGCCGACCCAGGAAGCTTCGATGAACAGCAGCATGGGGTTCTTCAACCAGCGGGTTCGGCTGGGAGCGCAGTTCGACTATCGTGGCGGCCATCGGATCGACAACTCGATCGAGAATTACCGCTGCTACGTCGGCAACTGTCGCGGCCTGGTGGACCGGAAGGCGCCTCTTCGGGAGCAGGCGCTGGCGCAGGCTGCCTTCTCCGGCTTCTCCAGCAACGTGATCTTCGATGAGCCGGGATGGTTCATCAAGCTGCGGGAGCTTTCGCTCACGTTCTACGCCCCGCTCCGGTGGGCGCGCAGCATGGGCGCCTCGACGGCCAGCCTGACCCTGGCCGGGCGTAACCTCTGGACCATCACCGACTACTCGGGAGTGGATCCTGAGGTCAACGCCTTCGGACAGGATAATTTCGGCGCCAGCGACTTCGAATCGCAGCCCCAGGTCACCTACTGGACCGCGCGGGTCAACCTCAGCTTCTAGGCGGAAACGACATGTCAATGAGGATCATTTCCATGCCGGCCGCCTCCTGGCTCGGAGCGCGCGCTGCGCGGCGAATCATCGCACAAAGTCTCCTGGTCGCGTCGTCTCTCATTCTGGGACCCGGCTGCGGCCTGCTCGACACCAACCAGCCCGACATCATCGAGCCGGGGGGACTGGAAACGCCGGAAGGTGCCGAGGCACTCCGGGTCGGTGCGATCCACGACTTCGGCTTCGTGAAGGACGGGGATGGCAGCCAGTTCGACACCGAGGGCCTGGTCCTGCTCACCGGGGACATGGCCGATGAGTTCATGCACTCTGGATTCATCCCCTCGACGGTGGAGTTCGACCAGAGGGTGATAGCGCCGCTCAACTCGAGCCTTGACGACGTGTTCTTCCGACTGCACCGGGCCCGGACCCTCAGCGAGGGAGCCGCGACAGCATTGGAAACCTTCGCGGTGGACCCGGACAACAACGCCGGAATTCCTGAGATGCTGAGCCTGGCCGGCTTTACCTACGTCTATTTCGCCGAGGATTTCTGTTCGGGTGTGACCTACAGCTCGACCGTCAACGACCAACCGGTCTTCGGGCCGCAACTCGATACCCAACAGAGCCTGGACACGGCCATCGCCCGATTCGATTCCGCGCTCAGCCGGCCCGCGATCTCCGTCGATCCCAACATCGAGTACCTCGCATCAGTCGGAAGGGCGCGCGCCCTCCTGAACAAGGGTGACTATGCCGGGGCAGCTGCTGCGGTAGCCGGCGTCCCGACGGACTTCCAATACCTCTCCGAGCATTCAGCGAGTCCGCTCGACCTGGCCAATGCCATCTTCATCTACGGCACCGGTGGGACCATCAGCATGTCGGACGTGGAGGGCGGCAACGGCTTACCCTTCCGGACCAACAACGACGCGCGGGTTCCTTTCTTCGATACCGGGACGACGGGACTGGATCAGACGACACCGCAGTTCGACGTTCTGAAATATCCCGACGAAGCGACCTCGATCGTCGTGGCGGATGGAATCGAGGCCCGACTGATCGAAGCCGAAGACCGCCTCAACGCCAGCGACATTCCCGGGATGATGACCATCCTTCAGGACCTCAGGGACAACGCCATTACCCCGGCGCTTCCGACCCTCGGCACACCCGCCGGTGTCACAGATGCAGTGGACACTCTGTTCTCCGAGCGTGCGTACTGGATGTATGCCACCGGCCACCGACTGGGAGACCTGCGCCGCCTGGTAACCCAGTATGGGCGCAATGTGAACAGTGTCTTCCCGGTGGGGAGCTACATCCGCGGAGGAAATTACGGGACCGGGGTCAATTTCCCGGTGCCGCAAGCCGAGGCGGACCAGAACCCCAATTACGACCCGGCCAAGTGCGATCC
>DATBGE010000205.1:0-55429 GCA_036558125.1 Gemmatimonadales bacterium | reverse complement strand
ACGCCGACCTCGCTGGCCCAGGCTTGCAGCGGAGCTCGACCTACATCTTCGATGACACCGGGCGCGCCACGGAAACCATGGCTCAGTGAGGCGAGCAGCGAGGTATTCTCTCCCACCAGGTACCGCACGCCGGCCTTGGGGCTGACGATGGCAAGCGTGTGTTCGTTGAAGGCGCCGCCAGCGATCCAGTCCCGACTTCCGTAGTGCAGTACGTCCAGTCGGGCGCCGACATCAACTCCGAACCTGGTTCCGAACGTCCGCCGGTACCGCGCGAAGGAAGAACCCGAGGCGTAACTGGCATCGACGTTGTCCTCCGCATCGACCGGAACTCGCCCGACAGTGTGATCCCTCTTGTAGTCGGCGCCATCGATCCGGCCAGCGACGCCGAAGGTGAATTCGCCTGCCTTCGGGGTCCACACGATGGAGGACTGTGCCCCGGTAGCGAGCCGCCGGTCCTTCTCGCCGGTTTGCTGCACTGCTTGGCCGGTTTCCGGAATGTTGAGATAGAGATTCCAGCGCGAACTGAAGGCCCAGGCGGTGGTCTCGAACGCAGTGCGAGTCCCCAGGGGCGTAGCGTAACGTCCGTGAGCCACAATCCGGAGTGCGTCACCGCCGTCGGTCGGGTCGGTAGCCTGGGTGAGATGGTCGGCATTGTAGTCGGCCACTGAGACGAAGCCGGGAGAGTTCCAGCTCGTCGCATAGACTCCAAACCCGC
The DNA here is from genome assembly GCA_036558125.1 of Gemmatimonadales bacterium. Classification (GTDB taxonomy): domain Bacteria; phylum Gemmatimonadota; class Gemmatimonadetes; order Gemmatimonadales; family GWC2-71-9; genus DATBGE01. The sequence continues at coordinate 54,714 of DATBGE010000205.1, read as the reverse complement.
CCTCGATGCGCCCCGCGGAACCGGCGCGTTTCCAGCCGCGCAACAGGGTATTCACCAGCCAGTATTGGCTGTTGTCGCGCCAGCCCTCGGAGCGTTCGCCCGAGACCGCCAGCATGGTACCGCCGGTCTCCTCTCGCCGCCCGGTGCGCAACCAGCCTCCAACGTCACCGTAGCTCGAGCCCGCGACTGCCATGGAAGTGCCGTCGGCGTCGGCAGCGGTGAATGCCTCAACGACCCCCGCCAGAGCGAAGTCACCGTAAAGCGGGCTGGCTGGACCATGAATCAGACGGAGCGAGCTCACCGCCTCGGACTGCAGTGAATTCCAGTCCGAGTAACCTTCCCCGTGACCATTGATCGGGAGGTTCACCGGCACGCCGTCTACCACCAGCAGCACATCACCCGAGTGATCCGAAGTAAACCCGCGCACCACCACGTCCGAGGCGAACCCCGGTCCCTGCCCCTGCTCATGCACTTCGACGGCGGCAGCCCGGCGGAACATGTCGTACGGGTTTTCGCTCGGCGTGTGCTCCAGGACCGCTCCAGTGAGATTGATCGTCGCAACCGGAGGAGGAGCCGCGTGCTCCCGCGCCGCAGTGACCTCGAGCGGCTCGAGCACGACTGGCTGTTTCCTGCTGGTGTCAGCGGCCTGCTTCGTCGTGTCAGCCGGCTCCTGCGCCGCAACCGGCCTGAACGCCGCGATGCCCGCAAGCGCCGCGACGACCGCCGCACGCTTAGAGAGGTCTTGCCACATGTTGTTCGCCGTTCCTCACGAGAACCGACGCGCCTCCACGATCGCGTGACGATCGGAGAGCGCGTGCGTCCCAGAATGGACGCTTTAGTACTGGCTAACTGGGATCAGGCGAGCGGCGGAGGACCCACGGCGTACGGAAGGATGTGCTCGGGATGCTGGAAGAGATGGGAGACAGCGCTAAAGCCTGCAGAGACTGTGGTCGAGTTGAATGCGATCCTGGCCTGCCCGGAAGCCGGCAGCGCCGCGGGCATCGGCGCATGACACGAACCGAGGCAGGTGCAGACATGGTGTTCGCCATTAGGCGAGCCGTGGCCTCCGTGCGATCCGTGTTCATGCATGGCGGCCTGAACCGCCAGATTGGCAGCCGGTCCATCGTGCGCCGGGCAGCGATGAACCCCCACTCCGTCCGTGAGTTGGACGCCAAGCAGCAGAACCACCTGCAATAGTGCGGTGGCAGCGGAAAGGACATCGCGAAGGCGCTTCATACCCCGGGGAACAATACGGTCGACCGCCTATTCAAGCAACGTGGTCGATCAATTTGCGACGTGTGAGCTCGGAGGCCTTGTCCGCGACAGTAGCCGCGGTTCGGGGCTTGTTCCTGAATTTGCTTGACGCCCCGAAGGCCCGGCGCTATACATCGGCCCATGGCGCGCCGTCGGCAAAGCTGCCTGGCATACGTATTCGCCGCACTTCTGGTCTTAGGAGCTGCGGTCGGCCCGTCATCGATGGCACTGGTGGCTGCCGCCGAAAACGTCACCGGCGGTCATCATCACCATCATGGTCACGCTCCCGGCAAGACCCCTCCCGCGAACTGCTGTGATCTGTGTTCCAGCACCTGCGAAGCCGCCCCCGTCGTTTCGCCCCCGGCCCAACTGCCCACAGTCTTGCTCACTCTTGTTCCGGTGTCCACAGTCTCGGATACCGGGCTCGTTGTCACAGCGCCAGTAGCGCATCTCCTTCCCTTCGCACAAGGCCCTCCCGCCGTTCCTGTCGAGATCTGAGATCGCCTGAACATCTCGTTCTTCATAACAGGAGCGCACATGCACATTCGCATTGTGGTCCTGGCCCTTGTGCTGGGACCGGCGTTGCTGCGGGCACAACAGCCCACCGACACCACGAAGGCCGATTCCGCTCGGGCCAAGGCTGACACGACTCATCCGCGTGAACTGCAGGAAATCACGGTGACGGCCGCTCCGGCCAGGCGCGATGTCCCACTGGGGAGCGTCACGGTCACGCCGGCAGTGATCGCCCAGACCCCGGCAATAAACACGGTGGACCTCCTCCGCCAGACCGCCGGCGTAGAAGCGCATGACCAGGGCCAAGGTCCCGGTTTCGCATCGGACCTGGCCATCCGCGGCTTCAGTTCTGACCACTCCACGGATATGGCCCTTTGGATCGACGGCGTGCCGATCAACGAACCGGTGAATGGTCACGCCGAGGGATACAATGACTGGAGCCTCTTGATGCCCCAGTCGGTTCGGCAGATGGACGTGTACAAAGGTCCCACCAGCGCCCTCTACGGCAATTTCGCTTTGGCGGGGACAGTCAATATTCGGACCCTGGAACGGATGCAGGGATCGGACCTGTCTGTTAAAGGAGGGTCCTATGGTCACGTCGAAGCCTCAGCTTTGACCGGCGTGGATAAGGATCGGACAGGGGCAGTCTTCGGGATCCGCGGCGTGACAGAGAATGGCTGGCGTCCCAACAGCGACTACAACCTGGGTCAAGGTCACGCCCGACTGGTACACGACCTTTCGGAAAGCACCAGCCTCGACGCGGGCGTCGAGCTTTACGCCGCTGGATGGAACTCCCCGGGATTTATCACCGCGCAGGACTATCAGGCTGGAAACTTCGATCAGGTCGCCAATCCGACCGATGGTGGATTCAAACACCACGGCCAGGAGCGTGTGAGCCTGCGGGTCCTCACCGGCTCATCCTCGATCTGGCGCAGTACTGTGTATGCCACCCAGGGCCGGTGGCAGCTGTTCCTGACAACGCCACCGGAAGGCGGTGCCACGGAGGGGAGCGGCAGTCAGTTAGAAGAGGAAGATCACCGGTACGGCTTTGGGGCCACCTCGGCTCTTACCTGGACTCTCCCCCGTGGTGAGCTCACCGTTGGGGTGGAAGGCCGATGGGATCACTCCCATTACGAGAACTACTTCACGACTTCCCGGTCCCGGGACTCAAGCCAGATACTGGTCACCGCCCATCAGGGGTCGGGGGCGGTATTCCTCGAGTCGACCTATGAAGCGGTCCCCCGGTTGTCGCTCACCGTCGGCGGCCGCTATGAGGCGCAGGCCACCACATCCACTCCGGACGGCGGGAGCTCCGAGAGTGACACCAAAGGGGTGTTTGTCCCCAAGTTCGGCGCCCTGTATCGCATACCGGGTTTCGGCGGGGTGTACGCGAACGTGTCGCGAGGCTATCGCAGGACCGACGGAGTGATCGAGGACCCCAGCGTCCCGTTTATCACAGAGTGGGCCTACGAAGGTGGCGTGAAAGTCGACCTCAAGCAGGTCACCGCGAGTGCCGCACTCTTTCAGGTGGACGTGAGCAACGAACAGACCTTCGATCCCCTCACGCTGACCTCGACAAGCGGAGGGACGAGCCGGCGGAAGGGCATCGAGTTGGGACTTCAAGCCCAGGTGACCCCCGCTCTCAGTGTGACGGGAGATTTCACCGCCGTGGACGCCAAATACCAGAACCTGATCACCGAGGATGGAGACACTCTCTCGGGAGCCCGGATCTTCAATACGGCACGTTTCGTCGGCTCCTTCGCCGTCGCCGTGGCGCCCCTGAGCTCCTTCTGGAACCTCAGACTGAGCTCGAACCTAGTGGGTCCGTACACGCCGTTCGACGAGCCCGGAGTGGAGCTGACGACGTACGCCTTGCTGCATTTGAGTGGGGGAGTGCGTTTCGGCCACGCGTTGCTGACCATAGGCATCCGAAATGTCCTGGACGATGCCTATCCGGAGCTCAGAGCCGGAGGGTTCGTTTCGCCAGGCCAGCCAAGGTCCGTTTACGGAGCTGCTCAATACGTGTTTTAGGAACCGAGCCGCCGAACCGCTTCAGTTAGCACGACGTCAGTCTTACAGAAGGCGAACCGCACGAGGTGCCGCCCAAGCTCCGGACGGCTGAAGAAACTGGATCCCGGCACGCTGGCAACACCGCGTTCAGTCACCAGGTGCCGGGCGAAATCCGTGTCATTCAACTCCGACATGCCCGAGAAGTCACACAGGATGTAGTACGCACCCTCGGGACGAGCGGATTTGAACCCGGCATTGTTCAAGCCGTTCCACAGCAGGTCTCTCCTGCGGCGATAATCGCCCGCGAGACTTTCGTAGTACTCTCGACCCAGCGTCTCCATCGCAACCGCCAGCGCTTCCTGGAGAGGCGCCGGCGCGCCGACCGTGAGGAAATCGTGAACCTTCCGGATCGCATCCGTCACCCCTGCGGGCGCCATGATGGTCCCGATCCGCCAGCCGGTGATGCTGAAGGTCTTGGATGCCCCGCTGATTGTGACCGTGCGTTCCCGCATCCCCGGGAGGGTGGCGAGCGGAATGTGTTTGCCTTCGTAGAGAATGTGCTCGTAGATCTCGTCGGTCACCGCCCACGCGTTGTAGCGTTCGCAGAGTCGCGCGATGCCCTCGAGCTCGCCCAGCGTGAGTACTCGGCCCGTGGGGTTGGCCGGGGTGTTGACCACGATGGCACGGGTTCGTTCGGTGAACGCCGCGGCCAACTGTTCGAGGTCGAGCGCCTGACCCGGCGCTTGACTGACAAAGACCGGTCGCGCATCGCAGAGAATCGCGTCCGGCCCGTAGTTCTCATAGAAAGGCTCGAAGACGATGACCTCGTCACCGGGATCCACGATCGCCATGAGGGTGGCCGCCATGGCTTCGGTGGCTCCACAGGTGACGGTGAGTTCCGCTTCCGGATTCACCGGGAGCCCGTACCAATCGCTGTACTTCTTCGCGACGGCTTCCCGGAGCCGTTTGGCTCCCCAGGTGATGGCATACTGGTTCACGTTGTCCCGGATGGCGCGAGCCGCGGCTTCCTTCAAGACCTCGGGCGCCGGGAAGTCGGGAAACCCCTGAGCCAGATTGATGGCTCCGTGCTGATTGGCCAGACGGGTCATGCCGCGAATCACCGACTCGCGGAACCCGATGGTTCGGCGGGCTAGATGCATGGGTGGTAGTTTAGGCGTTCCCCTTCGGAGGTACCATGCCACTGGCCGAACCCACGCCCGCCCGCATCGCCCGGGTCCTCTACTTCGGCCTGCTGGCGGGGCCACTGTTTTTTGCCGGCGTGGCCTTGGCGTTGCTCCCCCGTCAGACCCCGGTGGATCAACCGATTCTGCTCTACACTCCATTTGCGCTCGCAGCGGTGCTCTTCGCCGGAGGGCTCATCATCCGGACTCGAATTCCCCAGCGCAAGACGGCGGAGACCGAGGATGAATGGTGGCGGGTCAATCTCTCTCGCGCCCTCATGGTGTGGAGTCTCTTTGAAGGGCCCGCCCTGTTTGGAGCCGCGATGTATCTCACCCTGGGCACGATCGTGCCACTGCTGGTGACGGGGGTCGGACTGGTGATGCTTCTGCTCAATTCTCCCGCACGGCTGATCGAGGGCTGATGCGCATCGTCTCATTGCTGCCGGCGGGGACCGAGATCGTCGCGGCACTCGGATGCGAGGCTCGACTGGTCGGCGTCAGCCACGAGTGTGATTACCCGGCATCGATTCTTCACTTACCGAAAGTCACTCGGACCCCGGTGGATTCTTCCCTCTCCAGCTCTCGGATCGAGGCCCAGGTTCGTGAGATTCAGGCCGCAGGGAAGCCGGTCATTGCGCTCGAAGCGTCCGTGCTGGAGACCCTCGCTCCCGACCTGATTCTGACCCAGGATCTGTGCGAGGTCTGCGCCGTCGCCGACGGTGAAGTCTACCGGCTGGCGGATAGGATATCCTCACCACCGGAGGTTGTTCCGCTCAGAGCTCGCGATCTCGACGGAATTCTGGAGGACATCCGGACGGTTGGACGCGCGCTGGGAATTGAGGAGGCCGCTGGCGATGTGGTTCGAAGTCTCGAAATGAGATTGCGAACGATCGACGACACGCCGCATCGACCCAGGCGCCGCGTTCTCTGCATCGAATGGCTGGACCCGCTCTATTTCGCGGGACATTGGGTACCGGAGCTGGTTCATGCCGCTGGCGGAGAGGACGTGGGAGCCAAACCGGGCGTCCGTTCCACTCGTCGAGGGTGGACAGAGGCAGTCGCGCTCAAACCCGATCTGCTGCTGGTGATGCTCTGCGGCTTTGGCGTCGAACGGTCAGAAAAAGAGTTGGCGGAGGTGCAGGATCCCGTGGCGGCCAGGTTGTTAGGCGACACCGAGACCTGGGTGCTTGATGGAAACAGCTACACCTCGAGGCCCGGTCCCCGGGTGGTGGACGGCACGCTACGAATTCGCGCCGCCCTCCAGGGACAGGAGATGGATGGACTACGTCGCTACGCTCCTACGGGCGCGCGCTCTGGATGACCAGGTCATCCACCCACATGGTTTGGGTGACCGGAGAACCGACCCCGATGTACGGCGCGATCAGGAACTGATTGAACTTCATGGTCGAGTGGATCCCGGTACGGAACAGCACATCCTGGTGGTCGATCACGAGTTGCCCATCGAACCAGTACTGGGCGATGCCGTTGGTCTGCCCCTTCCCGCCCTGAATCGTATTGAGCTGGAAATAGGCCTCGACGTGATGCCAGTCGTTCTTGTATCCTGGCCCCGGCACCGGCTTGAAAGCGGGCTGGGCGGCTTTCCAGTGTTTGTCATTCCGCCACTGGGTGCCTGCCTGATAGCAGTCTGTCGCGTAGCCATCCGTGTCCCCGTTGCATCCCGCCGCCGCGCGACTTTCAGTGATCTGTGACAGGTCCTGGTGTACTCTCGTGGCGTCGATATTCAAGGCGTCCTGCATCGCCAGAAGGGGAATCCCGCCGTTCTGGTAGTTGTGCTCGACATAGGTCGTGAGATGGGTGGCCGAGGGTCCGATATACTGGCCATCCTCGGTGGTCACGAACTGGAATTCATGGGGGTGATAGTTCACCCCAGAGCCTACCCAATTGGCGCTGTACTTAACCCAGTAGCTGAGGTACACGGCTTCGGTGGGCGTAAACCGAATCCGCATCGAGTTGCCAAAGGTCGGCGTCGACGCCCCCTGGTTGAACTTCGCTTCGAGAGACTTGGTGCCACCCGGCCGGTGCTCGGCCGCGGTGATCGTGAGGTTGGTGTTGTCGTACCAGCCCCGCGCCGCAAAGCCGGTGTCCTCAAATCCCTCCTGCACGAGTGTGGTCGGCGGCGGCGGAGGGGGCGGAGGAGGAGGGGGCGGCGCTGAAGTGGTGTCGCGAATAACCACCGCCGCCGAATCTCCGATCGCAGTGCCCGAGGCAATCGCGCGTACCACGAAGCTGCCGGCAGTGGGACCCGCAGTATAGACGCCGCCGGTCGACACAGTGCCGCCCGTCGAACTCCACATCACACTCACCGGACGAGAGACCGCGTCCGACCACTGTCCCTGAGCGACGAAGGTGTGGTTCTCACCGGGATCGAGAGTCAGACTGGCCGGCGTCACATCGAGGGAGATCAGCTGGGGCGGCGGCGGGGGAGGAGGAGGAGAACCAGCATCGACCGTTACCACGGCCGAGTCGCCGAAACCACCACCCTGAAAGACGGCGCGGACCACGTACGTACCCGGCGTCGCTGACGCGGTGTATGCGCCATTGCCCGCAATCGAGCCGCCGGAGACCGTCCAGGTCACTGGCACCGCGTGATGCGTGCCGTCGCTCCAGAAGCCTTGTGCGGCAAACACCTGAGTGGCATTCGGCGACATGCCGATGCTGTCAGGTGTGACTTCGATAGAGGTGAGCTCGGCCGGATCGAGGCCGGCGGACTTGGCCGGAGCGGAACAGGCAAGGAGCGAGAGCGAGGCCGCGCGGGCGAGGAGCCCGACGTGACGGATAAACGTCATGGACCGATCCAGAGTGTACGTGGGCAGCCCAGCCGTTTTCCCGTCCACCACCACCGCCCCTGGGAGCGACGTAATGATGCTCGTGCCCGTGTTACATGTCAATGTTAAATACAGTACACTGAGTCTAACAAATTCGTTAAGCAATTTATCAACCTTCTGATATTATTGTGATTACGGGCACATACCGATTAGCGCTCGAATACTAACTGACTGTTTTCACGACAGTCGGGCAGCTCAGAGCCGTCAGGATTAGCCAGCTCCTACCCCACCACCCGGCTAGACAAACCCCCAAGCCATACCAGATTAGCCGCCCGACCTTCCACTGAGTGAGGTAGAGCCTCGATGGATCAGCACCAATTCACCTTCCTCAAGACCCTGCTCGACAGCCCAGGGCCTTCCTCCTTTGAAGCACTGCCCTCCCGCATCTGGCGCGCTGAAGCCGAGCGCTTCGCCGATCGGGTGAGCGCCGACGTCAGCGGCAATTCCTTCGCGATGATCAACCCCGACGCGTCCCCCCGAATAATGCTCGCCGGCCACATCGACGAGATCGGGGTCATGGTGACCTACATCGACGACGATGGGTATCTGAGCTTCGATGGGATCGGCGGGTGGGATCATCAGGTCTTCGTGGGACAGCGGGTCTTCCTGCTCGGTCGCGACAGTCCGGTGCCCGGTGTCATCGGGAAGCGCGCCATTCACCTCATGGAAAAGGACGACCGGGACAAAGTCTCCAAACCCGAAAACCTGTGGATCGACATCGGAGCTTCGAGTCGCGCCGAGGCGCAGGCCCGCGTGCGCGTCGGAGATCCCGGCGTTCTCGCCTCGAGGGTAGAAGAGTTCCCCAACGGCCGGATCGTCAGCCGCTCGCTCGATAATCGGGTGGGTGCCTTCGTCGTCCTCGAGGCGCTGCGACTTCTCTCGGTAAAGCGTCCGATAGCATCGGTTACGGCCGTGGCGACCACTCGAGAGGAAATTGCGTATACCGGAGGAGGGGCGCGAACTTCAGCGACCGGACTACAGGCCGACGTTGCTCTCGTGGTCGACGTGACCCACGCAACCGATTATCCGGGATTGGACAAACGAAAACACGGAGACTATCGACTGGGGGGCGGTGTGGTCTTCACCCGCGGAGCCTCGGTGAATCCGGTCCTCCTGGATTTGCTCATGGCCGAAGCGGAAGCCGAAGGGATTTCCTACACCCTCGAGGCAGCACCGCGCGAAACCAGAACCGACGCCGACTCGATCTTCACCGCCCATCGGGGAGTGGCAACTGCACTGGTGTCGGTCCCCCTGCGCTACATGCACAGCCCGAACGAGATGGTTTCTCTGGATGATCTGGAGCGCGCGGCGCGGGTCCTGGCAGGTGTGGCTCGGAGAATCGGGCCGTCCACCGACCTTATTCCCCGCTAAGGGAGGGTTACGCCCACATCGTTGAAAGGGCCTTCTCGGCAGCCGCTCTGACTTCGGGATCCTGGTCCTGCAGAAATCCTTTTATCGCGTTGGCAGCCGATGGGCCGGCGAGATGCAACCCTTCGATCGCGGCGAGCCGTGATGCGGTGGACTTGCGCTTGAAGAGGCGCCGGCTCGGCTCTGCCGCCTTCTGCAGCGCGTTGATCGCGTCTTTGGAGCCAATCCGCCCGAGGGCGAGGTACATCTCCCGCTGAATGTCAGGCTTCGATTCGTCCTCCGCTGCTATCGCCAGGCTCATCGCGAGCCCCTGGGTCTTCCTGCCGTCGAGGTTGGACACCGCCTGCAGCCGCACACCGGCCGATGAGTCTTTCAAGGCATGCCGGAGCGCCTCCGCGGCGGCGTTCCCTCCGATCTTCGCGAGGGCTCCCGCCACCGCCTTCCGGACTCGTTCATCGGCATGGTCAACCTGCTTTGCCAGTTGGGGAACCGCATTCTCGATTCTCAGCTCCCCCGCCAGATCGGCCACATTGCGCACGACGAACCAATCGTCGTGACTCAGCATGTGAACCAGGAGGTTGGTGCCCTCAGTCATCTCCTTAAGGGCGTTGAAATAGGCACGACGGTCCGTGGCGTCCTCGGCAGTGGCCATTTCGTGCAGGAGAACCTCGGTGGCGTCGGCCCCCATCCGGCGCATCACCACCACCGCTTCGGCGCGATGAGGCGCGCTGGCCACAAGCCTCGCCAGACGTTCCAGCGCCGAGCGAGGAAGCATGCGCCGGAGTGCGATGCCGTACCCCCGGTGTTCAGTGGCCTCCCCGCCCTTGGCCTCCAGCTCGATCAAAGCATGGGCCGCTCGCAGAAGGGCTGGCCATTCCTTTTCACGCGCCGCAAGCTCCGCCGAAGCCACCAGCTCATTGAGAAGATCGCTCGTCCCCTTCGACGATTTTTCTGATTCCAGCCGAGTCATCGTGTCTTGAAGCGGATTCACGGTGTGAAGCTCCAGGGTGGCGAAATGCATCAGGCCAACCTGCGACTCGCTCAGGGCATCGGGCCCCAGGTCGTCGAGCGCACCCTCCTCCTTCTTGGCATTGGAATCGGGTCGCGGCTTCTTGGCAAGTTCCGGATCGATCGGAGAGACCTGCACCGCTCCGGAGCCGGCCGCGTCGAGTCTCGCTATCAGGTGATCGAAAGAACCGTAGGTGCCGGGAGGAACCGATATGGCGCGGACCAAGGTCAGCAGCGCCGGCATCATCAAGCCGGCTGGCAGGCGAAAACCTCCGACTCCGATCGCAGCGAGTTGCCCGTGCAGGGCGTCGATGGGAACCGATCCGAAGGGAACCTCGTCGGCCCCGACCTGGAAGCCGCGCTCGGTCAGGGAGACGCTCAAATCCCTCCCGCCCAAGCCTTGAGCGAAGGCGCGGAATGCCGCCCGCTGCTCTTCCTGCGCATCCGTTTTGTCACGGAGCAGGAAGACGACCTTGGCGAGGGCCGAGAGCGTCGCTGCGGAATCGGTCATTGAGGGTGTGGGCAACGTTCGAAGATACTCGCTAGCCCTTGGTGCAGCAATGCTTTACGTCGATGCTGCACAGTGAACCACGGCTCCACTTCAAGCTCGGCGGGGAACACTTTACCTTTTCCCCCCTATGCCCATCGCCGTGCAATTGACTCCGCGGGCCAAGTTCTTCGCCGCGGCGGTCCTGATTTGGGTGGCCGTGACCGGTCCGCTCGCGGCCCAGTCTACCGCCGATGCCATCTCGCTGCTCAATGACGTCCGGTATCTGAGCGATGACAAGCTCGAGGGCCGGATGATTGGTTCGCCCGGCGCCGACACCGCGGCGGCTTATCTCGCGCGCCGGTTCAAGAAAGTTGGGCTGATTCCCTCCCCCGGTGGCTGGTTCCAGAGCTTCACGGTCTCTCGAGACGCACCCGCGGCCGTTCACGCCGGAATCGGCGGGGTGATCGGGAAGAACGTCATCGGAGTGCTGCCGGGCCGGGATCCCAAGTTGCGGGATGAAATCATCCTGGTGGGGGCGCACTACGATCACCTCGGCCGGGGCGGCTTCGGCAGCCTCGATCCCGACAGCACCGGAAAGGTGCACAACGGAGCAGACGATAACGCCTCGGGTGCCGCTGCACTGATCCACATCGCCCGCAGGCTGGCAGTCCAGCCCCCGGCGCGCACCGTCGTGTTCGTTGCATTCAGTGGAGAGGAAGAGGGCCTGCTCGGATCCGCCTACTACGTGCGCAATCCCGCGTTCCCGCTCGCCAGCGTCTACGCGATGATCAACCTCGATATGGTTGGCCGCCTGCGGGACGATCACCTCATCATCTACGGCTCGGCCACAGCGTCGGAGTTCCAGGGCCTGATCGATTCGCTGAACACCCAAGCCGGCTTCGTCATAACGTCCCGTGGCGATGGCTACGGCCCCAGCGACCAATCTTCCTTCTACGGAGCCGGTCGGCCGGTACTCCACATCTTTACCGATCTCCACGAGGACTATCACCGCACCACCGACGACTGGGACAAGATCAACGCCGACGGCCTGGCGAAGGTCGCGGATTTCACCACCGAGCTGGTTCGTGCGTTGGCCTCGCGACCGGGGTCCCTGAACTTCGTCAGCCGAGCTGCGCCAGTTGATTCAGCGCCTCCGCCAGTCACCCCCGGTTACGGCGCCTATCTCGGCACGGTGCCGGACATGAGCGAGAATCCGGGTGGAGTCCGACTCACCGGCGTGCGGGCAGGCAGCCCCGCGGAGAAAGCGGGATTACGAGGTAGTGACGTGATCGTCTCGATCGGCGGCATGCCGACGCCGGATCTCGAGGCGATGACCATTGCCTTGCGAGCCCACAAAGCCGGCGATGTGGTGGACGTCCGCTATGTGCGGGCTGGTGTGGAACAGACTGTGTCGGTGACCCTGGGAACCCGGGGCAGCTGATGGCGACTCTCGATCCTCAGCCGATTCTCGCCGGACTGCGGGCACTCTTCGCGCGGGAAGCTGGACGCATCGCCTTGCTAAAGTACGCCGCCGATCGGATCCAGGCGGCGGGCCCGCCCTATACCTCCGTCTACCTCTACATGCTGCACGGTGACGAGCTCGTGCTCGAGACCTTTGCCGGAAGGGAGACCGAGCACACCCGAATCGCGGTCGGCAACGGCGTTTGTGGCACCGCCGTGGCCACCGGCCAGGACCAGAACGTTGGTGACGTGAGAGCGATCGGCAATTACATCGCTTGCAATACGTTCACCCGTTCAGAGCTCGTAGTCCTGATTCGGCGGGGCAAGACCATCCTCGGCCAGATTGACGTGGACAGCGATGTTCCGGATCCCTTCGGACCCGAAGAGGAGGCGGCGGTGCGTGCCGTCGCCGAGGGCCTGGCGGTCCTCCTCTGAGTCGCAGGCCCGGCCCAAGAAATGCCCCTGCGCGCCTGGTCATCCGCTCGCTGGACAGTTCCACTCCCCTCAGGTCACCGCTTCCCGATTGCGAAATACGCACTGATCCGCGACACAGTTGTCGCGTCCGGCGCTTTGCCGGCGCATGACATCGAGGAGCCCGAACGGGTCTCTGTTGAATCTCTGCAAATGGTCCATGAGCCGGCATATGTAACCTCGATCCTCGACGGAACCCTGGACCCGGTTGCCGCGCGCCGCCTCGGCTTCCCCTGGACCGCCGAGCTGCGCGAGCGGTCCCTGCACACCGTTCAGGGTACCCTCGAAGCGGCCCACGACGCCCTCGATCGTGGCGCCGGCATCAACCTGGCGGGGGGAACCCACCATGCATTCAGCGATCGGGGCGAAGGGTTCTGCGTCTTCAACGATGTCGCGGTAGCGGTCCGTTTCCTCCAGCGATCCGGTAAGGTAAGGAACGTTGCGATCGTCGATCTGGACGTGCATCAAGGGAACGGGACTGCCCGCCTCTTCGAGAATGATCCTGACGTATTCACCTTCTCAATACACGGCGACAACAACTACCCCTTCCACAAAGAATCGAGCCGGCTGGACGTTGGCCTGCCCGACGGCTGCGACGACTCCTTCTACCTTGGCCAACTCGCCAGACATCTGGATCCGGTGTTGGACGCTGCAGCGCCAGACCTGGTGTGTTATCTCGGGGGAGCCGACCCTTATTCCGGCGACCGGTTCGGCCGACTCGAGCTCTCCATTGACGGACTGCGGCGCCGGGATCACATGGTATTCGAGACTTGCTATCGGCGCAGTCTCCCCGTCGTTATGACGCTGGCAGGTGGATACGCGGCCGACCTCCATGACATCGCCACAATCCACCTGAACACCGTGCGCGAGCTTCTCGCTTACTACGGCTAGCCTCCCACTCATGGAAGAAACCAGGCTGACCAGATCGGTGCGCGGCGTGGAAATCTTTGAGCGGCGCGTGGGTAGCGGGCCGCCGGCGGTCGTACTGCACGGCGGACCCGGCGCTCATCATGACTATCTCCTGCCCGGATTCGACGCGTTGGCCCGTAATCGGGAGCTGATCTACTACGACCAGCGGGGAGGAGGGCGGTCTCCTGTCGCCCGGGATGTGCCAGTCGGCTGGAAAGAGCATGTCGCTGACCTCGAAGAACTTCGGACTATCTGGCGGCTGGACCGGCTTTCTCTCTGCGGGTATTCCTGGGGTGGGTTGTTGGCGATGCTTTATGCCATTGAACACCCCGAGAAGGTGGAGCAGCTGGCGCTCGTTTCCCCCGCACCGTCCTGGCGGGCAGCTCGCGTTGAGTTCGAAGCCCGTTTCCGCGCTCTCTCCACGACCCCGGAGATCGAGGCGGAGCGCCGGGCGCTCCGGGCCAGCGGACTCCGGGAGAGAGACCTCGCCGCCTATCAGCGTCGCCTGTTCGAGTTGGCCGTTGCCGGATATTTCCACGATCCGGCGCGGGTCCGAGAGCTCACTCCGTTCCGCATCACCGAGCGGACCCAGCGCGAGGTCTGGGAAAGCCTTGGCGACTACGACATCCGGCCCGCCCTCCGAGGACTCCGGCTTCCGGCTCTGGTGATTCACGGAGACGACGATCCGATTCCGGTCGAAAGCGCTCACGAAACTGCCAACTGCCTCGGCGCGGCGTGGCGTCTTCTGCGGAACTGCGGCCACGTCCCGCACGTCGAGGCCTTCGATGAATTCGTCGAGGCCTTGGATGACTTTCTCCCGTGAGACCCACCCCCTTCGATCAGATATTCGGCACCCTCGCCGTGGAGCGTTTCCCCGTACTCCGCGATTCCCTCGCAGCTTCGCAGGCCGATCCCCACGACTTGGACGCCTTCGTCCTCGACCGGGAGGTCGTAGCGCTGCTTCAGGATCTGGTTCCAGAAGGCGCCGGAGAGTCCTTGGACCAGCACCTCAGCCTTCTCCATCACGCCTATCTCTTCTGGCTGGAGGGTGCCTGGTCATTTGGCTTGAGCCGGGCGCGCGCCGAGGAGATCCTCAGGCAGGATTCAGTGTCAGCCGGAGAAGAAACCTCGGTTCCACGGGCCTACTACATTCAGTTTCCGGAACGCCTCGTGTGGGCTGAGTTGGAGCCCGGAGCACCACATGAGCCGCTCGATGGTCTCTTCGTCCGTCCTTGGCCCGGAGGCGGGTATTTTGTCCTCGGCGTGTTCGGGATGCACCCGAAGCGTGAAGGATTCACTGTGGTGGAAGCGGACGGCTTTCCAGTCGAGAATCCCGCGCGGGAGGACGGCTCGCCGCTCTTCGCGCCGGTAATGGCTGGCGGCACGAGTGCCCAACTCGCCTCATTGGTGGGACAGGAGGAACTGCTCGAGTTGGCCGCCCGCACAGCCGCAGTGGTCGGTGATGTGGTTCGCCGGATCGGTGTCGAGAATCGCCCGCACGCCCCAATCGAGATCAACTGAACCATGATGGATCAGAAGGCCGTGGCACGGGTGTTCGAGCAGATCGCTTCCTTCATGGAGCTGAAGGGAGAGAACACGTTCCGGGTCCGGGCCTTCACGACGGCTGCCCGCGCGCTCGGCGCCTTCCCTGGTGATCTCCGGACCGCCCTCGACGATGGCACTTTGGCGGGAACCAAGGGTATCGGGCCCGCCACCCTCCAGATCGTTACCGAGTTGCTGACGGTTGGCCGCTCTTCTCTCCTGGAAGAACTCAGGGAGCAGGTTCCCCCCGGGCTGGTCGAGATGCTCCAGGTCTCCGGACTCGGCGTCGCCAAGATCCGGCAGATTCACGAAGCCCTCGACATCGACTCCCTTCCCGAGCTGGAAGCCGCGGCGCGCGATGGCCGTCTCGCGAAGCTTCCGAGATTCGGCGCCAAGACGGCGGAGAACATCCTCAAGGGCATCGCCTTCCTGCGCCAGGCCAGCGAGTTCAAGCTTTCACACCACGCCGCGGAGGAAGCGGAGACGTTGCGCGCCGCGCTGGAGCGTTTGCCCGGAGTGACCTGCGCGGTCACCGGCGGCGAGGTGCGGCGGCGCAGCGAGTTGGTCAAGGAGCTGATCGTGGTTCTGGTCGCGGAGACTCAGCCGGCAGAGCTCTTCAGGCGCATGGCCCAGCTGCCCGGCGTCTACGAGTTCGGCGGTCACGACGAGCGCCAGGTGACACTGCGATTCACCGGCGGATCCAGCGCGCAGGTGGTAGTCACGACACCGGTCAACGCCGGGGGAGTCCTGGTCCAGGCGACCGGCAATGACGTCCACTTGAGCCAGCTCACGGCCTTCGCCCGGCAGCGGGGCTTCTCGCTGACCGGCGCCGCCCTCTGGAAGGGCAGTGAATTCGTGGCAACCCGCAACGAGGCGGATTTCTACCGGGCCTTGGGCCTGCCGGAGATTCCACCCGAGCTCCGCGAGGGCCGTGGCGAGATCGAGGCGGCGTCGAAGAATGAGCTCCCCACTCTGTTGGAGCAGAGTGACCTTAAAGGCTTCCTGCACTGCCACAGCGACTACTCGGACGGATCGAATACCATTGCCGAGATGGCCAAGGCCTGCCAGGAAGCCGGTTACCAGTACCTCGGCATCACCGATCACAGCCAGGCTGCGGCATATGCCGGAGGTCTCGCATCCGATGATCTCAAGCGGCAAGCCGACGAGATCGACAGCGTGAACCAGCGTCTCAAGGGATTTCGAGTTCTGAAAGGGATCGAGGCGGACATTCTTGCGACCGGAAGCCTCGACTACGACGAGGCCACCCTCGGCCGCCTCGACTTCGTCATCGGCTCGATCCATAGCCGCTTCGGCATGAACGAGCAGGAGATGACAGCGCGGATGCTGGCCGCGATGGACAACCCCTGTCTCACCATCATCGGTCATCCGACCGGTCGGTTGCTGCTGTCGCGCGATCCGTATCCCCTCGATCTGGATCGAATCCTGGAAAAGGCCGCCGCAACGGGCGTAGCGCTCGAGATCAATGCCGACCCGCATCGTCTCGACCTCGACTGGCGCCGCTTGCGCGAAGCCCGCGATCGAGGCGTGATGCTATCGATCGGCGCCGATGCGCACAGCATCGCGGGGCTTCGTCACGTCCCCTTCGGTGTCGGAATGGCGAGAAAGGGATGGCTGGCCAAACGGGACATTCTCAACGCGCGGCCGGTTACCGAATTCCTCCAGCACGCCGCACGGCGAAGAGCCGGCAAGTGAAGCGCGCCGCCCGGCCGAAGCTGGCGAGGGCGAAAGTACGGGCCCCGGTGATTCTCGCCCGTCTCAAAGTGGCGTACCCCGAAGCACGCACCGCCCTCAATTTCGAGAACGCCTACCAGCTCCTGGTCGCCACGATTCTCTCGGCTCAATGCACCGATGCGAGAGTCAACATGGTGACTCCGGAAGTCTTTCGCCGGTTTCCCGATCCGGCGGCGATGGCTCGGGCAAGGACCGCGGTACTGGAACGGGTGATTCAGTCAACCGGATTTTTTCGCAACAAAGCCAAGAACCTGATCGGCATGGCCCAGGCCCTCGTCGCGGACCACGGCGGAGAGGTCCCCAATACCATGGAGGAGCTTAACGCGCTTCCGGGGGTGGGACGCAAGACGGCGAACGTGGTGCTGGGGAATGCGTTCGGAATCAACGTGGGAGTTACGGTTGACACTCACGTGGCTCGGCTGAGCCAGAGACTGCGTCTCTCCCGACAGGATGACCCGGTGAAGATCGAGCGTGATTTGATGCCGCTGTTCCCCCAGGTCGATTGGGCCCTGCTGTCTCACCTGTTGATCTTCCACGGACGCCAGGTGTGCACCGCACGGCGTCCCCGCTGTGAAGTCTGCGTCCTCGCCGATCTCTGCCCTTCCGCCCGGATTCCATAGCCGGGTTCTCGAATGGCCCCCGAACTCCTCGTTAGGGAATTGTTGTCTGGTATACCTCGGTCCGGACCGGGCGAAAGCCGCGTTTGACGTAATTCGGCAGTGCAGCGGGGTGGTCGAGTGTGCAGGTGTGCAGCCATACTCGCGTGGGGCTCAGTTTCCAAGCCTCTTCTACCGCTTTGGTCAGCAGGAGGGTGCCGAGTCCCCGCCCGATCGCATGTGGCATCAAGCCAAAGTAGGCGATCTCGATCGACCCGTCCTCGTGCCGCTTGAGCTCGAAGTACCCTCCGGGAGCACCCCGCTCATAAAGGATCCACGTCCATACCGGCCCTTTGAGATACTCCTCGATCTGGCCATCGCTCCATACCAGTCGGTCGCGCCAGTAGAATTGCTTCCCCACCTCGGCATACAAGAATCGAAACAGGCCTGGCGGATAGGCCTCTACCTTTTCGATCCGAACTCCATTCGGCGGATCGGCTGAGCCCCGAAGATCACCCGCAGAGGTCATCTCGAGGTAAGTCCTGGTCACGTCGATTTTTGACATCGCGGCTCCGGGGAAAGCGGCAAATATAAGGAACTCGTCGGCTTTCATCCTTCCGCGCTGTGCAAGTCTGAGAGGCCTCCGCATCTCCCGCCCGTCCCAAGACAGAGGATCTCATGCTGCGCACAGGAATGCTCGTGCTCGCCCTGGCCGTTCTGGCCGGCCCCGCACAAGCGCAAGGTTGGATCGAAATCGAGCGGCCACGAGCCCCCGGCGGTTCGCCGACGATCATTCGAACCGAGTCGCAGGTTCGCACCACGATCGACGGCCGTATCGCCCGAGTCGAGGTCGCCGAACAATTTCGCAATGATGGCGGAAGCATTGCCGAGGGGAGCTACCTCTTTCCCCTTCCGGGTGAGGCAGTGTTCCAGAACTTCTCCCTGTGGATGGGCAACCAGGAGCTCCGCGGGGAAATGATGAACGCCGACCAGGCCCGGAACATCTACGAAGAAATCGTCCGTCGACAGAAAGATCCGGCGTTATTGACTCTGGCAGGCCACGGGTTGGTCCGAGCGAGAGTGTTTCCTATTCAAGCGGGGGAGACTCGAAAGATCGCCCTGCGGTACACCCAGCTGCTCGAGCGAGCCGGTGATGCGTTGCGTCTTCGTTATGCCGTGGGAGAACGCGGCCGAACCAACCTTTCTTTTGTGGTCACCGTTCCCAATGCGAGCGACTTCGGCCAGCCCTATTCACCGACCCATCACATCACCACCGACCGCCACGGCGACCAACTCGAAATTGCAATCGATGCCGACGGCGGAAGCGATATCGAACTATTCCTGCCCCTCCGTCAGGGGGTTGTTGGCACCAGTGCGGTAACCCACGCACCCGGCGGGGAAGACGGATATCTGATGCTGCTGCTCGCGCCGGCGATGACTGAAGACGGGCCGGTTGTACCGAGGGACCTCTCATTGGTGGTGGATGTCTCTGGCTCAATGTCGGGGGCCAAGCTCGATCAGGCGAAAGCCGCGTTGCGGCAGGCGCTGGGCACCCTGAACCCCGTGGATCGATTCCGGTTGGTCTCATTCAGCTCTGGAGTTCGCAATTTCCGCGATGGGTGGAGTCCAGTGACCGCGAATACCCTGCGGGAGGCGCGGCAGTTTGTCGATGCGCTCCAGGCCGAAGGCGGGACCAATATCGCCGGCGCGCTGGACGCTGTTCTCGGAGCGACTGTGCCGGAAGACAGGCTACCGATCGTGGTCTTCATGACCGACGGTCTCCCCTCGGTCGGCGAACAGGAGCCCGATCGTATTGCCGCCGCGGCCGCAGGCCATATCGGTCGTACCAGAATCTTCACCGTGGGTGTCGGACCGGACGTCAATACCTATCTCATTGATCGGCTCGCGAAGGAAGGTCGCGGGAGTGCGGAATACGTCCCGCCCGACGCGAGCGTCGAGGTCGCGATGGGGAATCTCCTTGGGAAAATCCGGCGGCCGGCCCTGGTCAACCTGCGGATCGTAGATTCTCCGGTCCGTTTGGTCGATCTGTCGCCAGGAACCCTTCCAGATCTGTTCTACGGCGAGGAGCTGACGGTCTTCGGGCGCTATCGTGGTGAAGGGAGCGGTCCGATTGTCATTGAAGGAGAGCGCAACGGTCGCCGGGAGCGGTTTACCGCGCAAGCCAGCTTCCCGCGGAGTCAGCCGGCCAACGATTTCATTCCCAGGTTGTGGGCCTCTCGGCGAATTGGAGACCTGACTCGCCAGATTCGTCTCGAAGGATCCAACGAGAGTCTCGTCCGTGAGGTGCGCGACCTTGGACTTCGCTACGGCATCCTGACCGAGTACACGTCGTATCTCGTACAGGAACCCGGAGTTGTTGCCGTGAATCGTCCGATGGATGCGAGAGATTTGCAGATGAGGGGGGCGACCGCACCTGCGGCCCAAACGGGACAGGGCGCGTTCGACGTTGCAAGACAGAGTGCATCACTGTCCAAGACCAGCTCGCTCGCCGAGGCCGACAAGGAGGAGAACGAGAAGCTCATGATTGGCGCGGCGATGAATAAGGACGTGGAGTTGAAGCGCGTCGGTGGTCGGATCTTCGCCCGGCGTGATGGCGTCTGGACGGATGCCGCCTCGGGCGATAGTCTGCGGGTGATCGAGGTAGCGCCCTACAGTGACGCCTACTTCGCCGTTGCCCGGGCACTGCCAGAACTTGGGCCGTGTTTGGGCCTTGGAGACGAAGTCGTGATCGCCGGGCGATCGGTGACGATTCGTATCACCGCCAAAGGTGCGCAGTCGATTTCGAATCGGGATCTCACGGCGCTGGTGAAGGGATTCCGGGGAGTCTGAGGTGGCCCACACCGTTGAGTCGCTGTACGCCACGTACCACGAGTCGCTCGTGCGGATGCTCTATCGCCGCACGGGCGATCGTGACCGGGCGGAGGACCTCGCCCAGGAAGTGTTTGCCCGGGCGCTCACCACGCCGCCTGACAACCCTCGGCCCTGGCTGTTCGCGGTTGCGCTCAATCTGGTGCGCGATGACGGGCGTCGCGCCGTTCGCCAGGGGCGGCGGCTCCAGCTGCTCAAGGCGGAAAGCACCACGACTTCGCCCGGACCGGAACACGAGTATGAGAAGGAACAACAACTTCGCGCGATTCGCGCGGCATTGGACGAGATGAACGAACGGGATCGAGACGTCCTGTTGCTCAAGGCAGAAGGATTCAACTACGACGAAATCGCCGCGACCACCGGGCTGGCTAAGGGAGCGATCGGCACGACCCTGGCCCGCGCTCGCCGCAGGCTGGTCGAGGCATATCGAAAGCAGGATAGGGACCGCTATGCCGCATCTTGATGAAGGCTATATCCACGCCATGCTGGATGGCGAGTTGACTGCCGCGGACCGTGAAGCCGCTGAGCAGCATCTCCGAGCCTGCACCGAATGCCAGCAATTGCTGGCCGAGGCGCGGAGCCTGTTCGCCGAGGCAGACCGCCTGGTTGAAACTCTCGTCCCGCCACCGGCGGGCAAGCCCGTACGCCAAGCCGCTCCCATCCGCGCGCGGCGAAAGAACTATCAATGGTTGGGTTGGGCAGCGACGGTCGTGGTCGCCATGGGGTTGGGTTACTACGGAAGTGCACTCCGCGATCGGCCCCAAGCCGCGGCGTCAGACGACTCGGCGCTCAAACAAGAGGCGCTGAGAGAGGCGGCACCCGGGAGCGTCGCGGCGGCGCCGCAGGCCGACGCGGCGTCAGGGTTGGAGCAGAAGAACGAGCGGCGGCCGGCTCCGGAATTAGCCAAGTCCGCACCAGGCGCCAAAGCTGCCGAATCCACGGCGACGACGAGTGCGAACGCGCCCGGAGATCTAACCATGCGAGGCCAACGATCGGATGCCTTGGAGCGATCCGCCGAGGAGGGTCAAATGCTCCGGGACAAGGAACGAGATGAGAAGGACGCAAAGGCCCAGGCCGAACCGCCGGGCCGTCTGGTCGAGCTGCCAATGCCCAAGCCCAAGGTCCTGAACACCGAAATACCTACCGGGTTCCGGGCCAGCTCTCTCGAGGAGGCAGTCCGGGTTCTCGGTGGAAGCGTCTTGCTCATCGACGGCATGACGCCTCAGATGGTCCTGGTAGGCCCCGGCGCCGGATTCGCCGGTGGCAATCCCAATCGGGACGTCATACGAGTCGTCTATGATGACCCGCCGGGACGTCAGCTTTGGCTCGATCAACAGAGAATCGAGCAGAGTCCGGAGGGCGCCGCTCAGGCTCTGGGCGCTGCCAACAAGTTGAACCTGCTTCCTGGAGATACCTTGGTAATGCCGGGCCCGGATGGCGCCTCTAGCCTCAACTGGGTCTCCCAAACCATGTTCCGACTTGAGCTTAGGGGATTTCTCCCGGCCGATTCCTTGCGAGTGCTGGCACGCCGGGTGCGGTGAGCCGGATCGGCCCGTACATTGTGGGAAAGTCCCGCTAGATTAGGGATCCAGAAGGCCCGGATTTCTGAAGCACATGGCGCACATCGACGAACGCACGCTCGAGCAACTGCTGAACCACAAGATGTCCCGGCTGGACATTGACGTGGTGCTGGCCCACGCTGCCGAGTGTCGCGGTTGCGGTCATAGACTCGAGGAGTGGCGCGATCACTTTGAAGAGATCGCGACTCTCCTGCCTGACCCTCAGTCGAGTCCCCAGCCCATGGCCCTTCCTTCGGCCTTCGTGCTGGTGCCCGACAATCCCGCCCCCAGGCATCGCTTCGACCTCACCAACCTGCTGTGGATCGCGGCTGTCGCGCTGGCCTTGATCGTCGGATACTCTGCCAGCCGGCTGCAACGGAATACGACCGATGGTCTGGCGACATCGCCGATCGGTGTGGATCCCATGGCCGAAGCTCCCCAGAACCTCGCGATGTCGAGGGATAGCCTCGCGTCGCCTTCGATTGATACCGCCGCCAGGATTGCTGATTCAGTCAAGGCCGATACGCCAACCGCTCGTCCGGTAAAGCAGGACTCACCTCCAGCAACGCAGCACACCACTCCACCCAAGGTCGCGGCTCCAGCCGCCTCCATGGGTGCTTCGCCCAAGCCGGATGCGTCGGTAACCATGCCGGGCTTCCAGCGCGTAGCCCTGGGTGAGGCTTCCAGGCGTCTGGACGGAGGGATTCGCTTCCTGAGCAACCTGAGTCCCGATCATGTGGAGGTCGGTCCCGGCTCCGCAGTGCCCGGCGCCCAGGCGTCACTCGATGTCGTCCGAGTGGTCTATAACATCCCTGATGGCTCACGGATCCTTCTCGACCAACAGCGAATCCCCCTGGACGAATCAGGATTCCGACCGATCAACGATGCAGCGCTGGAGAACGGTGACACGCTCTTCGGGAGTTCGGCGCAGGGCGTGAGTGTTGCGACCTGGGTGGACGATGACGGTTACCGCATGTCTCTCGCGCTTCGGGCCCCGCCCGACTCGTTGCGTAAACTGATCCGCCGGGTACGCTGATCACAGCGCTGCAAAACTCCCCAGATCATCATTAGCTTGCCCGCCAGTCCTGACCCATGAACGGGTCGGGCGACGCGGCCGACCAACGTTCAGGAGACTCCATGAAACGCAATCTTCTTTCCTGCCTTGCCGTCCTTGCCATCGCGGCTCTGGTGACCCGCCCGGCTCGAGCCCAGGAGGGGCTCTATTTCGGCGTCGGTGGCGGTGGAACTGCCCCGGTGGGAGACTTCAGCAACGGAGCGAGTTTCGGGTGGCATGGCCTGGCGATCATCGGATACAAGCCCGGCGCGCCGTCGCCAGCTTCCTTCAGAATCGACGGCCTCTATGGCGAGAATGATGCGGAAGCAGGAAGCGACAAATTCAAGCTGGCAGGTGGTCTCGCCAATGGAGTCTACGAGTTCGGGCACTCCAAAGCCCGCGCATACCTGGTCGGTGGCATAGGACTCTTCAGTGTTAAAATCGGCAGCAACAGCAACACCAAATTCGCAGCAGGTGGCGGAGCCGGGGTCAATTTTCCGGTGGGCTCGGACTCCAAGATATTTTTCGAGGCTCGCTACATCAGCGTATTCACTGAGAACGTCAACACTGCGTTCATCCCATTGACCGCCGGCATCACTTTCGGCGTTCAGTAAGCAGATCTCTTCGATAACCAAACGGCTGCCACCAACCGGCAGCCGTTTGGCCTTTCAGGGCCTGGCCGCAGAGAGCCCAGCCGCCCGACCGGTGGCCCACGCCCACGCAAAATTGTGCCCGCCGATCGGCCCAAATGCATCCAGTATCTCTCCGCACAAGAAGAGTCCCGGACAACGGCGGCTCTCGAGGGTCGTCGGTTGAACCTCGGCGAGCGCTACCCCACCCCCGGTGACTTCGGCCTTCTTGTATCCTTCGTCGCCGGTCCAGGGGAGTTCGTATCGCACCAGCAGGTCCACCAACCGGAGTCGGGCTTCGCGCGCCAGCTGAGAAATCGGGAGAGCTGGCTCGAGACCCGCCTCCATCAGGATTCCATCCCCGAGTCGAGCGGGAAGCTGGCGACGAACGACGGAGCCAACTGTTGCGGCGGTGCGTTGCTGCAACATTCCATTCCACTCCTCCTGACCCAGGGCACACCAGTTTACAGTGATTTGAGGAACCGATTCTCTCCGGAGTCTCGCCCGCGCCGCCAAGTGGGAAATGTCGAGTACCGCGGGACCACTGTAACCTCGGTGAGTAAAAAGAAAGCCGCCAGTCGTGTGGAAGCGGTTCGTCGGAGCAGAGAGGGAGGAATGCAGTGAAACTCCGGCCAGCTCGTGGTGGAATGCAGAATTTCCCGTAAGAGGTGTGAGAGCGGGATACGGACTGATGATTGAGTGCCCGAGCGCCCGGACCAGATCCAGCCCAACCCCGTCACTGCCGGTGTTCGGAACCGAGAGGCCGCCGGTAGCGATCACGACTGCCCGCGCGGTTAACGGACCATTGCTAGTGGTCTCAAGACGCCACCCCGCCGACACTCGTTCGAGGCTGGCCAACCGGGAGCCGAATGAAACCAGGACGCCCTGACGGCCCGCGTGGTTCACCAGACCATCCCGAACGTCGCGGGCCCGGTTAGATACTGGGAAGAGTTTTCCGGTTTCCTCTTCAAGGGCCAGCGGGATCTTGAGGTCCCGCTCGAAGAAGTCTCGTTGTTGGTCGAGCGGGAAGGAGTGAAGCATGCGCCGCAGTGCGTGCGGGGAAGACTCCGTCACAAACCGCCCCGGATCGAGGGCTGATGGGAGGACATTGCATCTCCCTCCCCCGCTGATCAGTATCTTGCGGCCGCCCTCGCGAGTCCCCTCCAGCAGCACGACCCTGGCGCCAGCCTGAGCAGCGGTGATCGCCGCCATCAAACCAGCAGCACCGGCCCCAACGACTACAACCGGAAGGTTTTCAGATTCCATGGTGCCAATATGGAGCCCCTCGCCCGGCAGCGCCCATGTTGACCCCGAAACCGGATCCGAGTCAGTAGCACCGATGGAGTTGATGCGCCTTGCGATAGCCCGCGGCGCGGCTACCCAGAGCGACGTGGATCATCTGGTTGAGGCGATCCTTGATATCTCTCAGCGTCGCGCGATGGTTCACGGCCACTTGCTCCTGGCGTCGCCCTGCCTCCCGCGCTTCGCTGCGCGATTCGTCGCGAGAGCGTCTGCCGGGGATCGGGTTAATAGCTTTCATGATATATAAGTGTGCGGCATACATATATAGCTCCCATTAAGGAGCCCCGAGGGCTCAGGACCGAGCCAGCGCTGCGCAGTTCACGGGACAAGTGTCCTCCGGGCATACGTCCAGTTCGCAGAGCCGGCAGATGTGATCAGAGTGCGCTGGACTGCGGGTAATTCCGTAGAGAAGCTTCTCGACCAACCGCATGAATTGGGTCTTCTCGGCCGCCCCCAGGTGACCCAGAGCGGTATCCATGGACTGACGACGAGCATCAAGGATCCGCTGGTAGACTCTTTTGCCTGCGGAGGTCAGAAATACGGCGGCTGAGCGGCCGTCCTTCCCTTCCCTGCGTTCCACGATCCCCTCTGCCTCCAGCCGGTCAAGCAACCGCACCGTGCCAGAATGGGACAGCCCGAGAGCACGCCGCAGGCTTTCGATCGTCTGGCCCGGTTCACCCCCTACCGTGACGATGGCGGGCGGGCCTGCAGCGGCGTGCCCCGCAACACCTTCCGTGGCGGCAGAGATCTCATCTCCCAGGGCGACGGCGAGAGCGCCGAGCAGATTAGAAGCACGAGGGTCACTCATGCGATGAATATGTGACTTAGTCACATATCTGTCAAGAGTACCTATTTCTTCCGGTAGAGGCCATCGAAAGCCACCTGCCACTCTCCCTGTTTGTTTGAGGTCTCCCACAGCTGTCGCACCGAGCCGTCAGGATACCGGAAGAAGGTGAGGCGCTGCTCCTGCTTGCTGCCGTCGGCTGCCGTTACAGTACCCGTGAACAGCATCTTGTTGTCGGCGTAGGAGCCGGTGAGGTGCAGATAATTCCCCGAGTTGTCCACCCAGAATTGGTGCCAACGGCGGGCTATCCGATCGTAAAAGTTGAAGCTCTGGCCGGTGCCGCCCTTCGCTCCCGTCCAGTGTTCGTGCACCACGCACTCGCTCTCCTCAAGAGTCACGTCATTGGTCCCGGCCTCCTTCCCCTGAACTGTTACGTTCCACCGGCCGACCCAGAAGTCGAACTGCCTGAACTCGGCAGTGTCGCACTTCGGAGGAGCTTGTTGAGCCGAGAGATCTGTGGCTGTGATCGCGACCATTCCGAACACCATCGACAACGCCGCACGTAGAAACGTCATGGCAGTGACCCTGGCTCGGGGGTAAGGTGGGAACGCGGTTCCTTCCTTACGCCCCGCCTCAGACGAGAGTTGCACCCGGCTAGAACTGGAAGTAGAGGAACGGGCTGGGAACGGCGAACTGGAGCAGGCAGACGGCGAGCAGGATCGCAAGGGCGAGCGCGGCGGAGCGCGTGCGGGGGAACCGAAGGGCCCAGGTGTTCGGAGCAAACCAGACGACGGCGAGTGCCCCTGCGGTGAGGAGCAGAACCGGTGGTGTGACCAGATACTCGAACCCGCCGGGCCCGGGACGAAGCCCGCTCATCGTGGCGAGCATCGATCCCGCCTCATCCACTGATCGAGATCGGAAGAAAACCCAACCGATCATAATGGCGAGAAAAGTGGCGAACCGTGCCAGCGCCGGTGAACACGGCACAAAACCGCCCTGCCGCAATCGTGCGTGGGCGGCCAGCAGACCGCCATGAAAGAGACCCCAGACTACAAAGGTCCAGGCGGCGCCGTGCCAGAGTCCGCCCAGAAACATCGTGACGACGAGATTGCGGACGGTCTGCCAGCGGCTTCCATGGGACCCGCCGAGCGGGATGTAGAGATAGTCCCGCAACCAGTAGGAGAGGGACATGTGCCAGCGGCGCCAGAACTCGGCAATATTCCTCGACTGGTAAGGAGAATCGAAGTTCTGGGGGAACTTGAATCCCAGCAGGAAAGCAAGGCCGACGGCCATATCGCTGTAGCCCGAGAAATCGAAGTAGATCTGAAGGGAATATCCCAGGGTGGCGAGCCACGCCTCGCTGGTGTCGAGGTGCATCGCTTGTTGCCACAGCGGATCGACCAGTCCCCCCGCCAGCACGTCTGCCACCAGGACTTTCTTCGCCATCCCGATCACGAGGAGCCAGAGTCCCGTCACCCATTCGCCGGAACCGGGCCGGCGCTCGAGGTGCTCGAATTGATTGTCCATGTCGGCGTAGCGGACGATCGGGCCGGCCACCAGATGAGGGAACATCGCGACGAAAGCAGAGAACTCGAGAAAGCTGCGGGCGGGCCGCAGCCGGCCCCGGTAGACGTCGATTGTGTAACTGATCGAGTTGAACGTGTAGAACGAGATCCCGACCGGCAGCACGAGATGCATCAGCGGCAGGTTGACCGCAAAACCCAGCGCCCGGCCAATACCGTTCAGCGTGCCGGCGAAGAAATCGAAGTACTTGAAGACGGCAAGGATGCCAAGGTTGAAAAACAGGAGCAGGACCAGCCAGAGGGTGCGCCGACTTCGGTTGGGGCTGCGAGCGATGGCCGCCCCGGCCAGAAAGTCGGCCGACGTGGAGAGAATCATCAGGGGGACGAAGCGATAGTCCCACCAGCCGTAGAAGACGTAGCTCGCGGCGGTGAGCAAGAGGAGCCGCGCTTGCCGTCCGGGCAGCGCCCACCAGCCCGCCAGGGTCAGCGGGAGGAAGACCAGAAGAAAGATGTAGCTATTGAACAGCACAGGCGGTTGGTCGCCCTAGCAGCAGCGCAACAAGACGGTCGGAGTTGGCGGGCATGAAGTGCAGTGCGTCGTAGTACCAGGCGGGATTGCCGCCGAAGCTGGAGAGCTCGCGGGCCTCGACGTAGTGCAGCAGTCCGGCGCGCTCCAAACCGCGCAGGGTGTCGGCGGTCTCATTGCTTCGGACCGGGAGATAGCCGCCTGACCCCGCGCGCTCGAGCTCAGGATGAATCGGCGGGATGAAGGCGATGACCCGGATGCGCGCCTCGCGGGCTTCCTGCAACATCGTCACCAGGAGGCCGAGCCTTTGCGAAGAGAGACGAGAGAAATCGCTGTACCGCGGCAGGATGCCGGGGATGGAGCCCCGCACCTGTTCCTCCTGGGCGAAGGTCCCCGCCCGGACCTGTGCATCGAAGCGGGGGTATTCCTGCACGCCGTCGGCGGACAGCCGAGTAGAGGGAAGGTCGGGTTGACCCAGCGTCGCGTACCGAAGCGAGCGCACCGAGGCGACGATGGCCTGCCGGCTCCAGAGATCCTCGGCCACGGCCGTCCAGCGACGCGGTTCCACCATCCCCGCCACGAGGCCCCGAAGCGCGCGGGAGTCGGCCAGTGGGCGATGCGGCCCTTCGGTATCTTGTAACGCCTCGGGGTCTACACCCAGCAGAATCTCGTGGACGACTGAATTGGGATCCCGATGCAGCCAACGGAAGATCGCGAGATAATCCTCCGCGGCGGCTCCGTTTACTCCGAAGTTGAAGGCGGGTTCTCCCGTCAGCTGGTTGATGCAGGCGGGTCTGATGGTCTTGCTGCGGGACGATCCGATGACCACTATGCTCGGTGGCGTCGGCAATCTGTCATAGAGTCCCGCCTTGTAATCGCGGTCGGCGCTGATGGCCGGAGGCAGAAGACCTGTACCGAAAGCTGCGAGTGGATCCACCAACCATGATATCGCCGCCATCCCTCCCACCAGGGCGAAGAAGGTGAGAAGGAAAACGGCGAGAAACGACGCGTCACGGGGAGTGGAGGGTGCGTCGCGGTGACGATGCCGCGGATCGGGGGCGGTGGCGCTATTCTCAAATCCCATGACTAACCGCCTTTCGGAGGCCACCTCCGCGTATCTGCGCTCAGCCGCCCACCAACCGGTGCACTGGCATCCGTGGGGTGAGGAAGCGTTTGCGGTGGCGCAGGCCACGGACCGGCCGATCCTGCTGGATATCGGCGCGGTGTGGTGCCACTGGTGTCACGTCATGGACGGCGAATCTTACGAGGACCCCGCTCTGGGCGAGTTCCTCAACCAGAATTTTACGTGCGTCAAGGTGGATCGCGACGAACGCCCCGACGTTGATACCCGTTACCAGCGCGCAGTTCAAGCCATTTCGGGTCAGGGTGGCTGGCCGCTGACCGCCTTCCTGACTCCTACGGGGGAGGTCTTTTACGGTGGCACCTATTTCCCACCCGATGGGAAATATGGCCGCCCCGGCTTCCGCTCGGTTCTCGAGCAGGTTCTACGAGTCTATCGCACGCAGCGCGAACAGGTCCTGCACCAGGCAAGCGCAATCCGCAGCGTCCTCGAACAGCACCTCGACGAATCGATGGCGGGTGAGCCAAGCGATCGCCTGCTCTCCGATGCCGCTCAGAGTATCGCCAGGTTGTTCGATGCGAAGTACGGGGGGTTCGGCACCCAACCCAAGTTCCCTCACCCGTCGGCTGTCAGGTTCCTGTTGACTCGGTGGTACGACACCGGAGAAGAGTGGGCACGCGACATTGTCCTGGGCACCCTTCAAGGTATGGCTCAGGGAGGGATTCACGACCAACTCGGCGGCGGCTTTCATCGCTACAGTGTCGATGCCCAGTGGATCGTGCCCCATTTCGAGAAGATGAGTTACGACAATGCCGAATTGCTCCGAGCCTATCTCGATGCCTGGTCGGCGCTCGGCGCCGAACAACATGCCGAGGTGGCTCGAGGAGCGGTGCGCTGGATCCGTGAGGTGCTGGCGGAATCGGAGGGCGGATACGGAGCCAGCCAGGACGCAGATGTCGGCCTGGACGACGACGGGGACTATTTCACCTGGACCTTCGAAGAGGCTGCCGCCGTTCTCACCGAAGATGAACTGGCGGTCATCGCGCCATACTACGACATCGGAACTGCGGGCGAAATGCACCACAATCCCGCCAAGAATGTTCTCTATGTCGCTGAGGGGTTGGAGACAATAGCTCGAAGGCTCGAGATAGACCTCTCCGTGGCCCAGATGCGGCTCGAGGAGGCCCGTTCCAAGTTGTTAGCAGCGCGCGGCCGCCGGACCGCACCATTCGTCGACCGCACCCGGTACACCTCCTGGAACGCGATGCTGGTCGGAGCCCTTCTCCAGGCCTCGGCAGTCCTCAAGGACTCCTGGGCTGGGGAGCACGCGCTCCGCACCCTGAGGCGTCTCCGGTCCGAGCAAACCTCGCCTGACGAGCTTGCCCATACCGCGGGCGGCATCTCAGGCATGCTGGAGGATCAGGTCTTCACGGCGATGGCTGCGCTTGATGCTTTCGAATACAGCGGTGACGGAGCCTGGCTCGAGTGGGCCGGCGCCATCATGAACCGGGTCTGGGCTGATTATCTGGATACCGCGGCTGGTGGACTCTACGACCTTGCGCGCAGTCGAGTCGGAGAGGGATTGTTGCCGTCCCCCGCCAAGCCGGTGCAGGACGCGCCGACGCCCTCGGGCAACGGCATGGCAGCATTGGCTCTCGCCAGGCTCGCGGAACTTACGAGCGCTTCGGTCTGGGGAGAACGAAGAGATGCCCTGGTGCGCGCCAATGCCGGTCGTGCAGCCGAGCTCGGCTTGCACGGAGCCACGATGTTGCTGGCCATTGATTGGGCGGTCCACCCGGCGACCCATCTGGTGATCGTTGAAGGCGTGGATGGCCCCGACGCAGAGATGGCCGGTGCAATGCACCAACTCGCTCTCCGCAGCTTTTTCCCCAGAAGGGTAGTTCACCGGGTGAAGGTCGCCCACGGCGGAGAGGCGTCGTTGCCCGGGGCGGTTCGCGGCATGCTTTCGTCCGGGACTGGCACTCGCGGTTTCATTTGTGTCGGGTCGTCCTGCGAAGCCCCGGCCACCACCGTCCAGGCATGGCAGGAGACCCTGGCCCGCGTGACAACCGGGCGGAAGTCGGCCCGATGAGCCCGATTGAGCCAAACGCGTTAGCTTTGGGAGTGAGGCGGTTGCTTCAGCTGTTCAATTCTCAAGTTTGCAATCTTCAATCTTCAATCCCTTAATCCCTCAATCTTCAATCATGAAGACCGCAACCTTCGAAACCAGCAAGGGCACCATCGTCGCGGAACTGTTCGGCGAGGAGACGCCCAAGACAGTCGAGAACTTCGAGAAACTGGCCAATCAGAAGTTCTACGATGGAACCCGCTTTCACCGTGTGATTTCTAATTTCATGGTTCAGGGCGGCGATCCTCTATCCAAGGATCCGAACAATCCGCGGGTGGGGACCGGAGGTCCCGGCTATACCATCAAGTGTGAGACCAGCCGGAACACTCATAAGCACATGGCGGGGACACTGTCGATGGCACACGCCGGGAGGGATACCGGAGGCAGCCAGTTCTTTATCTGCCATTCACCACAGCCGCACCTCGACGGCAAGCATACGGTGTTCGGGCAGGTCACCAAGGGCATGGATGTGGTCAACCAGATTCGGCAGGGTGACGTAGTGACCTCCGTCCGGGTGACCTGACTTCTGCAACTCGACTTCGCGGTGCTCGCCGACTATGCCTTGATCGACCAGCAGGGGAAACTCTCCGTGCTGGGGCTGTTTCAGCATGTTTGGGTACCGCAGTTTCCTGCGGTGCACCCGCGCACTCACCTGGTGCTTCGCGTTCGCGGCAGGAGAACCGAGATCGGGCAGCACTCGCTGCGGATCCGGTTCGTAGATGATGCCGGAACGGAACTTCTCGATGGCCAGGGGACGGTTCAGTTCGGCGAGCCACCCGCGGGGGTGACGGACGTGGAGGCCGGTGCAGTGCTGGTCTTCGACATACCTCTGCCGCACCCTGGAGGATACGCCTTCGAGATCAGCATGGACGCCGGCGAGGCTTATCGCGTACCGCTAACCGTCTCCCAACTGCAGCAGGGAAGTTCATAATGGATTCATCGTCCCTTTCGGCATCGCTTTGACAAGCCATTCCCCATTCGGTAGACTCACTTCGGCATCCCTCAATCCCCTCGGCACCAAAGTCCCGTCCCCTCTTCGAGGTACCGCTATGCGACGGTCGCACGTTTGGCTCGCTGCCGGAGGTCTGGTTGCCGCGCTTGCCGCGGCAGGTCCGCTGACGGCGCAAGGGTTCAGCGTCAACGAGCATTCGAGCTGCGCGATGGGTCGCGCCGGCACCGGGGCGGCCATGCCCTGCCCCGACGGCTCGGCCATGGCCTTCAACCCCGCGGGACTGGCGAGCCTCGAGAAGGGACACGGCATTGTGACCGCCAATGCCACCGTGATCGCGGCACGCGGCGGTTTCACCAACGCGACCACTGGATTCAAGGATGACCTGAACGACAACAACTACCTGGTGCCGGCAGCCTACGTCGGCTATGGAATCACGGAAAACATCGCGGCGGGAGTCGGCCTCTTCGCTCCCTACGGCCTGACCACTGAATGGCCCAGCAGCTCCCAGGCAAGGTTCCTGGGCTACAAGAGTCACATCGCAGCCATCTACGTCCAGCCGACCGTCGCCGCGAAACTCGGCAAGTATGTGAAGGTGGGCTTCGGATTCGACATAAACTTCTTCAAGGTCGAGCTCCGCCAGCACGTCGACCTTGCCGAGGTCGGCCTCCCGGCGAGTGCCGGGGCACCTCCCGGTACGACCTTCGGAAACATCGGCTTCCTTTCCGGAACCGACGTGGCGAACACCAAGCTCGAAGGTAGTGCGACCGGAGTGGGCTACCATGCCGGCGTGATTCTCCAGGCCACCGACAAACTCTCATTCGGAGTCCGCTACCTGTCGCGCCAGAAGGTCGACGTGAACGACGGGAACGCAACCTTCAGTCAGATCAATACCGGTATCCTGCTGCCCAATGCCAACCCGCTCGGCCTGCCTGGCGGGACGCCGCTGGATGCGGTCCTGGCCCCGCAGTTTCAACCGGGTGGCGCTCTGGTCGACCAGGGTGTGAGCACCGCGGTCCGACTACCCGAGCAATGGTCGGTAGGCCTGGCCTACCAGGTGACGCCAGCCCTCGTGCTTCTCTTCGATTACAACCGGCAGAACTGGGACGTGTTCGAGTCGCTGCCGTTCGACTTCGAAATCCTCTCCGACCAATCGCTCCCGGAGAATTTCAAGGCCACCGACACCTTCCGGTTCGGCGCGGATTATCGCCTGGGCACGTCCTCGAACATCCGGATCGGATACCTCAGTCACAATGCAGCCGCCCCGGATGAGACCGTGACGCCGAACCTTCCGGAGGCTTCACGCTCGGAGTTCACCGCCGGATTTGGCACCGCCTTCGCCAAGAATTTCCATCTCGACCTGGCTTACCAGTACATCGATCAAGCCGATCGCGAAGGCCGCAGCACGCCGGCCGGTACCCCGAACAATGGGCTCTACGAGTTCTACGCTCATCTGTTCGGCGCCTCTCTTTCCTACGCCTTCTAACCCGGGAGCCGAGCCATGAGACTGCATCACATAGCCGCCTCGCTGCTCCTGGCCTTGCCGATCGTGGCCGGGTGCAAGAGCGACGACACCCTGAACTCGCCGAACGTGATCGATCCGACGTTCCGGCGGTACGCGGCACTCGGCAACAGCATCACCGCCGGGTTCCAGTCGGCCGGTATCAACGACAGCACCCAGAGGCGGGCCTATCCCGCCCTGCTCGCGGCAGCGATGGGCACCAGCTATACCTATCCGTCGCTCAACATGCCGGGGTGCCCGCCACCGCTCACCAACAACGTGCTCCTGACCCGAGTCGGCAGTGGAACGCCTACCACCTGCGCCCTCAAACCAGTCCAGTTCGAGTTGCTGAACAACCTGGGGGTGCCGGGCAACCAGGTGATCACGTTGTTGAACAACTTCAGCGGCTCACCGTCGCAGTTCGATCCGCTCAAGACCATCATGCTGGGCGGGAGGACCGAGGTGGAGCTGATGATGCAGCTCAAGCCCACATTCGTGACGGTATGGGCGGGACCCAACGACGTGCTGGGAGCTCTGATCAGCAGCACAAACCCCGGTGATCCGTCGGAGGTTACTCCGCCCGCCCTCTTTGTCGCCCAGTACGACTCCTTGGTCGATTCGCTGCGCGCGACCGGCGCGAAGGTGATTCTCATTGGTGTTCCCGACGTCACCGCCATCCCGTTCGCGTCGCTGGGTGCCATCTGGTACTGCCTCAAGAACGGCGGGTGCCCGGCACCGTTCCCTCCGCAGAATCCACAGTTCGCGCAGATTCCGACGTTCTCTGTGGCTGCAACCTGTGCCCCGCCCGGGGGGGCTCAGACCCTCGTCCCATGGACCAAGGGGGTGGCCAAGTTGGGCGCGGCGCTTCAAGGCGTCCCCTCGACCATCGATTGCTCGGTGGATAACGAGACGATTCTTCCGGCCGAATTGCAGGGGATGGTTCAGGCGGTGACCGCATACAACCAGCACATTTCTCAGGTGGCTCAGGCCGAGGGCTGGGGCTTCTTCGATATCGATGCCACGCTCAAGAACCTCGTGGGTACAGCGGTTCCCCAATTTCCCGACTTGACCCAAGTCCCGACCGGCGGCTCGGTGGGGTTTGGCCCGCTCTTCTCTCTCGACGGCGTTCACCCCAGCACGCTCGCGCAGCGCGCGTTCGCCGACTCGCTCGCGGCGATTACCAACCGGACCTATGGGACCAGCCTGCCCGTGCCGGTCTGCGGCGCGGTTACCTGCCCCGCTCCATGAGCAGAGGTCCTGGCCGATAGCCAAGCCATCACAGGCAAAGACGACCCTCTGGCGAACTCCGCTGGAGGGTCGTTCGTTAGAGGACTGAGCTTTCGCCGGCCAGACTACTATTCGACTCCTTCAACTGATATTGGACCATGAACTGGACTCGGGAGCGCGCCCTCACATTGATGCAGGAGTACACTCCTTCCGAGGCACTCCGAAAGCACATGTATGCGGTCGAAGCGGCGATGCGAGCCATGGCCGTGAAGTACGGAGGGAACCCCGACGAATGGGGTCTGGTGGGGCTCCTGCACGACTTCGACTACGAGCGTTTCCCCAATGCCGCTCACTCGGCGACCGAAGAGCACCCCAGCGAGGGAGTGCGGGTTCTCGCGGCCCAGGGATTCCCCGAAGATCTCCAGCGCGCCATTCTCTCCCA
The DNA here is from genome assembly GCA_036558125.1 of Gemmatimonadales bacterium. Lineage (GTDB taxonomy): Bacteria > Gemmatimonadota > Gemmatimonadetes > Gemmatimonadales > GWC2-71-9 > DATBGE01. The sequence continues at coordinate 19,719 of DATBGE010000205.1, read as the reverse complement.
CGCCAACTACACCGGTGTCCCGCGTGATACCCCGATGGCGCGGGCCCTGTTCGCGGTGGACGAGCTCTGCGGATTTCTGGTGGCCTGCGCCCTGGTGCGACCGTCGAAGAGCCTCGCAGACCTGGAGGTCTCGAGTGTGAAGAAGAAGCTCAAGGACAAGGCCTTCGCCCGGGGAGTCAACCGGGATGATGTGACTCAGGGAGCGGCAGAACTTGGGGTGCCGTTGGACGAGCACATCCAGTTCGTGCTGGAGGCGCTACGCCCGGTGGAGGGCTCACTGGGGCTGGCAGGGTGAGCGAAGCCAGTCCCCGTTCCGAACCTGGCCTGGGACGGCGTCCGGTCGAGCGGGCATTCGACCGATCGTCTGGTGGTCCGTCAATCCCGGGAAACCGGGTCACACTTCTTCAGGACGGCCCCGAAGTTTATCCGGCGATGCTGCGGCTCATCGCTGAGGCGCAGCACTGGATTCATTTCGAGAACTACATCATTCGGGCTGATCTCACCGGCCAGAAGTTTGCCGAGGCGCTCTCCGCCCGGGCCCGCGAGGGCATTGCGGTCCGCCTGATCTATGATTGGCTCGGCTCAATAGCTACACCGCGACGTTACTGGAAGCAGTTGCGCGACGCCGGTGTAGAGGTTCGCTGTTTCAATCCACCAAGTCTGATCCGGCTGCTGCACAACGTCTCCCGGGACCATCGCAAGGCGGTTGTGGTTGACGGCGAGCGCGCAATCGTGGGTGGCTTGTGCATCGGCGACGAGTGGTCGGGGGATCCCGCGAAGGGACTCTTCCCCTGGCGGGACACGGCGGTCGAAATCGCTGGTCCGGCGGCGTCGATGATCGACGCGTCGTTCGCCCGGGTCTGGTTGACCCTGGGAAAGCCGATTCCCGACGATCAGCGTGCCGCGGAAGTCCCTGAATTCGGGGACGCCCGCGTGCGAGTCGTCGCAGGCGAGCCCGGGCGTGAACGGGCGTACCGAGTCCTGGAATATCTCGCCGCAGGTTGCGGCAGCCGGCTTTGGATTACCGACGCCTATCTGGTACCGCCTCCTCGACTGTTTACGGTCTTGGTGGAGGCAGCACGAGAGGGGGCCGACATCAGACTGCTGGTTCCGGGCACCAGCGATGTACCGTTTGTGCGCAACCTGACGCGGATTGGATACCGAGACCTGCTCCGGGCGGGAATCCGGATCGCCGAGTGGGAAGGGCCGATGCTTCACGCCAAGACGGCGGTGGTCGACGGGACCTGGTGCCGGGTAGGCTCGAGCAATCTGAACGCATCGAGCCTGCTGGGAAATTACGAGCTGGATGTAGTCATTAACGATGCGGGGCTGGCAGCGACTATGGAGGCGCAGTTCCGAAGGGATCTCGCCTCGAGTGTCGAGGTCGAGCGGCGCCAGCTTCCTGGTTCGGCGCGGCTGGGCCGTCTGGCGCCATCCCGTCTGACCTTTCAGACAACCGCGGAACGGCGAGTCGTGCCGCATCGGGCCAGACGAAATCTCCGAGGGCGTACTGCCATCGCTGCTCGAACAGTGATCAGTGGGGCGTGGCGATCTCTCCTCGGCCCACTCAGCCTCGGCCTCGTGGTGACGGCGCTCCTCTTCTTCGGACTGCCACGGGCCATGGCCTACTTCGTAGGCGGGCTTTGTGTCTGGGTCGGCCTCGCGGCCGGCCTGGAGGCTTGGAAGCGTCGCAACGATTAGCCCGTTGAACGGTCGCGTCCCGCATTTGCGTTCCCGCCAGCTCAAGCATCCTCCTCATAGGGCTGAGCGTTTCGCAGCTTGTCATTCCCGTCTCAATCCCGGATACTCAGACGCCGATCACATTGCCCTACAAGGGGTTTCCCATCAAGCCCGCCCTTCCGCGATGCTTCATCAATCAAGTAACCGGGCCCACCGGGGTGCGGAATTCAACATCGGAGTCGTCCGCTGCGTAGTCCTGAGATAACCGACGCCGCCCTGGCCGTGGCCGCCCAGAAGGGAGACCGTGAGGCGTTCGGCGAACTGGTCCGGCGCTACGAACCTGCAGCCCGACGGCTGGCAAGGGCACTGCTCCACCATCCGGAAGACGCCGATGATGCCGCGCAGGATGGCTTCTTCTCGGCGTGGCGGAACATCAACCGGTATGATCCGGGACGGCAATTCGGTCCCTGGATCCTTCGTATCGTGGTCAACGCGGCCCATGACCTTCGTCGCCGCAGGCAGATCAGGGAAACCGATCCGGTGAGCCCCAGCCTTCCGGGAGGCGAGGCATCGCCCGCGGTTCTGGTCGAGCAGGCGGAATTGGGTGAACGCATCGACCAGGCATTGCAGAGTTTGCCGGAGCGACAACGGCTCGCGGTTGTGCTCTACGACGCTGAAGGATTTTCCCACGGAGAGATCGCTCAAATGCTGGGAAGCCCGGAGGGAACCGTACGATCGGATGTCTTTCATGCGCGGCGAGCCTTGCGCACACTGCTGGGACTGGAGCCTCGAGGTGAATCGTGACCCAGAAATTCAACCTTTCCGAACAGGGACCGGACCCAGAACTGGGCGGACTGCTCCGAGCTCACCTGGAAGGTCTGGCTCCGGAACAGTTCGTCCATCGGGTCATAGCGGGACTGCCGCAGCGCTTCACGCAGGACAGCTGGGACGTTCTGGCTCGATGGGCTCGACCCGGCATTGCGGCCGCGGCGATTATCACGGCCGCCCTCGGAGCGTGGCTGGCATTTCCCCGGCAAAACGATCCGGTCGGCGAACCGCTGCTCGAGCTGAGCACGGCTGCCGACAGCGAACTCATTCTTTCAGCTTTGATCCCCGAACCGTGAGAACCAGCGTCCGATGATTCGCAGCACCTGGAAGGCCGTCATTCTTCTGCTCGCCGCTTTCGTCCTCGGCGCGGCCGTGGGCGGAGCAGTGACCTCGCGGGTCTCCCACCGGAATCCCTGGGAGGGTAGGCCCCGAGATAGGATGGAGGGCTATCTGAGGCTGCTGGGCGAGAACCTGGATCTGAACAGCGCCCAGCGTGACAGTGTACGAGCGATCCTGGAGCGCCATCGGGGAGACATGGATGCCATCTGGCAGGAAGTCGCCCCGCGGTATGAAACCATGCGCTCCCAAATCCGTTCAGAGATCCGCACCCAGCTTACCCCGGAACAACAGCGGAAGTATGCGGACCTCACGGCCCGGTTGGACCAGGAGCGGCGCGAGATGAACACCCCCGCTCCCCATCAATGATGCACATGACTCGTCTCCTTCGAACCGCCCTTGAATCCGCCCTCCCAGCGGTGGCGCTGATGACTACCCTGTCAGCCGTGGCGGCACAGCAGCCGATCGTGACGCTGCAGGAAGCCAGAAAGATGGCCCAGTCGGTCCAGCCGAACGTGATTGGGGCGCTGGGGAATGTGCGAAACGCGGACGCCCAGGTTCGGAGCGCGAAGGGCGCCTGGCTGCCAAGCCTCAGCGCCTCCTCGTTTGGCGGCACGACTTATCAGGAAGGCCCGCCTCGAGTCAATTCGAGTACCGGCGAGCTGGTGGGCGGCAACACCTCATCCCAGAACCTCAATTTCGGGTTGAATGCGAGCTGGGATCTTTTCACGGGCTTCCGTCGCGGGGCTGATTCACGGGCGGCGCATGCAGCCCGTGATGCGGCGGATGCCGCGTTGATCGACGCGAAGTACCAGGCGAGCTTCACCGCGACGGAGCAGTTCTTCACAGCCCTGGCGGCCCAGCAGTTGGTGCGAGTGCGTGAGGCAAGCGTCCGCCGGGCGGAGGAACAACTCAAGCTGGCAATCGCGAAGCTCCACGCGGGAAGCGCCACCCGTTCCGACTCGCTCAGATCGGTTGTGACCCTGGGCAATACCCAGCTCGCGCTGGTGAGCGCGCAGGCCGACGTGGCAGCGGCTCAGGCCGAACTGGCGCGGCTGGTAGGAGCCGAAGGTCGGGTAACTGCGGCCGACGATTCCGCCTTCTACCAGGTCGCGACCCGGCTTGATACGCTCGCGCTCCTGAGAGAAGCACTCGCGCAGTCGCCCCGGGTTCAGACCGCCGAGGCAAGTGCGCGCGCGGCCGACGCCAACCTGGCTTCCACCAAGTCGGCCTACTGGCCTACTCTCTCTCTCGGGGCTTCGACCGGCTGGTCGGGGACCGATAATCGCAATTGGGAGTTGTTCAACCACCGTCAACTGGGTGTTGGCCTGAACTGGACCCTGTTCAACGGATTCAACCGGGAGGAAACGATCACCATCCGGGGGAGCACGTTGGATCAGGCGGAGGCCACCGCGAGCGATACCCGCCGCCAAGTGTCTTCCGTTCTGACGGCACAGTTCGCCCTGTTGGATGCCGCCCGGCTGAAGATCGATATCACCCAGACCAGCGTCGCCGCGGCCCAGGAAGATCTCCGGGTAGTGGAGCAACGCTACCGCGTCGGGGCCGCCACGATTCTCGACCTGCTGAATTCGCAGGAGGCGCTTACTCAAGCGGAGGTGGATGCGGTTGCCTCCCGGTTCGACTATCTCCGTGCGAAGGCACAGATTGAAGCTCTCATTGGACGGGACCTATGACCTCTGCTTTGAATTCGACCGACGAACGAATGGCGGTTCTGCCGGGCGACGTCCCCCGGGACGCCGTGATCGTCACCCGCAACCTGCAGCGTGACTACGACATGGGCGGTGAGGTCGTGCGGGCGCTACGAGGAGTGGACCTGACGATCCGCCGCAACGAATTCGTCGCGATCATGGGTCCATCAGGGTCGGGCAAGTCGACCCTGATGAATATGATCGGCTGCCTGGATACTCCGACCCAGGGCGAATACTGGCTGAACGGCCATCGGGTGTCGGAGCTGGAAGACAACGAGCTGGCCCGGATCCGGAACAAGGAGATCGGGTTCGTCTTCCAGACATTCAACCTGCTTCCTCGGGCAACCGCGCTCCACAACGTGGAGCTTCCGCTGGTTTACGCCGGCGTACCGGGCAAGGAACGGAAGGCGCGGGCCGAGGACGCACTAACCAGGGTCGGGTTGGCCGACCGGATGGAACACCGCCCCAACGAGCTCTCGGGCGGTCAGCGGCAACGGGTGGCGATCGCCCGGGCGCTGGTAAACCAGCCCAGCATCATCCTGGCCGACGAACCGACCGGCAATCTGGACTCGACCACCAGCATCGAAATCCTGTCGTTGTTCAACCAGCTGCACCAGCAGAATCAGACCATCGTCCTCGTGACCCACGAGCACGACATCGCGGCGCACGCGCGGCGTCAGGTGCATCTCAAGGATGGGATGATAGAGCAGGACTTCGTGACCAAGGCCTGAGTCGATGACCGCCGATACCTGGAACTCCATGCTGATGCGTAAGACCTTTCTGTCCTTTCTGGTGCTGGCCGCGGCCTGCAAGGAACCCCCGCCGCCTCCGCCGGCGTACCTGGCCGTCCCGGTGGAGCGCCGGGACATCGTGGTCTCCGCCCGGGCCAACGGGGCAATCCAGCCCGACACGACCGTCGAGGTCAAATCCAAGGCCTCGGGTGAGATACTGCAGATGCTGGTGGAGACCGGGGGCCTGGCGAAGCGCGGCCAGCTCATGGTGACCATCGACCCGCGCCAGCCCAGGAACGACCTGGCTCAGGCGGAAGCCAATCTCGAGGTGGCCAAGGCCAAGCTGGCCAACGCCACGGCGCAGAAGCACCGGGCCGACGAGCTTTTTGCCTCTCAGGCGCTGACCGAAACCGAGCACGACGCGGCGATGCTGGACTACGCCAATGCGAAGGCAGAGGTCGTGACCGCGCAGGTACAGGTGGAAAATTCAAAGATCCAGCTGGAGGACACCGATGTCCGGGCGCCGATCTCCGGGACGATCATCGAGAAGGACGTCGAGCGGGGCCAGGTGATCTCGTCGCCCACGAAGGACGTTGGTGGAGGCACTGTGTTGCTCAAGATGGCCGACCTCAACCTGGTCCAGGTGAGGACCTTGGTGGATGAGACCGACATCGGGAAGATCCAGCCGGGGCTGCGGGCGAGTATCACGGTGGACGCGTACCCCAATCACGCCTTCGACGGGTCGGTGCTCAAGATCGAACCGCAGGCGACGGTGGTGCAGAACGTCACCATGTTCCCGGTGCTGGTGCGGATCGAGAATCGCGAGGGTCTCCTGCGGCCCGGGATGAACACCGAGGTCGAGATCCATGTGGGCCGCCGTGACAGCGTACTGGCGATTCCGAACGCCGCGTTGCGCACCCAGCGCGATGTAAGCTCAGCCGCCCAGGTGCTTGGACTCTCGATGGCCGACGTTCAGGCCCAGCTTGCCAAGGGCAGCACGAGCGGAGAACAACCGCAGACCACCGCCAGCCAGGGTGGAGGGGGGACCACACCTAAGGGCGGCAATACCCTGACCCTGCCGGACGGACGCAGCGTGGTACTCCCAGCTGGCGTCAGCGAAGAGCAGGTAAAGGCCATTTTCCAGAAGCGGATGAGCGGGCAGGAACCGACTGCAGAGGAGCGGGCATTGCTGCGCCGGGTATTTGCCGGGATGGGTGGCGGCCAGAGTGGCACCAGCCGGAACCAGCCTGACACGCGGTTTGGAGGACGCTACATCGTCTTCACGCGCAGGGGTGGGACCATCGTGCCGGTCAACGTGAAAACTGGTCTCACGGACCTGGACTACACCGAAGTCGTTTCGGGTCTGAGTCCGGAAGACTCAGTCCTCGTGCTGCCCAGCGCGAGCCTCGTTCAGTCGCAGCAGGAGTTCAAGGAGCGGGTGACCCGGGTGACGGGCAGCGGATTGCCCGGCCTGCAGTCTCCGCAACAGGGCACATCCAAGGCCCCGACGACCACAAGGCCCTGACCCATGCTGATAGGTGAGACGGTCGCCGTCGCGCTGCAATCAATCAAGGCCAACGCCCTGCGTTCCATCCTCACGGCGCTTGGCATCATCATCGGCGTCGCGGCGGTCATCACGATGGTGGCTCTCGGCACTGGAGCCCAGAAAGCGGTAGAGGATCAGATCGCTTCGCTGGGAGCCAATGTCCTGAGTGTGTATCCCGGCATGTCGTTCAGCGGCGGGGTTGCCTCCATCAACCGGGTGAGTCTCACCATGGACGACGCCGACGCTCTGGAGCGGGACGGCCAGTTCATCAAGGCGGTAGTACCCGAGATCGTCGCGCAACAGCAGATCAAGTACATCAACAAGAACATCAACACCAACGTCACCGGCACGACGGCCAACTTCCCCGAGGTCCGCAACTACACGATTGGGCTGGGGAGAATGTTCACCAGTGGAGAAGACGCCGCCCGTGAGCGGTACGCGGTACTCGGCGCCGACATCCCCGAGTTGTTGGAGGCCAATCCCGTTGGTCTGCTCCACCAGACGATCCTGATCCGGGGGATCGCATTCGAAATCATCGGGATCATGGCACCCAAGGGCGCTACCGGCTCATGGCAGAATCCCGACGAACAGATCTGGATCCCTCTGGAGACCGCGCGTTATCGTGTCTTCGGCACCGACCGCCTGCGCTCGATCGGGGTCCAGATCGCCGATGGAGTCCCGGTTGAGCAGGGGATGGTAGACATCGAGCGGGTGCTCCGGCGCGAGCACAAGATCCGGCCGGGGGGAGAGAACGATTTCCAGATCCGCGATGCCAAGCAATTCCTCGCGACGCAGCAGTCCGCCTCGGAGATCTTCACGACGTTGCTCGCCAGCATCGCGGCAGTGAGCCTTGTCGTCGGCGGCATCGGCATCATGAACATCATGCTGGTGTCGGTGACCGAGCGGACTCGCGAAATCGGGGTTCGCAAGGCGCTGGGAGCGACGCAGTGGAATATCCTGTTCCAGTTCCTGGTCGAGGCGCTGGCGCTCTGCCTGGCGGGCGGTATCCTCGGAATCCTGCTCGGGGTGTGGGTGACGAACCTGCTCGCCAAGAGCAACGGGTGGAACACCCTGATCTCGCCGCAGAGCATCATCATGGCGTTCGGATTCAGTGCGGCTATCGGGCTCATCTTCGGCATCTGGCCAGCTCGGCGTGCGGCCAGGCTCGATCCCATTGTTGCATTGCGGTACGAGTAGAAACGAAAGCGAGGGGCCTACGTACCTTTCTACCTAAATGCTTCTAGCCCTCATCGTTGCCCTTCAGGGCCCGCCGCCAGACCCGGCGGGCCCCGGCTTTTTTGCCACGGCACCCCGTCTCGAGGCTACCGTCACCATTGACGGGGAGCTGAACGAGCCGGTTTGGTCTCAGGCCGCCCGGCTCACCGATTTCCACCAATACCAGCCCGTCGACAGCCGGCCCGCCGAAGAGAAGACGGTCGTGCTGGTGTGGTACGCCCCGAACGCGATCCACTTCGGCATCATCGCCTACGAGAGCCAGCCGGGTGCAATCCGAGCCACGGTTGCCGACCGGGACAACCTCGACGCGGATGATCGAGTCACCATCTACCTCGACACGTTCGACGACCGACGTCGGGCCTTCTTTTTTACGGTGAATCCGCTCGGCTCCCAGGAAGATGGAGTGAGGACGGAGGGTGGATTTGCGGCGGGAAGCCTGGTGGGCGGTACCACAGACAAGAACCCGGACTACATCTGGGAATCGAAGGGGCGTCTGACCGATTCCGGCTATGTGGTCGAGGTCAGAATTCCCTTCAAGAGCCTGCGTTACCCGGGGAACGGCGCCCAACGCTGGGGCATCAACGTGGTCCGGAAGATCCAGCGCACGGGCTACGAAGACACCTGGACCGACACCCGCCGCGCCAATGCCAGTTTCCTGGTGCAGTCCGGACTTCTCGACGGCCTGCACGACCTGCAAAGCGGGATCACGACGGAGTTCCAGCCAGTCGTGACCGCGTCGGCGAACGGCGCGCCAACACCCACGGGATACGACCGGGAGAACCTCGATCCGAGCTTCGGGGCCAACCTGCGGCTGGGACTTACCAGCAACCTCTCGGTGGACGCGACCTACAATCCCGATTTCAGCCAGATCGAATCGGACGTGAGCCTCGTGACAGTCAACGAACGGTTCGCGCTGTTCTTCCCGGAGAAGCGGCCCTTCTTCCTGGAAGGGATCGAGCTGTTCTCGACCAACAACCAGCTGGTCTACACCAGGCAGATCGTGGATCCCATCGCCGGCGGCAAAGTCACCTCGAAGATCGGGGCGAACAACATCGCGTTTCTGACGGCGGTGGATCAGTCACCCTCTCCAGACGCCTGGTTCAACATCGCCCGAGTCCGGCGTGATGTGGGCGCCAACTCGACGGTGGGCGTCACGGGAACGTCGAAGGATGCCAGCGGGACTTACAACCGCGTGGTCGCGGGAGACGCGCGGATCGTTTTCGGAAAGCTCTACTTCGTGGCCGGCCAGGCGGGGGGCTCCTGGACTAAGGACAGTGCCACGGGAAACTCCCGCTCCAGCCCGATCCTGGAAGCAGAGTTCGACCGGACAGGGAGGTCCTGGGGATTCAACTACAAGGTCACTGGAATCGGGCCCGACTTCGAGTCGCAGGCCGGGTTCGTCCCCCGCAATGACATCGTTCAAGCCCACGCCTTCAACCGGTTCTCGATCTACGGCTCCAAGGGTGCGTTCCTCGAGACGGCGAATTTTTTCGGGGGACCGTTCTACACCTGGGTGTACGGCGACTTCCTGCAGCGGGGCGCCCTCGAGGGACTCTGGCAAGTCGACGCCGACTTTACGCTCCGTGGCGGCTGGAGCTGGGACAACCACGGAGAGGCGGGGTTCACCAATTTCGAGCCCGGTGCCTACAACGGCTACGAAGTGGACCAGAGTGGGACGCTCGTGCCCTACGATGCGCCAGCCGGCGTGGACAACTGGGTCGTGCAAACCGGCGTGACCACGCCGACCTGGCAGAAGCTCGATGTCTCGCTCACCTTCAGGCGCAGTCAGGTGCCAATTTTTGCGGAAGGCGCCGACGGGGATGAGACGAGAGTCACCGGTACCCTGAACTTCCGGCCGACCGGCTCGGTCCGAATCTCGGGATCCAACACCTATTCCCGGATAACTCGCCGCCGGAATGACTCCGAATTCGCCCGGACTATCATTCCCCGCCTCAAGGTGGAATATCAACCGATGCGGGCATTGTTTTTCCGCGCCGTTGGCGAGTACGTAGCCCAGCGCCGCGCCCCGTTGGAAGACGCCGAGAATGGGGATCCGCTGGTGATCAACGGCGCGACGCAACCGTTCCAGGAGTCCAACGGGTTGCGGATGGATTTCCTGGCGTCCTTTGAGCCCTCGCCGGGAACCGTCGCTTTCCTGGGCTATGGCAGCTCGCTCGAAGACGCCCAGGCATTCGACTTTTCGGAAATGAGCCGGACCAGCGATGGATTTTTCGTCAAGCTGGCCTATCAGTTCCGCTGGTAGCCGGTCATCCCGGCTCCAGCTCCACGCTCGCCCGCCCGTCGTCCCCGTAGCGCACCGTTACCTGCCAGGGCCTGCAACAGACCTCACAGTCTTCGACGTACTGCTGTTCCGGACCGCCACCCGGATCCAGTCCGATTACGACCTCTTCCCCGCAGTGGGGGCACACGACCACCGCGTCCTGATCGGCGGACTCCTCCTCCGGAAATTCCTCTGAATCCTCGATGCTCATCCGGCAAGACCTCCAAGCAATTCTCCCACCGCGCGCCAAGCCTGATCAATAGCCGAGTTGGTGTAAGCAAAAGCACCGGCATCGGCGTTCGCGATCGTGATGCGGCCGAAGTGGCGGCGTCCCACCACACACGGTTCCTGTCCCTCTGCCCATGGCCCGTCCCACAGCGAATTGTATTCGTAAGTGTAGCCGTGCGGCCAGCGATTGACCGTAATGGCGGTGATGTCACGGGCGGGATCGAAGCCTGACGGACCGAACATCCGGTCCAACTGGTCTCTCACAGCGCGCTCGAAGGTCTCGAACGTGGTCTGGAGCAACTCTTCCTGTCCTGCTCGGTGCTGAACTCGCGAGGGAGAGCCGGGCTTGCAGGGAGTCCGCACCATTTTCACAACAGCCGGTGCATCCGGAGTTCGCGGCGCCTGATAGGCCCCGAGATCAACTGGGAAATCGAGAAAAGAGCTGCTCCAATAGCTGCCCGGAGCGTAGACATGAAAGACCCCGGCCTTCTGGAGCGCCCGCCAGTTGCTGAGCGCGACGTTGGTATAGACCAGCGGCACTTTGGCTCCGTAAGCGAGGGCCTCCTTCTGCGATGCGGGCAGCTCGGGGCAGAGATACGGTATGACCATGTTCCAGCAGGCGAGGACACAGGCCCCGGCTTGAACCGACCTGAGCTTGCCGCCCCGGACGTAGGACACTTCGACCTCTCGGGCCGAAATGGGCTCGCCCCGATGCTTTACCCGGATCACGGTGCTGTTGAGCCTTATGCGGGTCAGATTCGACGGCTGATCGAGCCTGGCATACGCGAGCCGCGCGGTCACCACGTCTTCCATCGAGGTACCGGGCAACGCTTCGGGAATCAGGCGACGGGCGAGAAGGCGCGCCACTGAGGCGTTGCCATCAGGGAAGTGAAAGATGTACGGCTCTTCCTCGTTCATTTCGAGAAGCGGTGTCCGCCCGATGCCCGGACTTGGCTCCTCGGAATCCAGTTTCAGGCCCGCAAAGCCCGGCATCTCCAACCCCCAGCAGTCGAGTGCCGGAATCGCGTCGATGCCGACACCGTAGAGATCGTGGGTCATGGCCTGAAAGAGCGAAATTACGCCGGGCGCCACCTTCACAACGGTCAGCAGGTAGTCCCGATAGCTCATTCGGGCGAGTCGCGCCTTTTTCTCCGATGAGGTGAGGCCCGGGAAGTGATTGGTCTGGTCGCCAGTCACCCGAAGGATGTCCCGCTTGATCGCTTCGGGGAGGGGAGCATGGTCGAGAGTCCGGCGGGACATGTCGGACACGCTACCCTGCACCAGGCGATCCGCTCCGAATGTTTCCCGGTCGAAGAAAATCCCTCTGGTCATCCCGAGCTTCTGATACCGCCTGCGATCGAACGCAGTGTAGAAGCGCTGCACGTCTATGCCGAGGTCGGACAAGAGGCCGCGGGCGACGGTGCTGTACTGTGCCGGACTCTCGATGGACTCGGTTCCTCCGTAGGAGATGAGAAGGCGGTCCCCCACGGTGAACTCGTTCCGCTTCGCGTGGCCGCCCAGGTCATCGTGGTTGTCGAGCAACAGGATTCGGGCTTCGGGTCTGGCCTCGCGAAAGAAGTGCGCCGCGGCGAGCCCGCTGATCCCGGCACCGACAACGACGAGGTCGTAACGCTCGCCAGTGTCCCGCCGGCGGCCCATCGATGGCTCCAGCGTTCCATCCCGCAGTTGATGCGCGACCTCGTATGAACCGGGGTGACTTCCACGAAGTCCGGTCAGCGCGGGCGGGTAGTAGTCAGGCGCTTGCTCCGGGGCGTAGGTGTCTTCTCCTCCTCGAGTACAACCAAATGGCAAGAGCGCCATCCCCGTTGCAACCGCAAGCCCATCGAGAAAGTCCCGGCGGCTGATGTTCCGGTCCATTCCCAGCCGGCGATCGCTCGCGTCGGTCATCACAGTTCTCTCTTGCGGGAGGGTGCGGGTTCCGCGAAGATACGGCTTCCTGTCGACAACTGGCCAGCACTACGAGGAGCCATGCCTCGCTCACGCATCACAGGCACCGGGTTCGCCGTTCCCGACCGCGTGGTCCGGAACGACGACCTCTCTCAGTTGATGGACACCTCGGACGAGTGGATTCGAGTCCGGACCGGAATCCAGGAACGGCGCTGGGCCACGGAGGGAGAGACCGGATTCGGCTTCGCTCATGAGGCCACGCTGAAGGCTCTGGAGATGGCGGGCCGTACGGCGAAAGACATCGAGGCGATCGTCTATGCGACCTCCACTCCCGATCACTTCATCCCAGGAGGCGGCGTCTTCCTGCAGCGCATGCTGGGCATTCCGACAATTCCCGCACTCGACATCCGAGTCCAGTGCAGCGGATTCGTATACGGGCTTTCAGTAGGCGACGCGTGGATCCGGGCCGGAGAATACCAGCGAGTTCTGGTGGTGGGCGCGGAGATTCAATCCACCGGCATGGATGTCAGCACCCGAGGACGCAATACCGCGGTAATTTTTGCGGACGGCGCCGGAGCGGCGATTCTCGAGGCCGCCGAACGGCCCGATCAAGGCTTCCTGGCGTTCGATCTCCGGGCGGACGGCAACTTCGCCGAGGTGCTTTGGGTGGACGGCCCCGGGTCGAGGTATCACCCGCGAGTGCAAGTCGAGCAGCTGGAAGCGGGGAGATACTTTCTCCAGATGGACGGCAAGGAGGTTTTCCGCCACGCCGTAACCCGGATGCCGGAATCGGTCCGGACGGTCCTCGGAAAAGCAGGACTCGGCACGAACGATGTTTCCCTTCTGATCCCACACCAGGCCAATCTCCGGATTTCCGAGGCCGTACAGAAGGCGCTGGGACTCCGGGAGGATCAGGTCTACAACAACATCATGCGCTACGGGAATACCACAGCCGCAACGATCCCCATCGGGCTGGACGAGTGCGTCCGGGCCGGCCGGCTGGCCCCCGGAGACGTCCTTGTGCTGACGGCCTTCGGCTCGGGATTCACCTGGGGGAGTGCCGTCGCGCGATGGTGAATCTTCCTGGGGACCCGTTCCGTAGTGGAACAAGTCCCAGATTACGAGCCGAACCATGTTTCGAATGATTGCCGGACTACTGATTGTCGCTGCTGGAGTCGCCGGGTACTTCCTCGCGCGGAATTTCGTGCGGCGCCGGCTCCGGTTCGTGGATGCGATCTATTCTCCAGCCGCCCCCTGGATCGCCGGGTTGCTGGCGGCGCTCTCGATGTGGCCGGTCGCACTGCTACCACTGGTTAGCGGCACGACCGCTGTCGTCTTTGGCCTCGGCGCAGGTCTCGGAACCCGATCGGCGGTCAAAACGCTGAAGCAGGGTGAGGGTGGAGTAATCGTCAGCCGCCGGTATTAGGGGCCGGTTATCTTACTTGCATGCCGAACGTTCTCTGCACGCGCTGTGGCCAGGAACGCGACCAGCTCGCTTTCCGCCCCTTCCAGAATGACATCGGGCTCCGGGTCTACGAGCAGATCTGCAATGTGTGTTGGCAGGAGTGGCTCAAGACCCAGCAGCAACTGATCAACCACTACGGACTGAACGTTCGCGATCCGAAGGCGAAGGAGTTCCTGTTCGCGAACATGGAGAAGTTTCTGTTTGGGGAAGACAGCGTGAGAAGTGAGAAGTGAGAAGTGAGAAGTGAGAAGTAAGGAGTGAGGAGTGAGAGGTGAGAAGTGAGACGGTCTAAGACAGGAAGCCCTCCGCCACCACACCGGAGGGCTTCCGCTGTTTTCTACCAGCTCGTCCCCACCCTCATAGTCAGATCTATCCCCGGTCCGCTGGGGTAGAGATCCTCGGTCAATCCGATCCTCCAGTCCCGCCCGCCTGAAGTGCGATAGATCCAGCCAAAATCGAGGTCGAGCTCCTCTCTCTCAAGCGCGGTGGCTTCGGCGTCGTCGTATTGGGGAGAGGCCCAGTAAAAGTTGGCGTACAGCGACTGCTTACCCCAGAACCGATAGCGCAGGCCTGAGGTCAGCGCGATAAAGCTCTGATCCTGAATCTCCTTCAGGGGACCGTGGCGGGGGGTATAGCCCAAGCCTAACTCACCCTCATAGGTAAGCCGGGAGGAAATCGGGGCACGAACGGTGGTAAGCAGACTCGCCGAAACGACACCGCGGCCATATCCGTCAGCGGCGGTCGCCGTCGGGAGAGTTACCGAGAGGACCGACTGGACATGGGGACTAAAGCGATGACCGGCCCCGATCCGGAGATCGTTCAGGTGGAAGTTCGAGCTGGAGTATTCGACCCGAGTTCCGTCCGGATAGCGGTAGTGATAGTCGAACTCGTTCTCGGGTCTTCCCTCCCGCTCCGGAAAACTGATTCCTAAGAGATCGTGATACCAATTCAAGAATCCATCGAGCCCGCCGGCGAAAACCCCGCCGACTGACACATCGGCGAGAAGGAAATCATAGGGCCCGAGATCCTTCGCGATGCCGAGGCTGAACCGGTAGCTCTCCGCATCAAGCAGAAACGAGGTATCGCTTGAGAAGCCGAAGGCGAGCTCTGTCATGCTCGCGTAGTCGAGCGCGACTGCCAGGCGCCAGCCTTCTCGTCGGTCCACGAAGGGCTGGAAGTAGATCCCCGATCGGGACTCGACGACCGGATTGTTGGGATGGTATTCGGGAAGGCCCTGAGCTTCGGCCGGCACGAGGCCGGATCCGAGCAAAGTGAAGAAGAGGCCAAGGCCGGCGAACCCGGCCTCACGCCTCATCCAATGATCTCCAGAGGTACCAGGCGGCGTGGGTGCGAACCGGTCGAAAACGCTCGCCGAGTTTCTGGAGTGACCGGGGGCTACGAATCCGGTACAGGTTAAGAGCCGCGCGCTGGATGCCGCCATCGCCGACGGGCCACACGTCCGGACGGTTCAACGAGAAGATGAGGAACATTTCCGCGGTCCAGGCTCCGATTCCCTTGACGGAAGTCAGGCGCTCCACCACCTCAGCGTCGGGCAATGACTCGATCCCGTCCAGACCGCCAGCCGTCGCGAAACGGGCCAGCTCGCGCAGGTAAACGGTCTTGGCGCGGGAAAGCCCGGCCGCTCGAAGGGTTCTCACATTGGCCTTGGCCAGCGGCTCTGGCGCGACCGGGATTCGATCGCGCAGGCGATTCATGATCGCCTCGGCCGCTCGGCCGGAGATCTGCTGTGATATGATGGCATCCGCCAACGATTCGAAGGCCGGTTGTTGGGACAGCCGTACCGGGCCGTGGCGCTGGCAGAGCCCGGCCATGATGGGACAATTCAAAAGCACGTCAGTCATCGTCGCTCAGGATAAGCCGGCCCGGTAAACTAGCCGGGCTGAGGCGCGAGGTACACGGGCCGCTCTTGACACCTTTGTTGATCGCGACGTAGACTCACTCCATGGTCGGTCACCTGGCGTTCTTCGGGTTTACCAGCTCCGGCGCGGCGCGAGTCGCGTTCGGCGGGGTAAGCGCACGCTAGGCTGACCTGACCGGACCCCTCGACGCCCCGCCGGCACTACGGCGGGGCTTTTCGTTTTTATTGGAGAGAGCGATGCGCGTTGCGATTCAGGGCACCCGCGGTTCATTCAGCGAAGCCGCTGCCCGCCTGCAATGGCCCGATGCGGAGGTTGTCGCCTGCCGGGAGGTGGGAGACGTGGTCAAGGCGGTGAGAGAAGGGCGGGCCGACACCGGGTGCCTCGCCATCGAGAATTCACTCGTAGGCTCGATTACCCCGACGTATGACCTGCTGCAAGAGGCCTTCGGCGACAGCAAGCTTTATTTGAGCCGGGAAATTTTGCTGCCAGTTCATCACGCAATACTCGGGGTCCGGGGTGGCAGTCTGACTCAGATCCGGCGGGTGCTGTCTCACCCGGTTGCTCTGGGACAATGCAGATCTTGGCTCAGCCAGCACCTCCCCGATGCGGAGCTGGTGAGTTCGTGGGACACGGCCGGCAGTGCCGAGATCGTTGCGCGGGAGCACGATCCGAGTCAAGCCGCGATCTGCGCGGCACACGCCAGCGAGGCCTACGGCCTCACGGTGTTCGAAGACCGGATCGAGGACGACCCCACCAACCAGACTCGATTCCTCACCTTCAGCAGCGAACGACCCGCCGCCAGCGCCGGCGCACCGCAAAAGACCTCCCTCATTGTCTGGCTGGATCACCGCCCCGGGATGCTGGCTGCCGCCCTCCAGGCTTTCGCCGCACGCGGGGTCAATCTGACGTCGCTCCAATCCCGGCCGGAACGATCGGCTCCCTGGACCTATCGCTTCTACTTCGACGTGGAAGGGGCGACCGATGATCCACGACTGGCCGAGGCGCTCGAAGCGATCGAGGCGCTGGCAGCCCGGATCGTAGTTCTCGGCGGCTACCAGGCGTGGCAGCACGAGGGAAAGACCGCCTCCCCGGCGGTGATGGCTCCGCCGATGCAGCGCCCGAAACCCAACGCCCCCCTCTTCGACCGGGCACAGCGATCGGAGGACACCGTGGTACGGGTCGGCAATGTCGAGATCGGATCCGGCCGTCCGGTGATCATCGCTGGCCCGTGCTCGGTCGAAAGCGTGGAGATGATTGTCGAGACCGCCAAGGCGGTTGCTTCCGCGGGGGCCGATCTCCTCCGAGGTGGAGCGTTCAAACCTCGGACCTCGCCCTACGACTTCCAGGGGCTGGGCGCCAAGGGACTCAAGTTCCTCGCAGAGGCCCGGGAGCAGACCGGTCTCCCGATAGTGACCGAAGTGATGAGTTGGGAGGAGGTGCCGTTGGTCGCACGGTATGCCGACATGCTGCAGATCGGCGCCAGGAACATGCAGAACTTCGCGCTGTTGAGAGCGGCAGGCCGGAGTGGGCGGCCGATTCTGCTCAAAAGGAACGGCGGTGCGACGATCGAAGAGTGGCTGCATGCAGCCGAGTACGTGTTGTCCCACGGAAACGATCAGGTCGTGCTCTGCGAACGGGGCATCCGGACTTTCGAGCGGGCGACGCGGCACACTCTCGACCTGAATGCGGTGGCCCTGGTGCGGGAGCGGACCCACCTGCCGGTCATCGCCGATCCGAGCCACGCGGCGGGAGTACGGTCGATTGTACCTTCTCTCGCGGTTGCGGCTCTGGCGGCAGGGGCACACGGTGTGATCGTCGAAGTCCACCCCGATCCCGACCACGCGTTGAGCGACGGGGCCCAGAGCCTGGACCTGACCACGTTTGCTCGATTGGCTGAGAGGATTCGCAGCAGAGAGCTGCGAACAGCGTCACTGTGAGTTCGGAATTCCGATCTTGCCGATGACGGTCATGCGTTTCTTGTCGCGCATGATGTCGAGCTTGAAGCTCTCGGTCCCCTCATAACTCCGGAGAATCCTCAGGAGGTGCGACGCGTTGGCCGGTTCCCGCCCGTCCACCGCGAGAACCACGTCCCCGCCCTTCAACCCCAGCTTCGAATCGGCTGGAACGCTGATGACGAGGATGCCCTCGCTGGTCCCGAAATAACGGCCCAGGTCGGGATTGAGCGGTGCCAGCTCGAGATCGGCAAGCGGTGAACCGAAAGCGAAACGCATCGGAGCATCGGGGTGCATCATCCGCATCGGGTACCGGGGCTGGCTGTCCTCTGGATCGAACCCCCGCATCGCGTCCTGGAACTGCCGGAACGCCTCGTCGCCACCCATCGAATAGCCGAAGCCTCCATCCGGCGTCCGCCACATGATGGTCGGCTCGTCGCCGGTGATGAGGCTGACGGTCTTCCGTTCCTTCCCGCGGCGAAACTCCACCGCAATCGTGTCATTGGGCTCGAGTCGCGCAGCCAGCTCGGTGAGGTGCAGGCCGGGGGCCGAATCATCGTTGTTGGTGCGGGGCTGGCCGTCGAGCAGTGAGGTACCGGCGAGTTTCGTGATCACGTCACCCGAGCGAATACCGGCTTTGGCAGCAGGACCGTTAGGCGTGACCGAGCTGACCAAGGCACCGATCGAATCGGTATCTCGCGCCCGCAGGTTCACCGAGATCCCCAACCGGGCGCGACGGCTGGTGAGGACCTGAAATACCGGGCGCACGTCGCCCTCGACCCGGATGACCCCGGGAGGAATCACTTTGGGTTGAGTCGGGGAGTCCTGAGCGACGACAACCGGGGAAATCAGGAGGCAGGCTGCCAGAGAGAGCAGAGACCGCCGCATTGCTTCAGCCTTCGCCACTGCTAGAGGCCCAGGTTCGAGGCGCGAGTCACGTGGACATCCATGAGCGCGTCGAGCAGGCCGATCCTTTCGCGATAGAGGTTGAGCAGGGCGGTATCCCGCTCCCGGGCGCGGAGCAGCTGAGCCATCTCGAGCTGCCGGTCAATGCGGGCGATCTGGTCCTCCAAAGCGCCGGCCATCCCATCGGTGTGGCCATCGGTGATGCGGCCATCGGCGTTGTAAGACTCGAGGACCTGTTCCAGCTGTCCCGAGCGGGCCATGGCCTCCGAAAGGGCCGGCGAAACCGCCTTGGGGGAAGAGGCGGATGCGCGAAGCAGGAGCATCAAGGCGAGTCCGGCCGCAACGGCGAGTCCGCCGGTCGCCAGACGCCGGACGCGGACCCGATGTTCGGCTCGGAGCCGAGCTTCCACGGCGGGCCAGGCATCGCGGGATGGTTTGAGAGTCGGGAGCGCCTTGAGCCGGGCTACCCGCTGCCCCAGACGATCGGCCTCCCGGCGGCAGGCTTCGCACTCCGCGAGATGCTTTTGCGCCTCGGCCAAGCCGGGTTCGCGACCAGGCTCACGCAGCCGAACCAGGGTATCGAGATCAATGTGTGTCATACCAGCGTCTCCTCCCCGAGCCAGCGGCGGAGGCGAGTATGCGCGCGTGCCAACTGCGACTTCGAAAAGCTCACCGTTCTGCCCATCATCCCCGCGATTTCCTCGTGGGTGTATCCCTCGACATCGTGCAGCCACACTACCGCTCGCGAAGTTTCGGGCAAGCGTTCCAGCGCCGCTTCCAGATCCATGCGCAGACCATGATCGGCGCGGGGGCCCTGATGCGCCTCGTCCTCCAGCTCATCGGTGTCCCGGTACTTATTCCGGCGGAGCCGCATTAACGCCTTGCTCGCGGCGACCGTGCGGATCCAGCCCCAGAGACTCCCTTCGCCCCGATACTGCCGCAGGTTCCGACAGACCTCGAAGAAAGTCTCCTGCATCACATCTTCTGCGTCTTCCGAGGTGCGGCAAATGCGCCGGGCGAGGTTGTAAACCGG
>DATBGE010000204.1:0-50703 GCA_036558125.1 Gemmatimonadales bacterium | reverse complement strand
ACCGCCTCTGGGCCGACCCGGCCAACTGGACGCTGTTGACCTATCGCTGCCCCGAAGACCCGCGGATTTTCGTGCCGAAACGACGGCCCTGGTTCGGCTGGACAGTCAACTTCGGTCATCCCTTGGGTTGGCTCGCCATGGTGGGGTGTATCGTCGTCGCCGCCAGCCCGGGGATCTACCTGGTCCTCACTGGACATACCTCACCCATCCAGATCCTGGGGGTGACCGCCGTGGCGGTGACCGCCCTGATACTCTTCTGCATCTGGGACGCTACGCGCGACCGCACCTGACCTCGCCTTCCATTGCCCTCACAAGGAGGTCCCATGGCACCCTCGTCCAGTTCCCGCCTTCTGAGTCGCGTGCTTGTCGTGTTCGGCGTCGTCTTCCTCGCGGTACCGCTGCTCAACCGGGTCTGGCCCAGCGGCTGGGATTGGCAGCCGGCACAGCCAGCGCTCCTCCAAATGATCTTCAGCATCTATGTCGTGCTCGGGATATTCCTGATTCTGGCGGCGCGAGACCCGGCAAGTAACATGAGCCTCATCTGGTTCACGGTCTGGTCCAGCCTGGCTCACGGCACGGTGATGGCCATCCACTCCTTCACCGATCCCGGCCAAATGGGCCATCTCTGGGGCGATGTGGCGGGGCTCTATCTCACCGCGATCGTGCTGACCGTGCTGGCGCGCCCGTTGAGCCGGGCGATGACGCCGGCCTGAACCGCAGGAGAGGGAGGAACTCTTGTACGAGCACGCAACTCATCAGGTGTTGAGCGCCCACCGGTTCGCCCTTCGTGTGCTGCTGAATGTCCTGATCTCCTGTCTGATTATCACAGTGTCCCTGATCGTCGGCATCTGGGGGTATGAGCACTTCGAGGGATTGCGGCTGCGGAGGTGTTCGCGGGGTTCTACGCGCTGTATTCCGGTCTGGTGTTCATTGTGACTGCCGGCGTGCTGCTCGCACCGATCGTACACCGTCTACTGCACACCGTGCACTGCGATCTCGAGGACCGGCCTTAGCTGAGGTCCCGCGTCATTGCCGGAGCGCCGATCTCCCGGCACTTTCTGGATCGGTCCCGACTTGCCGAAGCGCCGGACAGGAGGTCGCAGTGGGTTTCATGGGAGGGCTGTTCATCATCATCCTGGCCGGCATTGTGGCCGATTCCCTCGTGAAGATCGTCAAGCACCGGGCGGGAACGCCACGGCTGCGGGCGGATCTCGAGGACCTCCGGCACCAGTTGGACGATCAGGCCAACCGCCTCACCGACGCGCTGGCGAGCCCGTCCCGGCCTCGGCGCGGGACCTTCACCGGGAAAATGATCAGGTCAATTCGCGCGGTGGTGACGCTACTCGTTGCCGCAGGGTGTCATCGCACCCAATCCACCCAATCACGGGAAGTCTCGATTCGAGGCTACGGTCCGATCGAGGCCGGCATGACGGTAGGCGAAGCCGAAAAGGCCGTGGGACGCGCCTTCGACCGGTCGGAAGCGTTGGAAGGAGGGTGCCACATGGTTCGTCTCGCCGGAGACAGCGGCACGGGGCCACTGTTCATGGTGGTGGATGGGAAGATCGCGCGAGTCGATGTAACGGCGCCGGGCATCCAGACGAGCCACACAGTCGCGGTGGGAGACGACGAGGCGAAGATCGCAAAGGTCTACCCGGAACGCATCACGGTCTCGCCCCACAAGTACAGCGAAGGGCACTACGTGACGGTCGGCCCTCGGACCGAGGCGGACAGCGGGTTCGAGCTGGTCTTCGAAACCGACAGTCAGCGGGTCACCCGGTATCGAGCCGGGAGACTGCCCGAGGTGGAGTGGGTCGAAGGCTGCAGCTGAAGATGCCCCGTTACGTCGCTTTTCTGCGCGCGATCAATGTCGGTGGCCACACGGTCACCATGGACCAGCTTCGCCAAGCCTTCGAAGCGGTTGGACTCAAGGACGTCGAGACCTTCATCGCGAGCGGCAACGTCATCTTCACCTCGCCGACCAGGGATCCCGGCGCCCTGGAACGGAAGATCGAGAAGCGCCTCGAGGCTGATCTCGGATACGAAGTGAAGACCTTCCTTCGCACCACCGCCCAAGTCTGCGCGATTGCCCGCTACGAACCCTTTGCAAAGGCCCATTTGAAAGCTGCCTATGCGCTCAACGTGGGGTTCCTCGCCGACCCCCTCGAGGCAGCGGGCGTCAAACTGCTCCAGGGATTCAGTACCGACATCGACGCATTTCACGCGAACGGTCGGGAAATGTACTGGCTTTGCCGGAAGAGGCAGAGCGAATCCAGGTTTTCCGGCATCCGATTGGAAAAAATGCTGAAGCTCCCCTCCACCTGGCGCAATGTGAATACCATCGTCCGACTGGCCGCGAAGTATCCCGAGCATGCAGGTGCGTGAGATCTGGTCCGGCGCCCAAACCGGGGTAGACCGAGCCGCTCTCGACGTCGCGCGGGAGCTCGGGCTCATCACCGGCGGTTGGGTCCCACTGGGCCGGCTCGCCGAGGATGGACCCGTCCCCGAGCGGTACGCCGGTCTTCAGGAGACCGAAACAGCAGACTATGCCGAGCGGACGACGCGCAACGTCGAGGACAGTGACGCCACGCTGATTCTGTATCGCCACCGCCTCACCGGTGGAACCGCCTTCACCAAACTTGAAGCAGTTCGCCTTGGCCGTCCCCATCTTGCTATGGACCTGGCGCAACAGGACCTTCGCAAAGCCGTGACCACCGCTCGCGAATGGCTCGACATGCTTCCAGGATCCCGGCTCAACGTGGCCGGACCGCGAGCCAGCTCCGATCCGGAGATTCCGGATCTGGCGCAAGCGGTGCTGCGGGGAATCCTGGCGGCGAGGTCCTGACGGGACGGGCGGATGGCTCAACGGGACGTGGTACTCCGCTGGATCCAGCAAGCAGCCCGAGTCATCGCCCGGCTGCTGCGGAGTGGCAAGCCGGGAGACCTGGAGCTCGCCCGAATCGAATTAGAGTCCGCCGAGGAGGCGTTGCTCGGTCCGTTGGCCCGGCTGATTCCGGCCCTTGAAGCGCAATCCGCCTCCGTCCTGCTGAGCGATCCGGAGAGAATCCTGGGCTATGCGAGGTTGTTGATGCTTCGGAGCGCGCTCAGGCGTGCCGAGGGGGAAGAAGAAGCTGCCGCGCAGGACGAGTCACGGGGGCAGGAGTTTCAGGACTTGGCGCTCGCTGCGCGGCCAGATCTGGCGCGCCTTTGGGGAGACGGTTTGGACGAACCTCTTGGAGATCTGTGACGGCCGCCCCTTTCGCGCCCAAGAACCCCGACTTCGCCCTGGCCGTACGGGAGAGTTTCAGTCGCCAGGCCCTCATGCGGACACTGGGCGTGACCATCGCCCATGTGGCTCCTGGCGAGGTGCACCTCAGCCTCCCGTACTCCCCGGGCTTCTCTCAGCAGAACGGCTATCTCCACGCGGGTGTGGTTGCCAGCATCGCGGATTCTGCCAACGGTTATGCGGCCTTCACTCTCGCGCCCCGCGATACCGACGTGCTCGCGGTCGAATTCAAAATCAACCTCATGGCACCGGCCAAGGCGCCGAACTTCCTTGCTTGTGGTCGGGTGCTGCGTCCCGGTCGTACGCTGACCGTGTGCCTGGCCGAGGTCCTGGCCATCGATGGCGCGGATCGCATTCCGGTCGCAACCATGTTGTCCACGATAATCATTCGCCCGGTTCGGCCTGGGTAACCCTAGGCACTACATTTCAAGCACGATCCCGCGCACCGCCCGTGGAATCACCGGGTGAAGCAATACCAGCTGGTCTGTACTCGTTGCCACGGAGAAAAAGCTCAAGGTTCGAGCTTCGGCCCTCGATCCCAAGTACTTCGATGGCATGTATGCCTACCGCCACAGCAGAGCCACTGGGGCCTACAAGCCGGAGCGCCCGGTGAAGAGGCCAGGGTGACATCCGCTGGAGATGATCTCGCGGTCGCTCGGCGGTTCGTCGAGCGACTCGCGAGCCTTCCGGACCAGTTCCGCCATCCAGTATTGCCACCGCTTCTGGACGTGGACCCGTATCTCAGCGCCTGGAGCAATGTCGAGGCAGCGCTGGGAAACGCTCCGGAGTCGGAGCGTCAGTCTCGCCTGAAACTGGCGACCGAGCTCGACGGCCGGATCGGCGAGATTGATCTCGACACGAGAGTCCGTGAGGCTTCGCGCAGAGCGGTCCGCGCTCTCCTCTCCCGGCCCTGGCTCACGCCTCGCGAGAGCTTCCGATTCGTCTACGAACCTTTTGAGGGCTCGATTCCAGCAGAGTCGCTGTAGCCTTCCCCGCCCCGGCCACCGATTCTCGTCAGCTCCACTCTTGACGGGTTCACCCCTGAAACGTAGTGTAACGCCGCCGCCCACCATGCCCGCCGGGCGGTCCTACCCGATCCATCGTTGGTTGACCCTGTCTGGGAGGCCGTATGGACATGCTTCTCGCGCTTGCTCTCAGCATTGGCGTTCTGATCGCGGGTTGGACCTATGTTGCGCTGGGCCCCGCCGCACTTCCCGTGTGGGCAGGCATTGTCGCGTGGGGGACGTTCTTCGCCGCCGGCGGAAAGACGACGGGCCTGACCAAGACCATCGCGTCCAATCTGAGCGGAGTGTTCTGGGCGTTTGTCGCGCTCAAGCTCTCGAGCACGCTGGGGGGAACACTACCGGTACTGTCTGCGCTGGTCGGTGTAGTGGCTCTCGCGATGGTCCTCCAGTCGAAGATCGCCGTCCTCTCCTTCATCCCGGGCGCGTTCCTCGGCGCCGCTACGGCTGTCAGCGTCGTGGTGGGGGCGAGCGGGACCTATACGAAAACGATCGTCGCCCTCGTCGCTGGGGCGGTCCTCGGCTTCCTTTCAGAGATGATCGCCGGCAAGATCGCAAAGCCGGCGGCCTGAATACACCCCTCGAAGACGCCCCTACGGCCATGGCCGTGGGGGCTGTTGTTTTTGCCACCCCTGTTCTCATTACCTTTCGAGCCGGTCGCCCTGTCAGGTCCGTCCCCGATGGACTTCATCAACACCGAAGCGCAGAGCATTCCGCAATGGCAAACCCGACCACTCAGCCCGACGCCGCCGCCCAGCCTTATATCGCGGGGCTCCTTCAGGCACTCGGCACCCAATCTCCGCTGGAGGTTCTCCGAAATACCCCGTTGCGATTGCGCGATGCGATCCAGAGCCTGTCCGAGGACCAGCTTCATCGCCGCGAGGCACCGGACCGCTGGTCGATCGCGCAGGTGCTGCAGCACCTCGCCGACTCGGAGCTGGTGGGAGCCTACCGCTTCCGGATGATCCTGGCCCACGATCGCCCCGACATTCAGGCCTACGACCAGGATCTCTGGGCCGACCGGTTGCACTACGATTTGGCCGATCCTGGTGAATCGCTGGAAGACTTCACTGCGCTCCGTGCGGCCAATGTCCGGCTGTTCGAGCGCAGTACGCCAAGCGAGAGGGAACGCGTGGGGATTCATGTCGAGCGAGGCGAGGAGAGTCTCGGGTTCCTCCAGCGGGTCTACGCCGGGCACGACATCGTCCATTTGCGGCAGGTCGCTCGGATCCGGCAGGCGATCGGATCTCCGGGGAGATAAGATGGCCAAAGAAGCCCGGACCAAGTCAGTCATGACTCTCGCAAAGGCGGAGAAGGCGCTGCGCGACGCGGGGATGAAATTTCCCGAAGTGACGGAGGACTTCCCCTGGGGTCACCGGGCGCTGAAGGTGAAGGGAAAGGCCTTCATCTTTATCGCGCTGGAGGGAGATGAGCTGAGCCTGTCGGTAAAGCTTCCCAGCTCAAACAGTGTCGCACTCACGCTCCCCTTCGCCTCTCCCACGGCGTATGGCCTGGCCAAGAGCGGCTGGGTCACCGCACGCTTCAAGCGTTCCGACCGGATTCCTGTGGCACTGCTCAGCACCTGGATGGAGGAGAGCTATCAGGCGGTCGCCCCAAAGAGCCTGGCGGCGATGATAGCGGGGGGACAGGCGGTAAGGCGGACAGGGCGGTCGGGGCGGTCGGGGCGGACAAGGCGGTCGGGGATTAAGTGAAGGTCCTTGCCTGATGGATACCGGCCTCCTTGCGGTCGCCGCTCTGGGGTTCTTCCTCGGGATGCGTCATGCCACCGATGCCGACCATGTCATCGCTGTCACCACGATCGTCGCCCGGCAGCGCTCCGCCCGGAGCGCGGCACTGATCGGCGCGGTCTGGGGCCTGGGGCATACGCTAACCATCCTGGTCGTAGGCGGCGGCATCATTTTGTTCAGCTGGGTCATCCCACCGCGGGTTGGGCTTTCCATGGAGTTCTCGGTCGGCCTGATGCTGATCATCCTTGGACTCATGAACCTGACTGGCGTCCTGCAATGGATGAGTCACCGCGCTGTGAACGATGAAGCGGCTGGCGTCGCCCATTCGCATCCCCACAGTCATGGGGACTACGTTCACAGTCACCACCACGGCCACGACCCGGAGCGACACCCTCATCGCCCGGAGCAGACGCCGGTCGCCTGGCTGGATCGTCAGCTCGGCGGGTCAGGGATTTACCAGCTGATCCGGCCGCTGGTCGTGGGAATCATCCACGGCCTCGCCGGTTCGGCGGCGGTTGCGCTCCTGGTGCTGACCACGATTCGGAACCCGCAATGGTCAATCATTTACCTGCTGATCTTTGGATTGGGGACCGTAGTGGGAATGATGCTGATGACAACCCTGATCGCCGTTCCCTTCGCCCTCACAGCACAGCGGACCACCAGGTTCAATCGCGCGCTCCGGATCGCTTCGGGACTGCTCAGCCTCGCCTTCGGCTGCTTTGTCGCCTATCAGACCGGTATTGCAAGCGGCCTCTTCAGCGGAAACCCACAGTGGACGCCGCGCTGATTCCTTCTTTCTGCAGCGAGGAGCGTCGTGAAAATCACCCTCGATGTCGACCGGTTGGTGAGCGAAGGCAAGATTACCCAGGAAGAGAGTGCGCGGCTCAAGGAATTAGCATCGCAGGAGACCGGCTCGCAGGGGCTTAACCTCCTCATCGGTTTCGGCGTCCTGGCGACCACCGGGGGAGCCCTCGCTCTCCTTCGCTCTGCACCCGCATCCATCGCCCTGGGTGGGGTCCTCGAAGCTGCGGGAATCGCGCTGTCCACCCGACATCAACGGGATTGGGGAACCCTCGGCCTGATCCTGCTCCTGGTCGGAGCGCTGACGGTCTCGGGCGGCATCCTGACGTATACCGACGGCAAGATCGAGGGGTTCCTCGCGGTCACCGCCATCTGTGCCGTAGTGGGAATCGTCGCCCGGAGCGGAATGCTGGTCGCGATGGCGGTGATCGGCCTTTCAGCCTGTCTCGGCGCCGCCACCAACTATTACCACGCCGCTTACGAGCTGGTGATCCGTCAACCGGCGCTCACCGTTGTCGCCTTTACCGTGCTCGCCCTGGTGACCTATCGACTGGCCCTCACGCTGCCACCGGAAACCGAACGCCTCGCGGTGATCGCGTCCCGGACTTCGTTGATTCTGGTGAATTTCGGCTTCTGGGTCGGTTCACTCTGGGGCGACTCGCTCTGGTTCAGCCAGCCGAGCTGGTCGCTGGGCAGCGGGGATCTGATTCCCGACTGGGCGTTCGCGCTACTTTGGGCAGCGGCGCTGATCGGCGCTGGGATATGGGCCGTTCGGAATAACCGCCGCTGGGTCGTCAACACGGTCGCGGTGTTCGGCGCATTTCATTTCTACACCCAGTACTTCGAGCGGCTGGGGGCTTCGCCGGTCACGATGGTGCTGGGCGGAGTGATAGCGCTGGCCTTCGCCGTTGGGTTGGCCCGCTACAACCGCGCCATCCCAGGGGTCCCACAGGCGGCCCCCTCGTGAGCGCGACCGGTTCCATCACGACCCCGGCAATCCTCGAGGAGATGGTCGCCCGGCTCGGTGGACTGCGGCAGGACACGCAGCGAAAGTGGGGTACCATGACCGCGGGCGAGATGGTCTGCCACCTCGCCGACTGCAGTGCCAGCATCCTTGGCCGTTCAGGCAGCAAACGGCCGGCAAGACACCGCCCGATACTCAAATGGCTGGCGCTCTATACCGGGATCCCCTGGCCCCGGGGAAGGCGGACGCCGGCGTCGGTGGATCCCCGTCGCGGCGGCACTCGTCCCGGTGATTTCGAATCCGATCGGCGGCGGGCCATCGAGGGGCTTCGGACCTTCGCGGCGGCCCCCGATGGGGCCTTTGCAACGAGTCACGCGGTGTTCGGCTCCATGACGCCGCGGGACTGGCGCCACTGGGCCTGTCGCCACACTGACTATCATCTGAAACAGTTCGGATTGTGATCCCGTAGCATGCCTACCCTGCGATGAGGAGAGATTTGTGACCGAAGACTCGCAACTCAAGTTCCGCTCGTTCGCTCATGCGGCCCTTCGCATCGCGGCGGGACTCGTCTATTTCACCCACGGATCGGCCAAGCTGTTCGGCTGGTTCGGTGGGTTCGGACCCAATCACGGCACGGCCGACTTGTCGACCCGTTTCGGGGCCGCAGGCATCATCGAAACCGTCTGCGGATTGGGATTGATTCTGGGCTTGTTTACCCGCCCGCTCGCCTTCATCGCTTCGGGAGAGATGGCGGTTGCTTACTTCTGGATTCATTACGGCGGAAGCGGGCAAATCTGGTGGTGGCAGAATGGCGGCGAGATGGTAATGCTCTTTTCCTTCATCTGGTTGCTCTTCGCGGCGTGGGGTCCTGGCCCTGCCAGCGTTGATGAGTTGCTCGCCAAGCGAAAAGCCTGATCGCTCGCTGATGCCCTGACGGCTGGAGGAACCGTGGATCTCGATACTCAGGTAAAGCTCGTGATCTACTGGAACACGGCCGAGCGAGGCGAGCCTCCCGTTATCGGGGAGGTGGCGAAGCATGTGGGCCGGCCGGTCGAGCAGGTTCGTGAGTCCTACGGGAGGTTGGCCCGGAACCGCCTGCTGGTGCTGGAGCCCGATGGCGAAACCATCCGCATGGCTCCGCCGTTCTCCGGTGTACCTACTCAACATCGGGTGACGGCCGCGGGGGTGAGCTATTACGCCAATTGCGCCTGGGATGCCCTCGGCATCCCGGCGGCGCTCAATCGCCCGGCGGAAGTGGTCTCCCGTTGCGAGCAATCGAAGGAAGCGCTGCGGCTCACGGTCGGTCTCGACGGCCCTGAGCCTTCCAGCTGGCTGTTCCACTGTGAGGTTCCGGCCGCGAAGTGGTGGAAGGACATTGTCTTCACCTGAAGCAACATGCTCTTCTTCCGGTCGGAAGAGCTCATCGACCAGTGGTGCTCGAGCAAAGGAAGGCCGCGCCG
Source organism: Gemmatimonadales bacterium (assembly GCA_036558125.1). Taxonomy (GTDB): domain Bacteria; phylum Gemmatimonadota; class Gemmatimonadetes; order Gemmatimonadales; family GWC2-71-9; genus DATBGE01. The sequence goes on along the minus strand of DATBGE010000204.1, from coordinate 41,425 downwards.
GCCGTCGGTTCGATTGGACCAGTTGTGGCAAATGGCCGTGACCTGGTACGGCACTCGGCTTCGCGCAGACTCCCGGCGACCAGGGCCCGGTGAAATGCGGGGCATCTTCGAGAGCATCGGGCTGCACGGCGATTTCTGGGATCCGCAGGCCGACACCTTCGGGTGAGCGCGCGACTAAAGTCGCGTGGTCCCTTGTTCCCTGGCCCCTGGCCCCTGACACCTGATTGATGCCCACCCATCGCCCCTTCCCCGTTAAGCCCCTGCTGGTCGGTGGGCTCACCGTCGCCTTTCTCGATGGTCTCGATGCCGTCGTCTTCTTCGGCCTCCGCGGAGTCAAGCCGGCGCTGATCTTCCAGAGCATCGCGTCGGGACTGCTCGGAAAGGCCGCCTTCCAGGGTGGCATGGGTACCGTTGTCCTTGGTCTGATTCTTCATGTCTTCATCGCGTCCTCGATCGTCACCACCTGCTACCTGGTGAGCCGGCGCTTTCCCGGGCTGGCGCAACGACCATTCTTGTACGGCCCCCTCTACGGCTTGCTGGTCTATCTCATCATGACCCAGATCGTCCTGCCGCTTTCGGCGGTGGCACCGCAGCATCGTTCGCTTCCCGTCATCATCAATGGAGTCCTGATCCATCTCGTGGGAGTTGGGCTGCCCGCCGCCCTGGCCGCGCGCGCTGCGACCGGCTCAGTCCTCAACCCTCAGTCCTCATAACTTTCCTCCGAGCCCGAGCCTATTAGTTTGCCCGACAGGCTCTTAAGGATGGGGGACATGAAACGTTGTGCCGTATTGGGTTCCGGCGAAGTCGGCCAGACCCTGAGCAAAGGCCTGAAGAAGCACGGCTACGAGGTCAAGATCGGCAGCCGCACGCCGTCCAAGCTCGCCGACTTCAGCAAATCCACCGGCATTCCAGCCGGAACGTTCGAAGAGATTTCTGCCTGGGCTGATACCCTGGTGCTGGCGGTGTCGGGTCCCGGCGCCATCGCCGCACTGGGACAGGCGGGTCGCGCCAATCTCAAGGGCAAGCTGGTGATGGATGCCACCAATCCCATCACCGACGATCCTCCCCAGGACGGCGTCCTGAAGTATTTCACGACGCCGACCTCATCGCTGATGGAGCAGCTCCAGGCGGCGTATCCCGAGGCCCGGTTCGTGAAGGTGTTCAACAGCGTAGGCTCCGCCCTCATGGTCAATCCGGTTCTCAAGGGCGGGAAGCCGACGATGTTCTACTGCGGCAACGACGCTGCCGCCAAGGCGGAGGTCGCCCAGCTGCTGGACCAGTTTGGCTGGGAGCAAGAGGACATGGGCACCGCGGTCGGCGCCCGCGCCGTTGAGGCCCTTGCCCAGATCTGGTGCATACCAGGGTTCCTGCGGAACGATTGGACTCATGCCTTCCGCCTGATGCGGCCGTGACCCTGGGTTCGTGAGCTCCGGTCGTGTGGGACGCTGGTAACGGCTGGCGAAGTCTTCTACGGCGTCTCCCCCCCTCGACGGCCTGATCCAGTCCCCCATGTCCCTCGGTTCCCAGTTCGTCCACCTGCTTCTGCTCGCCATCCCGATCGCGTGCATCTCCTGGACGGTGACCCACGAAGAGGTGTTCCGGGAACCGCGGGAATGGTGTCTGAAGAAGAGTGAGGGCTGTCGCCATCTCTGGCAGCGAAAGTTCTTCTTCCTGTTCACCTGCGAGTACTGCTTCAGCCACTATGTCACCATCGCCGTGCTACTGATCACTCGCTTCACCATGCTCTACGACGACTGGCGGGGTTATCTGATCGCCGGTTTTTCCCTGGTCTGGGTGGCGAACGTGTACATGAGCCTGTTCGGCCGGCTCCGGCTCGACATTCGCCACGAGCGGGTCAGCATCGAAGCCAAGGAGGCCGAGGTAGAAAACCAGACGAAGTAGGTCTCCGGCTCTCCCTGTACAACGCCGCCCTCGAGGACACCCATGGCCCGTCAGGTCGCCTCCGTGATCGGAGCGCTCTTCATCCTGTTCCCTTTCGCCGCCAGCCAGCTCGGCCGTATGCGCACGACATCGCTCGCCTACCAGCTCCTCAACCTGGTGGGGGGTACGATGCTCACCGCGGTCGCGGTGCTGGAGCGGCAGTACGGCTTCGTCCTGCTCGAGGGAACCTGGGCGTTAGTGAGTTTGATTGGCCTCATGCGTCTGCGAAACACTGCGTGACGCTTGCTGCCAACGGGACGCCGCACCATGTTTGAAAAGGCGGTCGTGTGGCACGACGGTGAACCAGCCTGCGCGGGAGGCGAAAATGTTTGGCCCCAAGGGACCTTTCTGTCAGAGTTGCGGCATGCCCCTCAGCAAGGATCCTGAGGGCGGCGGGAGCGAGGCGACCGGTGCCCGGAGCGCCGTGTACTGCAGCCACTGTTATAGGGCGGGGCAATTCACCGAACCCGACATCACCGCCTCACAGATGATGGCCAAGGTAGAAGGAAAGCTCCGGGAGATGCACTTCCCCGGCTTTCTCGCCCGGCGCTTCGCGCGAGACATACCGTCCCTGCGTCGCTGGCAGTCCGGGGTAACCGCAGGCACTTAATAGTCACTTTGGCAGGTGCAGTCCCGTGATTCGAAAACTCTCTTCGGGCCAGTACCGGCTCTATTCCCGGAGGAAGGATCCTCGAACCGGCCGGCGACGGAACCTCGGAACCTTCAAGACCCGAGCGGCAGCGGAACGCCACGAGCGGGCGATACAGTACTTCAAGCGGCGCGGCTGAAGTATGCTCCGCGGTCTGCTGCTGGTACTCGGTGTGTCGGCACAGACCCTGGCGGCCCAAGGCTCCGATTCGTTGGCGCTCGACACGCTGCCGCAGGTCGGATCGGCACCGACAGGCCGGCTGAGTCACCTGTTCGATGGCGCCGAGGATCCTCAGCTCCTCACCGTGATTCTCGATACCGCCGTCGTGCTGGGGTCCCAGTGGATGACCCCGACCGAGGCGTCCAGCATCTTCTGCATCGGGTTTCTGGACTCGATCGGGCTGCACGATCCGCATCCCGAGATTCTGGCCGGAGTGACGGCTCCTCCGCAGGTGATGCTGCGGCCTGCCACCCAATGCGCCGCGCGGGAGCCCACCATCTCGATCGCCGGGCTGGGCATCGGCTCGGACCAGCAGACCGCGAAGGCCTACTTCGGCCTGGCCTGCGGCGAACTCTGCGGGACGCAGTGGTTCGTCGAGCTGCGCCGCCACGGCTCCCGCTGGGCCATCAGCGTCATTCGACTGTTCGGCACCAACTGACCTTCACCGGATGACCATGGTCACCCGAATCGACGACCGGCTGCGGACCCTCAAAATCGAACTTCCCCAACCCAGCAAACCCGGCGCGAACTACGTCCCCTTCGTCCACACCGGGAACCTGGTGTTTCTCACCGGCCAGCTGTCACAGTGGAATGGAGAGCGGCGCTTCATCGGGAAGCTGGGCCGGGAATTCGGGATCGCCGAGGGACAGCAGGCGGCCCGGCTTTGCGCCCTCAACCTGATTGCTCATCTCCGCGAGGCACTGGCCGGAGACCTCGACCGCGTGGTTCGCTGCGTGAGGGTGGCCGGATTCGTCAATTCCGAGCCAACGTTCCTCTCGCATTCCCAGGTCATCAACGGCGCTTCCGATCTGTTCGTGGAGGTGTTCCAGGAAGCTGGACGCCACTCGCGCATGGCAGTCGGTGTGAGTGCGTTGCCATATGACGTTGCAGTCGAAGTGGAGGCTGTGTTTGAGGTGCGCTGAGGCATTTCGCAGGTCCCCCACCCTTTCCCCGCCGGTCCTATGCCCCCATCCGATGCCTTATCTCCCGAGTCTCTCACGTTCTGGGTTCGCGTTGGAACTGCCATCCTCTGTGGTGGAGTGATCGGCATCGAGCGGCAGTCGCGCGGCAAGGTGGCCGGGGTGCGCACCAGTATTCTCATCACCCTGGGCACGACGATGTTCGTGAGCCTCGGTGCCGCCCTCCATGTGGAGGGCTCTGACCCCACCAGAGTGCTCGGCCAGGTGGTGACCGGCATCGGATTTCTGGGGGCCGGGGTAATCCTGGCCCGCGAAGGCCGAATTCTCGGGGTGACGACGGCGTCGGTCATCTGGGTCCTCGCGGGACTCGGTTCCCTGATCGGGCTGGGGCACCTGGGAGCCGCGGTGGCCCTGACGATCGTCACTCTGCTCATTCTGGTCGGTGTGGAGAAGGGCGAGACGGCCTGGGAGCGACGCCAGGGGCACCGGGTCTCCAGGGAGCTGGAAGGGATCGAGGTCGAATAGCGTGACTCCGGACGGCAGCACCCTGTCTACCGTCGGCAAACTGGGAGTCGTTGCCGGGTGGTGCGTCTTCGCAGCCGGGGTATGGCTACGGCGACGGGCGCCCGCTTCCGGCGAGAGGGCACGGGACCGGACCTCCGTCGCTGCTATCGTGATACAAGCCGCCAGTTTCGCCCTGGTCTGGGGAGTCCGTCGGCCTCAGGGGACTCCGATCCTGCCAATGTCGCTTGTGACCTGGATGTTACTCACCGGCCTCGCCATCGCCTTAGCCTTGGGATCGGCTTGGCTGGGTGTCGCAGCGATTCGGACCCTGGGTAAGCAATGGAGTCTTCAGGCGCGGATCACCCAGGATCACGAACTGATCACGAGCGGGCCGTATCGATTCGTGCGGCATCCAATTTACACGGCGATGCTGGGCCTGCTGATCTCAACCGCTGTCGCCTTTTCGCGACCGATTGGATTCGTTGCGGGATTGCTGACTTTCGTGGTGGGGACCACGCTTCGAGTACGGGTTGAGGAACGGCTGCTGAGAGCTACCTTCGGAGAACCCTACGACGCATACGTCCGTCAGGTCCCTGCGGTGGTGCCCAGGATCCGGGGTAGTTCCGGATAGCCGGCAGGCGCCTTGTCCCTTATGTACCCTCGGCATGACCGCCGGAGGCGCAAACAGAAATTTGGTTGTATCTTGGAACCGTGGGATTTCGGGGTAGTCGGACCCAACTTCAGTCAAGCGGGGTTATTTTTTGCGAAGAGGGATGGCCCGAGTAGGACCTGAGCCAACGTACCTCGGCACGGGGTGGCTGCTTGAAGCTGGATCTTCAGGGCACATACTCCGCAGGACGGCCGCACCGGCTTGGAGATCTAGACCTCTCGATCTAGCCGGGTTTCCCACTCAGAATGATGTGCTTACTCGCCCCCGGCCCGAGCGCGTCCCCTCGTGTCGTGGGTCTATTCGCCGCATCTCCATCCAGTCGTGTCGTGTCGGGCGTACCGAAGCGGTCCACCGATCATTTGTGAGGAGGGAACAGCGTGATGTCTGACGACCAGCCGGTAGTATGCGTGGTGGATGACGATGCGGAAGTGCGCCGCGCACTGGAGCGCCTCCTGCGCTCCACCGGCTATGCCGCCTGGGCCTTCCCCTCGGCGCGGGCCTTCATCGAATCCGGCCGCGCCCAGCACCCCGGCTGCCTGGTCCTCGATGTTCGGATGCCGGAGCTCTCGGGCCTCGACTTGCAGCAGGCGCTTGATGAAGCGGGTTGCCACATGCCGATCATTTTCATCACCGGTTATGGTGATGTGCCGACCGCGGTGCGGGCGATTCGACGTGGCGCGGTGGACATGCTGATCAAGCCGGTTGACGAGCGTCAACTCTTCGCGGCGGTGGGACGGGCGCTTCAAATCGATCGCGCCGAACAGGCGATGCGCGCCGAGCAGGCTGAACTGGGACGGCGCTACGCGCGCTTGACGCCGCGAGAGCGGCAGGTCTTTGCGCTCGTCGTGGCTGGATTGCTCAACAAACAGGTCGCCGCGCGATTGGGCACCAGCGAGCGCACCGTCAAAGTGCACCGCGCCAGAGTGATGCGGAAACTGGGTGTTGAATCGTTCGCCGAACTGGTGCGACTGGGCACGCAGCTCGGGATCGGCCCCTCTCCAGTCGCACGATTTCCCAGCCCAAGCTTCAGTGGCGCAGGCGGGCTTCCCAAAGGTCCAATGGCAGACATCCGCGCCGGGGAGTAATTCGTGGGTCCATGACGGACCGCAGCGCGGGGCGCCCTCGGGCGAATGCCCTCATAGCAGTAGTGGACGATGACGAAGAAGTTCGGCGAGCGCTCGGGAGGCTCCTGAGATCCGCCGGCTTCGCCGTACTTCCCTTCGAGACCGCCGAACAATTCCTCGCCAACGATCCGCAGGAGACCGATTGCCTGGTGGCAGATATATGCCTCCCCGGCATGAGCGGAACCGACCTCGAGGATCATCTCGCTCGCTCCGCCCCTCGACTGCCCGTCGTGCTGATCACCGCCCTCGATGATGTCGCCACGACCGAGCGGCTGAAGCGTTCGCGGGCTATTACGGTGCTGCAGAAGCCGTTCGCCGATCACGCGCTGTTCGCTGCGATCGAGCGGGGATTGGCTTCGAACCAGACCGGAAGCCAGCTCGACCCCTGAGTCGAGCGGTATATCCGACGAGAAGAACCGGAAATGAGGAAGCGGTTCACCGTTCTGGCGGTCGGATTCCTCTGCGTTCTCGCTAAGGTCCTCCCCGCGCAACAGCCAGCAGAAGACGAAGCGACCAAACTCGCCAAGGCGACCCAGAATCCCGTCGCCGATCTCGTCTCCCTCCCATTCCAGTTCAACTTCAACACCGGCGGCGGCCTCGACGACCAGACTCTGTTCATCCTGAATTTTCAGCCGGTCGTGCCGGTGAAGGGTCTGCTGCGGCACGCGAATATCATTGCGCGGACAATCGTGCCCTATGTGAGTGCTCCCACAGGGACCGCGCGCGCCGGCGGCTTGGGTGATATCCAGGCCCAGTTCTTTTTCACACCGATCAAGCCTGGCAAGCTGATTTGGGGAGTGGGACCGATCTTCTCCTTACCTACGGCAACGGCGGATCCGGTGCGCACCGGGAGCTGGGCCATCGGCCCTGTCGCAGTGGCGCTCGCCAACCACGGCCCCTGGGTCTTTGGGGGTCTCATCAACAACCTGTGGACCTTTGCCGACGAGGGCGGCTCACCCAAGGTCAACAGTTTGCTGCTGCAGCCCTTTGTGAACTACAACTTCGGGAAGGGGTGGGCGCTCACTACGGCGCCAATCATCGCCGCCAACTGGGATGCGCCTGGTGGCGACGAGTGGACGATTCCAGTGGGCGGAGGCTTTTCCAAGACCACCGTGTTTAACCGGCGCCCGATCACCTTCGCGGCGCAATACTACCACAACCTCGAATATCCTGGCGGTTCCGCCGCGAACCAGGTCAGAGTCCAAGTCTCTCTGCTCTATCCCTCAGCGCCCAAGCCGCCGGCGAAGCCCTGATGGCGACGCTCGGCGGCTGGGCGGCTCGGCCGTTAGACAACTGGCCGCAGTTCAATTTTCAATCTGCAATCTTCAATCTGCAAACTGGCTACCCCACCCGCGTCACCGCCGGGGGGGCCCAGCGACCATCGAGGACCTCCGGACGAGGGGAATAGAGCCGCATCGTGATTCCCAGCGACCCGCTCGGTGGAGAGGGCAGCCAGTTCCGGTCCTTATCCTTCCCGGGATTCTCCGACTGAATGTGCAGGTCGAGAGATCCGTCGTGGTTGTACTTGAGATCATCCCGGTCGCCGATCGCGAAGCGACTGATCGAATTGGCGACCGCGAATCCATCCTGGTCGTACATACTCAGCGACCAGAAGGCATCAACAGGAGGGAGCTCCCTCTTGTCGAAGTGGAGGACGTAGCAATTGACGCCGTCGATGGATTTCCCCTCGCTGTCACTGACCAACAAGGGGTAGACAGCGTCTTCCGGCAGATTGGCACCGAGTCCGCCCATCGCGACGGCGGCCCGCTGCAGGTAATTGGTTCCATACACGCCAATTGACGTCGTCCTGATATGCCAACCGTTAACACATCGCCCCATCGCCGAGCCGGCAGCCTGTATGGCCTTGAATCCATCCGTCGCTCCCTGCTCGAGAGCCCGACGGATGGCCGCATCTGTATTCTCCGGATCGAAAGATCTTCCGATGGCCAAACCGAGGCGCTTCACCCGTGCGATGATCGGCTGATCGGTGAAGTGGGGAGGGTTGACCTTCAGCAGCTCGGCCGCGTAGGCGAAGAACTGCAGCGGCGGCAATTTCTTTATCTGCTCGAGCGGCGGTGTCGTCATGTCCACCGTCGGATCGATGGCGCCGTTGAGAGGGTGTCGTTCCCGTCCCCACTGCGAGAGCGGCGTGATGGTGAAGCCGTCCTGAACCGTCTTGACCGCTGGGTAGTCGTCCGGGCCGTTGGTCTGGGTTCGCCCGATCATCCAGACGTATGGCGTGGGTGCGGTAATCCGCTCCAGGTCTCCCGCCAGCTGGCGAGTATAGCCCGGCCCGACGATCGCCCAGTGCCCCGGTGAAGTGCCGGTCGTTCGCTTCCCGGGGACAGCGAACACGTCAGTCCACATGTCGAGCATCGGCAGCAGATAGTACCGGCCCCTGGTATCCGGTGCCGAGATGACCATCGGCTCCCGGCTCACGTCGAGCCAGGCGGTGGAATACAGCGTGTCGAAATTGGGCCGGACCACGGCGCGGAAGTCCGCGTCGGGAAAGGTCCGGATGTGGGCGAAGGTGTTCATCGGGCCGCGGCCGGGCACACGACCGGACTCGATGTTGGTGAGCTGCCGACGCGTCAGGTCCATCGTGACCAGAGGGTAGAGGAAGATGTACGCCTCTTGCGCGATGGTGCCCAACTCGTCTGCCATGCTGACCTCGTTCATGTCGCTGTTGGTCTGGCCGCTCCGTGCACGCGTCACCTCCCACTGGCGCTCAGTGCGCCGGCGAAGGGGGAGGAGCCAACCCTGCCTTGCTTGACTTGGGGGAACCGACTGCCGCGTTGTACGCTCACCGCGCATCCGCTCTTCGGTCTGTTCCAAGATATGGCACGCACGCAGGGATCGAAGATTACCCTTTAGTCGTACCTTCCCCTTGGTAGCATTCCCTTGACCCCGATTGCTGGCAGGGTAGACTGAACAGACCAGTCCTCCGGCTCTGGATCGAAGTTCATGACTGCATCGAGTGCCCCCGCTGCATCCTCCGTCCCACCCGGAGATCCCCCTTTTCCCGACATGGTCTGGATCCCGGGCGGGACTTTTCGGATGGGTTCCGAAAGTCACTATCCGGAGGAGCGTCCGATCCACCGAGTTACGGTTGCCGGTTTCTGGATGGACCGCTACCAGACCACCAACGCCCGCTTCGAACGATTCGTTGCCGCCACGGGGCACAGGACCTTCGCGGAAATCCCTCCCGATCCGGCTCAGTACCCCGGCGCCAAACCGGAGATGCTCTATGCGGGCTCGCTGGTTTTCACCAAGCCGCCGGGGAAGGTAGACCTGCGAGACTACACCAATTGGTGGCAGTTCATGAAAGCCGCCGACTGGCGCCATCCCTACGGCCCGGAGACCAGCATCCCGGGGCCGGACTATCCAGTGGTCCACGTGGCGTACACTGACGCCGAAGCCTTCGCGGCGTGGGAGGGAAAGCAGCTTCCGACCGAGGCCGAATGGGAATTCGCGGCGCGAGGCGGACTGGAGGGAGCCGACTTCGCCTGGGGCGACGAATTCCTCCCCGGCGGGAAGTTCATGGCCAACACCTGGCAGGGCGAATTCCCCTGGCGCAACCTGGTGGAGGACGGATTCGAGAGCACCGCTCCGGTCGGATCCTTCCCGGCCAACGGCTACGGACTCTACGACATGATCGGCAACGTCTGGGAGTGGACCACCGACTGGTACGTGCCCAATCATCCAGGAGAGGCACCCAAGGCGTGCTGCATTCCCCTGAATCCGAGAGGGCCGCGCGAGGAAGAGAGCTACGATCCCCGCCAGCCCAATATCCGCATCCCCCGGAAAGTGTTGAAGGGGGGATCCCATCTCTGCGCGCCCAACTATTGCCGCCGCTACCGGCCAGCGGCGCGCTATCCCGAGCCGATCGACACGTCGACGTGTCACGTCGGCTTCCGGTGCATCGCTCGGGTTCCTAAGTCGGACTGACCGCGCTGCCCGCGGGCGACCCCTTCCGCGAGTTCATCTCGGTTTCGCCAATCGGCTGCGTGACCCCTGGGCCACACTCATGCCCGATCCTGCCGTCACAGATGAGACCCTGTTCGAGGGCGGCCCCCGGGTCAGGCTTCTCGAGCGACTCGGCGTGCTCCGGCCCGACCGGCTTCGAATCCTCCGACCTGCTGTCTTCGCGGCTCTCCTGGGATGGGTTCCACTCGTCGTTCTCGCCTGGCGCAAGGGGATGCTCTACGGTGTCCCCGGTTCACTCCTCGGTGACTTTGCCCTGACGGCACGGAGTCTCATCGCTGTTCCGATCTTCCTCCTGGCGGAGACCGTCGTGCTCCGGCGTCTGAGTGGAATCGGAGCGCACTTCAGGGAATCGGGATTGGTCGATGACGACAGCGCAGAGGGCTTTGCCCAGGCGGTCGCGTCTACCAGAAGACTGCGGGATTCGGTCTTTGCGGAAGTCCTGGTGATCGTAGTCGGCTACATGATCATCTACGGTCTAGCCCGCTCGTTCCCCACCCGCGAGACACAAGCCTGGCAGCGGTCGGATATCATGGGGCTGCCGGGTTATTCGCCTGCCGGTCTCTGGCATATGGTGGTGAGCCTCCCACTCCTGCTCATTCTCTTTCTAGGTTGGATATGGCGGCTCTTCCTGTGGGCGCGCTTCCTCCGGCTGGTTTCCCGACTTCACCTGAACTTGATCGCAGCACACCCCGATCATGCGGCGGGTCTCAAGTTCGTCGGGCACTCGGTGCGGGCTTGGACCCCCATTGGGTTCGGGATGGGATTCGTCATCGCGGGGTCGCTGGCGAACCGGGTCCTCCAAGGTAGCGCCGGACTCTCGGCCTTCAGGGCCCCAGCTCTCATCCTGCTCGGCGTCGTTGCGCTGTTGTTTGCGGGTCCGCTCCTGTGCTTTATGGCGCCCCTCAATCGCACGCGGATCGCGGGGATCTTCGGTTATGGCAGACTGGCCGACGTAGTGGGACGCGAGTTTGAAAGCAAGTGGATGAAACGTCGAGCCCCGGATCAGACGGCGGAGTTTCCCGAGGATCCCCTGAGCACCCAGGCATTTTCGGCCACGACCGACCTCTACCAGGTCGTCGGCAACGTGTACGATATGTTCATCGTACCGGTGGACCTGATCAGCCTCGTCATGTTAGGCGTCATCACGCTGGTCCCCTTGCTTCCCGTCATTCTCCTGGTCGTGCCATTCCAGGTGATCGCCGAGGCGATCGTGAGTCATCTGTTCTGAGGGGCAGGTGGCTGATAGCTGGTGGCCGGCAGCCGTTAGCTGTTAGCTGTTGGCTGGGCGGGGGGACGTTGCCGGCGCCAGATGCCAACAGCTAACAGCTAATGGCCAGCGGCTCAGCTATGGAGGCGGGACGTCGAGGGTGACGGTCGCATTGGGCTGGATGGTGGTCGGATCGGTGCTGATGGCATTGCCGCCGACGGTGGGAACCGCCTCGAAGCGCACCGTGCCCGCACCAATCATCAGCGAGGGGCTCAGGGAGAACCGGGTGGTCTGATTGTTGGGCGCGAGTCCCAGCCGGATCCGCTGACCGGTACGGACGAAAAAGATGTCCATATCCGCGGAAGAGCGATTGACCACTTCCAGGCGGGGGTCCGACCCGGAATTTGGGCTGGGGGACTTCTGAGAACCTCCGGACGCGCAGGCGGCCATGGTTACGGCCAGCAGGGCTGCGCGGGTAAGTTTGTTGGTCAGGTACGACATGAGACGGCTCCAGTGGATTGTGAAGACTCCGGAATCTAGTCTGAAGGTCCATCTCCTCGCTGGGTGTTGAAGAAGCGCAATTGAACATTGCCAATTTACAATTTTCAATTTGAAATCTTCAATCCGAAGGTTGCCGACCCGTCCTTCACCAACGTGGAGCATGCCCATGGTTGTTCTGCAGGCAATTCCCGCCGGCGATCTCGATGCCTATCAGCTCCTGCGCGCCCGAATTCGAGAAGCCAGAACCTGGTCCTGGGCCAACAAGAAGAAGACCCGTCTGCGCCACGCTCAGCGTCCCAAGGGTGGGTATATCGAGGTGGCACGAGCCAATGGGGTGCTGATCGCCCACATCCGCCCCAAGACTCAGAGCGACCTGTTCTACCTGGCCGAAAAGTTCACCGGCCGGCTGCTGGCGTGGTTCGAGGGCCAGCTCCTCGCCATCAACCTGCAGTTCGTGCCCGAGCCCCCAGCGAAGCGACGGCGCCGGCGGCGCTGACCGGCCGCCGCTGGCGTCACACCGTTCAACCGGCCAGTTTCCGAGCACGGCGCACCGAGCGCCGCTTCGATTCGGAGGGGTTATGGCCAAGTGTGACGTTTGCGGCAACGACTACCACCTCGCCTTCCAGGTGGTCGCTGCCGGCAGCACCCATACATTCGACAGCTTCGAGTGCGCCATTCACCTGCTGGCGCCGACCTGCCATCACTGCGGATGCAGGATCATCGGGCACGGCATCGAGGCCAGGGGCATTTTCTACTGTTGCGCCAGCTGTGCTCGCCACGAGGGCATCACCACGGTTGCGGACCATGCCTGAACAAGGCGGCTTATCAATCAGCTGGTAGCCCGCCCTCGCGGCAGGACTCTTGGTCGCCTGCGGAGCCGGCGATTCCTTGAGCGACAAACGGACGGCGCCGCTCATGCCAGGCGGGTCGTTGCCACCGAGGCCACCGTCAGGTGGAGGCGCAGTGCGTTGGCGCAACGGTCTCGCAATTCTCACAACAGGAGGTAATCCGATGACCACGCATGACCTGATACTCTTCCTCGTGATTGGGTGTCTTGCCGGATTCCTGGCCGGGAAGATCATGAAGGGTTCGGGATTCGGATTGGTGGGGGACCTGGTTGTGGGTATTCTCGGCGCCCTCATCGGCGGGTGGGTGTTCAGTCTCCTCGGCATCGCCGCGGGAGGAATTATCGGCGCCCTGATTACTGCCCTGGTCGGCGCCTTGTTGCTTCTGTATCTGGTCCGGCTCATCAAGAAGAGCTGAGCGCTGCTTGATCTGCGGTCGGTTCCAAGCCTGGTACTCCATCCGCGCGTGACCTGACGCCGGAGGCATTACCGGCAGCGCCGGGCGCCGGAAGGGCGGCGGGGCGTGCTCCGAGGCGACGGCTTCGTGCTGCTGGCCGAGTCTCCTTCTGAGGAGTTGGTGCTCGGAGTGACAGGAAGGTTCTGGACTCCTCCGCCGCCAAGCTGGTGCCCAGCTCCGCAGCCGCCTTTCGCCAGCCAATACCGCCTGGCCTGGCCCGTGGCGCCTGGAATTGGCGGAGGCTGGATCAATTGCAAATTGAAAATTGACCTGCTACTACAGCGAATGGTTGGATTACTCGCATGATCTGTCGCATCTGGCACGGCTGGACCACACCGGCCAATGCGGACGCCTACGAGGCGCTGCTCCGCCAAGAGATTTTCACCGGCATCGCCGAGCGGAACCTCCCCGGATATCACGGCATCGAGCTGCTCAGGCGTCCGGGGGAGAGAGAGGTCGAGTTCGTGACCTTGATGTGGTTCGATTCGATCGATGACGTGCGAGGCTTCGCGGGCAGGGACTACGAGGGCGCAGTTGTACCCCCAAGGGCCCGGGAGCTTCTGGCGCACTACGACAGACGCTCGGCTCATTATGAGGTGAGAGAATCGAGGGAGGGGTGACAAGTTGCGCGTCTCGGTTTCCGGAATGGCCGGCTGGTCCCCTTCGTCATGGGATTCCTCACCGTCAGGCCCCGCCCCAATCCATCGGTGCTCTACCGCCTGCTCGCTTCGTGGGTGAGCCCAGGCGCGGGGCATGCCTGTGGCGCAGATCCGCCCGGTAGCTCACATTAGTGGTGGAGGTTGATTCCGCAGGAGGGCGCATGAGACAGTCGCTCCTTACTTATACGGCACCCGGTGCCGGGCGCCGCGTTGCGCTGGGTACCTTCAGCACCACCTTCAAAGTCCTCAGCGAGGCGAGTCGCGGATCGGTGGCACTCGTGGAACACACGCTGGGTCCGGGGTTGCTCGGTGCTCCGCTACACCGCCATTCGCGTGAAGACGAGATTTCCTACGTGTTGGAAGGCAATCTCACCGTGCAGCAGGGCAATCGTATCGAGCAGGCAGGGCCTGGTGGCTGCATTCACAAGCCCAAGGGAGTCTTCCACGCCTTCTGGAACGAGGGCCGTGAGCCGGTCCGGTTTCTTGAAGTGATCGCGCCGGGCGGATTCGAGCACTTCTTCGAGGAACTCGCCACGCTCGCCACCCAACGTGACAGCCTGGATCTGGTCGCTCTTGCCAGTCTGGCGCGAGGTTATGGGGTCGAGTTCGACCTCGCCTCGGTAGATACACTGCTGGCTCGCCACGGTCTCTCTCCCGGCTGACGCGCCGTCTCTCCGCCCATTACCAATCGGGATGACCGCAAGGCTGAGGGAACGCGATCGGAGTGCCCGGTCCCCTGCGAGACCCCCGCTCTGGACCTGCCCGCGTTGCAGACACCGCTTCGTAACCAGGAATCTCTGGCATTCCTGCATCCGGGTGCCCTTGGCGAATCATTTCGTCGGCAAGGACCCCAAGGTCCGCGTACTGTTCAACCATCTCCGAAGAATGATCCGCCGGTGCGGGCCGGTCACGATTTATGCCCAGAAGACCCGGATCGTATTTCAAGGTCGGGTGCGCTTCGCCGGAGCCGTGCCGAGGAAACATTGCCTGGAGGCGGGACTCTGGCTCAAACGCCGGGTAACACATCCTGCGCTCACCCGAGTCGAGGACTTCGGCCGTCTGGGATATGGCCTGCATTTCCGCTTTACCGAGCCGGAGCAACTGAATCCGGCCTTTGTTCTCCTCGTGCACGAAGCGTACGCCATCGGGCAGCAGCAGGATAAATCGAGCCGGCCCTGAGTAGCACCGGTTAGACGCTGGTTTTGACTTCAACCCTGGAGCCGACATGGGTCGCCTGTTCCGGCTTACCATCTACGTAGCGCTGGTGCTCCTCCTGCTGCTCGGTGCCTCGTGGGCCGCGGCGTATTTCGCGGTCGGCTCGATGCTCGGGGCACCCCCGCCCAAGATGGGAACCCAGAAGACGGTCCTGGCCCTGGGCGGCGCCAAGCAGATCAAGGGCCATCCGCCGGCCTGGATTTTCAGCTTCGGACCGACGGTCATTCCTGGAGCCGAGCGGGCCGTCATCTACGTGACCCTCTACGGCAAGGTACTGCGCACTGACCCGCCCGATCTTGCGAAGCGGGTGGACGCGTTCCAGACCCACTAGGTCCCCCGGATTTCCTGATCCGTCATGCCGAACGTTGATATGCAATCGTACGCGGTACGCCGTCACCTGGACCCCGCAGCGGAGGCGGGCTTTCCCCACTCGCCGTCCAACTGGCCTGCCCCGCCCGATCGCCGCCTATCACACGGGGCAGATCCAACTGATCAAGCGGCTCTGCCAGCGCGGTTAGAGGTATCAGGTATCAGGTATCAGGTATCAGGGAACAGCGAGTACGTCTGATCACCCTGACTCCTGACTCCTGACGCCCCTGACCCCCATCCTCACGTCCCGACGGATCTTGCGGCTCGCCGTACCCGAGCGAACTATAGGGGAGACTTGCAAGGAGGCTTCTATGCCAAATGTTCGGGACATCCTGGTGCGCAAAGGCCGTGAGGTTATCTCTGTGCCGACGTCAACCACGGTGCAGGAGGCCGCGCATCTCATGAATCAGCGCAGTATCGGGGGAGTTGTCGTAACGGAAGGCGGGCGTCTGGTCGGGATCTTCACTGAGCGTGACATCATGCGCCGGGTCGTCGCCGAGGAGCGGGATCCGGCCAGCACCCAGGTTGGCGAGCTCATGACCCGAGTCGTGGTCACCTGCACTCTCGATACCAGCATCGAGGAGTGCGGCAGCATCATGACCTCGCGCCGGATCAGGCATCTCCCCGTGCTGGGGCCCGATGGACTGTGCGGCGTCATCACCAGTGGTGACGTACTGGCATTTCAGGTTGCCGAACAACAGGCGACGATCGCGCAGCTCAACAGTTACGTCTTCGACGTGCGGTAGTGGAGATCCGCCTCGCGGAACCATCGGAGGCGGGGGCGGCGGTCGCCATCTTGAACGCCTGTGGCGTCGAGATGCTCGACCGCCATGGCGTCCCCGACTGGTTGCTGCCAAGCATACCAGGCACGATCGCGGCGGACGCGGCGGCGGCGCGGCTGTTCGTGGTGACCGAAGACCGTGAGATCATCGGGACCTTCGCACTCTGCGATATCCCTGACGATTACTTTGCCCCGATTCAATGGGAGGAGCCGGAGGGACCCGCGGTGTACCTGCACCGGTTCGCTATCTCTCAGAACCTGCAGAGCAAGGGAATCGGGGCCTGGTGCCTGAGCCAAATGGAAGCGCTGGTAAGACGCAGGGGACGGCGGTGGATTCGTCTGGATGCGACCCTGGTGGACCCGAGAGTACGGGCGTTTTACGCGAAAGCGGGGTTTCGGGAACGAGGCGTCACCCACATACCAGTGCCGCTTCCCCAACACCCCGCGATCGCGGTGATGTGTTACGAGAAGCGGCTCGATCGGCTACCTCAGGCGGCGGCCGGCTAGTTCGACGACGGCTTGGCCTTCAGTGTGAGCGTTACCGCAGCCCCTCCCTTGATTCCCTGCACCCTGATCTCATACTCCCCGTCGGCCCGCGGCTTAACCAGGAAGGTCGAGGCGCCGCTCGCGCTGGGCGGTCCCATCATGTCCTTTCGGATATCGGGCTTCTGGGTCCCCGGGTCTCGGGGCTTGAAGCTGAGGACGACACCCGGTGAGTTGAGCTCCGCCGAGTATGTCACGCCCGCCTTCAGCTGGACGCGGACAAATTCGACAGGATTCGTGAAGGTGTAACTGAACGCCTCCGCCGGCGCTTGCGACTGAGCGGGAGCCTGGTTCGCGGAATCGGCCTTTGCCGAGTCGGCCTGCGCCGACGCTGCGGCTGGCAGGAGAAGCGCGGCGAGCATGAGAATGGGGGTACGCATGTCCGAACCCTATCTCCCCGGAGTCGTCCCGCGCAAGAGCCGAGATCACCTCCTCCTCGACATTCCGCTCGTCCACACCTACAATGCCCCATGACCCGACCAGGAGCGGAACCATGGAGGCAGCAGGCTCACCAGGTCTCCTGCAGATCGGACAAATCGCGCTGACGGCACGGGATGTCCCCCGGGCCATCGCCTTTTATCGTGACGTGCTTGGGCTCAAGTTTCTGTTCCAGGCCGGACAACTGGGCTTCCTGGAATGCGGGGGTGTCCGGCTGATGCTGTCCGCGCCGGAAACCCCGGCCTTCGCCCACCCCAGCTCGATCCTCTACTTCAAGGTGAACGACATCCGGACCAGCCATCAGGTACTGGAGCAACGGGGTGTGCGCTTCACCAGTGATCCCCACGCGGTGGCCAAACTCCCGGATCACGAGCTGTGGATGGCGTTCTTTCAGGACAGCGAGGACAACATCCTCGCGATCATGAGCGAGGTACGCAGGTGAGTCGTCGCGCCAGCCTGATTCTCATCGCACTGGTCATCGCATTCCCCGTCGCTGCCGTTGCGCAGCACGGCAACGTGTCGCTCGGCGCCATCATCGGTTACTCCAGGGCGAATCTCACCGGGAGCGACGCGGGAGGTCTTACCAGTCGCGCGGCGACGCTGGCGGGTGCTTTCGTCCGGATACCGGCAGCGAGCTGGTTTGCGGTCGAGCCGGAGCTGCTGTTCGCCCGTAAGGGCGGCGAGACCGCGACACTCCCCGGCGGGGGCGGGACCCTCGATTTCGAATTCGTGTACCTGGAGACGCCGGTCCTCGCCCGATTCCGCGGTCCCCGGCTCGGCAAGTACGTCCGACCGTTCGCGTTCGGTGGTCCCGCGGCAGCGTTTCTGATCGGGTGTGATGTGCAGGCAATCGGAACGGCCGGCGGCCAGCGGGCAGCCTGCGACAATTCATCGGTACCAAGCATAGACGCCACCGTGGTCATGGGGGGCGGGTTCGAGTTCGGCGTGGGCAACAGCGTGCTGGGAATCGAGGCTCGTTATTCACTTGGACTCCGTCGCATCACGGAACAAGACCTGGATATCCGGAACGCGCTCTGGGGCATTCTGGCGGAGATTCCCTTCTGATGCGACTGGCCTATCTCTGGACCAGCCCCAACAGTCTTTTCGGCGTCGGCGGAGCGCTGCTGGCTCGCGGCACCGGCGGCGGGATGGCAGTACACGATGGCGTACTCGAGGCTTGGGGCGGCGTGCTTTCGAGCATCCTGCCCCGGTTGCCTGCGGCGACTGGTGTCGTGGCGATTACTCTCGGCCATGTCGTGCTCGCGACCAGCCGAAGCGAACTGGAAAAGAC
This sequence comes from Gemmatimonadales bacterium, assembly GCA_036558125.1. GTDB lineage: Bacteria > Gemmatimonadota > Gemmatimonadetes > Gemmatimonadales > GWC2-71-9 > DATBGE01. The sequence continues at coordinate 23,105 of DATBGE010000204.1, read as the reverse complement.
CAGGGCACACGAACGGGTGCACGTTCGACAATACGAGCGGTGGGGGCCACTATTCATTCCCGCCTACTTTGCGGCGAGCGCCGTTGCGCTCCTGCAGGGGCGTGATCCCTACCACGACAACCACTTTGAACGAGAGGCGTTCGCTCATGCCTGAAGGTCTTCGTCCTATAATGCTGGCGGCTGTCGCACTGTTACCGACTCCACACATCCATGCTCAAGCGGCGCCCCGACTGGACCAGGTCTCCTGGCTCACCGGCTGCTGGGAGGTTTCGAATGGTCCGCGCACCATCGAGGAGCGCTGGATGGCTCCGCGGGGTGGGAGCATGATCGGTGTGGGGCGGACCGTCAGGGACAACACGCTCCGCGACTACGAGCTGGTGCTGCTCACCGAGAAAGACGGTCACCTCGCGTATGAGGCCCATCCGGCCGGTCAACCGGCCAACACCTTCATGTCGAGTGTCGTGGCCGACACGGCCGTCGTTTTCGAGGACCCGAAGCACGACTTTCCCCAGAGAGTCGGCTACATCCGCCGAGGCCCCGATTCGCTGGTGGCCTGGATTGACGGGGTCGCCTCGGGGGCGAGCAGGCGTGCGGAATTCCCCTATCGTCGAGTAGCCTGCGACTGATGAGCTCGCTCGATCCATTGCTGGGCGTAGGACTGGGATTGGGCCTGGCAGCCGCGTGCGGCTTCCGGGTATTCGTACCGCTCTTCGCGATCAGTCTGGGCGCGCTGACCGGCCATATCCCTCTTTCGTCCGGCTTCGCCTGGATCGGGACAATACCGGCCGCGATCGCCTTCGGCACCGCGACCCTGCTGGAAATCGCCGCCTACTATATCCCCTGGTTCGATCACCTGCTCGATACCATCGCGACGCCCGCGGCGGTGGTGGCCGGGATGGTCGCCAGCGCATCGGTCATGGTGGATCTTCCGCCGGTACTCAAGTGGGGCGTGGCGCTGATTGGAGGGGGAGGAGCAGCCGGGCTGCTGCAGGGTGCCACGGTCCTGCTCCGGCTGAAATCTCTCGCCGCGACGGGCGGCGCCGCGAACGCCCTGGTATCTACCGTCGAGCTCTTCGGTGCTACAGGCACCGTCATTCTCGCGATCGTGCTGCCCTTCGTCTGCCTGGCGGTCGCGATCCTTTTCTGCTTCTGGGTATTCCGCAGAGCAGGCCACATCGTTTTCGGCCGGAAGGCGGCGGAGGCCGCAGCCTCGGATGGACCTTGAGGAACGTTGGACGGGAGCCTGGTTCAATCTGGGCTCCGGCCGTCCCGAACCCCGAGTCCTGGCCGAGCTGCTGGGGCGGTACGCGGAGCCGCACCGGGCCTACCACAATGTGGAGCATCTGAAGGATTGCTTCCGGCGGTTCGACGAGGTGCACGGCCTTGCGCAGCACCCGGCCGAGGTGCTCCTCGCCCTCTGGTTCCACGACGCGATCTATGACACGCGCGCCAGCGACAACGAGGAAGAAAGCGCGCGCTGGGCCAGAGACGTCGTGGTTTCATCCGGTGGGCCGCCTGTCGCCGCCAGCCGGATCTATGACCTGATCCTCGCGACCCGTCACGACACCAGTTCGCTCCGGGGCGACGCCGCTCTCGTGGCAGACATCGATCTCACCATCCTCGGCGCGCCGCCCGAACGCTTCCAGGCCTACGACCGTCAGATCCGCCAGGAGTATGCCTGGGTACCGGAGCCGGATTTCAGGGAAGCCAGGTTACACATTCTCGAGGGGTTCCTTGCCCGGCCGACGATCTACCTGACTGGCCCGTTTCGCCGGAAATACGAGGCGCAGGCGCGACAGAACCTGGAGAGCGCCGTAGCCGAGCTTCGCGAGACTTCCTCCTGAGATTCGCGCACCATGCCCCCTTCACTCACTCGAGTGCTGGAGACCGCGCTCTATTCGGATGATCTGGAGCGAGCGAAGCGATTCTATTCCGGCCTGCTGGGACTCAGGATTCTCGACGAGGGGAGCAGGCTGGTATCGCTGGACGCGGGACAGGGGACCGTGCTCTTGCTCTTTCACCGTGGCGCCACCGCCAGCGGCGCCGACACGCCTTCCGGATGGATCCCTCCCCATGACGGCCACGGTCCGATCCATGTCGCCTTTGCGATCGGGCGCGACGATCTTCCCGCTTGGGAAAAGGTGCTCGCCCTGCAGGGAGTAACGATCGAAAGCCGAGTTCGCTGGAACCGGGGAGGAGAAAGCATTTACTTTCGCGACCCCGACGGTCATTCGGTGGAACTGGCGACACCCGGCGTCTGGGCAACTTATTGACCGATTTCGCAGGAGCCTTCACCATGCCGCCGTCAAATACCGCCTTCCGTGGCCTCCGAACGGCCAAATATTGCGCTCCCGACATCGCTGCCGCGAAAGAGTGGTATTCGAAGGTGCTGGAGAGCAAACCCTACTTCGACGAGCCGTTCTATGTCGGCTTCAATGTCGGTGGGTTCGAGCTGGGTATTACGCCCGAGGCCGAAGCACAGAAAGATCGACCCGAGGCGGGGATTGCCTACTGGGGAGTCGGCGACGCCGATGCCGCCTATCGCAGGCTGATCTCCCTTGGGGCGACGGACTTCGAAAGGGTCTCCGACGTGGGCGGGGACATCAAGATTGGCGCTGTGCGTGACCCGTTCGGCAATATCCTCGGGGTGATCCAGAATCCCCACTTCAAGATCGAGTAGTTCGCACCATGTCACTCACGCTCACCTCCAGGGCTTTCTCCAATCAGGGCAGCATCCCGGCTCAGTACACCTGCGAGGGCAAGAACGTGAGCCCGCCGCTCTCCTGGAGCGGTGTTCCTGGGGAGACAAAGAGCCTCGCGCTGATCGTAGACGATCCAGATGCCCCCGATCCGGCGGCGCCCAGGACCATCTGGACCCACTGGGTGCTGTACAATCTTCCCGCCAAAGACGGCACACTTCCGGAAGACGCCAAGCCAGCCGATCTCCCTCCAGGGACTCTTGAGGGCACCAACGACTGGAAGCGCACCGGTTACGGCGGACCCTGCCCGCCGATCGGCCGCCATCGCTACTACTTTCGCCTCTTCGCCCTCGACATCGTTTTACCGGAGTTGAGCCAGCCCACGCGATCCACGGCGCTTGCCAGCATGCAGGGTCATGTGGTGGCAAGCTACGAGCTGATGGGGACGTATCAGAAGGGAAGGTGATTTGTAATTGGTAATTGGTAATTGGTAATTGGTAAACCACGTACACTTATCACTTATCACTTATCACTCATCACTTATCAATTACCAATTACCAATTACCAATTACCATCCGCTCTTGCCAAATCCCCTCGCGGCCCACTGATTATCCCCGCGGGTCTTCCCTCCCCGACCGAGGACAACCATGCGTAACCTGATCACCGAGTTCATCGGCACGTTCTTCCTCGTGTTCACCGTCTGCCTCACCGTGACGGGTGAGGTTCCCATGGCGCCGCTGGCGATCGGTTGCTCGTTGATGATCATGGTGTACATGGGAGGCCACATCTCCGGCGCGCACTACAATCCGGCCGTGTCGCTGGCCTTGCTGATGCGGGGGAAAATGCCGGGGAAAGACTTCGTCCCCTACGTGGTGGCCCAGGTGCTCGGCGCAGTGGTCGCGGCCTATCTCTCCTCGGTAATCTTCGGACGCACCATCCCCATTGCGCCTTCGGCGAACGCGAGCGTCATGGCAGCGCTTCTGGTCGAAATCCTCTTCACGTTCGCCCTGGCGCTCGTCGTGCTCAACGTCGCCACTCACCCTGCCGTGAAGGGCAATTCGTTTTACGGCCTGGCGATCGGCTTCACGATCGTAGTTGCCGCGTTCGCCGGCGGTGGGATTTCCGGCGGTGCGTTCAATCCCGCGGTAGGAACCGGCATCACGCTGGTCCACGCCCTGCTTGGCGGAGGCTCCTTCGCGAGCTGGTGGCTGTACCTGGTGGGGCCGTTCGCGGGAGGGGCGTTGGCGGCGGTGGTCTATAAGATTCAAGAAGTACCTAGTACCTAGTACCTAGTACCGAGTACCGAGTACCGAGTACCGAGTACAACGCAAGACGCGTAGGCCATAGGCCGTAAGCGGAATGCTTATGGCTTGGGGCTTACGGCTTATGGCTTTGTCTGATGGCTGTCGGCTATCGAAGCACGCGGCAGGCAGATCACCATCATGTTTCGCCCGGATTCCTGGACATAGTCCAGCTTCCCGCCGTGGGCGGTAGCAATCCAGCGAACGACCGAGAGACCGATTCCCCGGCTCGAGTCGTCCTCGGCACCGCGATGGAGCAGTGTATCGGAGATCGGCGGTCCGGCGCTCGTCACCCGCAGACAGGCCGTGCTGTCGTGTTCGGTCACGGAGATGTCCACTGGCTCGCTGGCGGCACCATGCCGGCAGGCATTCTCCACCAGCTCCAAAGCCGCCTCCCGTAACAGAGAACCGTCTCCCAGAACCTCGACGCTCGCCATCGGACCGAGAGAGATCTTGCGCCCCAGCGCGTGGGCTCTCCCCCGCATGAGGTCCGCGGCTTCGATCGCGACCGCGTCCAGCTCGACCGCCGCCGGGCGTGCCAGAGCTTCGCCGGCCTCGGCCCGTGCCAGGAGAAAGAGCTCATCGACCCTCCGGCTCATCTGCTGCGACGCCAGGTTCACGCGATCCAGCGCGGCGCGAAGCGCCTCGGGACTCCGGGGGCGATCGATGGCGAGGTCGCTCTCGCCCCGGATCAACGTCAGTGGCGTACGAAGCTGGTGGGCCGCCTGGGCGAGAAACTTCCGAGTCTGCCGCTGGGAGCCGGCAAGCCGATCCAGGAGGGAATTGACCTGCTGTGCCAGGTGATCCAACTCGTCGGGCGGCTCGGCGATCGGGAGCCGGCGCTCGAGGGCACCAGGCTGAATGCTCTCGAGCTCAGCCGACAGGGACTGGAAGGGCGCCAGCGCCCGTTCGGCCAGGAAGTATCCGGCCGGCAACGAAATCACCAGTACTAGGGGGACGCTGAGCAGGAGAAGCCAGGCCAATGTCTCCAGCTGGGACTTCAACTCGGCCGTCGAGGCCACGGCCACCACCACGAAGCCGGAATCACCGGTTTCTCTGGCGGCAGCCATGCGGGCACTTCCCTGGACTTTGAGCGGCAACTCGAGAATCCGTTCGGGAGGCGGCAGCGAGTCCAGGGGAGGTACGGCGGCGAGCAATCCCTTGGGACCGCGTTTCCCGATCAGGCTGCCGTCGGGAGAGAAAATGGCGAGGGCCTCGTGTCCCGGGGGCCACTCGGAGAGCGCATCCTTGGCCGCGTCGTCGAGGGTGAAGTGCTGCTGATCTCCCGCTTCCCGTCTGACCGCCAGGCGCAGGCCGCGGGCGGCGGTCAGCACCTCCGCGGTGAGCTGACGGTCGGCAACCCGGCGAAGGGCGGTGAAGAGGCCGAGGTCGAGCACCGCCAGGCCGAGTAGGATGGCCAGCGCGAACCAGCCGGCCAACCGAAGCCTGAGCCGGCTACGAAACATCGGCTGTTGGGGTATCCGTCAGGACGTAGCCCGCGCCGCGGACTGTGTGGATGAGAGGGGCGTACCCGGGAGCATCCACCTTGCGGCGCAACCGCGCGATGAGAACCTCGACCACATTCCCCACCGGATCGAAGTTGTCGTCCCAGACGTGTTCCAGGATACGGGAGCGACTCTGAACCCGACGCGGATGTCGCAGCAGATGCTCCAGGAGAGCGTACTCCCGGTGAGTGAGGCTCAGCACCCTTTCCCCTCGACGAGCGACCCGCTCGGCGGGGACCAGCTCGAGGTCGGCGAAGCGCAGCTGCACGTCGAGGGCAGGCTTGGGACGCCGCGCGAGCGCCCGCAGCCGGGCGAGCAGCTCCTCGACTGCGAACGGCTTGGCGAGGTAGTCATCGGCGCCGGCGTCGAGGCCGGTGACCCGATCGGCCAAGGCGTCGCGCGCGGTGAGAATCAGTATGGGAGTAGTGCCGCCTTTATTGCGGAACGTCCGGCAGACGGAGAAGCCGTCTTCCCCGGGGAGCCCGATATCCAGAATGACGAGATCGTATTCATTGACCGCGAGCAAGGTGAGCGCTGTGGCTCCGGTCACGGCGAGGTCGGCAGCCCACGCCGCTTCCTGAAGGACCCGGACCAGGAACTCGCCCAGGGCGGGATCATCTTCGACGACAAGAAGGCGCATGAAGAAAAGATAGTAGATGGGTTGGATGACAGCGGTATGACGGTTATCCTACTCCCAGCCGCGGAACCGCAACCCGATCCCCGAGACACAGATGACGAAGCCCTTGGTCGGCATCGTGATGGGCAGCGATTCGGACTGGGATACCATGCAGCACGCCGCAACCCAACTGGAGAGTTTCGGCGTCCCCCACGAACGAAAAGTCGTCTCGGCGCACCGAACCCCGGACCTGCTCTACCGCTATGCGGAGGAAGCCGCCGGCCGGGGCCTGCAATGCATCATAGCTGGAGCTGGCGGCGCTGCACACCTGCCCGGAATGCTCGCCGCGAAAACCACACTCCCGGTGCTGGGGGTCCCGGTTGCCTCGAAGCACCTGAACGGGCTGGACTCCCTACTCTCGATCGTCCAGATGCCCGGGGGAATTCCGGTCGCCACGTTCGCCATCGGAGAGGCAGGAGCCAAGAACGCCGGTCTCTTCGCCGTCGCCATCCTCGCCCGCAGGGACCCCGCACTCGCATCGCGGCTCGACCAGTTCCGCGCCTCCCAGACTGAGAAGGTGATGGGCCTCAAGCTTCCGGAGCCCAAGTGATTTTTCCGGGCGCCACCCTCGGTTTGCTCGGGGGCGGCCAGCTGGGACGCATGTTCACCGCCGCAGCTCGCCGAATGGGGTATGAAGTAGTCGTCCTCGATCCCGACCCGCTGAGCCCCGCGGGAACTCTCGCCAACCGGCACATCCAGGCCGCGTATCGGGACGAGAGTTCGCTGCGCCATATGGGCGAAACTGCCGCAGCCGTCACCACCGAATTCGAGAACGTTCCCGCCGCGAGTCTCGAGTTCCTGCGTCGCTTCTGCCCCGTACGCCCCGGTCCCGAGGCAGTCGCACTGACCCAGGACCGGGTCACCGAAAAGACCTTTGCGCGGGAACATGGCCTCGGCACCGCCGGGTTTCACGCGATTGCTTCCGCCGACGATCTCGCGCCCGCCTACACCGCGGTCGGCGCCCCCGCCCTGCTCAAAACCAGCCGATTGGGGTACGATGGGAAGGGGCAGGCCCCGGTGAACTCCCTGGACGAGTTACGCCGACGGTTTGTCGAGTTCGGGAATCAACCGTGCATCCTGGAGCGACGGGTGAAACTCGATACCGAGGTCTCCGTGGTGCTGGCTCGTGGCGAAGACGGTGCGACCGTAACTTTCCCCGTCGCCGAGAACCGCCATGTCGCAGGGATTCTGGAGACCAGCGTCGTTCCGGCGCGTATTGACGCCGCGTTGAGCAAGAAGGCCCAGGATATGGCCGCGAGCCTGGCTCGGGAGATGGGGTACGTGGGAACCATGGCGGTCGAGTTCTTCGTGAGCGAGGGTGAACTGCTGGTGAATGAGATGGCCCCGCGGCCCCACAACAGCGGTCATTACACCCTCGACGCCTGTGTGACCGATCAGTTCGAGCAGCAGGTGCGTGCCCTGGCCGGTCTGCCGCTGGGAGAAGCGACCTTGCTCTCCCCGGTCGCCATGATCAATCTGCTGGGAGACCTGTGGGCCCGGGGCGAACCTCGCTGGGCAAGCGCCCTCGCGGACCCCCGCGTGAAGCTCCATCTCTACGGAAAGAAAGAACCCCGCCCCGGCCGCAAGATGGGCCACCTGACCGTTCTGGCGAAGTCAGCTGGAGAAGCGTTGGAAGCGGCGCACGCGGCGAAGGCGAGGCTGGCCGAGTAGTACCGAGTACCGCGTACCGAGTACCGCGTACCGAGTACCGCTTACTGAGTGCTGTAGAAGAGACCGAGTTGGCTATTATCGTGTACACGAACCAGAGGATTCTATGTCGTCTCTAGCGTTGACCGCCCTGACCGCCCTGCACGCCCTGTCCGCCTCGCCCCGGCCAGCCCCGGCGCCGCTGTCGTGCATAACCATGAACACCGAGAAGCTGCCGCTGGCCACTCGGAAGAGTCCGCTCGACTCCCTCAGCTTCAAGGTGGGCTCCTCGGATGTGAAGGTGTGCTATGGCCGGCCCTCGCTGCGCGGCCGCCACATGCTGGGCGGAGACGATGTGCCCTACGGGAAGCTCTGGCGCACCGGGGCCAACGAGCCGACCATGATCCACACCAGCGGCCCCCTGGTCGTGGCCGGCATCAAGGTGCCCGCGGGCTCCTATTCGTTGTACACCGTGCCGAACGCCAGCGAATGGGAAGTGATCGTGAACAAATCGATCACCCAATGGGGTGAGGAGCACAACTACACCGACGCGGTGAAGGCCCAGGAACTCGGCCGCGGGAAGGTCAAGCCCGAGGCGCTGAAGACCCCGGTCGAGCAGTTTACCATCAAATCGGAACCGGGCTTCCTGGTGCTGGAGTGGGAGACGACGAGGGTGAAGATTCCGGTGACGGCGGGAAGCTAGGCGGGAGCGGGAGACGGAGACGGAAGACGGGAGATGGGAAAAGCAGCTCCTTCTCTAATTCCCGTCTCCTGTCTCCCGTCTCCCGTCTCCCCTCAGTCCTCCTTACTCGACACTGTAATCGACCTCAAACCGAAACCCTTCCTTGTTCGCCCGATAGCTTCCCTTCCCCTTGATCCCCTTGAGATCTCCGGTTCCGGAGCGCTCGACGATTTGCAAGGCTGAGCTGGCGGTTCCCTGCGCGAAGCTCCCGGTGTCCTGCATCACGAAGCTTCCCGACTTCCCTCCCAGAGCACCATTGAAGCGCACCAGCCCGACGTACTCTGCCGCGGCCTTGTGCTGGTCCTGGGCATCGAAGTGACTGTAGAACATCAGGTATTCGACCGACGCTTTGCCTTTGATCTCGCCGTCGAGGGCGTACTCGACCGAGGCCCGGGTCATTTTCTGGTCGGAGGAGATGTCGTCGTACGGCTTTTCCTCCCACTTCTTCACTGTATAGGTTGCCGAGGCTTTCATATGAGACTCCAGATTCGCAATCCCGTGCCTTGGAAGGTAGCAGACTACTACGTCCCGTTCCCCGTTCCCTGTTCCCCGTTCCCGCTGTTTCGCGCAAGCGCCCCCACGCCCAGGAGCCCAGCCGGCAACAGCACCAACGTGATGAGCGTCGACAGAGTCAGCCCGCCGATAACCGCAATCGCCAGTGGCTGCTGCAGCTCCGCACCTGAGCCAATGCCGAAAGCGAGCGGGAGCAGGCCAGCCAGAGTGCAAAGTGTCGTCATGAGAATCGGGCGTAGCCTGAGGCGTCCCGCCTCCCGTACCGCCATCTCAGGTGTCGCACCCCCGCGGCGAATTCGTTGCGCCGCGTCGAGGAGAATAATGCCGTTCTTTACGATGAGCCCGACCAGCAGGATCAATCCCATGAAGCTCGAGACATTGAACGGCATCCGGGTAATCACGAGCGCCACTAATGCCCCCGTGAGACCCAGCGAGGCGGCGAGCAGAATCGCGAGGGGGCCCCGAAACTGGCCGAACTGTCCCACCATGACGAGCAGCACGGTGCCGATGGCGAGGACCAGGACGACCAGGAGCTGACGGAACGATTCACGCTGTCCGACGTACTGGCCGCCATATTCCAGTGAGACTCCGGGAGGAAGCGCCACTCCGGAGAGCCGCTGCCGGATGGTGCGCATCACATGTCCCAGGTTTGAGGCTTCCGGGTCCACTGCGCCGGTCACCATTACCATCGGCCTGAGATTTTCCCGCCACAACTCGCTGACATCCGCGCTGTCCGCCACGGTGCCCAGGCTGCCAAGGGGAGCCCAACCGTTGAGACCGATGATGGGAAGGGTGCGAGCGACAGCGGGGTTGAACCTGACGCTGTCGGGCACCCGGACGCGAATCGGGACCAGCCGGTCCGGCTCCCGTACCGCGCCGGCTTCCTCGCCGAACAGTGCGGCGTGCACCTGGGCGAGCGCATCGGCCGGAGTGAGTCCGAGCCGGCTGACGCGAACCGGATCGAGGTTGACTCGAATGGAAGGGATGTCCCCCGTGACGCCGTCGAACAGGTCTTCCAGACCGGGCACGGTTTCGATCTCTCCGGCGACTTTGCGGCCTGCCGCTTCGGCGACCCGCACCTCGGGATGGAACAGCTTGATCTCGACTGGATTGGGAGCGCCGGTCAGGTCTCCGAGGAGATCCTGGGTGATCTGGAGAAACTCCACCCGCACCGCGGGCACTTCGGTCTCAATCCGGGTACGTAACCGGTCGATCACCTGATAGACCGAGGCGCGCTCTCTCCTGGGTAGCAGTTGTACCGTCATGTCGCCGGTGTTGGGGGCCGTGGCGAAGAAACCCAGCTCAAAACCGGTCCGGCGAGTGAACCGCTCCACGTCTGGATCTTCCTTGAGAATGCCTTCGATGCGATGGAGCTGCCGGTCAGTCTCGGCCAGCGAGCTGCCGGTCGGCGTCCAGTAATCGAGGATGAAGCCGCCCTCGTCCATCTGGGGGAGGAACCCGGTACCCACCATTTGCCAGAGTCCGAACGCGAGGATGACGAGCAATCCCGCGGCCGCCAGAGCCAGTCCCGGACGCCGGAGCGCCACGCCCGCCCGGCTGACATACCAGTTCTCCAGGCGGGCGATCCTTGGCGTTGCGACCCTGGTGCGTTCAGTCTTTCCCGAGCGGAGCTGCCGCTCGACCCACTGAGTGGTGAGCAGGGGGATCAGGAAAACAGCCAGCCCGAGTGAGACGAGGACGGCGATGGTGAGCGCCAACGCGAACGACTGGAAGAACTGGCCGACCACCCCTTCCAGGAGAGCGAGGGGCGCGAATACAACCACCGTGGTAAGTGTCGAACCGGCCACCGGGGCCAGGATTTCGTCCGTCGCGCGCCGGATGACTTCCGCCGGCGGATCGTCTCCCCGATGTGCCAGGCGGCGTTCGATATTCTCCACCACCACGACGGCATCGTCGATGATGAGCCCCACCGCAACGGCGAGACCGCCCAGCGACATGAGATTGAGCGAATCGCCGAAGAAGCTGAGACCGGCGAAGGTCCCGAGAATGGTGAGTGGCAGGGTCAGCGCGGCGGCGATGGTCACAACCGGCTGATGGAGAAACAGCAGCAACACGATCACGGCGAGCACACCGCCCACAATCATGGCGTCTCGCACACTGCCAATGGACGAGCGGACCAGCTCACCCTGATTGTAGACCGACTCGAGCTTCACGTTGGCCGGGAGGACATGGCGAAGCGAGTCGGCCATGGCGATGACGGCACGTTCCACGCGGAGAATGTTTCCCGCCGGCTGCCGCGAGACGTTGATCAGGGCCGCCGGCTGTCCATCCCCGGTCGCGAGCAAGAACTGATCTTCGGCCCCATACCGGACGGTACCCAGGTCCGACACCCGAACCGAGTACTCCCCGTCACGCCTCACGACCAAAGCGCCGACCGCATCGGCCGTAGCCGCGAGGCCGGAAACGATCACACTGAGCTGGCGATACTCCCGATCGACCCTCCCCGCCGCCTCGACGACATTGGCCTCAAGGATCCGGTCAGCCACTTCCTTGGCACCGATGTGATGACTCACCAGCCGCGCCGGGTCCAGCACGACTGATACTTCGCGCACCAGGCCTCCCTGCACTTCGACCTCGCCCACGTCGGGGAGTCGCGCCAGACGAGGCCGAATCGTGTACTGGGCCAGGTCACGAAGCAGAATCGGATCGCCACCAGTCAGCTCGAACTGCATCATTGGGAAGACCGATGGAGTCAGCCGCTCGGCGAGGATGTGGACCCCAGCGGGCAACTCAGGCTGCAGCGACGCGATACGGCCCTGCACCTGCTGCAGCGCGAACTGCATGTCGGCGCCGGGACGGAAGTCGAGGCTCAACTCGGTGGCGCCGCGTACGGTTCGGCTCTGGATCCGGCGGAGATCGATGACTCCGGAGAGCTCTTCTTCGAGCGGGCGGGTGACCGCCACGACCATGTCCCGCGGCTCGAAGGTGCCGATCCGGGCGATGATGACGATGCGGGGGAAGATGGCCTCGGGATACGTGCCGGCGGGAAGTGTCGCGAGAGAATAAACCCCGCCGAGCGCCAGGAGAACGACCGCGAGATAAACCGCTGCCCGGTGCCGGGCCGCGAATCCGGCTACGCTCATTGCGGCGCGGTGGGGACGACCCGCATCCCGTCGGAGAGTCCGTACGCTCCCGTCGTCGCGACTCGATCGCCGGGGCGGAGATCTCCCGACACTTCCACCCGACCCCTCTGCCGAACGCCGACGGTCACCGGATGAGCGTGGGCCACGGAGTCGTCGCCGACGACGAAAACCGATATCACATCGCCCACGAGCACGAGGGCCGAGTCGGGCACGACGAGAACGCCACTCTTCCGGCCAAGGTTGACCCGCGCGGTGGCGCCGACTCCGGGGAGAAGGCCAGGCCCTGCCTGGGCAATGCGGATCACCACCGCCCCGGCATTGGACGCGCTGTCCACCGCCGGAGCGGTCGCGTGCACCCTGGCGTCCTGTCCCTCGGCGGATCCTTCGGGGGTCACCAATGCCGGCTGCCCGGTCCTGAGTCGCGATAGCTGATCGGCCGTTGCCTGCGCGACGAAATCCAGCGAGCCACCCCGAATCACTTCGACCAGTTCCGTGCCGGCAGACACTCGTTCACCGGGATGAACGAGCACTCGCTGCACACCACCATCGAGCGGGCTCTTCACCCGCACCTGATCCAGCAACCGTTCCGCTGCTTCAGCCGCGGAACGGGCGCTCGTCGCCTGGGCCGCGGCCTCATCCACCTGCTTGCGTGAAGTAATGCCCTTGGAGAAGAGATCCTGCTGGCGAGCGGCCTCTCCTTCGGCCGTGGCGGCCGTGGCCGCCAGCGACTTCGCATTGGCGGCGAGGTCCGGGGCATCGAGCTCGATCAGGAGCTGGCCCTGCCGCACCCGTTCTCCGATCTGCACCTCAACCGTTCGCACCAATGCATCGGCCGGTGCCGAGAGCAGGGCCGAACCGCCGGGGAGAGGCACGAGACGGCCGCTCAGCGTGATGACCTGGGAGATCGTATCCTGGGCCACGGTGCCGATTCCTACCGGCACCAAAGGAGACGGCTCGGCTTCGTCGTCTTCTTTCTTTCCGCAGGCGGCAACCAGGATCACGATTGCGAGACCAAGTTGCCACCTCATCGCGCCACCCCGGCCAGGCGATTCCATTCGGCTACCGCCTCCTGAAACGAGAGAAGCTCATCCACCGTGCTGGCACTGATTTCCCGCTCGGCGCGGAGCGCCTCGATGACCGGCAGGATTCCGGTCTCGCCCGCCTGGTAGGCGAGGGTCGCCTGCTGGCGCAAACGGCCGGCGGCAGGGAACAGCGAGTCGCGAGAGAGACGGGCTCGCCCTGCCGCTTCGGCCAGGCGTGTTTCGGCACTCGCCAGAGATGCTTTAGCGGCGAGACGCGCTTCCCGGGCACCGGCCGCGGCGATATCGGCCTCCGACAGTGCGGCGGCGGAGTTGCCGCCTCCCTGATTCCAGAGCGGCAGTGGAAGTGAGACCCCGATCAGACCCAGGGTCTCTCCCGGGCTACCAGGATCGGACCATTCTGCCCCGGCAATAACACTCGGCAGCGGGATCCAGGCGCGTTTGGTGGCGCGAAGCCGCAGCGTTGCCGCAGTGGATTCCGCGGTCGCCCGTTGAATCCCGGGGATCTCAGCCTCAATCGGAGCCAGAATCATGGAAGGGCCATCGAGTCCCTCGTCCAGCCTTCCGGCAGCGACCGGCACTCGAGTCACCTCGCTCAGCCCCAGGGTGCGACTGAACTCGGCACCGGCAACGGTCTCGACTTCTCGAGCCCGGGAGAGGTTGAGCCGAACCCGCTGCGCTTCGAGGAGGGCCGCATCAGCTTCGAAGCGGGAAATGTCCCCACTCTTGAAGCGGTGTTCCGCGATATCCGCGAGGGTATCGGCGGTGGCCGCCTGGGCTACGACCAGCGCGTGGAGCTGCCGGGCTGCTACCAGACTGTAGAATGCCCGCCGGACCTCCGCCGCGAGATCGGCTTCGAGCTGGGCCGAGTCGGCGATGGCTCCCGTGATCGAAGCGTTGGCGGCATCCCGGGATGGACCGCGGGTGAGGAGCCAGTCGAACGACTGGTCGAAGGTCAGGTGCTGGCGTGGAGTGTCTTCGGTGTATTCATAGTTGCCGGTGGGATTGGGAATGGTACCGGCCTGCCGGAACCCCGCGCGCGCCGCGGCGACGCGTGCGGTCGCGGTCATGACCTGCCCCCGCGCGCTACGGGCCTGGCTTAGGGCCTGGGCCAGAGTGAGCGAGTCGGGAATTGGCGCCTGAATCAGAAGCGAGCCCGCAGCAAGCAGAAGGAGCATCACTCCTCACTTCCCCGGGCAGGCACAAACTCGCCTCCATTAGTGGAGGCGGTTGGTCGGACGATGGCGGGGCCAAGTCCTACGATGAGTGGGTACACGCTTGATCGAATCTAGCGGATTCGATGACGAAGAGGTGACGGCCCGACAAATGGAGGCGGTGGATGATACCGGATTCTCGAATGGTTCCCGCGCCCCCTGCCTCGGATAAGATTCCTAGGCCGGTTGACGTCGGTGAAGGCGTGAGGTACCGTTGGGTGATCGACCGGGTGATGGAGCTCGCCCCTAACCGCCGCTACCGGCTGATGGCTCCTACGCAGGGGACAAGTGCGTAGGAGCCTTTTCATGTCAAACGTCCTTGCTAAATCAGAAGTCCTTTCCGTCGGCCAGATGCGCCACCTCACCGCTAGCCTGGCACAGGTGGAGCGGCATCTCCTTGAGATTTTGGCCCTTGTGGACAAGCCGCGTGGATCCCCCACCCCGACCCTCTTCGGACGAGAGACGCCGGATCTGCCGGCTGGCTTCGGAGAGACGGCTCGACCCTCCATCGCCTCCGCATCGGCAACGCTCACCGAGTTGGTCTCCACCTTTGGGCTGCAGGCCCCCGATTTCTCTCAATTTCGGACTGTGCAGGCGTTAGTTATCACGAGCGTGGTGGTGGTCGAGGATGCGGCTTCCCGACACATGCGAGGCTACGGCCAAATCCATCCCGAATTGCCGCGAATGCTGGATCCGCTGCTTAGCCGATTGCGTGAACAACTGCTTGAAATCGGTCGGGCCCTTTCTCCACCCTCATCGACGGAGGAGAGTTCAGCATGAACTGGTACGTGGCCTTTGGAGGGGCAGTCGGAAGCGTCGTGCGATTCATACTCGCTACGGCGGTGCAGGAGCGATTCGGCGGTTCCTTCCCCGTCGGGACCCTGCTGATCAACATCACCGGGTCGCTGCTGGTCGCCTTCCTGCTGGAGTATGCGCTGGCGACTCCGGCCATCTCGCGGGAGGCACGGGCCCTCCTCACAACCGGATTCTGCGGCGGCTATACCACTTTCTCAACTTTCAGCTATGAAACACTCAAGCTGCTTCACGACGGCGACTACCGGCGGGCCGGTGTCTACGTCGGCCTGAGTGTCGTGGTTTCGCTCGTTGGAGCCTTCGTGGGGTTCAGCCTGGCCCGCGAGGTTCTCACGCTTCGCCGCCTGGCATAACGGGCCATCCCGGGAGGTGGTATGCACGGATTCAAGGGTGAGCGGACGTTAATGCGCATTCACATCGGCGAGTCGGACAAGTATCACGGCAAACCCCTGTACCGGGCTATCGTGGAGCTGCTTCGGCAACGCCATTACTCGGGCGCGACGGTGATTCGCGCCATCATGGGATTCGGTGCTAGTTCCCGCTTGCATACCGATCGGATCGAGATTCTGTCCCTCGACCTTCCGGTCGTGATCGAGTGCGTCGACACCGAGGAGAAAATCCAGGCGATTCTCCCGGAGCTGGATGAGATGCTGGGAGGGGGCCTCATCACTCTGGAGCGGGCACGGGTGATTATGTACCGGGCTGATATTCCCCCGGAGGACCGGACCGCGAGCTGGCCTATCGACTACCCCAGTTCGCCGTCGGAACCCCCGAAGGCGTGACCCAAGCACGCCTGCCCGAGCTGGAGGACTTGCTATGGAGCAGCCTCGGTTCCGCCGCTGTCCGGCGCGCGACGAGTAACAGCAGCGGGACCGCAGTCAGATGGGCGATGACCGAGAAAGCCAGAGCTGGGATAGAGCGGGCATAGAGGAATCCCAGGAAGGCGCTGCCAGCCTCATGCCGCCCGATTGCCCGCCGGTTCCAGGAGTCGTTCCGCCTCTGCAAGAAGTGCGTCCAGGCGGTCGGACTCCAGGCTAACCGCGTCCAACCCGCGCGCGCGGACGGCACGAGCCCACTCTAGAGCGTCAGCCGCCGCCAGGGCTATGCGGCGCAGGCTCTCCCGGATCTCCCCCTCAACCTCGCGGCGGCTCTCCCGGACACGTTCTGCGAGATCCCCCACGACCCGGCTCGCGTTGGCGGTCAAGAGGTCCATCAGATAGGTCTCGGCGCGCCGTTGGCGACGCCGGTGGCGAAGCGACGCCGGAATCAGCGCGTCGATCAACGCGGGCCACGGTGACCTGGGATAGTGGTACCACATGCGGTCACTGAAGGCGAAGTGCCTCGAAATCCGGAAGTGTTCCGCCTCGGGCGGCACGCCGCCGATCTCCTCGGCGTTCAAGCCCGCTGCGCCAACAAGCGACCCGAGTTGGTCCCTTGCGATTGAGGCAAACCGGTGGGCGGTCTCCCGGTAGTCCACCTCCACTTCCCTCTCCATCCGTTCCAGCCACGGATAGACCAGCTCGCGAGCCAGCTGATTGGCGAATTCCAGACTCTCCCGGCGTCGTGCACCGGCGAACCGCCCGGCCGTCCATGCCGCGCGCAGGGCCACAAGCCCCGTAAGCTCTGCTTCCTCGAGGAACACCTCTGCACGGCCGGACAAGGCCTTGCAGAGGCGCTGCTCCTCAGCCGCGAAGAGTGGATTGAGCTCGCGCAGTGCGTCATCGACGTCTTCGCGCAATTGCGCGAGGGCTCGCACCCGTCGTTCGGAATCCTCCAAGGGAGTGAGGAGCGCGCTTCGCTGTTCCTCAAGCCTGCGGACCAACCCCCGAACGATCCGGTGTACGGCTCGTCTGCGCATTTCCGCCACCAGGACACCGCCCTGGCTTTGTGCCAGCAATCGCAGGCGTTCGCCAAGGGCCAGCCAGTCCACGCCTCCGCCGCCATTTACTGCCGAGACCTGGTAGACCCGGTCGCCGACTCGGCCGAGGCGTTCGCGCAGCAGCCCTCGAATGAAATCCGTAGCCTGGACCCGCTCCGCTTCGGTGACCCGGTCGACCTTGCCGAGGACAAAGAGGAGCGTACTGACCTCAGCGGCGATCGTCTCCACCAGGCGCAACTCCTCACCTGAGATGGGTGGATCGGCACCGAGCAACACCAGAGCGGCATCGATGTGCGGCACGAACGCCTTGGTAGCAGCCGAATTGGATTCATAGACTGATCCCAAACCCGGCGTATCCACAAGGCACAGACCACCCTTCAGGATCGGAGCCGGTAGCGATACCTCGACTGCCAGCACGCCTTTGGTATTGCCGGGATTGCGCTCCTCAGTGACGTAATCAGCGAGGTCAACGGGAGCGAAGGCCGCCCATCCCTGCGGGGTGCGCGCCCGCGCCCCCAAGGCGCCGAAGCGAATGATGGTCGGGACAGAGGTGACCGGCGGAACGCCGGTCGGCAGGATGTTGTGGCCGACGAGCGCGTTGAGCAGCGTGGACTTTCCCCGCTTGAATTGCCCCACGCAGGCGACGTGGAACCGGCGTTCGTTGACTCGTTCGGCCACGAAGCCAGTCTCGGCGGCGAGGTCATCGGCGCCCGCCGCGAGGGCCAGGCCTCGGAGCCTTTCCGTTAGCTCGTCGGGGGTCACCGTACCACCAGCACCGCGCAGTGGGCCCGCTCCACCACTCGATCCGCTGTGGACCCGAGGAAAAGGTGGTGCAGGCGGGAGTGCCCGGTGTGGCCCAGCACGATGAGATCGCAATCGCGTTCGCTCGCGAGGCGGGCCAGGGCGAGCGCCGGGTGGCCCGGAACAACCTCCATGTGCAGCGGAATGCCTCGAGGTTCGATGAGCCGCCGGGCCTCATGCTGGATCTGACGGAAGTAGCGATGTTCGTGGCGTTCCTCGTCTTCGACCTCGCCGACAGTGGCGGCGTAGGCGGGCAGCTTCTCTTCTATCGACACGACGAGCAGCTCGGCTTTGCAGAGCGTGGCGAGATCCGCGGCCATCTCCAAGGCATGCCGTCCACCCTCCGACCCGTCGAGCCCCACCAGGATCCGACGAAACATCATGACCCCCTTCCGCTCAAGACTCGGGTACTGGACTGGACACCCCAGCTTCAGGCACGGCCATTTTCGCCACCGGCTGTGGCAGGCGCGGCTCGAAGTAGTGCTGGGCGATGAGCGTCGGTATGACGGCACTCCCGATGACGACAGTCACCAGAATCGTGTACTGGCCCTGATCGATGATGTGATTCGACAGCCCGAACAGGGCCGAGATGGTGCCGAAGGTGAGGCCGGTGCTCATCAGAAGCGTGGTGTACAGACCATCGCGTCGCCCGAAACGGAAAAGGTGGGTCAGCGGCCACACCCCGACGATCTTGGTTCCCATCTTGAGCAGCAGGAATGCGACGATGAGGAGTGCCCCGGTCCCCACTGCCGGCAAGGAGACGTAGAGACCAGCCTTGAGGAAGTAGAATGGCGTCAGCATGGTGAAGGCGATGGTCCGCATTCGCTCCATGAGCACCCGGTCGCGAACGAAGACCCCGGCGATCACCAAACCGACCAGGTAGGCTGGAAGGACCGCCTCGCTTCGAGCAAGCTTGGCCAACCCTCCCAGCAGGAAGAGCACCAGAAAAATGAACTTCACCTCGGGCTCGCTCACCCGGTGTCCCACCCGCGCGATTACCAGGCGCGTCAGCCGGGGGAGTTGCCACAAAACCGCCGCCGTCACCGCAACGAACAGGAGCAGCCACGCGTTGAAGTTTGCGAAGAGAATACCGAGCGCCAGGACCGTGCCGAAGTCGGTGATGAAGCAGGCAGCGAGAATGAGTTTGCCCAGCTCAGTTCGGTTCAGACCCGTCTCCAGCATCACGGCATACACCACCGCGACGGAGGTGGTGGAAAGCGAGATCCCAGCTATCCAGGCGGCGTGTGGCTCCCATCCCCCGACCCACCGGGCAAAAGCCGCGGCGCCCAGGAACGGGCCCAGGAAGCTCACTGTCCCGATGGCCGCCGCGGGCTTGAGGTGTCGACGTAGTGATTCAGGGTCGATCTCCGCGCCCGCCAGAAAAGTGAGGAGCCCGGAGCCGAACGTGGCGAGGAAATCGATCCAAGGCGTACTGTGGACACCGAGAAAGTTGCCGGCGACCACGCCGATCAGGATTTCAATCAGGGCGACGGAGATGCCCACCCGGATCGAGATCAGGCTGGCGAGAAGGGCGAGCGCCATCCAGGCAGCCGCAATCAGCCAGACGTTGGACTCCACCGCTCACCTCCAGAAAGGGGGAAGCGGGCCGCACGGCTGGCGATACAAACAAGAACTCCTGCCGGCCCGTCAGGCCCCGCAGGAGTCATCAGCTGCACCTTGGTGCAGCGGTTCCGGGCGAACTCCATCGCCCTGATCAAATCTACCCGAACCTTATCGCTCCCCGATCTCCGCGTCAAGCGACCCGGAGCGCGTTGATTTGCCCTCGGGGCGGGCCACCCAGGTAGCTGCGGCCGTCAAGCAGCCGTCATTCCCCTAAGGCTGCTTCGAAGTCGGGCCCGCCGCTCGCGATCACGGTCGAGGCCTGCGATCCATTCGAGGTCAAGGGACTCTGTCGACTGGTAAAGCCCCTTCCCTTTCGATGCACCGGCATTGAGGGATACAGGCGCCGTCCATGATCCGGGAATCGGCTGCTCCCAACGGCCGGAGCTCCAGAGGATGGTCACCTGGACCGGGGCTCTGGGGTTGGCGTTGGGCGAGACAAGGATCAGTCGCGCAGCAGGCAACCACGGAATCCGTTCCGCGCCGTCCAACTCGAGCGTGTCTGTCGAGGAGGGAAGATGTCGTTTCAAGCACACGGGAGAGCCAGGAGTCGTTACCCCGAGCCGGGCTGGCCAGACGGCGGTGGTGGAACCTGCCCCGTTCGAAGGAGCTGGCCCAAGGAAGTGACGGCCGCTTGGGACACACCTGCCGCGGCAAGTCCGGAGATGGTGCGCTCAATGGGATACGCTGCCCGCCCGAACCTGAGAGTTCCGGCCTCCAACACTGCATATGCAGCACGGGGGTCGCCTCCCTTCGGTTGGCCGACACTACCAGGGTTCGCCAGATGCCTGGGCCCGAGGCGAAGCTCGAATTGGAGATGGGTGTGGCCGACCAGCACGAGATCCGCCTCGACATCAGACAGTTCCTCTTTCCAAGCGGCTGCGGTGGGCTCCCTGTAGCCGTATAACGGATCGCGTGGCGCCGCGTGAACCAGCATGAGTCGGAGTCCATCGCGCTCGACCAACGTTGATCGCGGCAGCTCGGCGAGATAGCCACGCTCTTCCGGGGTCAGCTGGGCCTCTCCGATGTGGAACGTCGCGTCGGCGAGCCATTGGAACGCCGGGGTGCAACCGGGAGGCACCCGGTCGCCCAGGGCACGGTCGTGATTCCCCTGCACCACAAGAGCCGAGTGCCTCCGGAGCCAGCGCAGACACGCTGCTGGTTCAGGACCGTACCCTACGACGTCCCCCAGACAGACAACCTTGTCGAAGGATTCCTGGGCGATGATCGCCTCAAGAGCGGCAGCGTTGCCGTGGATGTCCGAGAGAATGAGGATGCGCATGCCGCGGATATTCGGAGGCAGGACGCGAAACCGCCAGATGAGCTCCCAAACGAAGCAGTGATTTGAGGCGCCTCAGACGAACGGCGCCCCGAATTGGGGCGCCGTTGGACTACCTTAGACCATTCCGAAGTGGAGGCGGAGGGAATTGAACCCTCGTCCGAGTAAGCTCCCAGAACCACATCTACGTGCGTAGGCACTTCTTCTTGCCGTCATCACGGGCCGGTGAAGTACCGACCTGCCCGCAATCTATCTCCTGAGATCTCACGCTCCGTAGTGGAGCACCACGGCGCGCCAGCCCGGATTTTCGTCCAGCGGTCAGCGCCCCGGGCGGGCTCTGCTCACTGGTGGTGCGATAAGCGAGTCTAGCTCAGCTTATGCAGCCATCGCCAATTCAGAGTTGGCAATTGAATGTTTCCAAGCGGTTTAACCAGGAACCTGGACCTGGGCACGCAGCAATTCCTTCTTCAAACCCGTCGAAACCAGTCGCCCCCGGGTGATCACAAATCTAACCTGATCAACCGCTTAGGCCAAACCGGCCGGGCTGGGGTCGATCCGCCGCGCCAGCTCCACGCGGTTGCGGCCATCCCGCTTGGCAATCAGCAGCGCCGCATCGGCCTGGGCCGTCAGGTTGCTGATGCTCCGCGAGGTATCCGGCACCGCCGACACTCCGAACGAGGCGCTGAGCGGCCACTGTCTGCCCTGCCAGTCCCAAGGCGTCGTCCCCAGCTTGATCCTGATTCGGTCGGCGATGCGCGCCCCGTAGGCCAGGGTGGCGCCCGGCAGCCACACGGCGAATTCCTCTCCGCCGATCCGGGCAGCGGTGTCGGCGCCACGGATCTGGTCGCTCAGAAGCCGAGCGAAGTGAACCAGCGCCGCGTCACCAGCGGGATGGCCGAGGGTATCGTTGAGCGTCTTGAACCTGTCGATGTCACAGTAGATGAGGCTGGCTTGCTGCACGCCAACGCGTCCCATCACATCGTCCAACGCACGCCGGTTCTTCAGCCCTGTAAGCGGGTCCGCCATGGCGGTTGCGCCCTTGGCTTCGAGCTCGAGCGCCCGCACGATCCGCGGCCCCGCGTTACGCATCGCCTCCTGCACCTCGGCGATGACCGGCCCGACCGGCGCCGCGTCGTCCTCCGGCCAGAAGGCGACGGCGCCGACCACCTCGCCCGACAATTCTTCCCCGCTCCGAATCGGAAGGATCAGCGCCGGCGTGAAGCGCGAGCGCCGATCGGGGACAATGCCGCCCAGTGGATCCGCGATGGTCGAGAGCTGGCGGACTTCTCCGCGTGCCACCTGATCGAGCGGGCTGCCCGGTACGGCCGTGGTTTCAAGCAGACGGCGATCGGCGCGTCCGGAGACACCCATCACCTTGACCGCATCCCCCGTGACGACCGCCACGATCACCTCGGCATCGAGAATCCGTTCCAGCTGGTACGCCAGCCGGAGCGCGATGCTGCCGAGCGACTCGATCGGCCGTTCGCTTTCGGCTTCGATGCGCGCCAGGATCGGGCGGCGGGCGGCTCCTTCCAGGAGGTGAAGCAGATCTTCTCCAGCGAGATCCAGGCTGGGCTGCGGTGCACCGGCAGGAAGCAGCAGTCCGGCGACAACCCCTCCCGCCGAGCCGAAGAGCAGGGTGCCCGCCTCGAGTCGCTCGGCACCGCTGGTTCCCTGCTCAACCGCTTGCGCCAGCCGCTGCTCCGCTACGGCGACGTGGGCCTCAGAGAGAGTCTTTTCCGAAATGGCGCGGTGCCAGACGGTCGCCTCGCCAGGGCGGGGCCGCTCCGAGATCCAGACGCCCTTCGCACCGTGTGCGCGCCGCAACCAGTCGAGCCCCGGCTCGGGCAGAAGCGAAGGATCGGTGCCCGGACCTCCGAGTCTACTCCCGGAGCGCTTCACGAGACGAAGCAGCACCGCAGCGGCCACCGCACCACCAGCGAACCAGCCCAGATTGCCACCGGATATCGCGAGCGCCATCACAACCACCCCTTTCTCCGGAACCACACGAAGATCGCGAGGGCAATCAGAACCATGAGTCCCCAGACCATGGGATAGCCCCAGGTCTTGGTGAGCTCCGGCATGAAATGGAAATTCATGCCGTAGATCCCGACCACAAACGTGAGCGGCAGGAAGAACGCCGAGAAGATCGTCAGGACCCGCATTACCTCGTTGCCGCGGTGCGACGCGAGGGATAGTTGCATGTGAAGCAGGTTGTTCACGTCTTCGAGCAGCTCGTCGGCGTAGAAGTGCATGCTCTCCGCATTCTCCC
>DATBGE010000203.1:0-38643 GCA_036558125.1 Gemmatimonadales bacterium | reverse complement strand
GATTCCTCGCTCCGCTCGGAATGACAGCTTCCGTTTCATCCCGTTCCCCGTTCCCTGTTCCCGCCTTTCCTCTCCCGTCTCCCGTCTCCCGTCTCCTATCTTACGCCCCAACCATGCACCTCTACCTCCACGTCCCCTTCTGCGCCCGGCGCTGCAGCTACTGCGATTTCGCGATCGCGGTCAGGCGGAACGTGCCTTCCACGCTCTTTGCGCAGCGGGTTCTGGAGGAATGGCACACCTGGCATGACCATCCGGCCTGGAGCGACTCGCCGAGGCTGGATACGGTGTACTTCGGGGGCGGGACTCCGTCTCTTCTTGAACCGGAGCTGATTGGGAAGCTGCTGGAGACGGTGAACCGGTCTCGCGGCATCGCCGCCGGAGCGGAAATCACCCTCGAAGCGAACCCCGACGACGTCGATACGAAACGCGCCGCGGCATGGCGTGCCGCGGGTGTGAACCGGGTCTCTCTTGGGGTGCAGTCGTTCGAGCCGGTGGTGTTGCGATGGATGCATCGTACCCACACCCGGGAGCAGGTACCCGCGGCGGTCACGGCGCTGAGAAAAGCGGGAATCGAGAACCTCTCGCTCGATCTCATCTTCGGACTCCCGGCGGAGTTGCAGCGGAACTGGGAAGCGGATCTTGGGGCGGCGCTCGCGCTTTCGCCTGACCACCTCTCGGTCTACGGTCTCACGGTCGAGTCTCACACGCCGCTCATGCACTGGATCGAGCGGGGAGAAACCCGGCCGGCGCCGGAGGCTGGATTTGTCGAGCAGTTCCTTGCCACCCACGCGCGACTCTCCGACTCTGGATTCGACCACTACGAAGTCTCCAACTACGCGCGTCCTGGCTACCGAGCAGCGCATAACTCGGCTTACTGGCGAAGGGCGCCTTACGTGGGACTCGGCCCCTCCGCTCACAGTGGACTGGGGAACGAAAGGCGCTGGAACCTGCGGGAATGGGCTGCCTACGACTCCGCCCTGGAACGGGGCGAATCGGTAATAGCCGGGCGAGAACTCCTGGCCGAACCGGGCCTGAGGCTGGAGGAGTTGTACCTCGGCCTGCGTACTACCGAAGGATTGCCGGAGCCCGCGGTGCCTCCCGGGCAGGCAAATGGCTGGATTGATGCAGGTTGGATGGAACGGGAACGGGGCCGTCTTCGGCTAACCCCGGAGGGCTGGCTCCGCCTCGATGCGTTGGTAGCGGAGATTGCCTGAGAACCGATTAAATTATTGCCATGCCTTCGCATGACCCTCTGAATGACCGCCAGGCCAGGGTGCTGGAAGCGGTCATCCAGGCCTTCATCCAGACCGCCGAGCCAGCGGCCAGCCAGGCCGTCGTGCAGCGGAGCGGGTTAGGCGTCTCCTCGGCGACCGTTCGCAACACCATGAGCGAGCTGGAGGAGAAGGGATACCTCTTCCATCCCCACGCCTCGGCTGGCCGAATTCCCACTGACCAAGCGTACCGCTGGTACGTGGACAACCTGATGCGGCTCTCTCCTCCCAGCCGGGAGGAGCGCGATCTCATCAAATCGGAAATGCCTTCGACGCGCACCGCGGTCGAGGAGGTCCTTCGCCGCGCGGCTCAGGTGCTTGGCGTGCTGACGCAGGAGCTTGGAGTCGCGGTGGGTCCCTCCTTCGATCAGGTGGTGCTGGAGCGGGTTGACTTGGCCCAGGTGGCGACCGACCGGCTGCTGCTGATGCTCAACCTCAGAAGCGGAACGGTACGAACCATCTTCGTGCAAGTATCCGGAACGATCGCATCGGACAGCGTCCAGCGCGTAGCACAGGTTCTAAACGAGCGGCTGGCGGGGCTGACTCTCAAGGACATTCGTGCTTCGCTGGGGGACCGGCTTCGGGACGCCGATCATTCCGCGAGTGGCCGTGAACTGCTGAACATTTTCATCGCCGAGGCGGACGAGCTCTTCGGGCTGGGCTCGCCTCCCGAAGCGGTCATGCTGGGCAGCGCCCAAATGCTGGCTGACCAGCCCGAGTTTGCTTCCAACGACCGGATGCGTGAACTGCTCGAACTGACAGAGCGCCGGGACCGCCTGCATCGCGCCCTCGAGGTTCGTCAAACGAGGGGACTCACCATTACCATCGGTGGAGAGAACACCGACCCGGGACTGGCCGGGTTCACGCTGGTCACCTCGGCGTATCGGACGGCAGACTTGAGCGGCGTCATCGGCGTCATCGGGCCAACCCGGATGCCGTATGACAAGATCATCGGGCTGGTGGATCATACCAGCCGACTGGTGGAAGGATTGATGGAGTGAGCGAGTACTACGAAATGCTCGGCGTGGCGCGGGACGCGTCCGAAACCGAGATCAAGAAAGCCTATCGCAAGCTCGCGCTCGAGCTTCATCCGGACCGGAATCCCGAGCCGGCTGCCGAGGCACGCTTCAAGGAAATCACCGAGGCGTATGAGGTTCTTCGGGATCCGCAGAAGCGGGCGATGTACGACCGATATGGCAAAGCAGGGCTCGGCGGTGGCGGCGGAGGTGGCTTCGGCGGGTTCCACCACGTCGATTTGAGCGAAGCGCTCAACATCTTCATGCGGGACTTCGGCGGTTTCGACTCTCTCTTCGGGGGCGGAGGGCGCGCCAAGGCCGAAGCGCGACGGGGACAGGACATCCGGGTGACCGTGAAGCTCTCCCTCATCGAGGTGGCCACCGGGGTCAAGCGGAACATCAAACTCAAGACCCTCGTTCGCTGCTCGGCCTGTGAGGGCTCCGGCGCCCTCCGGGGCACGGGGTCTGTGACCTGCACAACCTGCGGCGGAAGTGGAGAGGTCCGGCGAGCGGCGCGCAGTATGTTCGGCCAGTTCGTGTCGGTGTCGCCCTGTCCGACTTGTGCCGGGGAGGGGCAAATCATCACGACGCCCTGTGAGGTGTGCCGCGGTGAGGGCCGGGTGAGGGAAGACAAGACGGTCCAGGTCGACATCCCGGCGGGTGTGTCCGAACAGAACTATCTCACGCTGCGAGGGCATGGAGCGGCTGGACCGCGCAACGGCCCCAGCGGGGACCTGCTGGTCATGATCGAGGTGAAACCGGACGAGCGGTGGCAGCGGGACGGAGACAACCTGATCCTCGATTTGCCGCTTTCATTCTCCCAGGCGGCGCTGGGGCTGTCGATTGCCGTGCCAACTCCCTACGGAAACGAGCAGGTCAGCGTGCCATCGGGAACTCAGGGTGGTACCGTGCTCCGGCTCAGGGGTAAAGGACTGCCGCGTCTGGGGCAGGGTGGTACTGGTGATCTCCTGATTCGAACCAATGTCTGGACCCCCGAACAGTTGACCGAGGAGCAGGCGCAGTTGTTCCGGCAGCTGTCCCGGGTTGAGGGCGACCCTCCCAAACGGCATGGAGGCTGGTGGAGCAAGCTCAAGGAAGCATTGGGCGCGTGACCTGGTATTCGATCGAGGTTCATGCGACCCCCGAGCGGCGGGACGCTGTCGCCGCCTGGCTGGTGGGCCGGACGGGACAAGCGGTCGAGGAGCGGGCCGACGGAACCCTGGTCTCCTTCGCGCTCGACCTGGCTGCCGCCGACGCGCTGGAGAGAGACCTCGCCGCGGCGCACGGTTCGGATATTCCCATTGCCCATCGCGAGGAGCCGGAGGTGGACTGGACCACGGCCTGGCGCAGCGGCCTCACCGCGCGGCGAGTCGGCCGGTTCAACCTGGTGCCTTCCTGGCTACAGGCGGACCCGAAGCCTGGTGAGCTGGTCGTCACCATCGATCCGGAGATGGCGTTCGGCAGCGGAGAGCACGGCTCCACTCGTGCCGCTTTGCTCCTGCTCGAACGCTTCGTACGCCCGGGCGATACCGTGCTCGATTTGGGAACCGGTAGCGGAATCCTGTCTATCGCCGCGAAGAAGATGGGAGCCGGCGTTGTGGTTGGCGTCGAAGTCGATGGCGACGCGCTCGAGGTGGCGGCAACCAACGCCGCGCGGAACGGCCTCGCCGGTCAGATCACCTTCCTCGAGGGAGACGCCGCCCAGTTCACTCCGCTGCTCGCCCCCGCGGACGTCATCGTCTCGAATATCCTGCGACTCATCAACGCGGCGTTGTTGCCCGAGGTCCATGATTCGATCCGCCCTGGCGGCATCGCGATCTTCTCCGGCATGGAGTTGGGCGAAGCGGACGAGTTCCGCGGGCCCTTGCTGGAAGCGGGTTTGGTCGTGGTTGATGAGGTTGTAGACGAGAACTGGTGGGCGGTGGCTGCGCGGCGTCCGTGATTACTCTGTTCGCGGCGCCAGGAAGTCTGCAGGCCGGCGCCACGGTCGAGCTGGACGATGCGGAGGCCCACCACCTCAAGGTGCGGCGAGGGCAAGCTGGACAGCGGGTGCGACTGGTCGATGGTTCCGGGACTGTCGGTGAGGCACTGCTGGAGATGCGCCCGGCCGGAATTCAGGCTGTCGTTGCCTCCGTGACCAGGGTCGACCATCCAACTCCTCTCACCCTTGCGGTCGGCGCCGGCGATCGGGACCGCTTCGCGCTCCTGGTCGAGAAGGCGGTCGAGCTGGGCGCCACCGAGATCGTGCCGCTTGAAGTTGAGCGCGCCGTGGCGGTCGCCTCCCGGGTGCGCGACCGAAACCTGGAATCGCTCCGCCGCCGGGCGCGGGAAGCAATGAAGCAGTGCGGTAGCGCATGGGAAGTCACTCTACAGGAGCCCCAGCGCCTGGAGGATTTCCTCGCCCAGCCGCGGAAGGGTGCGGCCTGGCTGGCAGATCCCGAAGGCGAAGCGCTGATCGAGCTGAATGCGTCGGAGGCGGTCACCGTGGCCATCGGCCCCGAGGGTGGCTTCACCGAGTCGGAGTCGAAGGAGTTCCGAGAGGCCGGGTTCCGTCCAGTGTCACTCGGTCCTTACACCATGCGGTTCGAGACCGCCGGGCTCGTGGCGATGGCGGCGGTGTGGCAGGCTCGTCGGAGAGGTGAACATGGCTGATTGCATTTTCTGCAAGATCGCAACGGGAGAGATTCCCGCGCGTATTGTCAAACGGACCCCCGATGCCGTGGCCTTCTACGATCTTCAGCCCCAGGCGCCGACTCACGTGCTGGTGATTCCCACCAAGCACCTTGGTGCCGTGCGCGATGCGAAGGGGCCCGACCTGGTTCTTCTCGGCAAGCTGCTCTCCTTTGCCTCGGAAGTCGCCAGCGAGCTGGGGCTCGATGCGCAGGGTTACCGGCTGGTGAGCAATACCGGACCCGATGGAGGGCAGTCGGTTTTTCACCTGCATTTCCATCTGCTCGGCGGTCGCAAGATGACCTGGCCTCCCGGGTGAGACGTGCAGCCACTTAGCCTCCGCGACACTCTTCAGGCGAGAATGAACTCGGCCCGCAAGGCCGGCGAGAAGGACCTGGCGCTGGTGCTGGGGACCACTCTCGCGGCGGTCAAGAACAAGGAACTGGACTTGGGACGGGCGGCCAACGACCCTGAAGTGGTGGACATTCTCCGCAAAGGGGTGAAGACCCGGAAGGAATCGGTCGAGCAGTTCACTGCGGCGAAGCGGCAGGATCTGGCGGACAAGGAAGCGGCCGAGATCCGGATTCTGGAGCAGTTCCTTCCTCCAGCAGTGGATCCTGAAGAAATCCGCGCGGCCGTGCGCGCGGCGATCGCGGCCGGAGCCGCCGACATCGGGAAGGTCATGCAGGCGGTGATGCCGCAATTCAAAGGAAGAGTGGATGGGAAGGAGCTCAATGGCATCGCCCGCGAGGAGCTGAAGGCGGGATGACGGAGCAGGCTCACATAGCTTCCCCACACGGGGTGCTGGTGTCCGCGGACGCCGGCACCCCGTTCGCGTTGGCGGAGTATGACGGAATCGAGGCGCTCGAGCTCCCGGCGGTCCTGGACCGGGTAGCCTCTTATGCCGCGGGCCCGCTGGGTCGTGAGGAGGTTCTCGCGCGACGTCCCAGCGACGATGTCGCCTGGATTTCCGGAGAGCTGCAGACGGTCGCCGAGTTGGCGCGCCTGGTCCGGGAGAACCGCGGAGTAGCCGCGGAGCCCGTGCCGGAGGTCGATTCGGCGCTCTCGCGGCTTCGGGTGGCAGGAAGCGTTCTCGAGGGCTCCCAGCTTCTGGCGGTCAGGCGTACCGTGGTAGCGTCGCGATTGGTTGTCGCGGAGCTCAAGCGAGTAGCAGCCGACGCTCCCCGGACGGCTCTTTACGAGCGTCCCTTGCCGGAGAAGGGACTCGAGCGCCGGCTGACCCTCGCGTTCGATGACGACGGTCAGCTGCTCGACTCGGCGAGTCCCACGCTCGCCGCGGCACGCCGGGAAATCCGCGCGGCGCGTGAGCGCCTGGTTCAGAAGTTGGATGGCATGCTGCGTCACCTGGGCGGGGAAGGGGCCGTCACCCTGCGAGACGGTCGCTATGTCATCCCGGTTGCCCGCGAGCTGCGAGGGCGGCCGGATGGCATTGTCCACGGAGAATCCGCCAGCGGTGCGACGCTCTTCATCGAACCGTCGGCCGTCATCGGTCTGGGCAACGAGCTGCGTGAGGCTGAGCTGCGCGCCGAGCGCGAAGAGCTGCAGGTCTATCGCGATCTTACCGAGCTGGTTCGCCCCCAACGCGACACGATTGCCGCGATCCACTCGATGTGCGTTGCGGTAGACGATCTCGTCGCTCGGGCGCGCTATGCCGCGGCAGTCGACGGCCACGCTCCTGTGGTTGCGCTCGCTCCCGCCGCCCTCACAATCGTGAATGGTCGCCACCCTTTGCTCCTAGCCGATGCCGCTCAGGAGTCGAGTGCGGACCGCCCGTCCGCCGGTCCGCCGGTCCGCCGGTCCGTCATCCCCTTCGACCTCGACCTCGACCCCGACCAACGCACCGTCCTGATCAGCGGCCCGAACACCGGCGGCAAGTCCGTCCTGCTCAAGGCGGTCGGCCTTTGCTGCGCGCTGGCTCAAAGCGGAATCATTCCGCCGGTCGGTCCCGGCAGCAGACTTCCCGTATTTCAGCGGATCTTCGCCGACATCGGCGACCGGCAATCGATTGCCGCGAGCCTTTCGACCTTCAGCGCACATGTTGCCGTGCTGAGGCGGATCCTCGATCACGCCGATGACAAGACCCTTGTGCTGCTGGATGAAATCGGTAGCGGAACCGATCCGGCGGAGGGAGCGGCCTTAGCCGGTGCGGTGTTACTCTCCCTGACCCGACGCGGGACGATAACCCTTGCGACCACGCATCTCGGCGCCTTAAAGGAGCTCGCCTCCCGGGTTCCTGGCGTGGTGAACGCCTCACTCCAATTCGATTCAGCGACGCTGCAACCCTCCTATCACTTCCAGAAGGGAGTGCCCGGCCGCTCCTACGGGCTTGCCATCGCGCGGCGACTGGGACTCCCCGAGTCGGTGCTCACCGAGGCCGAGCAGCAGATTCCCGACGCCGAACGAAACCTCGACGCGCTTCTGGCGTCGGTCGAGGAACGGCAACGGGAACAGGCGCGGCGTGAGGCCGAACTCGAGGCTCGGGAAGCTCAGGCCGAGACGCTTCGGGTGCGGCTGGAATCTCAAGCGACGACGCAGGGCATCCGCGAGGCGCAGCTCAAGCGCAAGGAGAAGGAGGCCGAGCGTGCCGCACGGGAACAGTCTCGCAGCCTCCTCCTCGAAGCTCGGCAACGAGTCGAAGAGGCGATCGCGAAGGCCCGCGAAGCAGGAGACGAGGGCGCTTCCCGCGAGGCGCGGCGACTGGTTGAGGAGGCGGTACGGAGTGAAGGGGAAAAGCTCGCCGCTATGGAGCAGGCGGGAGGGCGGGAGGGCGGGAAGCCGGAAGATCTGGCAATAGGTGCTCGAGTGCGGCTAGAGAGCGGTGGCACGGGACACGTCATGGAGCTCCGGGACGACGGTAAAGCAGTGGTGTCCGCCGGTGCCGTCAAGCTGGTCGTGCCGGTAGCGAAGCTGGTGACCCTTGCTGCCGAGTCCCGACCACTGGGTCCCCCCGCCGTCCCGCCGTCCCGCCCTCCCGCCCTCGAGCGCAGCGAGGGATTCGAAGTCGACCTCCGCGGTCTCACTGGTGAGGAAGCCGAGCAATCGGTCCTTTCCGCACTCGACGCAGCGGTGCTGGCCGAACATCCCTACCTTCGGATCATCCATGGCAAGGGGA
Organism: Gemmatimonadales bacterium; assembly: GCA_036558125.1. Classification (GTDB taxonomy): domain Bacteria; phylum Gemmatimonadota; class Gemmatimonadetes; order Gemmatimonadales; family GWC2-71-9; genus DATBGE01. The sequence goes on along the minus strand of DATBGE010000203.1, from coordinate 30,553 downwards.
CCGGCGTGGTGCGAGAGCGGGTCCAGAAGGTGGTTGCCCGCGATCGTCGAGTCCGCAAGCATGCCTTCGCGCCGGCCAATCAGGGCGGCACCGGGGTTACCGTCGTCGAGTTCGAGAGCTGATCGTGATTCCCGACGAGATTATCGAGCAGATTCGCGAGAGCGCGGACATCGTCGGCCTGATCGGCGAATCGACCGAGCTCAAGCGCACCGGCTCGGATTACCGGGGTCCGTGTCCGTTTCATGGCGGCACTCATCGCAATTTTGCGGTAATCCCCAAGAAGGGCCGATTCTATTGTTTTGTCTGCAAGGAATCAGGCGACGTCTTTTCCTACCTCATGAAGCGCTTCGGGATGGACTATCCCACGGCGGTGCGTGAGGTAGCCGGGCGGATGGGGATCACGATTCCGGAACAGACCAGCCGGAGCGGTCCCGACCCGCGTGAGCCGTTGTTCTCCGCGGCCGCCGTCGCTCACGACTGGTTTGCCCGGCAGCTCCGGGAGGCTCCCGAGGCGGAGGAGGCGCGCGCGTACCTCGGCACTCGCGGGCTCGACCTGGATACGGTCGGACCGTTCGAGTTGGGCTATGCTCCGCGAGGTACAGCGTTCCTGACCGCGATGGCCCAACTGGGCCTCAAGGAGGCGGTGCTGCTCGAGGCGGGGCTCCTGGCCCAACGCGACGACGGGTCGGTTGCCCCGCGATTCCGGGGCCGGCTCCTTTTTCCGATCCACGACCTGCGCGGCCGCGTCGTGGGATTCGGCGGACGACTGCTGGGGCCGGGAGAGCCCAAGTATCTCAATTCGCCGGAGACGCCGATCTTCAAGAAGGGCACGATGCTGTACAACCTGCACGAGGCGCGGCAGGCGATCCGGAAAGAGGAAAGCGTCGTCGTGGTGGAGGGATATTTCGACGTGCTGCGGCTGGTCCTGGCCGGCTGTGAGAACGTGGTGGCTCCGCTCGGCACAGCGCTGACACCCGATCAGGCTGCGCTCCTTCATCGCTTCGCTCCGCAGGCCGTCCTGCTATTGGACAGTGATACCGCGGGACTCCGAGCCACGTTCCGCGCCGGTGACGAGTTGTTGCGTCACACCATGCGGGTACGGGTCGCGACGCTTCCGGCCGGAGAAGACCCGGACACCCTGGTCAAGAAGGGCGGACTCCAGGCGCTGAATGCGGTGCTGAAGGATGCGATGGACGTACTGGAGCGAAAGATCCAGCTGCTCGAACGGAAGGGCTGGTTCACCGGGATCGAGCACCGGCGGGATGCGCTGGATCGGTTGCTGCCCACGATCAGGGCGGCCAAGGATCCGATCATGCGGGAGCTGTATCTCTCGCTGGTCTCGGAGCGGACCGGCGTCGAGAAGCGAGTGCTGGAACAGGAGGCCAATGCGCAGCCGGCGCCCCGGCTGGTAACGTCCGAAACAACGTCAGCGTCACCGGTGCCGCCGCCCCCTGTCGCCCCGAAACAGAAAGTCGAGAAGCAGCTGCTCTCCCTCATGGTGCACAGCGATGAGTGTCGCAAACGGGCGTTATCTTCGATAAAGCCGGAGCTGATCGAAAACGAGGTTCACAGGGAATTGTTCGAGCGCTTGCTGCGAGTAGATGCGCCCGGCGTCGCAACCTTGGCGGACGATGTCTCCGACGAGGCGCGTATTCTGTGGATTCGCCTGCTGGCCCAGCCGCTGGAACTCGAGCAGAAGCGACTGGACGCGGCTTTCGACGGGATTTGTGTCCGTCTCGAGGTGCGCCCTCGATTCCGCGAGCTCTACCGTTTGGACCGACAGATCCATTCGACGAAGGACTCGGCGGAGCGCGACGCGCTCGTTATCAGGCGAACCGGGCTGGACCTGGAACTCAGGAAGAACTACCCGCTTCAGCACAAGCAGTATCGGGAGCGAAGCGTCGCGGCAAAACGTGGGGACTCGCGTCGTACGTCCCACGTCCCACGTCCCACGTCTCATGACTCAATCGACCCCTGACCTGTGGACCTGAATGCATCCTGACCTCGTCAAACTGCTGGACTTGCAGGAAAAGGATCTGGCTCTGGTGGAAGTGGATACCCGGCTCGCCGGCATCCTGGGAGAAATTGAACAATTGGACAAGGAACTGGCCGATGCGGAGCGGAACCTTGAAAGCCGCAGGCGGTCCGCGGCCGAGGCCCTTCGCAAACGCCAGGAGTCCGAGACCAAGATCGAGAACTACCGGCGGCTCCTGGAGCGACAACAGGCCCGGACCGATCAGTTGCGGGGCCAACGGGAGATCCAGGCGGCCATGACCGAAATGGACCTTGCCCGCTCCGTGCTGGCGAAAGAAGAGAATGACTGGGCCCAGGCCGGTGATAACGTGATCGCTCAGGACGCGGCCGCCCGCACCGCTGAAGAAAAACTGGAAGAGCAACGCGCCAGTCAGGGCGAGGCCCGCGAGGCACTCACCCAGCGCATGAGTGGAGTTCAGGCGGAGCGGGACAAGGCTAAGGCCGCCCGTGACGCTTCGGCGTCCGAGGTCGAGCGTGCCTTGCGCCAGCGCTACGAGCGGCTTCGCTCGGCGCGCGTGGCGCGCGTGGTCGTTCCGCTCGCCGGAGCGGCCTGCGGGGCCTGCTTCACCACCGTACCGCTCAATCGGCGCAGCCAGATTCGCTCCGGCAACTTGATCGACTGGTGCGAGAGCTGCGGCGTCATCCTCTACTACGCGGACGATCAGGGTGGCTGATCATTCGCCTCCGCCGCTGCGGTGGATTATCGAAGGCGCCGCCGATCCGGCCCGCGCGCTGGCCCTGGCCAACTCGCTGCGGCTGCCGATCCCCCTCGCCTCACTCCTGGTACAGCGGGGAATCGACAGTGAAATCGCCGCACGACGATTCCTCCGTCCCGCTCTCCAGGAACTCGCCGATCCCTACACGCTGGCCGGAATGGATCAGGCCGTCTCCCGGATTGCGGCGGCGGTCCGTTCCGGCACCCGCATCATGGTCCATGGCGACTACGACGTGGATGGCCAGTGCGGAACCGCGATGCTCACCCGGGTGCTGCGGGCGGCTGGTGCGGAGGTGCTTCCGTTCCTTCCCCACCGCCTCCGGGATGGCTATGACCTGGGCCAGGCCGGTGTCGCCGCGGCGCAGGCGGCCGGCGTCCGTCTCATCATTACCTGCGACTGTGGCATTACAGCGGTAAATGCGGTGGAGCAGGCGAGAGCAGCGGGAATCGATGTCATCATCACCGACCATCACCTGCCTGGACCCGAGCTTCCGGCTGCTGTCGCCATCATCAATCCTCAGCGTGCCGACGATCGGTCCGAGCTCAAGCAGCTCTGCGGCACCGGTGTCGCGTTCAAGCTGGTGCAGGCGCTGGTTCCCGCGCTGGGATTGCCGGTCAACCTGCCGTATCACCTGCTCGATCTGGTGGCCATGGCCACCATCGCCGACATCGTCCCCCTCACCGGGGAAAACCGCATCATGGTCCGGCACGGTCTCAAGCTCATCTCCGAGACGCGATGGGTCGGGCTGCGCGCGCTGGTGAGAGTGGCGGGGCTCGAGGGGAGGGAGATCCGCTCGGGGCAGGTGGGATTCGTGCTGGGTCCCCGGCTCAATGCCGCGGGCCGGGTAGCCGATGCCCAGGACGGTCTCCGCCTTCTCCTCACCGATGACGAGGCGGAAGCGGACAACCTTGCCCACCGGTTGGAAGGGCTCAACGTCCAACGGCAGGCGCTCGATCAGCGCATTCTCGAAGAGGCCATCGCGCAGGTCGAACGCGAGGTAGATACCCAGCACGCTCCCGCGTTCGTGCTGGCGGCCGAGGGATGGCATCCCGGAGTCGTAGGCATCGTGGCCTCGCGAGTCGTCGAGCGCTACGGGCGTCCGACCTTTCTCGTCGCCTTCGAGGGCGACATCGGCAAAGGCTCGGGACGCAGCATTTCCCGGTTCGACCTGCATGCGGCACTGCAGCGCTGCGGCGACCTGCTCGACCGCTACGGCGGGCATCACATGGCGGCCGGCGTTACCTTGCGGCGCGATCGACTCGAGTCGTTCCGCGAACGCTTTGTCTCGGTCGCGCGGGAGACGCTCGCTCCCGAAGACCTGGGACCCGAGCAGCGAGTTGATCTGGTGCTGAACCTCACCGAGGTGAGCGCCGACCTCGAACGCCTCTGTCGCCACCTCGAGCCCTGCGGCATGGGCAATCCCGCCCCGGTGTTCGGCGTGCGGGGAGTCTCGCTGAACGGTGCCCGGCGGGTAGGGGGCAGCCACCTGAGAGGAACGCTGGCCCACAGCACCGTGCGACTCCCCGCCATCGGTTTCCAATGGGCGGACCGGGTTCCGTGGGTGGTGCAGGCACCGGGCATGCCGGCCATGGTGGATGTAGCCTTCCGCCTCGAGCAGCACACCTACATGGGGGAAACCGGTCTCCAGGCGCGGCTCATGGCGCTGGCCCCGCATCCTGGTGCGGCTCCAGCCGAGACGCCGGTGCCCGAAGTCGCCGCGGAGTCGTGAGAATCGTCGGTGGGGTGTACGGCGGTCGCACGATCTTGTCGCCCCGTGATCCGCGGGTGCGCCCCACGGCGGACCGGGTGCGGGAGGCCTGGATGAGCATTCTCCAGGACTCGCTCCCCGGCGCGCGAGTAGTCGATCTGTTTGCGGGAAGCGGTGCGTTGGGACTCGAGGCACTCTCGCGCGGTGCTGCGAGCGCCGACTTCGTGGAGCTGAACCAGCCCTCGCTTGCGGCACTCCGGGCCAACATCGACCGTTTGGGGGTTTCCGCCCAGGTCACCGTCCACCGGGGCGACGCGCTCCGCTACGCGGAACGGCTGGCCCCGGGCAGCTACGATGTGGCCTTCGCCGACCCGCCCTATTCCACCGGCCAGGCCGCCCGGCTGGTGGAGGGCTTCCGCAAGAGCGCTTTCGCCCGCATTCTCGGCGTAGAGCATCAGGCCGCTGAGCCGCTTCCGGGCGACGAAACCCGGCGTTATGGCGAGACAGCTCTCACTTTCTGTTACGCTCCATGACACGTATCGCCGTCTATCCGGGCTCGTTCGACCCACCAACCCGGGGTCACACCGATCTGATTTCCCGTAGCCTGGCCCTCGCCGACCAGGTGATCGTCGCCATTGCGACCAACCCGAACAAGCAGCCGCTATTCAGCGTGGAAGAACGGCTGACCATGCTGCGGGCGGCGACGGGAAATGAAGCGCGGATCCGGTACGAATCCTTCGAAGGACTGCTGGCGGACTTCGCGCGCAAAGTTGGTGCGCATATGATTGTGCGTGGGCTCCGGGCGGTGAGCGACTTCGAATACGAGTTCCAGATGGCGCTCATGAACCGGCAGCTGCATCCGTCGCTCGAGACCGTGTTCCTGGTTCCGAGCATTGAGACGACCTACGTCAGCTCGAGCCTGGTGCGAGAGGTGGCGCGATACGGAGGTGATGTGGGCTCGATGGTTCACCCCGCCGTGGCGGAAGCTCTCCGCCGGCGCTTTGCCCGATGACATTCCGCCAGGAACTGCTGGAGCGCGCCCGGGGGCGCGGTGCCCGGATCCTTCTGCCCGAAGGGGCCGATCCGCGGGTCCAGGCTGCCGCGCGCCGCCTCGAAGGTGAAGGCATCCTCGAGCCGATCCTGGTCGGTCCGGGCGGGATCGATCCCACCCGGGATTCCCGAGTCTCCCAGGTGGCGCAGCACCTGCGGGAGCGGCGGCCGGACCGGGTCCACGACGCCATCCACGCCATCGATCTGGCCGGCGACCCGCTCCGGTTCGCCGCGGCATTGGTGGCCATGGGCGAGGCCGATGGTTGTGTCGCCGGGGCCACACACACGACGGCCGACGTGTTGCGTGCGGCGCTCTGGGCGATCGGCCCGGCACCGACCGTCGGCGCCGTGAGCTCCGCCTTCTACATGGCCCTGACTGATGGACGGGTCCTCACCTTCACCGACTGCGCGGTCATTCCGGAGCCCACTCCAACCCAGCTCGCCGACATCGCGCTTGCGGCCGCCCGCGACCGAAAGAGACTGGTGGGCGACGACCCTCGCGTGGCATTCCTCTCCTACAGCACGCGAGGCAGCGCCGCCGGACCTCGAATCGATCGGGTCCGGGAAGCGGTAACGATTTTCCGAGGCCGGGCGCCGGAGATTCCCTGCGACGGTGAACTTCAGGGAGACGCGGCGCTGGTTCCCGAGATCGCCCGGCGCAAGGCGCCCGATTCGGCCCTCGGCGGCCGCGCCAATATCCTGGTGTTCCCCGATCTCGATGCCGGCAATATCGGGTACAAACTGGTCCAGGCGCTCGCGGGAGCCACGGCCCTCGGGCCCATCCTGCAAGGGCTGGCCCGTCCCATGAGTGACCTCTCGCGCGGGGCCAGTCCGGATGATATTGTCGAGGTGGCCGCGATGATCAGCCTGCAGCGCGATCGTTCTCAACCCGGGGGAGGAGTGTGATGGGCTTTTCGGCGACGAAGGATCGCGGTGTCTACATCGTGCATGTCGATGGACAGCTTATAGTGGGAAACCGTCAGGAGCTCAAGGCGGCGGTCCAGGAGGCCCTGGATCAGGGTGAACGAAAATTCCTAATTGACTTTTCACGGACCGGTTACATCGATTCCTCGGGTCTGGGTGCCCTGGTGTCGATTTCCAAGCGGGTCCGCGAGCAAAGCGGGGAACTGCGCCTGTCCGGACTCAACGAAGACTTGCGCTCGCTGTTCGAATTGACGAAACTGGACACCCTTTTCTCAATTGCCGAAACCGCCGAACAGGCACTGGGGTCCTATTGACGTCAATGGAACCAACCGCCGCGCTCCGCCTGTGCGTTCGCCGCCGGCGCCTTCCCGGGCCCAGCGGCTCCACAGTTGAAGTGAATTTGCGGGTGCCGAGCGATGTTGGTTGCATTGAAGAGGTGGTGGATCTCATTCTGCGGCATTGCTGCAGCGGGTCCTGGTCTTCTCGCCGGCTGCGGTTCAATCTCCGGGTCGCGATCGCCGAGGCGCTGGCCAACGCTATCGTCGCCGGAAACCACGAGGACCGCTCCAAGTCGGTGGATGTTCACGCCGAGCTGTTCGCCGACAAGATCCGGATCCACGTGACCGATCAAGGCTCCGGCTTCGATCCCGCCACCATCAGCGCGCCTCTGGACCCCGAAGAGCTCGACCGACCGAATGGCCGCGGCATCTTCCTCATCAAGAACCTCGTCGACGACGTCGTATTCAACCCCCAGGGGAACTCGATCTGCATGACGCTCCGCCGCCAGTAACGGGGCTGGAGGCAGCGACTGACGCGCTGGGCACGCTCACCGGAGCCCGGCTTCGTCTGTGGCGTTATGACGGTCGTACCCTGCGGCCCTTCACCGGGAGCGATCCGGGCTGGAGTCCGGTCATGCCCAGGGAGCCGGGGTTGGTCCCCAGCAATGACGGGGGAGTCTGGCTCCAGCCCATAGTCGGCGCCGAAGGATTCTGGCTCGAGGTCGCCGGTGTCCCCGAGTCCCGCGCGGCTGTCCTCGGTCCCGATCTCGCCGCTCTGCTCGGCGTGGTTTTCAATACCGAGCGGGAAACCGGCGAGCTCACCAACGAGCTGGCGGGTCGCTACGAGGAGATCGACCTCCTCTACGCCATCAGCGAAATCCTCGGTCATACCCTGCAGTTCAAGGACGCGGCTCAGACCATCGTGCGCGAGGTGAGCGACGTGGTGGGAGCCCGTCGCGCATCGATCATGGTGTGGGACGAAGAGCTGGGTCGGCTGGTCACGGTCGCGGCACGGGGCTTTTCCCTCGCCGAGGCGTCGCCGGTAGACCCCGAGGATCCCAACTCGGTCGCGGCCCAGGTATTCCGCCAGCGGCGCATCATCAGCTTCGATCCCAACCAGCCGGCTCTTCCCATCACCGCAGATCGCGCCACTCGCGATTACCGCGGCGAATCGTTTCTGAGCATTCCGATCTGCTATGCTGCGCCGGGACTTGGCTCCCGCTGCGTCGGCGTCATGAATCTCACCAACCGGCTCGGTGGTGAGCCATTCTCGGCAAGCGACCTGAAGCTGGTGTCGGCGGTAGCCAATCAGATCGGTGCCGCGATCGAGAACAGCCGGCTGGTGCAGCAGGACCTTCACCAGCAGCGGGTGCACCGGGAGCTGGAGCTGGCGCACGACCTCCAGCTCAAACTGCTTCCCTCTCCCGCGGTGCTGCAGGGCGATGCTCAGGTCGCGGCAATCTGCCGTCCGGTGGACTCGGTTGGCGGCGACTTCTACACCTTCACCCGGCTCGGCAACCAGCGGGTTGGTGTCATGCTGGGCGACGTCTCTTCCCATGGTTTCTCCGCGGCGCTGGTGATGGCGCTGGTGATGTCGGCCGCCGGCATCCATGCCGGAGCATCAAACACCCCGGACGAAACCCTCGCGGCACTGCTCGATAGCCTGGGGCCGGACCTCGCGACGACCGAGATGTTTCTCTCGGTGTTCTACGGCGTGCTGGATCCTCGGAACCGGCGGCTCACCTACGCCAATGCCGGGCATCAGCATGCCTTCAAGCTGCCCAAGGACGGCCCACCCGAACGGCTTCCCACTACCGCTCCGCCGCTCGGTCTTGCCTCGGCTGAAACGATCCGGCGCAACCAGGTGCCGTGGCTCCCGGGTGACGATCTTCTCTGCCTCTGGACCGACGGTCTCATCGATACCCGGGGTGAAGAAGGCGGCTTCACCGAGGAGATGCTGCTGGCCGAACTTGGACGCCTGAGGGGCGAGTCACCCGATCAGATCGTGCGCTCGGTGTTCGAGCTCGCCGATACTTTCACCGATCATCCCGCCGACGACCGGACCTTGCTTGTCCTCCGCATCTGAATGGGGAAGACGGGAGACGGGAGACGGGAGACGGGAACAGGATCGCCCACCAAGCGCCAGGCCAAGAAGCGGCTCGGCCAGCATTTCCTCTCTGATCCTCGAATCCTGGCCCGCATCGCCGATGCGGTTGCTCCGGCGCCGGATGAAACGGTACTGGAGATCGGTCCGGGTCCTGGAGGACTCACCGAGGCTCTCGCCAGACGCGCGAAGCGGCTGATCTGCATCGAGAAGGATCGGGATCTGCTTCCTGCCTTGAGACAGAAGTTCCCGGGGGTCGAGATCGTCGAGGCCGACGCGCTCAAGGCTGATTGGCACGGGTTGGTGGGAGCAGGTCCCTTCGTCGTCGCGGGCAACATTCCCTACAACATCACGTCGCCACTGATTGACCTGGCGCTCGCGCCGCCCAGGCCGAGGCGGGTCGTGTTTCTGGTGCAGAAGGAGGTCGCGGAGCGACTTGCTGCGAAGCCGGGCGGGGCAGAGTACGGAGCGCTGACGGTTGGGGTGAGCGCCGTCGCACGGGTCGAGCGGCTCTTCACGGTGCCAGCCGGAGCGTTTCATCCCCGGCCGGCCGTGGATTCTGCGGTCGTGCGACTGACACCGTTCGAATCACCGCCTCTGGCCGACGAGCAGGTCGCCAGTTTTCGGCGATTCGTGGTGGGTCTTTTCGGCTTCCGGCGGAAGCAGCTGATCAGAGGAATTCGAGAATTGACGGACCTCCCTGCCGAGCGCGTGGCCGCCGTTCTTGAGCAGCTTGGGATCGGCAAAGAGGTGAGACCCCAGGAGCTCAGTCCGACCCAGTTTCTGGCGCTTCACAGGGCCATGGCCTGATCGGCAAGTCCCGAAACGCCAACACAGAGACACAGAGAACACAGAGGGCTCCACGACCAGGGTTGAACTCGTCGATCTGGTAAAGTTTCTCGTCTTCAACACGAAGGGCACGAAGTACACGAAGAGCACGAAGGCCAACAGGTCACATCAAAAAAAAAGATTTTGACAAGGTCCAACTGCGCGTGACCATATCGGGACTCTTTGTGTCCTTTGTGTCTTCGTGTTGAACGACGGTGAGTTCAACGAGTCCTGCTAATGCCGACTCCGCACTACAAGCCCCTCTGTGCCCTCTGTGTCTCTGTGTTTGCTCTCCATCCCGCCTTCCCAAACCTGCCTGTAGTGGTGGCGCGTTGCCCGGTTAAGTCCCTTGCGCTAGATTTGTGAAACATTTCACAATACCATGCGCAAGATTGCCGATTCGACCATTCGACGTCTCTCCCTCTACCTGCGATTCCTCGAAGAGTTCGAGGAGCAGGGGACCGAGACGGTCAGCTCCGAGGCCCTCGCGGCCCGGGGCGGGACCACGTCTGCTCAGGTGCGGAAAGATCTCTCGTTCTTCGGGTCCTTCGGCAAGCGCGGGCTGGGCTACTCGGTTCCCGAGCTGCTCCACCGGCTCCGGGAAATTCTCGGCCTCGGCCGGCGCTATCGGGTCGCGGTCATCGGCGCCGGGAAGATGGGAAGCGCCCTGGTCCAGTATCACGGCTTCCAGCAACGCGGCTTCGACATCGTCGCCATCTTCGATGTGGACCCGGCGAAGATCGGGAAGCAGTGGAACGGCCTCACTGTGCAGCCCATCACCGATCTGGAGAAGACCCTCCGGGCCCAACCGGTGGACATCGCCGTACTGGTCACCCCGGTCGACGTCGCCCAGGGCATCACGGACCGCCTCGTCACCCTCGGCCTCAAAGCCATCCTGAACTTTGCGCCGGCCCAGCTTGCGGTGCCTGATGACGTGGCCCTCAAGACCGTCAATTTGGCGTTGGAGTTGGAGACGTTGAGCTATGCGTTGACGAACCGGTAGAGGTGTCAGGGATCAGGGGTCAGGTGTCAGGGGTCAGGGGCTGAAGGTTGATTGCGTTGCGGGTATTTCCGTCTCCTAAGAGCTGAAATGAGGCCCGCAAGCATTCGGCCCACTTCCGCGGACTGGGTAAAGAGTGCTGCAGTATCCTGCCGATTCACATACCGAAGCCGCTCCGCCCAGACCACATGGGTTTCGAGTTCCATGAGCGACCCTTTGGCGATAGAAAGAAAACGTAAATAGTCACCCAGATGTGCCCGCCCGTGGCCCTCTGCCACATTAGCTGGGATGGAAACAGCTGCCTTCCTGATTTGAACGACTAGACCAAAGCGCTCTTCTGTCGGAAGTCTTTGGGAGAGACGATAGCTCGTTTCGGCTAAGATTATCCCTCGCTGCCACACCTTCAGGTCCCGATAGCTGCGAATCGAAGGCCGCATCACCAAGTACCCGAACAAGGATCGTCTGAGAATACCACCCAGCGGAGAGACGACTTTATCTCGAAAACGCCGGACGGGTCACGAATGTCGCGCGCTCCTGGCACCTGACACCTGACCCCTGATCCCTTGTATTCTTTCACCGTGCCCCTCCACGTCACCTCAGAAATCGGCCGACTCGAAAGCGTGCTGGTCCACACCCCGGGACCCGAGCTCAAGGCCGTCACGCCCACCAATCGGGCGGACTATCTCTATGACGACATCATCGCTCTGGAGATTGCCCAGCGGGAGCACCGGCGTTTCGTGTCGGTGTTGCAGCGGTTCGCGGAGGTCTGGCAGGTGAGCGACCTGCTCGCCGAGGTGCTGGAGCGGGCGGAGGCGAGGGAGTTTCTGACGACGCGGACGCTGGCGGTGGTCCCATCGGAACCGCTGGCGCGCCGGCTCGCGTCGTTGCCGCCCCGGGAGATTGTGCGACTCCTGATCGAGGGCGAGCAGGAGGAGGCGGGTCCCCTGGCCAGGGCGCTCAACAGCGGCGGGTTCACGCTGCCGCCCTTGCCGAATCTTTTCTTCCCCCGAGACATCGGCATGGTGATCGGGCGGCACGCTGTGGTGGGAGCCATGCGGCACCGGGTGCGGTGGACCGAGGAGCTTCTGATCGCGACCCTCTTCCGGTTCCATCCCGCGTTGGCCAACGGAGGTCTGCTCTACGACGGGTCGGAAGAGCAGCGCAACACCTACACTCTCGAGGGTGGAGACGTGCACCTGTTGCGGCCCGATCTTCTGGTTGTCGGCTTCAGCGAGCGCTCCTCACCCGCGGCACTGGATCAACTCTGCGAGCTGGTCTTCGCCAACACATCGGTCACCGACGTCATCGTCGTGGTGATGCCTAAGGAGCCGACGGCCATTCACCTCGACATGCTGTTCACCCAGGTGGATCACGAATTGTGCGTGGTCTACCCACCCTACTTCCTCGGTCCCGAGCGGCGGGCGGTGCTGCATCGCCGCAAGGGAGAGGAGGCGGTCCACGAGATGCCCGATTTCTTCGCCGCGGTTCGCGCGGTCGGGTTGCCCTTGCAGCCGGTATTCGCCGGCGGGGCGCGCCGGGTCAGCCAGGAGCGGGAGCAGTGGACCTCGGGCTGCAACCTCGTGGCGCTCCGTCCCGGTGTGGTGGTGAGCTACCGGCGCAACGAGGCTACCCTGGATGAGCTCAAGAAGGCCGGGTTCCGGCTGGTCTCCAGCGTCGATTTTGTGGCGTTCGATGACTGGCTCGACACTAAGCACCGGACTGTGGTCACGATCGAGGGAGACGAGCTGGTCCGGGGCGGGGGCGGCCCCCGTTGCATGACGCTGCCGCTGCGGCGGGCCGAACCGTGAACGGGCTCACGGCGTATCCGGCGCGGACCCTGGTCGAGCGGGCGCTCGACCTGCTGCTGGTGGAACCCTGCGGTGCCGACCGGCTATCGCGTGAGGTGCTGGGACTCCCCAACGCACCGGGCGCAGTCGCGGAGCGGCTCGCCGTAGCGTTGCTGGGTGCCGATCCCCGGATCCACCGCTTGAATGACGGCCGCTGGGCGGTGGTGGCGGAGGTGCAGGGGTCGCCGCTGATCGAGGAGTGCGCGTTTGCTGTAGTGGATTGCGAGACGACCGGTGTGCGTGCCGCGGGCTCCGACCGGATTACCGACATCGCGGTAGTGGTCGTGCATGGCGCCCGCCGCGAGCTGGTCTTCGAGTCGCTGGTGAATCCCGGCTTCTCCATCCCGACCTGGATCACCGGCATCACCGGCATCACCGATACGATGGTCCGGAACGCACCTCCGTTCGAGGAGATCGCCGAGCAGATTCTCGCCGCACTCGCCGGGCGAGTCTTCGTCGCGCACAATGCGCGGTTCGACTGGCGCTTCGTGGCCGCCGAGGTGCGCCGCTCGAGCGCCCTCGCCATGGATGGGCCGCGCCTCTGTACTGTCCGCCTCGCTCGGCGACTGTTGCCGCATCTTGAGTCGCGCAGTCTCGACAGCCTGACCTACTACTTCGGTCTCACCAATCCCGCGCGCCACCGGGCCGCTGGTGATGCCCTGGCGACTGCGGAGCTTCTGCAACGGTTGCTGGAACTGGCGCGAGACACCGGGGCGAGAACGTTGTCGGACTTGGAAGGAATGATGTCGGGGAGGGGAGTTCCGAGTTCCGAGTTCCGAGTTCGAAGGAAGAGATCGGCACTGCCTCGCTACTTCTAGGGTGGGTACTAGGTACTAGGTACTAGGTACTAGGTACTATTAACCATGCCTCTAACGAAAACATTCACTCTCGGAAACTTCCGCTGCCACCTGTTGGAGGGTGGCCGACAGCGTCTGGATGGGGGTGCCATGTTCGGCGTCGTCCCCAAGCCGCTCTGGTCCAGGAAGATTCCCGCCGATGAGCGCAACCGGATCCCGCTCACCATGCGTTGCCTCCTGATCGAACATCCCGACGGTCTGGTCCTCCTGGACACCGCGCTGGGGGACAAGGAGGACGACAAGTTCATCGACATCTACGGTGTCGAGAACGCCGGGAATCCTGGTCCTACGCAGTTGGAGGATGCCTTACGCGCCGCGGGCCACGAGCCACAGGACGTGCGTTGGGTGATCAACACCCATTTGCATTTTGATCACGCCGGTGGAAACACGATCAGGGCGGTCAGGACGAACAGGGGGGTCGGAGTGGATCAGGCGGACGGTGCGTCGGGCAGTTCGTCCGCCCCGCCCGCCTTGACCGCCGCGCCCGCCGTTCTCGCCTTCCCGAATGCGACCTACATCGTCCAGAAAAACGAACTCGAATTCGCCCGCCACACCAACGAGCGAACCCGCGCGAGTTATCTGCCTCACAACTTCGAACCAGTGGCCAAAGCCGGACGCTGGAAGTTGATCGAGGGCGACGTGGAGCTGCTGCCCGGAATTTCGACCCGACTCACCCCCGGCCATGTCCCCTGGCATCAGAGCATTGTGCTCTCGAGCGGCGGGGAGACGGCGATCTACCTGGGGGACCTGATCCCGACCAGCGCTCACCTGCCGCTCGCCTACATCATGGGCTACGACCTGGAGCCGTTGCGCACCCTGGAATCGAAGCGGACCCTGTTCCGGGAAGCCCTCGCCGGGGGCTGGCTCTTCATTTTCGAGCACGACAGCGCCGTCGCGATGGGGCGGGCCGTTCCGGATGGCAAGGGGGTAGGTCTCGGCGAGGTAGTCGCGAGCCCCAGGGCGTAGAACCAAGGGGAAGTAGCGCAGCCGTTGCCCCATCACGGGGTCCCCGCTAGCTTTGCTGCGTCAAGTGAGGGCCTTCGGGCTCTCCACCCCCAGCCCCCGCGAGGGTCGCGGCGGCGCGAACGGGTCCTTGAGCAGCGCATCACGGCGGGGCCGACCCGTTCCGTCTCCTGTTCCCGGACACCCGAATTCGCCCTGGTGTCCGGTTTTCTTTTTGCCCGAGGTGTGAGGCCTGTCGACAAACGAGCGTGAACGTCGCGTCCGCGTGAATCGCATGATCCGCATCAGTCCCGTGCGGGTCATCACCAACACGGGCGAGCAACTGGGGGTCCTGCCGATCGAAGAGGCCCTCGCCGCTGCTCAAGAACGCGGACTGGATCTGGTGGAGGTGGCCCCGATGGCTCGGCCCCCCGTGGTCAAGATCATGGACTACGGGAAATACAAGTTCGAAGAGGCCAAGGCGGCGCGGGCGGCGAAGAAAAAGCAGCATGTGATTCAGATCAAGGAAGTGAAGTATCGGCCCGGGATCGACGATCACGACTTCGAGTTCAAGACCCGGCATGCGCGGGAGTTTCTGACCGAGGGGAACAAGGTCAAGGTGACCATGATGTTCCGCGGCCGGCAGATTGCGCATCTGGAGTTTGGCAAGGCGGTGATTGACCGCGTGGCCACCAGTTTGGCCGACATCGGCAAAATCGAGCAGGAGGCGAAGCTCGAGGGCCGCAACATGGTGATGGTGCTGGCGCCTAAGTGAGATGAGGCGGAAAGGCGGGGTGGGCGGTAGGGCGGTTGGATTCAACCGACTGACCGCCGTACCGCCAGACCGCCCCGCCCCAACAGGTAACGGAGCAAGATGCCGAAACAAAAAACCAAGCGCGCCGCGATGAAGCGCTTTCTCAGGACCGGGACGGGGAAGCTCAAGCGCTTCCACGCCAACCACACGCACATCCTGACGAAGAAGACGCGGAAGCGTAAGAACCGGCTCAAGAAAGCGGATTACGTGAGCTCGGCCGATTTCCCGCGCGTGAACCGCCTGCTGCAGGCGTAGGAGGATTCCGCCATGCCACGCGTGAAGAGCAACGTCGCGCACCACGCGCGCAAGAAGAAGATCATGCAGGCGGCGAAGGGCGCCCGCGGTGCCCGGAGCAAGCTCTACAAGCCTGCCAAAGAGACCGTCGAGCGGGGCATGCAGTATGCCTACCGCGACCGGCGCAAGAAGAAGGGTGAGTTTCGCAGTCTGTGGATCACCCGGATCAATGCCGCCGCCCGGATGCACGGCTTCAACTACAGCGGCCTGATGGCGGCGCTCAAGAAGGCGGGCGTCGAAATCAACCGGAAGGTGCTGGCCGATCTCGCGGTGAAGGACATCGACGCCTTCGCCAAGATCACCGAAGTCGCCAAGGCGGCGAGCTAGAACAGCAGGTGTCAGGTGTCAGGGGCCAGGGGTCAGGAGACTGGCCCTTGGCCCCTCGTTAGTTTCCGTATTCTTCAAGCCACATCTTCATGGCCGACGAGCCACTTTACCTTCGAATCAAGGATCTTCAGCCTATAGCTGAGGAATTGGGGCGCATCCCGAATCTCGGGCCCACCGAGCTCGAGGCGCTCTACATCGCATTGCTCGGCCGCAAGCAGGGAAGTCTCACCGCGGTTCTGAAGACCCTCCCGACTCTGTCACCCACCGAGAAGGCCCAGCTGGGTTCCGGCGCCAACGCACTCAAGCGCGATCTCGAAACCGCGTTCGACCAACGTCGCCAGGCGCTCAAGAGTGAGACCGAGGCCCGGGCGCGCGAGGGCGTGGATCTCACCATGCCGGGGCGCGACCGCTGGATCGGAGCGGAGCACCCGGTCACCCGGGTCACCGAGGAGATCGTGCAGATCTTCCACGGGCTGGGCTTCGCCCGCGCCACGGGCCCCGAGATCGAGACCGAGTGGTACAACTTCGGCGCTCTGAATTTCCCGCCCGATCACCCGGCGATGGACATGCACGACACGCTGTTCCTCGCCATCCCCGAGCGCCGCATTGTCCCCGACCGCCGAGCCAACCGCACCTCGGGAGTGGTGGAAAGCCACGAACGGAGAGCCAGCTCCGATCGCCGGCGGCCTTCCGAAGGTCGCTTCCTGCTCCGGACCCACACCTCACCGGTGCAGATCCGGACCCTGATGGCTCACAAGCCGCCGGTCCGGGTCGTGATTCCCGGCATGTGCTTCCGCAAGGATCCCTTCGATGCCTCGCACGCTCCGGTCTTCGCGCAAATCGAGGGCCTGGTGGTCGATGAGGGGATCTCTTTCGTCGACTTGAAGGCCACTCTGAGCCACTTCGCGCAGGCCTTCTTCGGCAGTGACACCGCCGTGCGGTTCCGGCCTTCCTTCTTCCCGTTCACCGAGCCGTCGGCCGAGATGGATGTAAGCTGCCGGATCTGCGGTGGGAGCGGATGCTCGGCCTGCAAAGGCACCGGCTGGATGGAGATCATGGGTGCCGGGATGGTCCATCCCACGGTGCTCGAGAACTGCGGCGTGGATCCCGAACGCTACACCGGCTTCGCCTTCGGGATGGGCCCGGCCCGGAGTGCCATGATCCGCTACGGCGTCAACGACATTCGCCTCTTCTACGAGGGCGACATGCGGTTCCTGAGCCAGATGGCGAAGTTCTAGGCCGTCCATGGTCGATGGTCGATGGTCAAAGGCGCCACCGCCTTCCGTTTAAGGACTATCGACCATCGACTATCGACCATCGACCATAGACCAATGACCATCGACCATCCATGAACGTCTCCCGTCGCTGGCTCGAAGAATTTCTCCGCCGCCCGCTCGAGGCGAACGATCTCGCACGCCGCCTCACCATGCTCGGTGCCGCAGTTGACGCAATCGAACCGCTGCATCCCGGGCTGGAGCAGGTGGTCATTGGGCTGGTCGAATCGGTACGGCAGCATCCCAACGCCGACCGGCTGAGCCTCTGCGTAGTGAATGCCGGATCGGGGCAGACGGCCAACGTCGTTTGCGGTGCGCCGAACGTCACCGCCGGGAAGAAGTACCCCTTCGCACGAGTAGGAACCACGCTACCGGGCGGGCTCAAGCTCGAGAAGCGGAAGATCCGGGGCGAGACTTCGGAGGGAATGCTCTGCTCGGCGAAAGAGCTCGGACTCGGCACCGACCACGAGGGAATTCTCGAGCTCGACACCGATGCCGCCCCAGGCACACCGCTGCTTGAAGCGATTCCGCTGGCCGACGACCGTCTGGTGCTCGACATCTCGCCCAGCCGGCCCGATCTCCTGGGACACAAGGGCATCGCGCGAGAACTCGCCCACAGCTTCGCAATCCCGTTCCGGCTTCCCACTATTCCCGGCGCGCCAGCCGAGTCGATCGGCACGCCGCGTCGGGAGGCCGGCCTGCGGGCCGAGGTGGATGGCGTCGCGACCGGAACGGAGGACCCCGCAGGCTGTCCCCGCTTCCTTGGAGCGGTGTTGCGGGGTGTGAAGGTAGCGCCGTCGCCGAGGTGGCTGGCCGATCGCCTGACCGCGGTTGGGGTTCGTCCCATCAACAACGTTGTTGATGCGACCAACTACGTGATGTTCGAGCTGAACCAGCCTATGCACGCCTACGATCTCGCCGACCTCAAGGGTCCCGAGGTCGTGGCTCGGCGGGCCTGGTCCGGTGAGAAGCTGGTCACCCTGGATGGGGTCGAGCGCAGTCTCACCACCGACATGACGGTCATCGCGGACGCCACCGGTGCCATCGGGGTCGCGGGCGTGATGGGTGCCGCTCACGTGGAGGTGAAGGACAGCACGACCGACGTGTTTCTCGAGTGCGCCTACTTCGATCCGCGGCGGGTCCGCCGCACCCGCCGGACCCTCAATCTCTCGACCGAGGCGAGCCAGCGGTTCGAGCGGGGAATCGATCGCTGGGGCGGTGCCGACGCACTCCGCCGTTGCATCGAGATCATTCAGGCCACCGCGGGAGGTACCGTTTCGGGTGAGCCCGTGGATGTCTGGCCAGAGGCGACCAATCCGCCGCGGCTTTTCCTCCGCACCGAGCGGGTGAAGCAGGTGCTTGGCGTGGCGCTCAGTGTTGCCGACATCGAGAAGTATCTCGTGGCCATCGGCTGCACCGTGCTCAACAAGCCGCAGGATCACCGCCTCGCCGTGGATGTGCCCGGGTGGCGTCCCGACCTCGCAACCGAGATCGACCTGGTCGAGGAGGTCGCTCGAATCCACGGCTACGACAATTTCCCCACCGAGCTGCGTCCCTTCCGGGTGGGTTTGTTCGAGGAAGACCCGGTCGAGGTAGCCGCGGCGCGGGTGCGTCGGGGTCTGGTCGGCTGGGGCCTCTTCGAGGCGCAATCGCTCTCCTTCGGGACGAAGGAGGACGAGTTCAGCGTTCCGCTCATGAATCCACTTTCGGCCGAGGACGCATTCCTCCGTCGCAGCCTGGCCCCAGGTCTCAACCGGTCGCTTCAGGCCAACTGGAGCCGCCACGTCCGGGACGTCCGGCTGTTCGAAATCGGGACTGTCTTTCGCCTTGGCGGCCCGGGAGAGCGGCCTCACGAGGAGCGGCGGGTGGCTGGCGTGGTCTCGGGAGCGAGGTCTCCCGCGCACTGGACCGCGGGGGGTACCGCGCCTGACTATGACCAGTGGGACCTGAAGTCGCTGTTCGAGGCGGCCGTCGCTCTGGCGGTTCCCGGGGGACGTGTGCAAGTTGATACAGATGGGTGGGTTGCGGTCGCGCCCGAAGGCGGGCGGGTAGGCCGGGCTGGCCCGTTGGGGATTGAGGTTCCTCCTTGGGCTGCGCCTCCCTTCGGGTTCGAAGTCACGATTGATCCGTCGATTCGCCCGACTGGCAAGTTCGAGCCGTTGCCGGTGGTGCAATCCGCGGAGCGCGACGTCGCACTGGTGCTGCCCCCCGGTATCTCGAGTGCCCAGGTGATCGAGGTGCTTCGGAATTCGGTGGGAACTCTGCTGGAATCGGCCGCAGTCTTCGACGAGTACAAGAACCCGGCCGCGGGACACGGACGGAGCGTGGCCTTTCACCTGGTGTTTCGCGCGGCGGATCGGACCCTGCGGGACGCGGAGGTCGACGCGGCCGTCAGCCGGGCGGTAACGGCATTGGAGGGTGAGCTTGGCGCAAAACTACGAACGTCCTGACGCCCGTCCGCTGAACGAGCTCGCCGAACTTCTCCAGCACGTGGGTGAAGAGCTCGCGGCCTGGCGCCGGCGATCGCTCAAGGCTGAAAGCGACGTGCAGGAACTGAAGGCGGGTGGCGGTGTGCTGGTGGGTCCCGAACTCATCCAGGCCAGGCAACGCGTGATTGAACTCGAACTCGAGAATCAGGCGCTCAGACGGCGGGTCGAGGCGGCGGGCGAGCGGGTACGGATGCTCGCCGACCGGCTGGCGTTCCTGGAGCAGGATGCGGGAGAGCTGGCCCCATGACGACAGCGAAGCACGCCGTCCGGGTAATGATCGGGGGCGAAGACTACACGGTCCGCTCCGAGCTGCCGCCGGAATACACCCGCGAGGTGGCGGCCTACGTGGACGCCGCCTTGCGCCGGATCCGTGACATGATGCCGATGGTGGAGACGCACAAAGCCGCGATCCTGGCTGCCCTCGCCATCACCGACGAACTGTTTCAAGCACGACGCGGCGACCGGGAGCACGCCGCGCGGATGCACGCTATGGCCGACGACCTGGCCCGGCTGCTCCCCCCGTCCAAGCGGGGCCGCCGGACCACCGGGCCGCACTCCCTCAACGGTTGAGTCTGCGGCGGACCGCGGTCCGCCGGCCTTCCCCAAGGCAGGCCCTCACGGGCGCTGCTGGAGATAGATCGCATGCCGTCGTTTTTGATGCCGCTACTCGAGGGCGTGGCCGCCGGGGCGGTCGTTGCCTTCGTCCTTTTCTTCCTGTACAGCCGAACCCAGCGCAAGAGCGCGGCTAATACGCTCGCGGCTGCCCGGTCGGAGGCCGAGAAGCTCGTGGCCGACGCCGGCCGCAAGGCTGGTGAGGCCCGCGCCGCCATCGTGCTCGAGGGCAAGATGGAGACGCTGCGGCTGCGCGAGGATCTGGAGAAGGAGTTTCAGAAGCGGCGTGAGGAGTGGGAACGCTTCGAGCGCCGGGCCGAAGATCGGGAGGCGGCCGTCGAACGGAAGCTGGAGGAGCTGCAGCGACAGGAGCGGGGCCTTGCCGGGCGGGAGGCGGGAATCTCCCAGCGGGAAGACGGGCTCCGGTTGAGCGAAACGGAGATGGCACGCCTGGTCCAGGAGCAGCGCGGCAAGCTGGAACGGATCGCGGGGCTCAGTGCGGAGGACGCCCGGCGCGAGGTGCTGCAGAAGGCGGAGGATGAGGCGCGGAGTCAGGCCGCAGCACTCGGCCGCGACATCAAGGAGCAGGCGAAGCGGAACGCCGATCGGGAAGCGCGCCGCATCCTCGCCATGGTAATCCAGCGGATTTCCGCCGAGCACACCGCCGAGACCACGGTGTCCGCCGTGGCATTGCCCAGCGACGAGATGAAGGGCCGGATCATCGGCCGCGAGGGGCGGAATATCCGCGCCTTCGAGCAGGCCACGGGTGTGGACGTCATCATCGACGACACGCCCGATACGGTGATCGTCAGCTGCTTCGATCCGGTCCGCCGGGAAATCGCGCGACGTTCACTCGAAGCGCTCATCACCGACGGACGGATTCATCCCGGACGGATCGAGGAGCTGGTCACCAAGGCGCAAAACGAAATCGCCCGGGAGATTCAGGAAGTCGGCGAGAAAGCTGCCTTCGAGGCCGGAGTGCACGGCCTGCATCCCGAGGTGGTCAAGCTGGTCGGCCGGATGAAGTACCGTACCTCCTACGGACAGAACATCCTCGAACATTCGAAGGAAGTCGCCTGGCTGGCCGGCATGATGGCCGCCGAGTTGAAGCTCGACATCCAGCTGGCCAAACGGGGAGCGTTGCTCCATGACGTCGGCAAGGTGCTGACTCACGAGAGCGAAGGCACCCACGTGGAGCTGGGAGTCGAGGTGGCGCGCAAGTACGGCGAGAGTGCCGCGGTGATCAACTGCATCCAGGCCCACCATGACGACGTGCCCCACGAGAGTACCGAATCGGTCCTGGTCCAGGCCGCGGATGCGATCAGCGGCTCACGGCCGGGCGCGCGCCGCGAGGCGTTCGAGAGCTACGTCAAGCGGCTCACCAAGCTGGAGGAGATCGCTACCGGGTTCGACGGGGTGGAGAAGACCACCGTCATCCAGGCCGGCCGGGAGGTTCGAGTCATCGTGGTGCCCGAGAAGATTGACGATGCGGCCGCGCTGGCGCTTTCGGAGACGATCGCCAAGCGAATCGAGAACGAATTGCAGTATCCCGGCCAGATCAAGGTGGTCGTGATCCGGGAGACCCGCGCCGTCGGCATCGCGCGATGAGCGCCCGCATCATCGACGGGGTGGCAATCGGCAGGTCGATCCGCGCCGAAGTCGCCGCCGACGTTGCTCGGCTCAAAGCGAAGGGAGTGACGCCGGGTCTCGCGGTGGTCCTGGTGGGAGAGAATCCCGCCAGCAAAGCCTATGTGGGAAGCAAGGAGAAGGCCTGCCTCGAAGCCGGAATGCACTCGGTCAAGCTCGAGCTGCCAGTCGAAACCAGCGAGACCGAATTGCTGGCCGCGATCGACCGCTTGAATGCCGATCCCGCGGTCCACGGCATCCTGGTCCAGCTGCCGCTGCCCAAGCAGATCAACTCCAGCAGAGTGCTTAATCGGGTCAATCCCGCCAAAGACGTGGAC
This sequence comes from Gemmatimonadales bacterium, assembly GCA_036558125.1. Taxonomy (GTDB): domain Bacteria; phylum Gemmatimonadota; class Gemmatimonadetes; order Gemmatimonadales; family GWC2-71-9; genus DATBGE01. The sequence continues at coordinate 8,491 of DATBGE010000203.1, read as the reverse complement.
GGTTTCCACCCGGTGAATGTCGGGAAGCTTGTGATCAGCGATCCGACTGCGCTGCGGCCCTGCACGCCGTGGGGGGTGATCCAGATGCTGCTCCGGAGCAACATCGAGATCAAGGGCGCCCACGCGGTGGTGCTGGGCCGTTCGACGATTGTCGGCCGCCCAATGGCCAACCTGTTGATTCAAGATGGCCCGGGGGGCAACGCGACGGTCACCATCTGTCACTCCCGCACCCGCGATCTGCCCGCCGTCACTCGCAGCGCCGACATTCTGATCGCGGCGATCGGCAAGGCCGAGTTCGTGAAGGCCGACATGGTGCGGCCGGGTGCGGTGGTGATCGACGTCGGGATCAACCGGGTGGACGATCCGACCAAGCCGCGCGGTTACCGACTGACGGGAGATGTCGAATACGGCCCGGTCGCCGAGGTCGCGTCAGCGATTACGCCGGTGCCTGGCGGCGTCGGTCCCATGACCATCGCCATGCTGCTCGCGAATACAATTCAAGCGGTCAAGCAAAGCATCGAAGACTAGGGTTTCGGAGATTGCCGCAGATGAACGCAGAATGTTGTTGCAGTAGGCTCGACGGAATGGAAGAGAAACCACTTCTGCGTCTATACGCGTCTCTTGGGGCTGAAGTGCTTGTGATTTTGAGATCATTGATGGTCAAGTAGGGGTTAGGCCGCACCGGGAGCGAGAAGTTCGTGATTCCACGCACCGTGATGGCGTCGCTCACTCTGGTTGGGGCAGCGTGCCATACGGCACCTCCTCCATGGCATGACCCTTCGCCACACACTGTGCGTCTTATCGCTATTGCGCCTCGGGTCTCGCTCGAGGTGTTAGACTGGGGCGGCGAGGGCCCCCCACTTGTTCTTTTGCCGGGATTGGGCAACACAGCACACGTCTTTGACGACTTTGCTCCAGCCCTTAGTGACAAGCATCATGTCTACGGCATCACTCCTCGCGGCTTCGGTTACTCTGGTGGGCTTCCAGACACGGACGTCCCGGGTCTACTGAGCGACCTTACGATCACCCTGGATTCTCTTCACCTGGTGCGCGTGGTTCTCGTCGGGCATTCAATCTCGGGCGCCGTCCTCACTACCTTCGGAGAGTCATACCGAGATCGATGTGAGGCGTTAGTGTATTTGGACGCTGCCAGCGACCCCACCGACAGCTTTGCCGCAAAGCTCGACAGCCTAAGCGGCCCTGCCATCCGTAGACCTCCAATGACATCCGCGGATTCTGCCTCCCCAGCCACTGTAGAGAGTTACTTCGCGAGAAACGCGGCGCGGTTCCCAATGGCTGAGTTGCGAGCTATCGCCAGGTTCGACTCTGCGGGCAAGTACGCAGGGCTCGTTGGTTCCGATTCCTCTGCAATGCGGATTGGCGCGCTCCTAAAGAGTCGAAAACGTCCCGCATACTCGCGGTTACGGTGTCCTTCGCTCGCCATCTTCGCCGTCCCTGATTCCGTTGCTGCATCCTTCCCTTGGTATACGAGCCTCGACTCTGCCGGTCGAGGCCAGGCCTTGGCATACTGGCGAGTCTTCGCGGCCTCTTTGGAGTCTGACCGGGATCAGTTCAGACGCGAAGCGGAGCATTCGGATGCCATCGACTTTCATGGCGCCAGTCACTGGGTCTTTCTATCGAATCGCGAGCAGACGCTGGCCGCGCTTCGCTCTTTCTTGCTCCATAACAGAGCCGGAGAACCAGCGGAGCCTAACTAGGGGTGGAGCTGTCACGCGCCAGCCGTTCTGGCACCCAGCCCGGCGGCCACTTGTGACCCGGTGGATGACAGCTTTGCAAGCCGGCCTATGATGGACGCAGATGAACGCGGCATCCATGGCGGTATTCTTAGGCGGATCAGAGCGCATTTTCTGCGCTCATCTGCATATTCTGCGCTTGATCAATAGTCAGGCCGACACAACACCAGCTTGAGGGATGAGATATCCACCGGCCAGTCTCGGTGCACAGCCTGGTCGAGTCGTCGAGCTCCGGCATGAGAACGGTGAGATCGTGCATGGGAAGCTGCTGGCCTTCGACCCCGATGACCACGAGGATGTGACTTACGAGGTGGTTCGGATCGTGAGCTCGGGAAATCCCCCAGCAAGGGGCACGATGATTGGCGCAACGGTGGTGGCCGAGTTACACGAATTGGTGGGTTGGCGGCGTATTGACTGAGCTTCAGGGCGGTCCACCAAGCATTGCAGGAGCCAGCCTGTGGCAGCCGAATGCGGTTGTTTGTTCCAGTTCCACTGCCCCAAGGGAGCACATACCACTTCTGCGTTTATCTGCGTATTCTGCGGCCTTATCAATCGTCAATGTGAATTATCAATTTGAAATTACTGTGAGCTCCTCCGTCTCGACCGATACTCCCTGGACCGTCACCCAGGTTGCCCGCATGGCCAAGCGCTATATCGAGGCCGGCCTGGGGATGATCTGGATTCGGGGGGAGATCGCGGAAATCAAGATCTATCAAAGCGGTCACTGGTACTTCACCCTGAAAGATGCCGAGTGCCAGATCCGCGGCATGATGTGGAAGAGCGACGCCCAGCGATTCGGTGCGCCGCCCGCGGTGGGGGCCCAGGTCTTCGTCTTCGCCAAGCCGACCATCTACGAGGAGCGGGGGGACTTCCGGCTCCACGCCACCGAGATGCTGGTCACCGACCGGCAGGGTCTCGAGCACCTCGAGCTGCAGAAGGTCAAGGCGGCGCTGGAGAAGGATGGGCTGTTCGATGCCTCGCGGAAGCGGGCGCTGCCGCAGTGGCCTACCTGCATCGCCGTGATCACCAGTCTCGATGGGGCCGCGTTGCGGGACATCATAACGGTCGCCCGAAAGCGTTGGCGGTCGCTCGAAATCCGGGTGATCGGCGCCAAGGTTCAAGGCGCCGAGGCCGAGTCGGAAATGGTGCGAGCCCTCAAGATGGTCAACCGGGTGGAGGGAGTCTCGCTCTGTATCGTGGCCCGGGGTGGCGGCGGCAAGGAGGACCTCGCGGTCTTCAACAGCGAGAAAGTCTGCCGTGCGCTGGCCCAGGTGAAGGTCCCCACGATTTCAGCCGTGGGTCATGAGACCGACGTCTCCTTCACCGATTTCGTGGCCGATTGCCGAGCTCCGACTCCTTCGGCTGCGATTGAGATGGCGGTGCCGGACAGTGCCGAGTTGATCGATCGAGTCAACCATCTGGCTGTCCGGCTCGCCAACGCGGTGGGGCAGGGAACCCGGGTGGCGGTCGAGCGCCTGGAGCGTTCGGGAGATCGGCTGCACACCGCCATCACCACTCTGCTGGAACGTCGTCACCGCCAGGTGGACCGGCTCGGCGCGCAACTGGATGCGCTGAGCCCGCTGAAGGTTCTGGAACGGGGGTTCGCCCTGCCGCGGGCCGAAGATGGCCGGGTGTTGCGCCGCGCCGCCGAATTCACGCCGGCGCTGTCGTTCCGTCTTCGCGTCGTGGATGGAGAGGTTCCGGCCCGGGTGGAGGAGAACTGATGGGCGAAGAAGATCGCGGCGAAGAGACACCGACGCTGGCCGAGGATCTTCGCCGGCTCGAGGAGATCGTGCGTCGCCTGGAGTCCAATGACGGCGATCTCGATCAAGCGCTGGCACTCTTCGAAGAGGGTATCGCCCGCCTGCGCAGCGCCAGGGCGAGGTTGTCGGGCGCGGAGGTGCGGGTCCGCAAGGTGGTCGCCGACGCGCGGGGTTCCTTGCGGATGGACGATCTGGACGGCGAGCAGTAATCGGTGCGCGAGGAGGCCTCCGCTCGCGTGATCCTGGCCGAGGCGCGCGAGCGTACCGACGAGTTGCTCCAGGCCTGGGCCGAGCGGATCAAGAGCATGGTGCCGGGCCGCACCGGGGAAGCGCTCGCCTACGCGATGAATACGCCGGGCAAGCGGGTCCGGGCTGCCTTGGTGCTCGCGGCCTACCGCTCGGTCGGTGGATTCTCACCGGCGATCGCCGCGGTGGCCGCCGCGGTCGAAACGGTGCACACCTACTCGCTGGTTCACGACGACCTGCCCTGCATGGACAATGACGACCTGCGTCGCGGCCGGCCGACTACCCACCGTGCGTTCGACGTTCCTACCGCGACCCGGGTCGGGCTGCTCATGGTGCCGGTCGCCGCTTTGGTGCTGACTCAGGCGGCACAGGATCTTCGCCTGCCTCCTGAAACCGCTGGTCGTGTGGCACGGGAGCTGTTCGAGGCGAGCGGAATTCGCGGGATGGTCGGCGGCCAGTGGCTCGATCTCGAGGCAGAAGGCGCCGACCTCGATCTGAAGGGTCTCACCGCGGTCCACGAAGGGAAGACCGGTGCCCTGATCCGCGCCGCCTGTGTGATGGGAGCGCTCGCCGCCCAGGCCCCGCCAGCCGCGGTCAATGCACTCAGTGCCTACGGGCAGGACATCGGGCTCGCGTTCCAGGTCGCCGATGACGTACTCGATGCCACGGCCACCAGCGCGCAACTCGGCAAGACCGCCGGCCGCGACGCCGCGCTGGCCAAATCCACTTATGTCGGTCTGTTGGGGGTGGAGGGGGCCCGCAAGGAGGCGCAAACCCTGGCCAACCGGGCAGTCAAACACTTGCAGCGCGCCGGCTTCGCTTCGGGCTCGTTGGAGGCGTTGGCGGAGTATATTGTAACGAGAGAGTCATGAAGAGGTGTCAGGGATCAGGTTTCAGGTGTCAGGGGATCGGAATCCCGGCACCCTGACACCTGACCCCTGACACCTGACACCCTTTTTGAACCGAGCATGAGCCTTCTCTCCACCATCCACGGCCCCGCCGACCTCAAGGCCATCCCCCGGGAGCAACTTCCCGAGCTGGCCCAGGAGATTCGCACTCGCTTGATCGAGTGCGTCTCCCTGACTGGTGGTCACATCGGCGCCAGCCTGGGTACGGTGGAACTGGCCATTGCGCTCCTGTACGAGTTCGATTCTCCCCACGACAAGATCTTGTGGGACGTTGGACACCAGGCCTACGCCTGGAAGCTGCTGACCGGGCGCAACGATCGGTTCCCCACGCTCAGGCAGACCGACGGCGTCTCGGGCTTCCTCAAGCGGGACGAGAGCGAGCACGACCAGTTCGGGGCGGGCCACGCGGCCACGGCGATGTCGGCGGCGCTGGGCATGGCGACGGCCCGCGATCTCAAGGGCGAGAATTACAAGGTCGTCGCGGTGGTGGGAGACGGCGCACTGACGTCGGGTCTCAGCTACGAGGGGATGAACAACGCCGGTCACTCCGACCGGGACATCATCCTGATCGTAAACGACAACGGGATGTCGATCTCTCCCAATGTCGGTGCCATCAGCAAGACCCTGGGTGCCATCGTGGCGGCCCCGGTGACCCAGCGGTTCCGCGAGCGGCTCAAGCAGTTCACCATCCGGATGAGCCATGTCTTCGGCGAAGGAGTGGTAGACTTCGCCCGGAACGTTGAGGAGAGCGCCAAGAACCTGTTCTCCGAGGGAATGCTCTTCGAGGAACTCGGCTTTCGCTACTTCGGCCCGATCGACGGCCACGATATCAAGAAGCTTCTCGATACTCTGCGGTCTGTGAAGGGACTGTCGGGCCCGCGCGTAATCCACGTGCTGACCGAGAAGGGCAAAGGGTTCGCCTTCGCCGAGTCGAACCGGGAGAAGTGGCACGGCCTGGCCGCCTACGATCCGGCGACCGGTGAGGCCCGGAAAAAGGCCTCGGGACCTCCGACCTGGACCCAGGTCTTCGGCGATGCCATTTCGGCGCTCGCGGCCGACCATCCGGACCTGGTGGCGATCACCGCGGCGATGCCGAGCGGCACCGGGACCAACATCTTCCAGAAGAAATGGCCCAACCGGTTCTTCGACGTCGGAATCGCCGAAGGCCACGCGGTCACCTTCGCGGGTGGGCTTGCGACTCAAGGTGTGCGGCCGATCGTCGCGATCTACAGCACGTTCCTGCAACGGGCCTACGACAACATCATCCACGACATCGCGGTCCAACACCTCCCGGTGATCTTCTGCATGGACCGCGCTGGCCTCGTAGGCGAGGATGGCCAGACCCACATGGGGCTGTACGACATCGCCTACATGTTGGCGGTGCCGGGAATGACGGTGACGGCGCCCAAGGACGGCGATGAGCTGGCGGGCCTGCTCAAGACCGCGCTGACTCACGATGGCGGTCCATTCTGCACCCGCTATCCCAGGGACAAGGCGCCGGCCGATCCGCGTCCCGTGTCCGAGGTGGAGCCGGTACCCTACGGGACCTGGGAAATTCTCCGCCGCGGCAAGGACCTCGCGATTCTCGCCGTGGGAACCATGGTCCAGCCGGCCCTCGCCGCGGCCGAGGCCTTGGCGGCCGAAGGACTCGACTGCGCAGTGGTGAACTGCCGCTTTCTCAAGCCGCTCGATGCCGGCATGCTGGGCGCCCTGAACCAGGAGCACCGCACCTTTGTGACCATCGAAGAAGGCACGGTGGTGAACGGGTTCGGCGCCTACCTCGCCGAGGTCATGCAGACCACCTATCCCGAGGCCCGCGTCATCGCCCTCGGCGTCCCCGACAGGCTGGTCGAACAGGCTCCACGCGCCGAGCAGCTCGAGACGTTCGGGCTCACGCCGCAGGGCATCGCCCGCCGGATCCGCACGCTGTCCAGCGAGGAGAGCATCGCCGCCCGATGAAGGTCGGAGTGGTCGGAAACCCCAGATACGCCGACCTCAAGGCGGTGCTGCAACAGTTGTCTCGCGAAGCGCCTTCGCGTGGCATCTCGCTGGTCACCGAGCCCAGTCTCACGCCGCTCTGGGACCGCAATCTCCCGCTGCTCGACGAAACGCCGGTCGATGCGCTCCTCACGTTCGGCGGCGACGGCACTCTGCTGCGGGGTATGCGGCTGCTCAACGGCCGCGAGGCTCCGATTCTGGGAGTCAATTTCGGGCGCGTCGGATTTCTCACCACCGCCGACCGCGATGGTCTGATCGCCGCGCTCGATGCGCTGGTATCGGGGCGCTACATCCTCGAGCGCCGTCTGGCGCTCATCGCCTCGATCATCAGCGACGGCGGCGGAGTTCGGAGCGAGCAGATGGCGCTCAACGACGTCGCGATCCACAAGAGCGGCGTCGCCCGGGTCATCCGGGTCCGGGTAACGGTAGACGGTGAAAACGTCGGTCCTTACAGTGCGGACGGGATCGTGGTCGCGACTCCAACCGGCTCGACCGCCTACTCCCTTAGTGCCGGTGGTCCCATCGTGGTACCGGGCGTCGAAGCCATGATTGTCACACCGGTCTGCGCTCATACCCTCGCCGTTCGCCCTCTCGTGGTGCCGGCAGACTCGGTCATCTGTATCGAGCCTCTCGCCCCGGGGACAGATGACATTCTTCTCTCCTATGACGGTCAGGTCGGCACCATGCTGGCCCTGGGGGATCGGGTGTATGTGCGACGCGCACCCAGCGCGGCATTGTTGATCCGGATCGGGGAGGAAGGCTACTTCTCCCGGATGCGGCAGAAGCTGGGCTGGGGCGACCTTTCCGAACGGGAAGTCATCCGGTGATTTCCGAGCTCCGCGTTCGGGACCTCGCCACCATTTCCGAAGTCGTCCTCCAACTCGGCTCCGGACTCAACGTCCTCACCGGCGAAACCGGTGCGGGGAAGTCCATGCTGGTTGACGCGATGGCGCTGCTGTTGGGGGAGCGGGCCGACAGCAGCATGGTGCGGCCCGGGGCCGGGCGGGCGATCGTCGAGGGAGCGTTCGAGCTGACGGACCCGTCACTCCGGCGCCGGCTCGACGCCACCGGTCTCGATGCCGAGGATGACCGGCTGATCATCCGCCGCGAGGTCTCGAGCGACGGCCGCTCCCGGGCCTGGATCAACGGGAGTCCGACCACGGTTGCGATGCTGGCCAAGATCGGTGCGCTGCTGGTCGATCTCCATGGGCAGCACGAGACTCAATCGCTGCTTCATGCCGAAGCGCAGCGCGATATTCTGGATGCCTTCGCCGACGCGCTGGGTGAGCGGGCGGCTCTGGCCGAGGCCCACGCTGGTGCGACCGCACTCGCCAACGAAGAAGCCACCCTGATCGCGCGCCGGGACGAAGCTCTACGCCGGGCCGATTACCTGCGTCACGTGGTGGACGAGATCGATCGGGCGAAGCTCAAGAGTGGGGAAGACGAGAATCTTGAGACGGAAGCGCGCCGGTTGAACCACGCCGGAACGCTGGGTGAGCAGGCGCGGAAACTCGGTGGACTGCTGGATGACGAGGACGCCGGCGCCCTCCACGCTTTGGGTCAGGCGGACCGGCTGCTGGGCCAACTCGAAAAGGTGGATCCTGAGTTGGCGCCGTGGCGGGAGCTGCTGGATTCTGCTTACAACAACCTCTCGGAACTCGCGCGGCTGGCCGCGGAATACGCCGAGTCGGTGCAGGAAGATCCGGCGCGCCTCGCGGAGATCGAGCGCCGGCGCGACGTGCTGTTTCGGCTCCGGCAGAAACATGGAGCGACGATCGAGGCGATCCTCGACACCCGCCGTCAGGCCGCGACCGAGCTGGAG
>DATBGE010000202.1:0-3804 GCA_036558125.1 Gemmatimonadales bacterium | reverse complement strand
CGACATGATCCCCAACTCCGAGCACTGGCGGCTGGGAGTCTTCGAGGCGCAGCAGCTGCAGCACGACATCATGGGCTACCTTCCCGGCTTCGCGACGCCGCGCATCGTGTGCGACGTTCCCTACGTCGGGAAGCGCTGGGTCCACCAGCTCGCCGCGTACGATCGCGAGAAGGGCATCTCCTACTGGACCAAGAACTACCGGACCAGCATCGAGATGGACGTGCCCGATGTCATGACTCGGCAGTACGAATACTTCGATCCGATTTATCTGCTGCCCGACTCGGGCCAGGAATGGTGGAGAGAACAGATGCACCGGGAGCAGGTGCCAGCCCATGCTTGATGGTTGCCGCAGATGAACGCAGAAAAACGCAGCACCCTGCGGCGTTGTTGTTATTCGTGACCAACCCGAGGAGTGGCGGTAAAAAGGCCGCGGAGGCACGCGGATCTCTTCGGATTGACACAACAGAAACATTTTGGGGGATTGGTACCAAGTAGCCGATGAACCGGGGGCAATCCGCGTTCATCTGCGTTTATCTGCGGCCTGTTGTTGTTGACTTTTTACCAGAGATAGCTCTATGGCACAGCGAGACTACCCCCGGATTCTCGTCTCTCCCCCCGGTCCCAAGGGCAAGGCCGTCGTCGCCAAGGACGAGCAGTGGACCTCCACCTCCTACATCAAGGAGTATCCTCTCGTCATCGCCGGTGGTAAGGGCGCCATGCTCGAGGATGTGGACGGCAACCGCTACATCGACTTCATGGCCGGCATCGCCGTTTCATCCACCGGGTACAACCATTCCAAGGTGGTCCAGGCCATCAAGGATGCGGCCGATCGGTTCCTGCATATCTGCGGGACGGATTTCTACTTCGAAGGCTTCTCCAATCTCGCGGAGCGACTGGCGAAGGTGGCACCCGGCAAGAGCAAGAAGCGGGTCTTCCTTTCCAACTCGGGCACCGAGGCGGTGGAAGGAGCCATCAAGCTGGCCCGGAATCACACCCGGCGCTCCGGTCTCATCGCCTTTCACCAGTCGTTCCACGGGCGGAGCTACGGGGCGATGAGCCTCACCTCGAGCAAGGTGAAGCAGCACGCTCATTTCGGGCCGATGCTGCCCGAGGTGTACCACGTTCCCTTCGCCAATCCCTATCGGGCGGGCAGCGCGCAGGCGGCGATGGATCAGTCGCTCGGCGCGATCGAGGACCTGTTCACCCGGCAGATCCATCCCGAGGATGTCGCGGCGATCTTCGTCGAGCCGGTTCAGGGTGAAGGCGGCTACGTGATTCCGCCCGACGGCTATCTCACCGCACTGCGCGAGCTGTGCGACAAGCATGGCATCATGCTGGTGTTCGACGAGGTCCAGAGCGGGGTTGGCCGCACCGGGAAGATGTGGGCCTGCGACTGGGAAGGGGTCGAGCCCGATATCCTGGTGACCGCCAAGGGCCTCGCCTCGGGTATGCCGATCGGCGCCCTGATCGCGAAGGAGTCGGTGATGACCTGGGAGTCCGGCGCGCACGGCTCGACTTTTGGCGGCAATCCGGTCTGCTGTGCCGCGGCCCTCGCGACCCTCGATGTCGTGGAGCAGTCCCTGCCCCATGTGCAGAAGATGGGTGAGCGGATGCTGTCCGGAGTGCGCCAGCTGCAGGAGAAGTTCGCCTGCATCGGCGATGTGCGGGGCCGTGGTCTCATGGTCGGCGTCGAGTTCGTGAAGGATCGCGCGACCCGCGAGCCCTATCCCGAGCTCATCGATCGGATCACCGAGCGGGCCTTCCGCAAGGGATTGCTGCTGCTCGGTTGCGGAAAGAGCACGTTCCGCCTGGCACCGCCCCTCGTCCTGGACGAGTACGACGTGGACACCGGGCTCGGTATTCTCGAGGAGTGTCTGCGCGAAGAGGACTGACTCGACGTAGATTGCGCCCATGAGCTTGAGAGAACTCCGGCTCGTGGGCGTTTTTCTTTGGCTCACAGTCTCCCCGCTGGCCGCACAAGCCGGCCCTGATACCACCGCCTCAACGACGGACACCACCGTTGTAGCCGGGGCAGGCTATGGGCTATACGGCCCGCTCGCGTGGCTGCAGAAGTGGATCTTCGGCTCCCGGCATCGAAATCTCTGGGCCGCACCAATCGAGGCGGAACGCTTCGACCTCGCGTCCATTGCGGGCGGTCTACAACCCATCGCCGCCGACAGCGGCCTCAGGTCGGGCTATCTCTACCTTCGCGGCGCCGATGGTTCGCTCTACACCTTCCATCAGATCGCACCGGACCTGAGCCGGCTCCTTCCCGCCAATCTCAAGACCGATTTCGGCGCCGGGCTCACTCAGGATCTGCAGAGCGGCCGCCATCCCGGTGCAGCCTTCGTGGTCCCTCCGCTCGCCGACGCGGTGGGAGTGGGGCCACTTCCCACGCCTCGACTGGGTCTGCTCCCCGAGGACCCTGCGTTGGACAGTTCCGGCACCAAGTTCGCCGGCAGCCTCGGATTTCTGACCCCCGGTATCATCACCGGCTATCGCACCAAGGCCGGGGTGAAGGACTCCGCGATCTCGGCCACCGAGTTGCTTCAAAGGCTGGGCTCCGCCGATCCACCGAGGGTCGATCGATCGGCGTACCTGCGAGAGCGGATGTTCGATGTGTTCCTTGGCAGCTGGGATCCAGTGCCCCAGGAGTGGTTGTGGGCCCCGGACAGCTCGGGTGCATGGCGGCCAAGTCCGAGACCGCGCGACATGGCATTCGTCCGCCTCGACGGTCTGGTCGCCGGCCTGGCCGGGCAATCGGTGCCGAACTTCGCCACCTTCAGCAAGGAGTACGATACCCGCCTCGCGGTCACCAGCCGGGAGCGAACGCTCGACCGTTGGATTCTTCCTCCGCTGGGCCTCAATGCCTATCTCGCGACCGCGACCTCGCTTCAATCCCAGCTGACGAATTCGGTCATTGAGGATGCGGTGGGTAAGCTGCCACCCTCCTACTACAAAGCGGGTGGTGAGAAACTCATTCACGAGCTCAAGGTCCGGCGCGATCACCTGACCGATGCGGCGGAGCGGTATTACCGGATCGTGATGAGCCAGGCCGACCTGTATGGCTCAGGCGGAGATGATACCGTAACGGCCGTTCGGAAACCGGATGGTACGCTCGACGTCAGCGAGTCAGGGCGATTCCAGGCCAGCTTCGATCCCAAGCAGACCGACGAGGTCAGGCTCTACCTCCTCGAGGGTAACGACCAGGTCGTGGTTAGTGGCGAGGGAAAGAAGGGCCCCAAGCTGGTGATCGGCGGTGGACCTGGCGATGTCCTGGTGGATTCCACCGGAGCGGGCCGGGTGACCGTTCACAACGCGGAAGATGTCAGCATCGAGACGACCGGCGGCGTCAAGCGTGAAAAGGATCCCCTCGAACTGCCGACTTTCACCGACACCACCCGCCAGGAGCCGCCTCCGATCAGACGCCAGAAGGTCTCCTTCGCGCCCTGGCTCGACCTCAACTCCGATCTCGGCCTGTTCATCGGCGGCGGCCCGGTGTTCACGAACTATGACTACGGCTACGATCCGTACAAATCGAGGATCCGAATCCGCGCCGCCTATGCCACCGCGGTCAACGACTGGGACTTCGATTTCCGGGGCGAATTCCGTCGTAGAGGCAGGAGTTCCTACTTCCTGATCGAGGCGGAGGCTTCGGCCGTGGAGGTGCTCAAGTTCTTCGGCTACGGCAACGAGACCACCCGCATCGACGACACCGAGTTCTACGATTCCGGCCAATGGCTCTTCAGCCTGGCCCCTTCATTTGTCGTTCCGGTCACGCCTCGCAGCAATTTCAAGATTGGG
>DATBGE010000201.1:0-16488 GCA_036558125.1 Gemmatimonadales bacterium | reverse complement strand
GCTGGAGCAACTCCATTTTGTGGGCGCCGGCCAGTGAGCGACAGGTCCCGCCTCACCGCCCTCGCTGACCGCTACCGCATCGAGCGGGAGCTGGGCCAGGGTGGCATGGCAACCGTCTACCTCGCCGAAGACCTCAAGCATCGCCGCAAAGTCGCGATCAAAGTGCTCCGGCCCGAGCTCGCCGCGGTCATCGGCGCCGAGCGGTTCGTGCGCGAGATCCAGACCATCGCGGCACTGCAGCATCCCCATATTCTCGGGCTCATCGATTCCGGCGAACTCAACGGGACGGCGTACTACGTGATGCCGTTCATCGAAGGCGAATCGCTGCGCGACCGGCTCAACCGGGAGAAACAGCTCTCGATATCCGAGGCGCTCCGTCTCGCGACGCAGCGGACAGGAAAGAGGTCATGAACCACCTTGCCGGCGTCCTGATAGTCGCCTTTGCCGCGTCTGCCCCGCCCCGCGTCCCCGGAGGCGCAGATCAGGACGTCAACGGTGTCGTTTTTCTCGATGCCAATGGAAACGGTACCCGGGACCAGTCTGAACGCGGCCTGCCCGGCGTCGCGGTTTCCAACCAGGTGGACGTCGTGGTCACCGGCGGCGATGGCGGATTCCATCTCGACCCCTCGCGCGGTTACGGCATCGTCTTCGTCAGTGTGCCCGATGGCTACCGGACGGTCGGCGCTTTCTGGCACCGCGTAGATAAGACAGCTGATGCCCCGGTCAGCTTCGCCCTCGCCAAGGCGTCGTCTCCTGCCGATTTCACTTTCGTCCACGCCTCCGATACCCACCTGAGCGAGAAGAGTCTGCCGCGGACTCAGCGGCTCAAGGCGCTGATCGATTCGCTCAAGCCGGCGTTCGTTCTGGTCTCGGGTGACCTGGTGCGGGACGCGCTCCGGGTTTCCGAAGCGGAAGCCACCGGATACTACGAGATGTATCTCAGGGAGACGGCGCGCTTCTCGGCCCCGACCTGGAACGTCCCCGGGAATCACGAGATCTTCGGCATCGAGCGGATGACCTCGCTGGTGAGTCCCTCCCACCCGCTCTACGCCAAGGCGATGTACCGCCACTACCTCGGCCCGGACTACTACTCGTTCACCTATGGCGGGATCCATTTCGTCGGGCTCAACTCGGTGGACTACGACGATCTCTGGTACTATGGCCACGTGGATAGCACCCAGATCGCGTGGCTCAAGCGGGACCTGGAAACCATTCCGCCCACGACACCCGTCGTCACCTTCAACCACATCCCATTCCTGAGCACTGCGGAACAGCTGAATGGGTATACCGATGATCCCCCGGCGCCGTCCCTGATCACCGTCAACCATCACACTAGTTTCCGTCATACCGTCTCCAACGCCGCCGAGGTCATTGCCGCCCTGAAGGGCCACCCTTACCCTCTCGCCCTCGGCGGGCACATTCATATGCGGGAGAGCATCCAATACGTGATTCAGGGGAGGCGGATCCGATTTCAGCAGGCCGCAGCCGTCGTCGGGCCGACCGATGTAGCAGGATTGACCATGCCGTCGGGAATCACCTTGTACCGGGTCCGAGCGGGTCAGATCGATGACGGAACCTTCGTGCCACTCGACACAGCAACCGTAGGGACGGGCACTCAGTGAGGACCAAATGACTCAGTCTTCCATCGCGTCAACCGCAACCGAGCGGAAGCCACGGGACGACGAGCTCGACGTCTTCGGGCTCACCCACCCCGGCAAGGTACGCAAGGACAATCAGGATCATTTTCTGATCTGCTCGCTCCAGGGGAGCGTCGCCCTTCACCTCACCAGTCTGCCCGATCCGGGGCATTGGCCAGCGGGGCGACTGGCGTTTCTCGCCATGGTCGCCGACGGCGTCGGCGGAAGCGCCCTGGGCGAAGAAGCCAGTCGATTGGCGGTCGCGGGAATCACCGAGTATGTGACCCAGAGCATGCAGACGTTCTACAGCAGCGACTCCACCAATGACAACACCTTTTCCGAGGCGCTGGTCGACGCCGCGATGCAGGTCCACGCCCGAATCGTGGAGCGGACCCACGAGGAGGGGGAGCGAAGCGGTTCAACCACACTGACGCTCTGGCTTGGCGTGTGGCCCCGGGCCTACCTGCTGCAAGTGGGAGATAGTCGCTGCTACGCGTACCGCGGTGGAGTGCTCACCCAGATCTCACGCGATCAGACCATGGCGCAGGAGCTCCTTGACGCAGGAGTGCTCACCCGTACCGAGATCCGGCGCACCCGCTGGGCCCATGTCCTTTCGAGCAGCATCGGAGGCCAGCAGACCGCTCCGGTCGTCACTCGCATGGACCAGACTTGGGGCACGGTCGGTCTCCTCTGCAGCGACGGGCTCACCAAGCATGTCTCCGACGAGCGAATCTCCGAGGTCCTCGGCACCATGACGTCGGCCCGCCAGGCCTGCGAGACCCTGTTGCAGGAAGCGCTCGACGACGGTGGAAGCGACAACATCACCATCCTGATCGGGCGAGCCCTGCGGAAGGATCTCCCGTGACAGATGCCTCTCTGGCACTGGCCAGCGGTCTCGCCGAGCGCCGCCGACTCTAGTCTGCTCGGCTTGACAACAAGATCGAATCGACGCCGCAGGTGGCCGTCGACAGATCACGGTCAAATTGTCCCGGATTTTCCAGTGCGGAGTGATCCCGAAACTCTAGCGTGGTTTACACTAGCGTGGTTTACACTGTCCGCACATCTTTGCGGCACAAGCCACTCATGCAGCCAATTCCCGAGCGCCTGCAAGCAGCTCTTGCCGACCGATACCACCTCGAACGCGAGGTGGGACAGGGCGGAATGGCGACCGTGTACCTGGCGGAAGACCTGAAGCATCACCGAAAAGTGGCGCTCAAGGTGCTCCGCCCGGAACTTGCCGCGGCACTCGGCTCCGAGCGGTTTGTGCGAGAAGTGGAAATCGCCGCCCATCTGCAACACCCCCACATCCTGCCACTCTTTGACTCAGGCGAGGCCGACGGCTTCCTCTACTACGTGATGCCCTTCGTCGACGGCGAGTCGCTTCGCGAGCGGCTCAAGCGCGAACGGGCGATTCCCATCGTCGAAGGGGTACGGATCCTTCGCGAGGTAGTCGACGCCCTTGCATACGCGCACCAGCACGGCGTGGTCCACCGCGACATCAAACCCGACAACGTGATGCTCTCCGGCCGGCACGCAGTGGTGACCGACTTCGGCGTGGCCAAGGCCGTGAGCGCGGCGGGTGAGGACAAGCTGACCACGGTCGGCGTAGCCCTCGGGACCCCGACGTACATGGCTCCAGAGCAGGCCATGGGTGAGACCAGTCTCGATCAACGGGCCGATATCTACTCGGTCGGAGCGCTGGCCTACGAGCTGTTCACCGGTTCGCCCCCGTTTGAAAAGGCAACTGCACAAGCATTGTTGTCGGCGCACGTCCTCGAAAAGCCCGTCCCTCCTCTGGCCCGTCGTATGGAGATGGCTCCCGCGTTGTCAGATCTGGTGATGCGCTGCCTCGAAAAGGAAAAAGACGCGCGCTACCAGACCGCAGAGGAGATGATCCCAGCGCTCGAGGTTCTGGGCACGCCAAGCGGTGGGGTCACTCCCACGCACACCCGTCCCCTGCCGGCGACGAAACTCCACCAGCGACGGAGCGGGACCATTATCGGTGTGATCGCCGCGGTGCTCGTTGTGCTCGCAATGGCCAGTTGGACCCTTTTCCGTCGAGGGGGAACGGGTACGGGGAAGATCAACCAGCTGGCGGTTCTGCCAATTCAAGACCTTTCGGGTAAGGATCAGGTGTTCGTTGATGCTATGCACGATGCGCTGATCAGCGCGATTGCCCGAAAACAAGTCGTTGGCGTGGTCTCCCGATCGGCGGTGATGCGCTTCAAAGGCGGTTCAGGCACGACGGAGGAGATCGCTAAGGCGCTCCATGCAGATGCCATCATCGAGGCTACCGTCTTCCGGGATGGTGAGCGGATACGGATCAACGTCCAGATGACCGAACCCGTTACGCTTCGCTATCTCTGGGCCCAAACCTATGAGCGAGACGTTAAAGATGTGCTCGACGCCCAGCGGGAGATCGTAGACACGATCGCCGCCGAGGTGGCTGCCGCGCTCAAGGGACAGAGCCCTGCGCCGCATGCCGGCGCCCTACTCGATCGGCCAACTGGCGACCTCTACGTCCTCCTTCCCGCGGAGAAGCAGCAACCATGAAAATCATTCTTCTTCTGGTCACACTCGCGGCGCTGGCAGGTACGGGGTGTCGTGAGAATTCGGCCCGAGCTGCGCGCACGGTGCTGACACCGGAGGAAGGAACGTATCGCTTTGCTCGCTATTCACCCGATGGGTCACGCCTCGCGTTCGTTGCTGACCAAGGGGGCAAGTTTGCCGTTTGGACAGCGGGGGCAGACGGGAGCAGGACCCGCTTGGTAAGTCCGGCTTCCAGTTGGTTGATGGACCCACGCTGGTCCCCCGACGGAAAGTCGATTGCGTACCTGTCGGACGCCGCCGCCCCGCCGGACGTGTGGGTAGTGCCGGCAGATAGCGGACAAGCACGGCGTCTGACGAGTGCCCCGAGCCTGGAATTCAACGAGCGCTGGTCGCCCGACGGCAGCCGCATTCTCTATTCCGGCAATCAGTCGGGGACCTATGACCTGTACACGGTCTCGCCAGAGGGAGGCAGTTCCGATCTCCTGCTCGCGGGCGGGGGGAACAAATTCGCCAACTGGTCGCCCGACGGGAAACGCATCGGGTACAGCCGCGTCGAAGGAGGAAAGACCACGATCTGGGTTCTGACGCTCGATGGCAAGACAACCAAGCAAATCACGACCGAGGGGCACGAGACTTTTCTGGAGTGGTCGCCGGACGGAAGAGAGATCCTCTATACCTCTGACCGCACCGGACTCAGTGACGTGTGGGTGGTGCCGGTGGACACTGGCGAACCGCGGCAACTCACCCGCGACATCCGCGGCGATTGGGCCGCAACCTGGTCGCCCGACGGACGCTGGGTCGCCTACCTCTCGGAGGCCGGTGGCCAGCAGGATGTCTGGATCATCGCAGCCCAGGGAGGGCAGCCAATCCGAGTCACCAACGATCCGGGAGAGGAGGACGACCTGATCTGGTCGCCCGACGGCAAGGGGGTCACCTTCTCTTACACCGAAGGCGTCTCTCAGATATGGGTGCAACCGCTGGCGGGCGGCGCGCCTCGGCAGCTCACCACGGGTCTCAAGGGATCCTTGGACCCACAAGTTTCCCCGGACGGCCAGTGGGTCGCTTTCAGCTCATATCGCGCGGGGAACAACGACGTGTGGGTCGTTGGCATTGGTGGAGGTGAACCGCGACAGCTCACCACCCGGGACGCGAACGACTTCACGCCCCGATGGTCGCCCGACGGGTCCCGCATCGCCTTCATCTCCTCCCAGAGCGGGAACGATGACATCTGGGTAGTCCCAGCCTCGGGAGGCGAGCCGACGCAACTCACCTCCTTCACCGGCAATGAAGGCAATCCCCAGTGGTCGCCGGACGGCCGTGCCATCGCGTTTGATGCCAGCTTCGAAAGCTCAACGAACGACATCTGGACCGTAGCTGCAGGAGGCGGCACGCCGACCAGGCTCACTCGACTCGGCAACGCCTCGACACCCCGGTGGTCCTCGGACGGGCGGACGATCGCATTTTTCATGGGAAAGGCAGGGCAGGGCCAGATCGCAACCATCCCGGCAACCGGGGGTCAGCTGACCCAGCTCACGAAATCGCTGTACAACGGCCTTCAAGAATGGTCGCCCGATGGACGCCGGCTCGCCTTCGCCACCTTTAATGCGAATCAGTTCGAAATAGCCACCATCGGAGCGGACGGTTCGAATCTCCACACTCTCACGTCGAATGACGTGTGGGACATCTTTCCGCTGTGGTCGCCGGATGGCTCCATGATCGCGTTTGCCACCCAGGTCAAGGGCCATTTCGATATCGCCCTGATGGATTCCTCTGGAGCGAACCTGCGGGTTCTCACCAATACGCCGGGAGACGAGGGAGCACCTCAGTGGACGCCGGACGGAAAGTCACTCGTCTTCTCTTCGGTCAATGACAATCGAAAACTGGTTACGGTAGGGGTGGAAAGGCTCCTGACCGAGCATTGACGACCGACCACCTACTCGCTTCCGCCCTTGCCGACCGCTATCGGATCGAGCGTGAACTGGGCCAGGGCGGCATGGCCCTGGTCTTTCTGGCGCAGGACGTTCGCCACGATCGCAAGGTGGCCATCAAGGTGCTGCGCCCCGAGCTGGCCGCCATCATCGGGGCCGAGCGCTTCCTGCGCGAAATCAAGACCATCGCCAACCTCCAGCACCCGCACATCCTTGGACTGATTGACTCCGGCGAGGTGAACGGTACGGCGTACTACGTCATGCCCTACGTCGAGGGCGAGTCGCTGAGAGACCGCCTGAACCGGGAACGGCTTCTTCCTATTGGCGACGCCGTCCGGCTGGCGAGCGAAATCGCTTCCGCACTCGACTACGCCCACCGGCACAACGTCATCCACCGGGACATCAAGCCGGAAAACATCCTGCTGCACGACGGGCGCGCGCTGGTGGCCGACTTCGGGATCGCCCTCGCGGTGAGCACTGCGGGTGGCACCCGGATGACCGAAACCGGCATGTCGCTCGGCACCCCGCATTACATGAGCCCTGAACAGGCGATGGGCGAGCGGGAGATTACCGGCCGGAGTGATGTGTACGCGCTGGGAGCGGTGCTCTACGAGATGCTGGTGGGCGAGCCGCCGTTTACCGGTCCAACGGCCCAGGCGGTGGTAGCCAAAGTCGTAACCGAGCAGCCCCGCGAGTTGATCCCCAAACGCCACACCATCCCTCCATCCGTAGAGGAGGCAGTCCTCACCGCGTTGGAGAAGACGCCGGCCGACCGGTTTGCCTCGGCCGCGGAGTTCGCTTCGGCGCTTACCGCGGATTCCGGTACGGGAGGGCGGCGGAAGACCGGGATGATGCCCGGGCAGCGCATCACAGCGGCCTCGACTCCCCGAAGTGCAGCGATCCGCACGGTGACCTTTTCGGCTGCTGCCGCCGCGCTGGTTTTCCTCGGTGTCCTGGCCGGCAAGGCCTTGCCGCGCCGGGACGGAAACAGTGGGCGTTTTGCGCTTCAGATTGTGCCCGAGGCTGAGCATCAACTCGACCTCGCCTTTGCGCGCAATGTCGGCATTTCACCCGATGGTGCAACCATCGCCTATGTAGGCCGAGGCAACGGCGGGCTTCAAGTCTTCGTGCGTCGGCTCGACAGCTTCACGGTCACCGCGATTCCCGGGACTGAAGGAACGGCGCTCGGTCCCGTCTTTTCCCCGGATGGGAAGGCGCTCGCTTACGTCACTAACGCCGGCACCAACCTTTACAGGGTTGCGCTCAGCGGCGTCCAGTCAGTCAGGTTGGCGACCAACGTGGTCTGCTGCACGCTGGAATGGCGACCACAAGGGCTCGTGGTCACGACTCTTCGCGGACTGGAGCTGATTCCACCGTCCGGCGGGACAGGGCGTGTGCTTGGGGCCTTGGGCTTTCCAGGAGTGGCCACCATGCTGCCGGACGGCTCCGTTCTCGCCCTGAGCGACGCCGGAGGCCGCCACGCCGAGCGATTGAATGAGCGCACGGGTAAGTGGGAGACACTTGAAGGGCTGCCCGAAGGCATTGACGACATCCTGTACGCGGATGGAGAACTGCTGACCCAGGTCGGGACCACGCTCTACGCCGTCCCCTTTGACATGAAGCGGGGACGCGTGGAGGGCGACCTGATCCAGCTTCAGACCGGCGTCCGGCTCGGGGTGAGCGGCGGGTACCGCCAGACCCAGAGCGCGCTTGCCGGAGGGACGTTGATCTACGTCCCGGCGGCGGGGACCAACCACCTCACCCTGGTTAACCGCCATGGCCGGGAAGAGATCCTGACCGACACCAGCGGAATCTTCCATCGCCCACGCTTCTCGCCCGATGGGTCGAAGCTCACGGTGGACATCACCCGCGCGGCCGGGCGCGACGTCTGGATCTATGATCTGGAGCAGCGCACCCTGTCGCGCTTGTCGTTCGAACGCAACGGCCACGACGCGATCTGGGCACCCGATGGCAAGACCGTGGTCTATGCCGCGGCAGGAGACAGGGACACGCTCATAGGGTTGTTTGCGAGACGAATCGATGGCAGTGCGGGGCTGGATACCATCTCGCTCGCACAGGGTCTTGCCGCTCCAGAGGCGATGACTCCGGATGAAAGCGAGGTTCTGGCCTACGCCCAGGATTCCACCGCCGGAGCCGATGCCTGGCTCATTCCTCGAACGGGCAAGCCGATTCCTCTCTTAAACAGCCAGTTCCAGGAGAGTGACCTCGCGCTTTCGCATGATGGTCACTGGCTGGCCTGGGCCTCCAACGAGTCAGGCCGGGAAGAGATTTATGTGCGAAGACTCGAAGGTGGGGCCAGACTGCAAGTCTCGAGGGCGGGAGGCAGCGAGGCAGTCTGGGGGAACGGAGGCCGCGAACTGTTCTACCGCGCTCCGGGTCAGGATGGCCATCTCATGGTCGCGACGCTTTCTCTCGATCCGCTCCGCGTGATGACCCGGGACACGGTCTTCGGCGTCACGAAGTACGAGGAGGCGGATCCCCACGCCAACTACGATTACGATCCCCACGGAGACCGGTTCATCTTTCTCCGCGCTGAGATGCCCAACGAGATCCGTGTTGTTGGGAATTGGCGGGCGCTGCTGGAGCAGCGATGAACGCGCCTCCGTCGGTTCGGCCGATAGATCTGGCCGAGATCCGCGCGGCCCAGCGTCGTATCGCGGGAACCATCTTCCGGACTCCGCTGGTCCGTCTCGAGCTGGGGCCCGGCTTTCCCGACATTCGCCTCAAACTCGAGATCCTTCAGCCGATCAACGCTTACAAGCTCCGCGGCGCAGCCAATGCGGTCGCCATGCTGTCCGACTCGGAACGGAAGCGTGGGGTGTGGACCATCAGTGCCGGCAACGCCGGACAGGGCGTCGCCTATGCCGCGAGAGCAGCCGGTGTCCCCTGCACCGTCGTGGCGATCGAAACCGCTCCCACCTCGAAGCTGGAACGAATGAAGGCGCTCGGCGCCAAACTGGTACTCGTGCCTTACGAGGTTGCCTGGAAGGCGCTCGATGAGCGGTCCTACGCCGGCGTCGAAGGCACCTTCATTCACCCCTTCGATGACGACAATTTCATCGCCGGGCATGCGACGATGGGGCTCGAGATCATGGAGGACGCCCCCGACACGGTGGGGGTCATCGCCGCGATTGGCGGTGGTGGTCTTATCACCGGTGTCGCGACTGCGGCGAAAGCGATCAATCCCTCGATCAAGGTGTGGGGCGCCGAACCGGAGACCGCCGCCCCCATGTCACTCTCCCTGGCAAGCGGGTCGCCCCAGGCGTTCAAGGACTGGAAGGCGTCCTTCGTGGATGGCGCGGGCGGTCAGAGTGTCTTCCCTCGGATGTGGCAGCGGATGAAGCCGGTGGTCGACGGCAGTATCGTGGTTACTCTTGAGGAGACGAAACGGGCCATGCGGCTGATGGCCGAGAAGGCGCGGATCATCGCGGAAGGGGCGGGATGCTTGCCGGTCGCGGCCGCGCTGACCGGAAAGGCTGGACCAGGCCCGATCGTCGCGATCGTCTCCGGCGGGAATATCGACCTGCAGAAATTCTCCGATCTGATTGGCACAGCGCCGCGTGCATGACGGCAGGCGGCCGATAGTCGATAGTCGAAGGTCTTGGGTCGTGAGACTTGAATGGGAGGTCTCGCGCCTCGTGACTCACGACCCACGACCATCGACCATTGACCATCGACCATTGACCATCGACGTCAGACTCCCGACCCGTTGACCATCAACCCTCACCTCTCAGCGGCACTCGCCGGCCGTTACCGCCTGGAGAGAGAACTCGGCCAGGGCGGGATGGCCACGGTCTATCTCGCCGAGGACCTCCGCCACCATCGGAACGTCGCGGTCAAGGTGCTTCGCCCCGATCTCGCCGCCACCATGGGCCCCGAGCGCTTCGCCCGCGAAATCGAAGTCGCCGCCCGGCTCCAGCATCCCCACATTCTCGGCCTGCTCGACTCGGGGGAGGCTGACGGGTTCCTCTACTATGTCATGCCGTATGTCGAAGGCGAGACGCTGCGAGACCGGCTCTCTCGCACCGGAGAGTTCCCCGTCCCCGAGGCGGTGCGACTCCTCGGCGAAATCGCGGAGGCCCTCGCCATCGCGCACAAACACGGCGTGGTTCATCGCGACATCAAGCCGGAGAACATCCTCCTCTCCGGTCGCCATGCGATGGTGATGGACTTCGGCGTCGCCAAGGCCGTGACCGAAGCATCCGGTCGCCAGCAGCTCACTACGGCGGGAATCGCACTCGGCACGCCGGCCTACATGGCGCCGGAACAGGCGACGGCCGACCCGCATCTCGACGGGCGAGTGGACATCTATGCCCTCGGCGTCGTGGGCTACGAGATGCTGGCAGGCCAGCCTCCCTTCCACGGGTTGAATCCGCAGCAAACCCTCGCCGCCCACGTCACCCAGTCTCCCCCACCGCTCGGCCAACTGCGTGCGGGGCTCTCACCCGCCCTCGAAGCCGCGCTGATGAAGTGCCTGGCCAAGCGGCCGGCGGATCGATATCAGAGCGCGGACGATGTGGTGACGGCGCTGGAGCCGCTCGCGACCCCGAGTGGCGGGATGACGCCGACCTACACCCAACCGATCGCCGCAGCGCCAGCCGCGACTCGTTCGTTCCCCCGCTGGCTCGCCTGGGCAGCGGGGGGAGCACTGGTCGCCGGAGGAGCCTTGGCCCTCACGCTGGTCCGGCGGCCGGAAGCGGCGCTCACGGTGGGAAAGCGCATCGCGATAGCGGTGGGTCCCGACCGAGAGCAGTGGCCGACGTTGGCACCCGACGGGAAGACCATCGTCTTCACGCGCACCGAGAGCGGCGTTCGCCACCTCTTCGTGCAGCAGGTGGACGGCGGCGCGCCTCTCCCGGTGAACACTCAGCTTCGAGATTGGCAGTGTTGCGGTGCCTTGTCGCCGGATGGGAGCCGCCTGCTGTTCCTCTCATCCCAGGGCCTGTACATCGTCCCGACATTGGGCGGCCAGGCGCGGCAGGTCACCGCGGGTGCGGCCCTCTCCGCTAGAAGCCCAGACCTTCTGCTGTGGGGATCATGGTCTCCGGACGGAAGGCGGATCGCCTACATCCTGCGCGACAGCCTCTTTACTCAGGACCCTGAGGATCGGAACAGAGTTGCCATCGCGCACGGCAATTTCCTCCATTCCCCAGTCTGGTCCTCCGACGGTCGATGGATCGCCTTTGTCAGCGGAAACTGGCAATTCAGCATCAACGGAAACCTTGGCCCGAGCACGATCCTGGTTGTCCCGGCCAATGGTGGAACGCCCGTGCGAGTCACCGATTCCCTATCTCTCAACATGAGCCCGGTGTGGATCCCGGGTCGCACGGCAATTGTCTTTGTCTCCGACCGAGACGGCGGTCGCGACGTCTACCAGCTAAGCCTGTCCAGTTCCGGGAAGCCGAGCGCGCCGGCAGTCCGGATCACAACCGGGCTTAATCCCGATCGTATCGCCCTGTCGGCCGACGGAAAACGGTTAGCGTGGTCGATTTTCACCGAGACGTCGAACGTGTGGAGTCTGCCAATTCCATCCCGGGATTCGGTACCGCTTTCTAAAGCGACGCCGGTGACCACGGGAGACCAGACGATCGAAACGGCTACCGCATCACGCGACGGAAAGTGGCTGTACTACGATTCGGACCTGAGAGGCAATGCCGATATCTGGAGGGTCCCGCTGGCGGATGGCGCGGCCGCCGGCCCAGCGGAGCAGGTCACGACTGATCCGGCCCCTGAATTCGATCCTTCGGTCTCGCCGGACGGAAAGGAGATCGCGTTTCACTCTTTCCGGACCGGCAATCGCGACATCTTCGTCGCGCCAGCTTCGGGGGGCGCTGCGGTTCAGGTGACGACGAGTCAGGAGGAGGACTGGAATCCCCGCTGGTCCCCCGACGGGCAAACGCTCGTGTTCGACCGACAGCTGACCCTGGACTCGACGCTGCTGGTCGTCCGCCGCCGGCCAGACGGCAGTTGGGAATCGCCGCACCATCTGCCCTTCAAAGGCCTCGGCGCGCTTGCCGTCTGGTCTCCCGATGGCCTGTCGATTGCCTTCAGCGGAATTGGGGTCAAGGTGCTCGACATGAAGACCGGCGCAGTAAGGGACTTGGGCCCCGAGGCAACGATTGGTTCCTGGATCGCTTGGTCCGCTGATGGCCGCTTCCTCTACTACACCCAGGAGACCCCACCCAGGGGCTTCGTGGTCCAAGCTGTCCCGGCTGCGGGTGGACCCGCGAAAGTCCTGGTATACGCCAATGCGCCCGACCGACAGATTCACCGGTACGGGTTCTCCGCGGCGAACGGACGATTCTTCTTTCCGATCATCGAGCAGAAGGCCGACGTCTGGGTGGCGGAGGTGGAAACGAAGTGACAACGACAGTCGGGAGTCAGAAGTCGAGAGTCACAAGCTGTAAGTCACGGGGTCAGGGTCCATCGACTCAGACTCTGGACTTCAGACTCTCGACTCTCGACTTTCGACTCCAGACTCCAGACTCCAGACTCCAGACTCTAGACTCCAGACTCCATCCTTGACCATCAGCCCTCATCTCACCACCGCCCTCGCCGACCGCTACCGCATCGAGCGGGAGCTCGGCCAGGGCGGCATGGCCACAGTGTACCTCGCCCAGGACCTGAGGCACGACCGAAGGGTCGCGGTCAAGGTCCTGCGCCCCGAGCTGGCCGCTGTCATCGGGGCCGACCGGTTCCTCTCCGAGATCAAGACCACCGCCAACCTGCAGCACCCCCACATCCTCCCGCTCTTCGATTCCGGCGCGGCCGACAGCTTTCTCTTCTACGTCATGCCGTTTGTCGAAGGCGAGTCACTCCGAGATCGCTTGAGCCGGGAGAAGCAACTGCCGATCCCCGACGCGGTCCGGATCGCCACCGAAGTGGCCGGTGCTTTGGACTACGCCCATCGCCACGGGGTGATCCACCGGGACATCAAGCCCGAGAACATCCTCCTGCACGATGGTCGGGCGCTGGTGGCGGATTTCGGGATTGCGCTGGCCGCCAGCAAAGCGGGCGGCACCCGGATGACCGAGACCGGGATGAGCCTTGGCACGCCGATCTACATGAGTCCCGAGCAGGCGATGGGGGAAAGGGACATTACGGCCCGGAGCGACGTGTACGCCCTCGGCTGTGTCCTCTACGAAATGCTGGTGGGAGAG
Organism: Gemmatimonadales bacterium; assembly: GCA_036558125.1. Taxonomy (GTDB): domain Bacteria; phylum Gemmatimonadota; class Gemmatimonadetes; order Gemmatimonadales; family GWC2-71-9; genus DATBGE01. The sequence goes on along the minus strand of DATBGE010000201.1, from coordinate 3,192 downwards.
CCGCCGTTTACCGGTCCCACCGCGCAGGCGATTGTGGCGAAGGTGGTCACCGAGGAACCGCGCGCGCTAATACCCAAGCGACACACCATCCCCGCCAATGTCGAAGCGGCGACACTGACGGCGCTCGAGAAACTCCCGGCGGACCGCTTCGCCAGCGCGGCGGAGTTCGCGGCGGCCCTGGGCGACCCGTCGTACGCAATCAGGCGGACGACCGCCACGATGCCCGCGGTCGCCCCGCCAAGCGCACATCAGACGTGGCGGGGACGCCTCCCTGTCCTCCTGGCTGCTATTGCTGGTCTCGTTTTGGGTGGCGGGCTTCTGAGCCTGCTGCGATCTCCGGTGCGACAACCAGTGACTCGTTATGGGTTGTCGCTCCCTCCTGGCCAGGAACCGATACCCCAATGGCCGGTGGTCCCCTCGCCGGACGGCTCTCAGATGGCCTACGTCGGTCCGGCCGAGCGCGGAGGGCAGATATGGATCAAGCGTCGGGACCGGTTTGAGGCTGCCCCGCTCCCCGGGACGCTCGGCGTCACCAATTTCACCTGGTCTCCCGACGGCCGTTGGATAGCGTTCACCCAGGCAGCGCAGTTGAAGAAACAACCGATCGTCGGAGGAGCAGCGATCACGCTGGCCGAGAACGTTTCCGCACTTCCCGGAATCGCGTGGCTGGACGACGGCACCATCGTTTTTGTTCGGGCCGGCGGCATCGGGCTCATGCGAGTGCCCGACGGGGGAGGACAGGCCACTGAAGTCTTGTCGGATACCATCGGAATCGCCCTGCCCAGCCCGTTGCCCGGAGCGCGAGGAGTGCTCTTCGCCCGGTGCGAGGGCAACTGCGCCCAAACCAATCTCTGGGTGCTCGACCTCAGTTCTAGGAAGGCTCGACAGTTAGTGCCTGGGGCCGTAGCGGGACAATACGTGGAGACCGATCAGCTCCTGTTCGTCCGCCAGGACGGCGTGCTGCTCGCGGCACCATTCAGTCTGCGCTCTCTGGATCTGACTGGCCCGGCGATTCCTGTTCTGGACAGCATAGCAGTGCTGGGCGGGTTGTACCCACTCGTCGCGCTTTCCTCCTCGGGAACCCTGGTGATGCGGTACGGGTCGGGACAGGCCAAGCAACGGCGGTTCACCATGGTGTGGGTTGACCGTACCGGTCACGAGTCTCCGGTCGATTCCGGCTGGACCATCCGGTTTCCCGGTTTCGGCGACAACTTCGGCTGGGCGTTGTCGCCCGACGGGAAGCGATTAGCCATCGGCCTGGGGACCGACGCGGGTGACGACATATGGGTCAAGCAGCTTCCGCGTGGGCCGCTGTCCCGAGTCTCCTATGATGGGGCGTCGGAGTACCGGCCCCGGTGGATGCCGAATGGCCGTTCTTTGATGTTCGGCTCCAACCGGAACGGCGTAGGCGCTGGCGGCCTGTACGCCCGGTCGGCCGACGGAACCGGTTCTGATTCGCTGATTCTGCGCGCGGCCCAGGGGATTTTCGAGGGCGCCTGGTCACCGGATGGCCGCTGGCTCCTGTTCCGCACTGGAGGCACGGTTGGACAGACGGGAGGGCGGGATATCGTAGGGATTCGTCCCGGCGTCGATAGCACCCCCGTCCCGGTGGTAGTGACCCCGTACGATGAAGAAGCGATCGCCATCTCACCCGACGGGCGATGGCTGGCCTACGAGTCCAACGAGACCGGGACGACCGAGGTGTATCTTCGGCCCTTCCCCAATACCAACAGTGGCAAGTGGCAGATCTCGAACGGAGGCGGGGTCGCGCCGCTGTGGGCGAGGAACGGCCGCGAACTCTTCTATGTCAGCGCCAACCGCGACATGATGGTCGCCACCTTCGTTCCCGGCACCCAGCCGGTGATCGGAAGCCCAAGGGTTCTCTTTCACTTCCAGGATGATCTTTACATGACATCCCAGGAGTTCTATACCCCCTTCGACGTCGCTCAGGACGGTCGCTTCATCATGGCCCGGGCCGAGACTCCTGCGGCGACGTTTCAGGCTCCCCTCGTGGTGGTGGATAACTGGTTTGAGGAGTTGAAGCAGCGGACGAAGAGTCGATAGTCGATAGTCGGGCGTCCAAAAGCGAAGCACCCCTATGCCAAGTTATCTCGGTGACCATTGACCATTGACCATCGACCATCGACCCCGGACTCCAGACAACCATTGACCATCAACCAGCGACTCTCGGCCACGCTCGCCGACCGCTACCGCATCGAGCGGGAGCTCGGCCAGGGCGGCATGGCGACGGTGTATCTCGCTCGGGACCTCCGCCACGACCGGCCCGTGGCACTCAAGGTCCTCCGCCCCGAGCTGGCCGCCGTCATCGGAGCCGACCGCTTCCTCGCCGAGATCAAGACCACGGCGAACCTGCAGCATCCCCACATTTTGTCGCTATTCGATTCGGGTGAGGCTGACGGGACGGTGTTCTACGTGATGCCCTATGTCGAGGGCGAGTCGCTCCGCGACCGGCTCTCCCGCGAGCATCAGCTACCAGTCGACGAGGCCATTCAGCTCGCCCGAGAGATTGCCGACGCGCTCCAGTACGCCCACAGCCATCACGTAATCCATCGGGACATCAAGCCGGAAAACATCCTGCTGCACGGGGGACACGCGCTCGTCGCCGACTTCGGCATCGCGCTCGCGGTGAGCCGTTCCGATGGCGGCACCCGGATGACCGAGACCGGCATGTCGCTCGGCACTCCGCATTACATGAGCCCTGAGCAGGCCATGGGCGAGCGGGAAATCACCGCCAAGAGCGACGTGTACGCACTGGGCTGTGTGCTGTACGAGATGCTGGTAGGCGAGCCACCCTTCACCGGCCCCACCGTGCAGGCCGTGGTGGCGCGGGTGATGACCGAAGAGCCGCGCTCGCTGACTCTGCAGCGGAAGACGATTCCCCCTCATGTCGAGGCCACGGTTCGCAAGGCACTGCAGAAATTGCCCGCGGATCGTTTTCCCTCCGCCAGCGCATTCGCCGAAGCATTGACTCATCCCGGCAGCATTGCGCTTCAACCGTCGGACGTCGCGATCTCCGGATTTCCGGCGCCAGCTACCGCATGGAAGCGCCGCTTCGTGATCGCCGCCCTCCTCGCGGGGTTTGCCACGGTGGCGACGGTCTTGGCCTGGCTGCGGAAGGAGAATCCTTCGGGCAGTGGGCCAAGCTGGTCGTACGTGACCTTCGGAGACAGC
>DATBGE010000200.1:0-17243 GCA_036558125.1 Gemmatimonadales bacterium | reverse complement strand
CCCGAACGCGCCGGGCCTCGACGCCATCGGACCCCGTGAGGCCATAGAGTATCTGCACGGCCAACGGGCGCGCGACACGGTTGCCGAGGCGGTCACCATCGCCACCCGGCAATACGCGAAGCGACAGGAGACCTGGTTCCGGCACCAGCTGACCGGTGACATCCTCACGCTCGATGCAACTCGTTCGCCTGATGATGTCGCGGAGGAAATCGTTGAGGCTTGGCAAGTACCTGGTACCTAGTACCTAGTACCTAGTAGTCATATCAGGTCGGGTTGCGAAACCAGTGGGAGGGCTCGCCCAAAGTAGAGTACCTTTACCCGGCACTTGTACTAGGTACTAGGCACTAGGTACTAGGTACTATCTCAACGGACTCAAACATGAAGATAGGAATTACATGCTACCCGACATACGGCGGCTCTGGAGCCGTGGCTACCGAACTTGGGCTGGAGCTGGCCCGCCGGGGTCACGAGGTGCACTTCATCTCCTACGCCTCTCCGTTTCGCCTGCGGGGCTACGCCGAGGGCGTGTACTTCCACGAGGTGGATACCAAGGTGGGCAGGTATCCGCTGTTCGAGCACTACCCCTACACGCTGGCGCTCGCGTCCAAGCAATACGAGGTGGTGAAGCGGGAGAATCTGGATCTGTTGCACGTGCACTACGCGATCCCCCACGCAACGACCGCCTACCTGGCCAAGGAGATGCTGAAGGGGGAACGCTCGCTCAAGTTCATCACCACGCTGCACGGCACCGACATCACGCTGGTGGGACAGGAAGCGAGCTTCTACCAGATCACCAAGTTCTCCATCGAGACCTCGGACCGGGTCACTGCCGTCTCCGCATTTCTCCGCGATGAGACCTATCGCGCGTTTGGCTGTGTCGCCTGCGATCTCAAGGTCATTCCCAATTTCGTGAACCTCGAGGAATACCAACCGGGGCCCGGAGCCGAGCGTGGGTCGCTGGCGCCGGCTGGCCATAAGATCATCACCCACGTCTCCAATTTCCGTGAAGTCAAACGGGTGAAGGACGTGGTGCGGGTGTTCGCGCGAATCCGCAAGGCGATGCCGGCGACGCTGCTCATGATCGGCGACGGTCCGGACCGGAGCGACGCGGAGCGTGAAGCCGAGGAATTGTCTGTCCCTGACGACGTCCTCTTTCTGGGGCGGCTCGACCGGGTCACCAGCATCCTCCAGGCTTCGGATCTGTTCGTGCTGCCCTCGCAGACCGAATCATTTGGTCTCGCCGCGCTCGAGGCCATGGCGTGCGGTGTGCCAGTCGTGGCCACCAAGGCGGGCGGGCTGTCCGAGATCATCGACGACGGAGTCAATGGTATTCTCGAGCCGGTCGGGTCGGTCGAAGCAATGGGGCGCCGCGCCACCGATCTCCTGAGAAACGCCACCGCTCACAGCGCCATGGCGGGCGCGGCCCTGGAAAAGGCCCGCACCTTCTCAGCTGACAACATCGTCCCCATGTATGAGGCTTTGTACGCCGAGACTCTCAAGTGATGGTCAACGGCTATCTGGTCGCCGTGATCCTCGGCCTGGTCGAAGGGATTACCGAGTTCCTGCCGATTTCCTCTACCGGGCACCTGATCATCGCCGGGTCGCTGCTGGGCTTTGAGGGGGAACGAGCCAAGACCTTCGAGATCTTCATTCAGCTCGGCGCGATCCTGGCGATTCTGTGGATTTACCGATCCCGGTTTCTGGAGCTGGCTAGAACCGCGGGACAGTCGGAACCAAGCCGGCGATTCATCTGGAATCTTGCGATCGCGTTTCTGCCTGCGGCGGTTGCCGGCTTGATCTTTCATCGCCAGATCAAGGAGTATCTCTTCGGTCCCATTCCAGTGGCGGGGGCTCTCGTGGTGGGTGGCCTCGTGATGCTGCTCATCGAGCGGCTCAAGCCTGTCTCCAAGGTGTCCGAGGCCGCGGGGATCTCCGGTCGACAAGCGTTGGGCGTCGGGCTGGCACAGGTGCTGTCGCTGTTTCCCGGCGTTTCCCGCTCGGGCGCTACTATCATGGGCGGCTACGCCCTTGGCTTGTCCCGCACGGCGGCGACCGAGTTCTCCTTTTTTCTCTCGGTCCCGGTCATGATCGCCGCGACGGGGTTCGACCTGCTGAAGAGCTGGGAGGCCCTGAGCCTGGCGGACTTCCCAATTTTCGCTATCGGCTTCATCGTTTCCTTTGCCTCGGCGGTGGTCGTCGTCAGGGCGTTTCTCCGGTATATCGGTCACCACAGCTTTACGGTCTTCGCCTGGTATCGGATCGCGGTCGGTGGACTCCTGCTGTGGTGGTATCTCCATCCGTCCGCGCCTGGAGTCTGATGTCGGAACCTCGTATTCACTGGATGGACACCGTCGAGTCGACACTCGACGAGATCCACGCGCTGGCCGAAGCGGGCGCCCCCGATGGCACCGTGGTGGTTGCCAAGGAGCAGACTCAAGGCCGGGGAAGTCGTGGCCGGTCATGGCACTCCCCGGTCGGTGGCTGCTGGTTCAGCATCCTCCAGCGGGGCGAGGTGACCTCGGGAAGCAGCGTGCTGAGCATCCGGGTCGGCCTTGGCGTGGCCGAGGTGATTGCGGCCCTGGGGGTCCGGCATCCGGTACGGCTCAAGTGGCCCAATGATCTCATGTGGTGCGACCGGAAGCTGGGTGGAATCCTCTGTGAGGCGCAGTGGCTGGGGCCTACGCGGGAATGGGTCGCGATCGGGATCGGGATCAACGTCAGGAACGAGCTGCCCAAGGACGTAAAGCGCACCGCGATTTGTCTCGGCCACCTGCTGCCCGACATCACTCCCGAGGCCCTGGTCGAACCGCTCGCCACACGGCTCCGGACGATGAGCGAATCGGGCCCCACGCTCACTCTGGCCGAGGCCTCTGCCCTGACCTCACGGGACTATCTGTTCGGTCGCCGCCTCATCGAGCCGCTGCAGGGGGTGGCGCGTGGTGTTTCCAGGGAAGGGGAACTGGTGGTGGAGATCAAGGAAGGCGTGATACAGGCGGTGCGCACCGGACACGTGGTTCTGGCCGGCCCGGCCTGATCCGTATGCTCCTTGCTCTCGACGTTGGAAACACGGAGATCACCGCCGGGCTGTTCCATGGCCCGGAGCTTTCCGCACACTGGCGTCTCACCACTTCTACCGAGCGAACGCCGGACGAGTGGTCGGTCACCCTGAACGCGTTGCTGGTCCAGGCGGGACACTCCCCGAACGAGGTGCGAGCCGCCGTGATGGCCTCGGTCGCACCCAGTGTGACGCAAAGCCTCATCGCGGGCGTGCGCTCCGCGACCGGGGCGGAAACAATCGCCGTGGACGGGTCGACCCCTCTCCCCATTCGGCTCGACGTGGATGAACCGCTCACAGTCGGCGCCGATCGCATCATCAACACGCTTGCCGCTGTCACTCTGTATCAGGTCGATACCCTGGTGGTTGATTTCGGCACCGCGACGACCTTCGACTGTATCACGGCCGACGGCCGCTTCATCGGCGGAGTCATCATGCCGGGTCTCCGCACTTCGGCCGACCAATTGACCCGTCGCGCAGCAAAACTCCCTGCGACGGAACTGACGCCCCCGGAGCGTGTCATCGGACGGCGAACCGAGGACTGCATTCGGGCGGGAGTGCTGTTCGGCACGGCGGACGCGGTTGATGGCATCGTGAAGCGGATCATGAAGGAATGGCCCGGTGGCCGGCGGCCAAAAGTTGTGGGCACCGGTGGCCTGGCCACTACCGTCGCTCCACTGACAACCACGATCGAGTCGGTAGACCCGGATCTCACTCTGCACGGCCTTCGCATCGCGGCTGGCCACCTCGCCCTCAGGTGGTGAGCGAGGCCGCTTCACCGCTCGGGGCGGGACGCCGGCTCGGCTACCGACTGTTGGGATCTTCCTTCGACTATTTGCTCCACCTCCGTCCCGCCGAGTGGCCGATCATGGCGGCTCACACGGCGCTGGGCTATTTCCTCGCGGTGGGCCTCTCGGGGGCAATCGGCGGTGAGGCGCTGAAGCCTGCGTTGGTGGGCCTGGCACTCTGGGTCGTCTGTCTCAATGGCGGTACCCTCGCTCTCAACTCCGCCTTCGACCGGGACGAAGGTGATATCGGGTATCTCCGGTCGCCTCCACCGGCACCACGCCATCTCGCAATCTTCGCCCTGCTCCTCATGGTCGTGGGACAGGGACTCTCGCTGTGGCTTCCTCGCTCGTACACGCTGGCGTACGCGACCTGCTTTGCCCTGTCGCTGGTCTACTCCATGCCTCCCTTTCGCTTCAAGGCAATGGCGGGAGTGGATTGGCTCATCAACATGTGGGGGTTCGGGACGATCACGCCCTATGCGGGCTATGTGGCCACCGACCGCGCCCCGGATCTGGTGCACGCGATCGTGCTGCTCGCGTTCTGTCCCCTCTTCGCGGCACTTTATCCGCTGACTCAGCTCTACCAGTTCGAGGAGGACCGTCGCCGGGGGGATCGGACTTTTGCACTGCTGCTGGGCATGGAGCGCAGCCTGCTCGTGGCGCTCGGTTCGGCCATCGTCGCCTTTCTCTGGTTTGCGACCGCGGCAATCCTGGCGGGGTGGGGGCTTCAAGGTGGGGGACTGGTCCGCTGGGCGCTCCTCGCTCTCGCGGCGGCCTGTTGGGGCGTCGTTCTGGTTCGCTGGCTGTGGCGCTACCGGACGATGAGCCCGGCAGAGCACCAGCGCGGGATGTATCTGGCGCTCGCCGCCTGGGCGGTCACCGACCTGGCCGTGGTGCTCTGCTGGGGATGAACCACCCGGCTCCCGCCACTTGGCCGGAAGCGGGTGGCGCAACTATACTTGGGCGCGGTCGGCTCAAGCCATTTCTCTGGAGTGACCATGGGCTCTCTGGCGCATCCGCAGGCGGCGTACGACACCACCGAAGTCCCCATCATTGTGCGCGGCGCGCTCAAGCTGGGCGTGGCCGAGGCGCTTATCGTTGCCGCCATCGGCCTCGTATCACGCTATCTGGATGGCCCGGTTGAGATAGGGCTCGAAGCCGTGATCCTCGCCTTCGGAGTGTTGCTGGTCGTAAGCCTGCCCGGCATCTGGACCCGTGCGCGCACCATCGAAGGAATCGCCGGGGCAGCAGGGATCGGACTCGGCGCCGCAGGAGTGTTCCTGGTGCTCGATATCCTCTTCCTCCAGGGCGACATCCTCCACGGCCTCACCCCGTCGCTGTACACCAACCGGTGGCGCGAGATCGGCGGAGGGAGCAACTGGTGGTACCATCCGGTCTGGTGGATGGCGGGGACCTACCTGTCCTGGCTGGGAGGGTGGATTCTCGCGAATCAGACCCGCAAGTCCGGCGCGCCCTCGCTTGCCGGTCTTGCCATTCTCCTCGGCATCTGCACAGTGGTCTGTGGCGTCATCGCCGTCGTGGTAAAGTTTCCCGGCGCGGGATGGAATGTGCCCACGTTCGGGGTAGCGGTGTTGCCCGGACTGGCGCTCGCCACGGCCATTTCGGTGCTGGGGGCACGCAAAGCATAGAGGCGGATGCGCTGGCTCGCCCTCTTCGCCCGCATAGTCGGCTGGCTGCTCACTCCACTGGTGGTGTGGGCAGCTTCGTTTTTGGGCGCCTGGCTCGCGACCTGGTTCGCTACCGGCATCGCCGCGCCGCGAGCGGGACTCTACACCACACTGATCTCGGGGCTCATCGCCGGATTGGTGATGACGCTGGTGTGGATGAAGGTCCTGCGGCGGTCCCGCAGACTGCGGAAGTCGCTGCACGTGACGAGCGAGGGCCTGCCCATTCTCGAAGACGCGCTTCCTCCTGCGGAACCGCCGGCGGCGGAGGCGCCTCAGGCGTGAAGCGGCTGTGGATGGCGGGGGTGACGGCGGTTACCGCGCTGAGCGGCTGCCAGGGCGATCATCAGGTAAGCAGGGACTCGGCCGCGTCGTCCGTCCCATCCGACTCACCGGCGGACTCGCTGGCGTTGACCGCGGCCCCAGGGGTAGAGGTGTGGTTGACCGACGCCCGTCAGGCTCAGGACAGCGCCGGGAATGCATGCGAGGAGCGAGTGCTTGAAATTCGACGTGACGGCCGCCGAATTCCCGTGCCGCTGCTGTATACCGGAAGCTCTCCCAAGCTGATCAACGACTCCACCATCGAGGCGCCGATCTGGCTGCATTGCCGGCCCGGCAACCTCTACCGCGTCAACCTCCACACCGGCTATCCCACGAGGGTGCAGTGAGGAAGACTCTTCTCCTCCTGGCGCTCATCGCGTCGCGGGCCGAAGCCCAGGGCCCAGGGTTCGAGCTGGGCCGGCTGTTCACCGAACCCGCGGCGACGACCTATCGGATCGGATTCACGGCGCCGATCAGTGGATCGCTGAGCGGTGGAATCAACGGGACGTACATGGACGCCGAAGATCCAATCGGGAATCTCTGGGGCGCCGGGGCCGACCTCGCGCTCTTCAAAGGCGGACGGCCTGGACCTTACCTGGTCGGTGGGTTATCGGGTGGCATGGTCACCCAGGGAAGGGAAACATTCTGGGGCTCGTGGTCCGGTGGACTGGGATACGAAGTGTTTCCCTTTGGGGCGCTCGCGCTGGGCGTCGAAGGGCGCTACCGCGCCTTGGGTCCCGGTTCCTATCACGGCGTGGAGCTGGGCTTCCACCTCGGCGTGCAGAAACGCTCGCGCCAGCCGGAGCCGCAGACAACCACCGCGACCGAACCGGTGCTCTCTTCGCCTCCGACGACTATAGCGACCCGCGCGACCCTCGAGGGCGACGGCGTCTCCAAGGCCGACGCCTCGACCGTAGCATCGATAGTTCAGACGGCACTCGATGTCATGGGCACCCCGTATCAGTGGGGTGGGGACGGCGAGGGAGGATTCGATTGCTCCGGACTCATCCGTTACGCCTTCGGGAAGCACGGCGTAGAGCTCCCGCGCACCAGCGCGGAACAGGCGAAGGAAGGGGTCATGGTCGACAAGGATTTCGAGCGGATGCGTCCGGGAGATATCCTGACCTTCTCCAGCCGGGGCGATCAGGGCATCACTCACGTCGGGCTCTACATCGGCGACCGCCGCTTCATTCACAGCGCGTCGGCTGGAGTCCAGATCAGCGTGCTGGATCCGGAGGATATCTCAGGCAAATGGTGGTACAAGCGCTGGATCGGAGTGAGGCGCGTAGTAGCGATGATCGGTGGATCATGATCCACAATCCCATGTCGGCCGCTCGCGAGTAGAATCTTTCCCGGTTCACCCTTTCTTCGATGACTCAGGCGCGTACGACAGCGATATCGGCGGCGATTGTCGCAACCGTCGCGGTCGGGTTCGTGCTTCACCTGGGCCGTGTCGTCTTTATACCGGTTGCATTGGCCCTCGCGCTCGCCGCAGTCCTGGGCCCGGTGGTGGGCCGGTTGGAGCGGGCGCGGATTCCGGCACCGGTTGGGGCGACCCTGCTTCTCCTCGGAACCGTCGCCCTGGTTGTCGGAGCGGGATTCGCGCTTTCCGGCCCGGTCCAGGACTGGGCTCGCAAGGCACCGGAGACGATTGCGGTGGCTGGAAAGAAGGTGCAGGCGTTTCGTCACCGGTTCGATCGTATCGGCGCCATTGTCTCGGCCTCCCAGGCCGCGGCCCATGGAGCCGACTCCGGTGGTGTAACCGTGAGACCCGACAGTACTCATCCAGTTGCCGGTTCGGCTCAGGCCGCCCCGCCTCCCGCCCAATCTGCGTCTTCGGGCCTCACGCCCATCATTGGTCGAGCGTTCGGAACTACAACTGAAATCATCAGCCAGCTCACCGAGACGGTTCTGCTCCTGTTCTTTCTTCTGGCGGGCGGGCGGGTCTGGCGCGAGCGCCTGAACAAGGCCGCCGGGTCGCCCGCCGGCGGTAAGAGGGCGATCCGCATCCTTGGCGACATCCAGCACTCGGTCTCCCGATATCTGCTGGTGACCCTGCTGATCAACCTGGGACAGGGAATTCTGGTGGGGATCGCCATGGCGATCATCGGCATGCCGGCTCCGGTCGTCTGGGGCCTCATGACAGTGATCGCCGAGTTCATCCCGTACGCCGGTGGCCTTTCGATGGTGGTATTGCTCAGTCTGGTGGGGTTGGCAGGGTCGCAGAGCGTCGGCCACGCGCTTCTGGCACCCGGCCTCTATCTCTTGATCACCACAATGCAGAACAATCTGGTGAGTCCGGTGGCCTACGGAGAGGGCCTGCGGCTTAATCCGCTGGCCATCCTCCTCGGGGTGATCGTGTGGTATTTCCTGTGGGGAGTTCCGGGAGCTTTTCTCGCGGTGCCGATCCTGGCGGCGTTCAGGACGTTATGCCGGGAAGTGGACTCGTTGAAACCGGTGGCGGTGTTTTTGGAGCAGTGACCGACTATCAGTTCTCATCCCGAAAAACCCGCGACATGTCCTTGATGTCGAAGCGGTCGGCGGCAAGATGCTTCGGAAAGCCAATGATCCGGACGCTGGCAGTGGCGCCGTCGGAGTCGAGCAGCAGCAGAGCGACGCGAAAATCCCCCAGCAGAATATTATCGACCAGCGGTTCGTCAAACGCCGTGACCGCGAACGGACCGACGGAACGGCTACCGCCGACGTTGGAAAAAACGGTTGCCCTAACCCCCTCCGCGCTGACATCCCACCGTATGGTGATAAGCAGCTCCGGAACCGACAGGGAATCTCCTGATCTCACCTCTCGCGGTCCGGAGTCGTAGGCGTCGTTGGCCGTCATCCGAAAGGCCTGGCGAGTGGATACTTCCCGAGCAATCCCTCGCAGCGATTGCCTGTCCTCCGAGCTCGAGAGCCGCCGATCCAGGTCCTCATAGAGCGGTTTGAGGTCCAGCGGCACGTCCTCGAAGTTCAGAGCCACCAGGCGCAGGAGTACCAGTTGTTGCCGCGTGGCATGCGGCCGGCCCATGGTATCGTTCTGGAAGTACGAGCCCATCAGGGTGCCGAAGAGCCGCATCCCGAGATCCACGTCGAATTCCTTCTGATGGCTGCTGAGTTCGATCGTGCTTTGCAGCCGCCGCTCGTTATCCTGTTGCCGTTGAAGAGTTTCATGCTGCAGGTTGCCGTAGTAGGCCACGCCCGCCGCGATCATGGTGCCCAACCCGCCCTTGACCACAATGTCGAGAAGTTTGATCCCATTCTCACTCAGGGGCATATCAGTACCTCACCACTTCACGGTCAGGTCGAGACTCTGTTCCCCGACCTGGACATTCGGAAAGTTCCCGTGCCGGTCGCCTTGACGCACCTGAACCGCGTAGGTTCCCGGGGCCACGTCCCCGATAACGAAGCTGCCATTCGCGTCAGTGATCGCGGCATAGTGGCCGGGACCTTCGAGTGACACGCTGGCAAACTGCTTGGGATCTCCCTGGGTTCCTTTCACGGTCCCTCGGACTTGCACCTGGGCCAGTGCGGCCTGGGGCAGCGCGGTCATCAAGAGCAAGATGAGCCCGGCGAGTGTGAGACCGGAGCCGACGCGAATTGTGCTGATGGCCATAGATCCTCCTTGGTGGATCGAGTATCCACCCGGAGGGTCAAGGGGCAGTCAAGCGGGAAGGGGGAACAGGAGCAGGGAAGAGAGGAGAGGAGAAACCCTGCGTACAGCCTATTCATGCTACTGGTGCTCGTGCTGCATTCCCTCCATTCCCTCCATGGGAGCCATCGAGTTGCGGTCCCGCAGTGACTCCATCCAGGCAACGTCCCGCATCCACGCGGTGTCGGTCGGCACGATCTGGGGCCACTCGTCCAGGTTGTCCGGCACGAAGGCGACACCGACCGCACCCATCGCACCCCGAACCAGGTCCGCTCCGGTCGTGTTGTTGTACTGCGCCGAGACCCGATAGCGGCGATTGGCCTTGAGGTGGATTCCGCGCCCGTAGATGCCGGGAAGTGTGCGTTCGACTCCGTGGATCTTTCCGGTGGAATCCAGCTTGGCCTGGAGGTGCAGTATGGTCTTCCCATTCTCGAGATCCACCAGCTCGAGAAACTCCCCGTAGTCGTGCAGGTGCCCGCCGGCTCCCACGATTCGCCCGCCCACCGGCAAGGTGAATTCGAAGCTCTTGGTGGAAACGCCGGGCGGCGCGGTGTAAGGACCGGATTCACCCTTCCGCACCTCGAGTGCCACCGGAAGCACGCTCGTGGGCTGTGGGTTCATGTTCTTCGGCATCCAGTACAGCCGGACGTGCAGGTAGGTGCCGGCCATGTCATGCTCGGTGGTGTTGTTCCATGCCATGTACATCCCCATGTGGAATCCATTGGACATGGGGACACCCACCGTCTTGGGCACCATCACGCTCTTGGTCTCATTGCCGAAGGCGAACAGCCGCTCCACGTACGGGCTGATCAGCTGCCGGCGGTCGAAGTTGAGCAGGGTGATGTGGTGCAGGAGGCGGCGATTGAGCTTCTGGCCGGTCGAGTCGTAGAGCTCGACATCGAACCCGCGCACCCAGCCATCAACGGGCCAGATGAATTTGTAAAGCGGGGTGTAGTGGCCCTTCATGTCGTGGCCGGCCATCAGCATCTCCGGCATGGCGGGCATCACGAACGGCCCAACGACAACGGTCAGTTGATGCTTCGAGGAGTCGATCTCCACCCGCACCGTCGGAGTGTCGACGGCCATGGCTGCGGTCAGGAGCAGGGCAAAGATCATGATGAGGGATAGCAGGGGTCAGGGATCAGGTGCCAGGTGTCAGGGGTGACTCGGACAGTATCACTCCCCGTCCCTCCAGTTCCTACTTCTCACTTCCAACGTCCTCACGTCCTCACGTCCCACGTCCCACGTCCCACATCACTCGTTGTGGTCACTCCCCGAATGCTCGTGGCCACCGTGGTCATGCGCGCCCGCGCCCATGTCCATTCCCCGCATCTCGAGCGAGGCGATGTCGCGCTGGAAGGTCGGGTTGGACAGGTCGATCGCCGGCCATTTCGATATGTCGTCCGGGGCAAACAAGCCGGACATGTGACCCATCGCGCCGTTCTTGATGAGCTCGCTGGTCGGGTTGTCGTAGTACGCGATAACCCGATACGGATGATTGGCCTTGAGCTTGATGCCCGCGCCTTTGATACCGGGGAGGCTGCGGCTCACCTTGAGCACATTGCCCTTCTCGTCCCGCGTCGCGGTCACCTTGGCCAGTTCCTTCCCGCTCTCCGCATCCTCCAGCCGGACCATGGTGCCGTAGTCATGCAGGTGTCCGCCGTAGCCGATGATCCGCCCGCTGACCGGGATCGTGAACTCGTAGGACTTGGTGGACTTGCCTGGAGGGACGTCGAAGGTGTTGGTGCCGCCCACGGTCAGGTTCACGTCCATGTAAAGCGGGAGGACATCGAGCGGGCGCGGATTCTGATTCTTCGGCAGGTACTCCATCGTCATCCTCAGCTGGACGCCGTCGAGATCCTTGCCGGTGTCGTTGTGCCAGGCCACATAGAACCCGATCGTCATCCCTGAACGCAGCGGGACGCCGATCGTGGCCGGGACTGATGCGTCCTCGGACTCGGTTCCCGTGCCGAAGAGCCGCTCCGCGGCCTGGTAGAGCAGCTGGCGACGATCGTAGTTCACCACGATCAAGTGATGCATGATCCGCCGCGGCAGTTCGTTGCCGTCCTTGTCGATTACCTCGAGCTTGTAACCACGAAGCCACCCATCCACCGGCCATTGAAAGGTCTGGACCGGCGTGTCATGCGAGGCGCCGTGGTCCATCATGCCATGCATCTCCATCGGCGGCATGTTGGGCAGGTCGAAGCCTCCGGCGGTAACGATGACCTCGTGGTCGGAGGAATCCACCTTCATCACAAGGCCGGGTTCGTCCTGCGGTGCCTGGGTTGGCGTCGCAACGGTGAACGAGGCGAGAAGCGCGAGGGTGATCAGCATCATGTCTCTCCTGGACGGAAACCCCGATCCCACGGGGCGGGTGCCTATACTGGTCGGGGAAAATCCTGAGGCCGATCGGCAAAGTCAAGCGAGCCAAAGGGTAAGCGATATTGCTCCAGGGGCCTACTGGACGAGATCGGTCTGTCTCCTAAAGTTAGTAAAGCAGTTGTAGTGGCTCGGCCCATGGGGTCGGGCACACGAAACCACCCCCTCGCAGCTCCTCCATGGCCAGCGGCCTGCGGCTTTCAGCCCTGTTGGTCTGCACAGTGACGGGCGCGGCAAACGCCCAGAACCTGTGTGTCGATCGGAGCGGGCGCCCGATTTCCGAGATCATCGACAATTCCCTGACCAGTGCCGGCGGGGCGGTACTCCGTAATGGCGAGCGGCTGATTCTCTGGAACCAGACCGCGGCGTCCAGGTCATCCGAGACGGGGCAGCTGTTCCTCTATCTGCATGAATGCGCCCATCACGCTCTCGGGCACGTCTACAAATCTCCCAACGTGCGATGGGAACTGGAGGCGGACTGCTGGGCCTTCCAACTCCTCGCCGAGGGCGGGCTGGTCAAGAACCGCCGCCTCGTCGAGTTCGAGCAAGATCTCGCGGCTACGCCGGGAGACGGACTCCACCTGGGTGGCGAAGTCCTGCTCGATAGCCTCCAACGATGTGTCAGTATTCGAACCGACCACGAGGCGTGGGCGACCGCGCTCAAGGCCTTCACCAGCGCCGCGCAGGAGCGTTTCGCTTCCATTCGCGGCGATCCGGTTCCCGACGCCCCCCTCGGAACCTACGAATCCCTGACCGACGCGCCGGGCACCTTCGACTGCGAGGTACTCGAGCCGGCATCACTCCGCTGCCCGCTGTTCTTGTCCCGAAAGGCTGGGCCGGCGCGATCGCGCTATGAGCAGCTGGTCAAAATCTTTCGCCGCTGGCTCCCGCCCCAATGGACCTCCAGCGATCAACGCGCTCCGTGGGTTGGACCCGAAGTCCCTGCGGCCCGTCGGCCGGTTCGCCAGTTCCTCGCCCAGGACAGCGAGAAGGGGACTCTCCTCGCCCTGGTGCTTACGCAGCAGGATCGGGTCTACCTGGTCGTGCGATCGCCGGATGGCTGGCTGGCGAGTGGTCGGTAGTGGAGGTCGGAGTCGAGAGTCTCCAGACTCTCGACTACTGATCGTGCTGATGCTCCATGTGCGCCGAATCGCTCGCGACGGCTCCATGGTCGTGATCCATGTTCATCCCTTCCATCGAGCCCATCGAGTCGGCCGCAACGGCAGGTGCCCGCTGTTTCCCGCGCCCGATACTCTCCAGCATTGCCATGTCAGTAAGAACCCCCGGGTCATTGGGATCCAGCTCGGGCCATTTGGCGGGATCATCAGGCACGAAGGCCCCGACGATCAGCCCCATGGCTCCCTGCTTCAGGACGGTCCCCGTCGGATTGTCGTAGTCGGCCCGGACCCGGTAGCGCCGGCCTGCCTTGAGCCTCAAGCCATCGCCCTTGATGCCGAGGAGCTTGGTGGACACGCCTTTGAGTTTGCCGAGGGAATCGGTCTTCGCGGTGAGGTCGAGTAGGACCTTGCCGCTCTCCGCGTCCTCCAGCCGCACGAACTTGGCGTAGTCGTGCAGATGCCCGCCAGCGGCGATGATTCGTCCCCCGACGGGCAGGGTGAACTCATACGTCTTGGACGAGGGACCGGCCGGAAGGTTGTAGGCATCGGACTTCCCGACCGTGTAGGACACGTCCATGTAGAGCAGATGAATGTCGAGCGGGCGGGGCATCATGTTGGGCGGCGTGTAGCGCATCCGAACCGTGACCATTGCGCCGCGAATTTGCTCCGGCTTGCTGTTGTGCCAGCCAATGAACGTCGCGAGCCGCATGCCGGGCTTCATCGGAACGCCGATACTCTTGGGGGCGCTGAAGCGATCGACCTCCTGGCTCGCGCCGAGGAGCCGCTCGTATGCCGGGTAGATGAGCTGGCGACGACCGAGATTCACCATGCTGAGGTGGTGGAGAAACTTGCGGCTCAGCTTCTGTCCGGTGGAATCGCGCACCTCGACGTCGTAGGCGTGGAACCATCCTTCGACCGGCCAAGTCACATACACGGTCGGAGTCTCGTGCGCGGACATCTTGCCGTGATGCATCCCCGGCCCTCCGGCCGGGATGGTGAACGGGCCCATGGTGATCGTGACGACCCTCGCCTTGGTGTCTGTGGTCAGGCTTGCCTGGGGTCCAATCGCCTCGGATTGCGCGGCAAGTTGGCTCGAGCGGCCGGGAGTAGAGAGGCCGGCCAGGGTCAGGATGAGAATGGAGACGGAGCGGCGCATGGGAGCAGTCTAGACCGTCGTAACTCTGTGTCAAGTAAGCAGTTTGGGCACTGCAATATAGCTTGGCAGTCTCGCTTGACAACTGCTAACACCTGACTAGATTGTGCTCCGGACAGTAAGCAGTCCACTATGCCGAGTGCTAATCCATTGTGGCCTCGCACCTTATCAGCACTTCAGACCTGCCGGAGGAAGTCATGAGCACAGCCACCAAGGCCAAGCCCAAGCTGAAAATCCATCCCCTCGAGGACCGCGTCGTCGTCATGCCGTCCGAGGAGTCGGAAACCATGCGGGGTGGCCTCTACATCCCCGACACCGCCAAGGAGAAGCCCACCCAGGGTGAAGTGATCGCCGTCGGGCCGGGCCGGATCGAAAAGGGCGAGCGGATCAAGCTCGACGTCGCCGTCGGCGACACCGTGATCTACGGCAAGTACAGCGGCACCCCGTACACGGTTGACGGGGACGAAGTCATCATCATCAAGTCTTCCGACATCCTCGCCAAGATCGGCTGAGACCGTCGCTTCTTACAGGAGATCAAGAGTTATGGCAGCCAAGGAATTGCTTTTTGACGTAGACGCCCGCGCCAAACTGAAGAAAGGCGTGGACGCTCTGGCCGACGCGGTGAAGATCACCCTCGGCCCCAAGGGCCGGAACGTCGTCATCGACAAGAAATTCGGCTCTCCCACGATCACCAAGGACGGCGTCACGGTCGCCAAGGAGATCGAGCTGGCCGATCCGATCGAGAACATGGGCGCGCAGATGGTGAAGGAAGTCGCGACCAAGACCAGCGACCTCGCGGGTGACGGTACGACCACGGCAACCGTGCTGGCCCAGGCCATCTATCGCGAAGGCCTGAAGAACGTCACGGCGGGCGCCAACCCCATGGAGCTCAAGCGTGGCATCGACCGGTCGGTCGAGGCGGTCGTCGAGGAGCTCAAGCGGCTCTCCGTCCCTTCGGCCGGCAAGAAGGAGATCGCCCAGGTGGGCTCCATCTCCGCCAACAACGACAAGGAAATCGGCGATCTCATCGCCGAGGCGATGGAGAAGGTCGGCAAGGACGGCGTGATCACGGTCGAGGAGGCCAAGGGCCTGGAGACCACGCTGGAGACCGTGGACGGCATGCAGTTCGACCGCGGCTACCTGTCGCCCTATTTCGTGACCGATCCGGAGAAGATGGAGGCGGTGCTGGATGACGCCTACATCCTCATCCACGACAAGAAGATCTCGGCCATGAAGGAGCTGCTCCCGGTGCTGGAGAAGGTGGCCCAGACTGGTAAGCCCCTGCTCATCATCGCTGAGGACGTCGAGGGCGAGGCGCTGGCGACCCTGGTGGTGAACAAGCTGCGCGGTACCCTCAAGGTCGCATCGGTGAAGGCCCCGGGGTTCGGCGATCGGCGCAAGGAGATGTTGCGCGACATTGCCGTGCTGACCGGGGGTAACGTCATCTCCGAGGAAGTCGGCTTCAAGCTGGAGAACGCGGTGCTCAACGATCTGGGCCGCGCCAAGCGGATCGTGATCGACAAGGACAACACCACAGTCGTAGACGGCCGCGGGAAGTCCGACGCGATCCAGGGCCGGATCAGTGAGATCAAGGTCGCGGTCGACAAGAGCACCAGTGACTACGACAAGGAGAAGCTGCAGGAGCGGCTCGCCAAGCTGTCCGGCGGCGTCGCCGTGATTCACGTGGGTGCCGCGACCGAGACCGAGATGAAGGAGAAGAAGGCTCGGGTCGAGGACGCGCTGCACGCGACTCGCGCCGCGGTGGAAGAGGGCATCGTGCCGGGCGGCGGTGTCGCGCTGCTCCGGGCCCAGGGTGTCCTGGACAAGATCAAGGGCACCGACGATGAGAAGATCGGGGTGGACATCGTCCGCCGCGCTCTCGAGGAGCCGATTCGCATGATCGCCCAGAACGCGGGCGCCGAAGGCTCCATCGTCGTGGCCAAGGTGAAGGAATCGAAGGACAAGAACTTTGGCTACAACGCCGCCACCGACAATTACGAGGACCTGGTCAAGTCGGGCGTCATCGATCCGACCAAGGTCACCCGTACCGCACTGCAGAACGCGGCCTCGATCGCCGGCCTCATGCTGACGACCGAGTGTGTGGTGGTGGAGCGGAAGGAAGAGAAGCCGGCGCCGGCGGCCCCGGGTGGCGGCGGCATGGGTGGGATGTACTAAGCAGTAAGGAGTAAGGAGTGATGAGTAAGGAGTGAGGAGGGTGGTTGACTCTTCACTCCTTCTTCTTTCATGGCTCCCTCACTCCTCACTATCTTTATCCCCATGATGAAACCCCTCCTCCTCACGACCGCCCTCCTCCTGCCGGCGCCGCTCGCGGCACAGGGTCCCTCGATCCTCGGCACCTGGCAGGCCGACCTCAAGGACGCCAAGCGCACCGACGCGCCCCGCACCGTCATCGTGCGGTCCGATTCGAGTGCGAGTTACGGCACCGAGACCGTGCGCTGGCGGATTCACCAGAAGGGCGACAGCGTCGCCCTGGCCTTGGGTGGCGAGTGGGTGACCTACGGATTCAAGGTGAAGGGAACCAAGCTGACGCTTTCCGGTGGGGACCTTCAAAAGCCCATCACGCTGACCCGGATGGGGGATCCGACTCCGCGGCCAGACAGCATACCCGTGCCGCCGGACCCGGACACCCAAAGCCAGTAAGGAGTGAGGAGTGCGGACTGACTTTGCTTCTCGGCCTACTCCATCGGTATTCCTGACTCCTGACTCCTGACTCCTCACTCCTCACTCACAAAAGCAGCCCCGTCCCCCGGAGCTCCAACGCCGGCAGCGCCTCATGCTGCTTCGCCACATGCAGGGCGCAGCCGCGACGGCGCAGTACCGGTGCCACGGCGGCGCGCGCGTCCTCCCGCGTGTTACAGCGCTCACTGAGATGCGCCAGAACTACCAGCTCCAGCCCCTCGTGTAGCACGTCCCCCAGCAAGTCTGCCGCGGCCCGGTTGGACAGATGTCCCCCGGATCCGGCTATCCTGGCCTGCACCGACGGGGGATAGCCGCTGGTGCGCAGCAGGACGTCGTCGTAATTGGCTTCCAGCACGATCGCGTGGGCATTGCGCAGGAGCAGTCGCACGGCGGTGGTG
>DATBGE010000199.1:0-13667 GCA_036558125.1 Gemmatimonadales bacterium | reverse complement strand
GGCAATGCCTACACCATCGAGGGCGAAATCGGGCGCGGCGGTATGGGTGTTGTCTACCGCGCACGGGACGAACGCCTGAAACGTCGCGTCGCCATCAAGGTTCTCCCTCCCGAGTTGGCCTTCCAGCAGGAAATCAGGGCTCGCTTCACTCGCGAAGCCGAAACCGCGGCGCGCCTGTCTCATCCCCATATCGTGCCAATTCACTCGGTAGGTGAGGGCAACGGTCTGGTCTATTTCATCATGGGATATGTTGACGGCGAGTCGCTGGGCGCCCGTCTCAAACGACGAGGCAGGCTGCCGGTGGAAGAAGCCCGCCGCATCATGAAGGAGACCGCGGACGCGCTGAGCGCCGCACATGCCCTTTCGGTCATCCACCGCGACATCAAGCCGGACAATATCCTCCTTGAAGGCACTCGAGGCCGGGTCATGGTCACGGACTTCGGCATTGCGAAAGCGATGTCGGGCTCGTCCGGCGGTACCCTGACCAGCGCGGGTGTCGCGATCGGCACGCCGCAGTACATGAGTCCCGAGCAGGCCGCCGGCGAAAAGGAAATCGACGGTCGGAGCGACCTCTACAGCCTCGGCATTGTCAGCTATCAGATGCTGACGGGTGAGCTGCCGTTCAATGCTCCAACGGTGGCGGGTATCCTGATGAAACAGATCAGCGAGATGCCCGAGCCGATCAAGACGCTGCGGACCGAAGTGCCCGAGGACCTCGATCTCGCCGTGACCCGGTGTCTCGAGAAGGATCCCGAGGGCAGATGGCCCTCGGCGGATGCGTTGCGTCGCGCGCTCGAGAGCCGGACGGTGACTGGCTACCGGCCTACCGGCCAGACGAGGGGGCAGTCGCGTTCAGGACTCGAGCGTCCGTCACGGCCGAGCGCGGGCCGCCAGCTGGCAGGACAGGGGGGGCCGCCGCTGCCGGGACCGCCGCGCGGGCGAGACGACTGGCGCGCGAGACTGGACCGGCACACCGAGCGGGCGAGCCGGCGCATGGAACGGCGGGACGACACTCCGCTCCCGGTACCCGATACGGGCGAGCCGAAAATCGTTCAGAAGACCCGGGCCTACTTCGCGCGCTGGGCCGCGATCTCGGCAGGGTGCTTCATGGTCAACATCGCAACCGGAATCAGCGAACCGTGGTTCCTGTTCCCGATGATGGGAATGGGCTTCGGCCTGTTGACTCACTACTCCAAGCTCTGGCAGGCGGGGTACACCTGGCGTGACGTGCTGAGCCGTCCCCCGGCACCCGATGCCCTGATGGTTCCCGGAGGCAAGGGGCACAAGGGCGTGAAGCAGATCGCGGCGCCCAGCCGGGACGAATTCGGGGCGCAACACCAGGCGGTAAATCAGGCGTTCGGGGACCGGATGGCGATCTACAAGCTGCTGGATCGCCTGACGCCGGCGGAGCGGAAGATGCTTCCTGAGGACGTGGCAGCAACCGTAGATGGTCTCTACCTGCGTGCCTCTGAGTTGGCCCGGACGCTACAGGCGATGGACAGCAACGTGGACACGCAGAACCTCGACCGGATCCGGGAGCGGATTACCGCGCTTAACCGCGAACCGGATGACGAGGAACGGGCCCGGAGGCTTGCGCTGCTCGAGAGGCAGGAGAAGGCGATCCGCGACTTGGGCGGACGGCGCGACCAGATCGCCGGCCAATTCGAGTCCTGCTGCCTTGCAATGCAGAATGTGCGCTTCGATCTGCTGCGCCTCCGCTCGGCCGACGCCGCCGCTGCACTGGGTGATCTCACCATGGCGACACAGCAGGCACGGGCCCTTTCGCGGGACGTGGACAATGCGATCGTGGCGGCGAGTGAGATTCGGGAGGTGCTGGGTAAGTAAGAAGTACTTAGTACCTAGTACCTAGTACCTGGTACCGAGTACCGAGTACCGAGTACGGTGAGACTTTGCTGTGGGGGGCGAGTGGGAAGCAACCCATCAGCCATTTCGTACTCGGTACTAGGTACTAGGTACTCGCTGCTAGTGTCGAAGATCCCGCCTGTCGAGTCTCAAGTCACGCCGATCCCGATGGAAATCACGACGGTCGCGGCGCAGCTCATGACGGCTGGCCCTGTGCCGCACGTCTCGGCGAATTTCGCGCCGGTCCGAGCGAAGCTCATGGCGATCCAGGCGAATCTCGTGGCGATCCCGGCGCAACTCCCGCCGCTCATGCATTTCCACCCGCCCCTGGCGAAGGGTTCGCTCAGGAGTGACCGACTGGGCGTTGAGTTCGTGGCCAACCGCCAAGACGAGTATGGCGGTCAGGCCGATGGTTATGCCTCGCATCGTTTCCTCTCTGTGATGAGTGAGTCTACGGTGCCGCCGAACCACGAAAGGAAGACGCTGGGTCCGGCCCCGCGTTAAGCCACTCAGATGTCGATCGGTTTTCCCGGGATCTTCCACCTGGCCTTTTTCGGATTGTTCCTGCCCTGGGCTGCCTTCCGCTCGGGCCGGAATTTCGAAATCCAGCCCCTTCCACCGCGGCCGCAACTATTCGCCTCGGTCATCGTCAACCAGGTCGTGTTCGCCGTGTTGTCGCTGCTGGTCGCCTGGGGAGAAGACATCCCCCTCTTTCCACCGCTCAATTTTCACCCCGGCGCAGTGTCGCTGGGAGCAGGCGTCCTCGCCATAGGGTTCGCAGTGCTGGGTCCTCACTTGAGACAATCCATCGCGCGCCGGGAGCGAAAGCTCCACATGTCCATGCCGCGGACGCCTCGGGAGCGCTGGTTGTGGGCCGGAGTTTCTCTGGCGGCGGGCTTTGGAGAGGAACTGACCTATCGCGGCGTGATGTTCATCCTGCTCTCGCGACTCCTGGGAGAGGCGCTGCCGGCCGCGATCGTCGTCTCAGTCGTGTTCGGCTTCTCCCACATCCTCCAGGGCTGGAAGAGCGCCGTGATCGTCGCCATCGTGGCGCTGGCGATGCAGGGACTGGTGATCTGGTCGGGCTCGCTCTACATCGTCATGGCGATGCATGCGATCTACGACCTGGTGGCGGGACTTGCCTGCGGCAGACTGGGGGAGCGGCTCGGATATCCGGCGGAGGGAATCGAGCTACCGATCCCGGGCGCGCCTAGCCCGGCTCAGTAGCCTGCGATTTCGATCATCGCCGCGCGGAGATGCTCCACCTGCGGCAGGATCACGTCTTCCAGCTGCGGGGCATACGCGACGAAGGTGTCGGTCGAGGCAACCCGGCGGACCGGGGCATCGAGCCACTCGAAGGCCTCATCGGCAATGCGGGCGGCCAGCTCGGCTCCGTAGCCCCAGGAGAGAGAATCCTCGTAAGCAACGATGACCCGGTTGGTCTTCCTGACTGAGCTCATGACCGAGTCCCAGTCCACCGGCGTCAAGCAGCGCAGGTCGATCACTTCAACGCTCAAGCCGTGCGCTTCCTCGGCTTCCTTTGCCGCGACGAGCGCACGCTGCACGACGGCGCCATAGGTCACCACCGTCAGATCGGTTCCCTCTCGTACAACCTTGGCCTTGCCGAAGGGGATCATGAAATTAGGTCCCGGATTCGGCGCCTTGTTGTAGGTCTGACGGTACAGGTGCTTGTGCTCGAGGAAGAGCACCGGATCTTCACAGCGGATCGCGGTCCGGAGGAGACCGTTGGCGTCGAGCGCGGTCGACGGACACACGACACGTAAACCAGGGACGCTGGTAAACACGACCGCCCCGGTCTGCGAGTGGTAGACCGACCCGCCCTTCAGATACCCACCGTAGGTAGTCCGCACCACGACCGGCGCACTGAAAGCATTGTTCGAGCGCCAGCGCATGAGAGCCAGCTCGTCCCGGAGCTGCATGTAGGCCGGCCAGATGTAATCGAAGAACTGGATTTCGACGACCGGCTTGAGCCCGCGGGTCGCAAGACCAATCGCTCGCCCCACGATGTTGGCTTCGGCCAGCGGCGAGTTGTACACCCGGTCGGAACCGAAGGCTTTCTGGAGTCCCCACGTCACCTTGAAGACGCCGCCCTTGCCCTTTACCTCGGCCAGCTGCGCTTCGCGGCTGGCATCGGCAACGTCTTCCCCGAAAACTACGATCCGGGGATCCCGAGCCATCTCATCCTTGAGGCAGCTGTTAAGCAGGTCCACCATCGTCGTCGGATCGCCGGTGAAACGCGGATCCTCCTCGGTGTCGAACTGCTCCGACGTGGGATCCACGTCCGGCGAGTAGACGTACTGGTAGACCGTATCGAGTGCGGGCTGCGGTGAGGCCAGCGCCGTCTCGGTCGCGATT
Organism: Gemmatimonadales bacterium; assembly: GCA_036558125.1. Taxonomy (GTDB): domain Bacteria; phylum Gemmatimonadota; class Gemmatimonadetes; order Gemmatimonadales; family GWC2-71-9; genus DATBGE01. The sequence continues at coordinate 9,428 of DATBGE010000199.1, read as the reverse complement.
CGTACCTCTTCCTCCACCTCGGCACGGATCGCCTCCAGCTCGGCTTCGGTCGCGAGACCCTGCTCCAACAAGTGCTTGGGGAACCGGGTGACCGGGTCCTTCTTCGCGTCCTCGTCCCGCTCCGCGGCGCAGCGATAGTGCACCTCGTCGTCGGAAAGCGAATGGCTGTAGGGCCGGATCACGTGGGCATGAACCAGCGCGGGACCCTTGTGGGCTCGGCAGTGGTCTACCGCCCGGTGCAGCGTCTCGAAGGAAGCGATGGGATCGCAGCCGTCTACTTCCTCGATGAACAGATTGGGGAACCCGGTTACCAGCTTGGAGATTGATCCGCCGGCGGTGTTCACCTCAACCGGAACCGAAATGGCGTACTTGTTGTCTTCAATCAGAAACACGACCGGCAGCTTGAGATTGCAGGCCGAGTTCAGCGCTTCCCAGAATTCGCCCTCGCTGGTGGTGCCGTCTCCCGACGAACAGAAGACGACCTCGTCGCCGTAGGGGCCGGTCACGCTATCGGGAAGTCCCTGCACCTTGCTGTAGCGGAGCCAGGCCTCGGCGCATCCGACGGCCTGCAGAAACTGGGTGCCGGTCGGACTCGAGGCGCTGACGATGTTGTAGTCCTTGTGCCCCCAGTGAGAGGGCATCTGGCGGCCGCCGGAGTTGGGATCATCGGCCGCGCCAACCGCGGAGAGTAGTTGCTCGGTCGCGGTCATCCCCAGGCCAAGACAGAGCGCCCGGTCGCGATAGTAGGTGTAGAACCAGTCGTACCCGGAGCGGAAAACCTTGGAGGCGGCCGCCAGCACGGCTTCGTGGCCCGCGCCCGAGATCTGGAAGAAGATCTTGTTCTGCCGCTTGAGCTGGATCTCCCGGTCATCGAGACGCCGGGAAAGCAGGATCAGGCGGTAGATGTCGAGGAGGTCGGCCTTGGAGAGTATTCGGGAGGTCTTCGGCGCGTTACGGGAACGGGTGGCCATACCACAAAGATGAAAGGCCAGCGGGGGTGGGACAAGGGACGGAAATTGAAGATTGCCGATTGCAGATTGAAGATTGAACTGCCTCGCTAATCCGGAGCCCGGACACGCTCAATCTTCAATCTGCAATCGGCAATCTCCAATCCTCAATGCTTCCCGCTCAGCTCCTCGCTGATCCGGTTGGTGTAATTCGAGGCAGCGCGGAGATCAGGGTCGTTGTGGAGCACCATTTCCTCAAGCGCGTCGGGACCCCAGCGGACTTCGGAGACCCGGTAGGCAAGGATGCGCCCCAGCCGGGCCGAGAGGGCTGAATCGGGCTCGGCATTGATCTGGAGCCGCGAGTGGACCCGATCGAGAAACGGCTTGACGAGGCTGGTCTGCCAGTCGGGAACCGCATCGAACCATTTCAGCCGGGCGGCGGGATCCTTCGGCAGGGTGGCGGCGACGCTGTCGGAAACAGCGGTGTCGAAGCCGCTGTCCGCGGCCGCGAAGAACCATGGCGGTAACACTGCGGGCTCGGGCAGCGTGATGTCGGGAACGACTCCGCCACCGCCTCGCACGCTCCGGCCATGCTCGGTCTGGTAAGTCTTGACCGTGTCCTCCTCGGCGCCGGACTTTCCCGCGAAACTGTAGTATTGCTCGGTCTTGAGGCCATGATAGGCTCGCTGAATGATGCGGCCGCTCGGCGTCACCACCCGACCGATCGTGAGCCAGACGACATCACCTTGAGGAGGCACCGGGAGAGGCGCCTGCATCAGCGCCTTGCCAAAGGTGCGCCGGCCGAGCAGCAGCGCGCGATCATGATCCTGGAGAGAAGCGGCCAGAGCCTCAGCTGCCGAGGCGCTGCCGTGGTCCACCAGCACGAGAAGCGGCAGATCGCTGAACGAGCCGTCCTTTTCGGTGTTGAACTCCTTGTTGGCGCTCCGGATCCTGCCCTCGGTGCGGAAGACCAGGGTTCCCTTCCGGAAGAAGAGGGAGGCGATGTCCACCGAGGCGAAGACCAACCCACCCGGATTGCCTCTCAGGTCCAGCACTACGCGCTTTGCCCCGTCTCCCTTCAGCTTTTTCAGTCCGTCGTTCATCTCGGGTCCACCCTTTTCATGGAAGCCGGAGAGACGGATGTAGCCGGTCGAGGCGTCGAGCATGTGGACGGTCGTAACCGACTTGGGATTGATGAAATCGTGCTTCACCGTCACCCGCACCGTCTGGGGACTGAGCCGGGGACCCCTTTCGAGGCTGAGACGGACCTTGCTGCCTTTCTCGCCTAGCAGGCGTAACTGGATGGTCTGCGCGCGGAGGCCCGAGACCGACGTGTCGTTGACTGTGAGCACCCGGTCACCGGGCTGAACCCCGGCCCTCGACGCGGGGCTCCCCAGGATGACTGTCTGCACGGTTGGCGCGTCGTCTACATCCTCGAGCACAATGCCGGTTCCGGCGAGTTCTCCAGCTTCGTAGGCTGCCTCCCGCTCTCCGTCGGCGCGGCTCAGGAAACGGCTGTGGGGATCGAGGGACTCGAGCACACCATCAATCGCCGCGTGGACCAGTTCGGCATAGGTCACGGAGTCCACATAGTTGAGGCGGATCTGGTTGATGATGCTCGAGAAGGTCTGGAGCTGCTCGTAGGAGGCCTGCGCTGCGAGCGGGACGGGGGCGGCGAGCAGGCCGACCAGCACCAGGCCGGCCTGAAGGAGTCGACGTTGCCTGGGCATGAGGCGGACCTTCTCCATTCTCACTGGGGAAGCTTGGCGAGACGATCTTTGGCCGCGGCGATCTGTTTGTCGTACCGGCTCGGGGCCATCTCGATGAACTGGGTAAACGATTTGCGCGCATCTGGAATGCGATTCAACTGGGTGTATCCGATACCCAACCAGTAGAGCGGGCGGGAGTCCCGCGGGTTGGCGTCCGCAGCACGCTCCAGCATCTCGACCGCCTCCTGCATCTGCCCCGACTTCCCCAGAGTCACGCCCAGGTCGGTGAGGAGGCTCGGGTCGTCGGGGTTGGCATCCACCGCGCGGCGCCGCTCGGCGATCGCGGTCGCGAAGTCACGCTCCATCTCCGCCAGGCCGGCCAGCTGGACGTGCGCCATGTAGAGGCCGATGTCATTGGCGAGGGCTTCCTGATACAAGGCCCGCGCCTCGACAGTCTTTCCCGCCGCCTGCTTGATGGTGGCCAGGGTGTAGCGATACTCGTTGGTGCGAAGGGAGAGATGCGGATCGTACCCCTTTTCCTGGCGTACCCTCATCCGGGTGGAATCGCGATCCATCAGGGTCTGGAAATGCGCGACGGCGTCGTCGAACTTGCCGATGTGTGCGGCCGCAAGACCCTTGTACCAGAGAACGATATCCGGGATCCGATCACCGAACCGATCGCCGTCGATGGATTTGATGAACGCGGCGAAGCGGCCGTTGCAGTCCTCGTATTTCCCTTCCTGACAGTCCTCATAGCCCTGGAGATACAAGGCCCAGTCTTCACCCCAGGCCTTGGAAATGCCGACGAAGTCGGGGCTTGATGGAGTGACCGCGCCGATGATCCGCAGATCCACCAGTGGATCAATCATGAAGGCATGCCGAAACTCCCGGTCCGCCTCCTCGAGCTTCGGCTTCCACTCGGCAGGTACGTCGTCCTCATAAGCCTCAACGAACAGCTTGGACCGCCGGGCGTAAGGGAGGAATGCCAGCCCCAGGTGTGCCACTGCGAAGCGCGGCTCGACCTGGATGGCAGCTCTGAGCTGCTTTTCCGCCTCGTCGTAGCGCTTCTCGCTCCAGTAGCCCAGGGCGAGGTTGTAGTGCGCCGCGGCATCATTGGAGTCCTGTTTGACCCGAGTTTCCAGCTCGGGAACCTTTACCGACATCTTGATGCGCTGTGCGAAGCTGTTCGCAGGAAGTCCTGCCATGACGACGAGGGCGACGACACAGGCGGACATTCCAATCCGAAGCTTGCTCATTTCATAGTCTCCAGTCGGTGGCCAGCCTCCACGATCTGCTCCTGAAATCTGCTGGGAGCCATCGCGATGAACCGGGTGTACGCCTCCTTCGCCTCCTCCGTCTGCTCCAACTTCTGGGCGACTGATCCGAACATGTAGAGAGCGCGGGCGCTTCTCGGATTGGCCTGCACGGCCTTCTCCAGAAACCCGTACGCGTCGGAGAGCTCGCCGGCGCGGTAGAGGGCTTCGCCCAGGTCGTACAACAGGCTGGGATCGTCGGGACTCGCCTCCAGCGCCCGACGCCGCTCCTGTAACGCGCTCTTGGTGCGATGCTGCTCCTCGTAGATCTCGGCCAGCCTCACATGCGCCATGTACAGGCCGAGGTCGCTGGTCATCGATTCCTGAAGCAGCTTGATCGCTTCCGCCTGCTGTCCCCCCTTGTCCAGGATTACGGCCAGGGAATAGCGGAATTCATTGGCGTCCTCGAACGGCACTATCGCATTGGAATCGGGGTTCTCCCGCGCAACCGCACGGTCGACGAGGAGGCGGAAATCGGCGACTCCGCGGGAATACTGGAAGGTGTGGGTTGCCGCGAGGCCCTCGTACCAGAGGAACCAGTCGGCAAATTTCTTCCGATCCTCTTCGGTCGAGCCTTCCACAATGGAGCTGAAGAACTGGTAGGCCCTGCTGTAGTCGCCGGTCCAGAAGCTCCCCAACCCGTTCATGACGTAGGTGTAGAGCGCGGACTCGCGGCGCGAGAGGCCGAAGGTGCCGGTGGGCGGGATCATCAGGGCGAGCGGCCTGAGATCCACCAGCGGGTCCAGCAGGAAGGCTTGTCTACGGAAGTGGTCTGCCTCCTCTATTTTCGCCGACCACTCCGCCGGGACTTTCCCTTTCTCTACATCACCCCACAACCCGTAGTTGCGGGCGAAGGGAAGGTAAGAGAGAGCGAGGTAGGCCGTCGCGGTTTTCGGCTCGATGGCGATCGCCTCCCGCAAATGGGCTTCGGCGAGATCGTACTTCTTCGCCAACCAGTAGCCGAGCGCCACTTCGTAGTGGGCCGGGGCATCGTTCGAGTCGCGCTGCACCCGAGCGATGAGAGAGTCCAACGGAACCAGCAGCTTCACCTTCTGCGCGTGCAGCGGAGTGGCCGCCATCACCAGACACGCGCACACCAAGATCCTCCTCATGAGGAACATCCGGGCTGGCTCGCTGGAATCGGGATGCGGGAGTATGCGCAAATGGCCCGCTCGGCGCCAGCCGGGGGGCCTTCAAAATTCCTTCACTCACCGGAAATTCGACATCACGCTTCGCAGTGTCGCAAACTTGGTGAGTATCATTGCGGTGTGGCGACCAGTCGGGCCTTCACCTCCTGGATTTGATCGGCATAGCCGCTCGGTGCGATGTCCAGAAAGCGCTGAAACGCCACGCGAGCCTCGGACTCCTTGCCGAGCTGCGTGAGGACCATTCCCAGCAGGTAAGGGATCCGGGAGTCCCGCGGGTTCATCTCCGCAGCGCGTCGCAACGGCTCCTCGGCGTCGGCTGTCCGACCGGACTGCAAGAGCGTCGCCCCAAGCTCCAGGTAGAGATCCGCGTCTTCCGCATTGGCGTCGACCGCGGCCTGACGTTCCCTGATCGCTTCGTCCCACATACGGGCGGCGCTGTAAATCCTCGCCAGCTGGACGTGAGAGACGTATAGCGCCGGGTCGATTTCCAGGGTTCGTTTGAAGGTCGGGATCGCGTCATCGTATCGCCCGCCCAGATACAGCATCGTCGCCAGAACGTAGCGATAATCGTTAGTGAGCAGTGGCAGCGTCACGTCCGGCTCCGACCGGGCCTTTTCGATCGCGACACCTCGACCCGTGAGGACCGCAAAGTCCCGGACGGCGGTGTCGAAATTGGCAAGATGAGCCGCGGCCAGGCCGTGATACCAGAGAACCGGCATTGGAGCGAGAGTATCGCCCCCGATACGCCGGTCCGCGATAACCTTCTGGAAGCGATCGAACGCGGTGTCGTAGCGGGCCTGCCGGAAATCGTTGATTCCCTTCTCCACTTCGTCGGACCACCAGGGCGGCACGAGAGCGATCAGGTACCGGCCATTCACTCTGAATGTGACCCGATCCTCAGCCTCGAACTTTCCCAACACGCCCAAATCAACCAGCGGATTCAGCAGGAAGGCTTGGCGGTAGTGACTGTTGCTCTCCACGAAGACGGCACGGACCGCTTCCTGGCCCTCGGCCTTCAGGCGCTTCTTCCAATACTTCTCTCCCTTAGCCTTGGGTAATGCGGAGAGGGCGAGGTAGGCCTCGGCGTATGCGGGGGCGATCGTGACAGCGGTGTGAAGCTCCTTCTCCGCTTCGTCCCATCGCTTCTTGTCCCAGAAACCCATGGCGAGGTTGTAGTGCGCCGTGGGGTCGTTCACATCAGCCGCCGCGCGAGTGATGAGCGAATCGAGACTACGCTCCGACGCTCCCTGGGCGACGGCCTTCAAGGGAGAGGCGGCCACCAGCGCACACAACACCACCGTCCTCCTCATGAGGAACATCCGGGCAGGCTCATTGGATTTGGGATGAGTCATAATGCGCAGAAACCCCCGCGCGGCGCTAGCGGGGAGTTCTGAAAATTTCTTTTGCCGTCAAGAAATACGACGAGGTGATGTTAGCTGTCCGATTCTTACTCTCTACTGCCCTCCTGACTTAGCTTCGTAGACCACCTTACCTCCAACAACGGTGACCCGGACCTGCGCCGATTCAATCGCTTCAGGTGCAATCGAGAAGAGATCCTGGTCTAAAAGCACCAGATCCGCCCGGTAGCCAGGCTTGATCATCCCCCGCGTCTTCTCGGCAAAGACACCATAGGCATTCCCCGCAGTGTAAGCCCGCAGCGCCTCATCGAGCGTGATCTTCTGCTCGGGAAGCCAGCCGCCGGGGTTCTTGTCATCAAGGGTACGGCGAGTGACGGCGGCATAGAGGCCGAGGATCGGGTCGATCGGTGCTACCGTCCAGTCCGAGCCAAACGCGAGCCGCGCTCCCTTGTCGAGTAAGGAGCGGAATACGTAGCTGTCGTGCACCCGCACCGGGCCGAGTCGCTTCTCGGCCCAGCGCCCGTCGTCGATCACGTGATAAGGTTGCATCGAAGCAATTACGCCGAGCCGGGCGATCCGGTCGACTTCCTGGGGGCGGAGGTGCTGGGCGTGCTCGATACGGAATCGGCGGTCGCGAGCTCCGTGCGCGGTTCCCACACTGTCGTAGATGTCGACCAGCATCGCGTTGGCCCGCTCGCCGATCGCGTGTACCACCACCTGCAGCCCCGCGGAATCCGCCGCGCCGATCCAGGCTTTCATCGAATCGGGTGGAGTGACCAGGATGCCTGGAGTCGTCGGGTCATCGTTGTAAGGCTCGAAGAAGTACGCCGTCGTCGAGCCCAGCGAGCCATCCATGAATCCCTTCACGCCGTCGAGACGGACCCAGTCGTCTCCCGGACCGTCGGCCGCGACGGTGTCGGCGACCCGGTGCCAGTCGGCAAGAGCAGGGAACAGAGCAATCCGTACAGTCAGCGTGCCGTTGTGCTGAGCGCGCTTCACCGCCGCTACCTGCTTCCACCCGGCGCTCACCGAGGCGATCGCGGTGACGCCCTTTGAGGCGAGAAACTCCATCGCGCGGGCCACCGCACGATCGTCCTCCTCGGCGGAATTGTCAGGCACCGCTTCGTAGGCGGGATCCATGGCCCCGTCCTTGAGGACGCCGGTCGGTTCACCGGTGCGGCGGTCGCGGACGATAACGCCTCCGGGGATATCGGGAGTCTTGCGATCGATCCCGGCAGCCTTGAGGGCCAGGCTGTTGGCCAGCGCCATGTGGCCATCGAGACGGCTCACCAGCACGGGATTCCTGGGGGTGACGGAATCGATCCATTCCTTGCGCGGGAGTGGAGTCCCGGGCCAGCGCTCGTGATCCCAGTCTCCGCCGAGAATCCATTCTCCGGGTCGGCGTTCAGCGGCGAAATTCTTGAGCCGGGTGATGAACTCGGCCGGTGAATCGGCGCTCCGGAGATCCACGCTCGCGAGCTGATAGCCCCCATCCAGGAAGTGCACGTGGCCATCCATGAATCCGGGAGTTACCAGCGCTTTCCCATTGGCCAGGATTCGAGTGTGGTCCCCCGCGTAACGCGCGATGTCCCCGCTGTCTCCCACCGCGAGGATGGTGTCGCCCCGGGTGGCGACGGCCTCAGCCCAGGGCGCCGTCGAATCTCCGGTCCAGACCTTTCCGAAGACGATGAGATCGGCGGGAGGCAATGGAGAGCAGGCGGGAAAGGCGAACAGGGCGGACAGGGCGAATGAGACGGACCGGCCCGACGGGAATGAAGTAACGGCACGAGGAATAGCCATCAGCTCTGGGATCCGGGGTTTGGGGAAGCCGGCGGGAGCCCGCGCGAGGTCATCAGCAGGTCACGGATGTCGAGCAGGATCTCCAGCATGAGCTGATCGCGCTGATATCCCGCATCGAGCTCCGCCATGCGGGCCGCCTGCTGCTCGGTTCGGGCCCGATCGTACTGCTCACGATAGGTGGCTTCGAGATTGGCCAGAATGCGATCTCGGGGGCGCATGGTCGTCGTCGGATGAATGTGCGGGAGATACTCGGGCGCAGTAGCTTAAAGCATCTCTACCCTTACGCCAACCTCCGAGGGCCATGGCGCGTCGTCTTTCGGTCAGGACACTCTGTCTCGGCTTGCTCCTGGCACTGCCGAGCAGCTTGCCATCCCAGCAGACGAAGCCGCGAGCCCGTGATTGGGGCATTCCCTTCGGCGGAAGCCCGGGTCCGCTCAACGCCATCACCGACGTGAAGGGGGTTGAAGTCGGTCAGGTGACGCTGATCCAGGGCGAGGGAGAGCTGCAGCGGGGCAAGGGCCCGGTCCGTACCGGGGTTACCGCGGTCTTGCCGCGGGGAAAGAAGGATTCCGATCCGGTCTTCGCCGCCTGGTGGACCCTCAACGGCAATGGCGAAATGACCGGGACGACGTGGGTCGAGGAATCGGGCTTTCTCTGGGGCCCGGTGATGATCACCAACACGATGAGCGTCGGAGTGGTGCGCGACGCGGTGATCGAATGGGCCATCGAGCGAGGCTACGACGATTTTCTCTGGGCGCTTCCGGTGGTGGCCGAGACCTGGGATGGCGGACTCAACGACATCGACGGATTTCACATCACCAAACAGCACGCGTTCACCGCGCTGGACAAGGCTGAAGGCGGGCCGGTCGTCGAAGGGAATGTGGGAGGCGGGACCGGCATGGTCTGCCACGAGTTCAAGGGTGGGATCGGGACTTCGTCTCGCAAGCTGAGCAGCGCAGCCGGCGGCTTTACGGTGGGTGTGCTGGTTCAATGCAACTATGGCATCCGCCGACGGCTCACAATCGCCGGGGTACCGATCGGCCAGGAGATCTCCGACCTCATGCCCTGCTACGCCGGCCCCATCTCTCCGGAGACTCCGGTCCGGGAGTACCCGGCGTGCGGGCAGAAGGCCACCGGACTCCTCGGTGCCGAC